>JAFWDQ010000034.1 GCA_017516065.1 Oscillospiraceae bacterium
CCGGCTCCCTCTTCTGGTGCTTCGTTTCTCACGTTGTTTAATTTACAAGGTGCACGCATGTGCCGCAGACGGCTCGGATCGGGCCCTGCCCTTCGTGCGGCGCTCAACTAATATATCAAATCCAACACCCTTTGTCAACACTTTTTTCTAAATTTTATTTTTATTTTTTTCGGCGGCTCTAAAGGCGCCCGGTTTTCTACTCTTTGCGTTACTTTACGAAAAATGATCCTTTTTTTTATAATGTTCGGAACATTCAGCGCACATCACTTCAGCACACATTATATTATAAAGAACCCGTTGAATCCCGGCTCCGTTTGTGGTAGAATATATTAATATAGCAACTTAAGCCGCACATTACGGCAAGACCTAATCTCTGCATTCAGTATCCGGGAGGCGATTTCTGTTGAAGAAGATTTTTTCAATGATAACTGTCCTGAGTCTGCTGGTGAGTCTTTGTATCCTCCCGGCTTCGGCGGCCGCCGAACCGTCAGGAACCGAAAAGCCCGTCCAGGTCACTCTGGCCGTGGACGGCTCCTTATATCAGCTCTGGGCCTACAACATCGGCGGCAACAACTACTTCAAGCTTCGTGACATTGCATACCTGCTGCAGAATACCTCGGCGAAATTCGCCGTGGAGTGGCGCGAGGAGACCAACTCTGTCAATATCGTCCCCGGCAGCGAGTACCGTTCGGACGGCACCGAGCGCATTATACCCGGCGCAGGCACCCACGTTATCGTTCCTTCCTCCCAGAGGGTGCTCCTGGACGGCTACGACACGGACGGTATCGTCTACAACATCGACGGCAGCAACTACTTCAAGCTCCGTGACATCATGGCGGACGTGGACGTGGGCGTGACTTACGACGCCGCTACCGGGCTGATCGGCCTGGACACCGCCTCCTCCTATGACGCCGCCGCAGTGCTTCCCGCTTCCGGCACCGCCCTGCTCACCATGGAGGAAGTGGCGAAGCTGTCCTCCTCCGCGGTGACTCTCTACATGCTCGACAGCGAGGGTGAGCGGCTGGTCTCCGCATCCGGCGCTTTTGTCCGCAGCGACGGGATCATCGCCTGCTGCTGCCATCCCCTGGTGGACGGCGACGAATATACCACCATTGTGGCGATGTCGGAGGACGGCAAATCTTACCGCGTCAGCTCAATCCTGGCCTATGACAAGGACGCGGATATCGCAGTGCTCAAGGCTGACGGCGTCAACAACGCCGCGGCGATCCCCATCGGCAACAGCGACACCGTGGTGCCGGGCCAGGCCATCGCCATCATCGGCACGCCCATGAACATCCGCAACACCCTTTCCAGCGGCATTGTCAGCGCCATCCGGGACGGCAGCGAACAGCTGCGCTTTGAGGGCATGACCGATATCCAGATCACCGCGCCTATGTCCTCCGGCAACAGCGGCGGGCCCCTGCTGGATATGTACGGCAATCTGGTGGGTCTGGTCTACTGCATGCACCGCCGGGCCGCGTGCATGGGCTTCTGCATCTCCTCCAACGAGGTGTCTGATATGCTGGCCGACCTCTCCCATCCGCTGACCATTCCCGAATTCCTCCAGGTCACCATAGGACTCGATCCGGAACCCGTCGATACTCAGGACGGCGAGGATGGTGAGGACGGTGAGGACGGCGAGGACGGTGAGGACGGCGGCGATACCCAGCACAACGGCAACGGCGCCGCCGCCGCTCCCGACAGCTATGCGGCAGCCGATCTGCTGATGATTTGAAAGGAGGAAACCGTCCATGCCGATCCGCATCCCTGACTCTCTGCCCGCCACCGCAATACTGGAGAGCGAGAACATCTTCGTGATGACGGAGCGCCGGGCGATCCACCAGGATATCCGACCCCTGCGGCTGCTGCTGCTGAACCTGATGCCCACAAAAATCGTCACCGAGACACAGCTCATGCGCAAGCTGTCCAATACGCCGCTGCAGATCGAGATCGATCTGCTGCGGACCATCAGCCATGACTCCAAAAACGTGGATCTGTCCCATCTGGAGTCCTTCTACCGGTCCTTTGACGAGGTCCGGAACCGCCGCTACGACGGGATGATCATCACCGGCGCGCCGGTGGAGCATCTGGACTTCGAGAGCGTGGATTACTGGCCGGAGCTGTGCCGCATCATGGACTGGACGCAGACCAACGTCCACTGCACCCTGCACATCTGCTGGGGCGCACAGGCGGCGCTGTACTACCACTACGGCATCCCAAAGCACCGGCTGGAGGAGAAAATTTTCGGCGTCTTCCCCCACGAGGCTCTCAAGCCCAACAGCCCCATCTTCCGGGGGCTGGACGACGTGTTCTACGTACCTCACTCCCGCTTCACGGAGGTCCACGCCGAAGATATTGCCGCCGTGCCGGAGCTGGAGATCATCGCTGTCTCGAAGGAGTCCGGCATCTTCGCGGTCAAGACGGAAGACAGCCGCCGCTTCTTTATCATGGGACATCCGGAATACGACGCGGACACCCTGGCCCGGGAGTACTGGCGGGACATCGAACGGGGCAAGAAGATCGCCGTCCCGACCAATTACTTCCCCAACGACGACCCCTCTCTCCCCCCCGTGGTGACCTGGCGCTCCGCTGCCCAGCTGTTCTATACCAACTGGCTCAATTACTACGTCTATCAGACCACGCCTTATGATCTGGAAAAACTGACGTGAGAAGGCGGAGCCTCCGGGGCTCCCGATCTCCGATACCGAGACCGCCGCGACAGGTTGCCGCGGCGGTCTTTTCCTGTCCGGCGCGGATGCGCTACCACTCTGCCGCCGGATACAGCCGCCGGCCCGGCGTGCGGAACCGGACGCCGGAGACCATACCCATGGCGGCGAACAGCGTCACCACAGAGGAGCCGCCGTAGCTGAAAAAGGGCAGCGTCAGGCCCACCACCGGGGCCAGATACAGACACATGGCCACATTGAGCACTGTCTGGCACAGCAGCATCCCGGCAAAGCCCATACATACCAGGGCGGACATGCTGTCCGGGGCCGTCAGGCCCGTCTGGACGCAGCGGAGGATGATCGCCGTCAGCAGCAGCAGGATGGCGACGCATCCCAGCAGTCCCAGCTCCTCCCCTGCCACGGCAAAGATGAAGTCCGTGTGGCGGGCCGGGAGACTGCTCTCCGCCGCGCTCTGGGTCAGAGGGCCGTGAAACAGGCCCTGACCCGTCACCTGCCCGGAGCCGATGGCCAGCAGGCTGCGGGCCTGCTGCCAGCCCACGTTCAGCGGGTCCAGATCGTGGTCCAGCACCACCAGCAGCCGCATTCGGATATAGTCCGGCAGGCGGCTCCAAATCTGCTCGCGCAGAAAAACGGCGGCGGCGGCGATCCCCGCCCCCAAAACGGCAAACCAGTACAGCGGCACCCCGGCCAGAAACGCCATGAGCAGAAAGATCACAGCGTAGACCAGGGCCATGCCCGCATCCCCGGACACCGCCAGCACAAGAGCGCACATGCACAGGCCGTGGAGCGCCAGCTGGAGCGCGGCGGACGGACGCCCGATCCCCCTCTGCTGACACCGGGCCATCTGACGGGCCAGCAGCAGAACAAAGGTCAGCTTCACGATCTCCGCCGGCTGGATCCCCACGGGAAGCCGGGAAAAGCGAAGCCAGCTCCGGTTGCCCGTGCCGCCGTCCACGCCCCACAGTGCCAGCGCGGCCAGCAGCAGCACGTTGAACACCGGCAGCCAGTACCACCGGTCCGTCAGTCGCTCGAGATCCATACAGGTAAAGAGAATGTAGGCAGCGACGCCGATGCCCACGGCGATCCCCTGGATCAGCACATAGCGGCCGCCGCCCCGATAGGCTGCGGCGCTGGCGATCAGCACCAGCCCGCAGGCCGACGCGCAGCTGCACAGGATCAGCAGCAGCAGATCGCCCTGCCGGAAGAATCGCCGCGCTCCGGCCCGGATACTCATATCGCGCCTCCCCCCTTCCTTATCCTATCTCTTATGGAAATCGGGCTTCATCCATGCTTCCCGGAAGCCGGCACGCCTGTGATTTTTATCTTTACGATAAACACTCTCTGTGGTATAATAATTAGTTGTGTAAACGTCATATCGGCGGCGACCGTCGACTTTTGAAGGTGAAGGAGCGTATGCTATGAAAGAGAGAATCTTCTCACGGGAACTGGCCCTGGCGTGGCTGGCCGCGTTTTTCGACGCCATGGTATTCTATCTCCTGTTCACCACCATGGCCCTGTACACCACGGAGCATTTCCACGCCTCCGCCAGCATCTCCGGCCTGATTTCCAGCATCTACGTCATCGGGTCCCTGTTCGGCCGGCTTTTCGCCGGGCGATTTTTGGACGTGGTAGGCCGCAAGCGGCTGACTCTCGTCTCGTTCCTCATCTACTTCCTGTCCACCGTCGGTTATCTCTTTGCATCGAATATGGGGTTCCTGCTGGCGATCCGCTGTATCCACGGCATCACCTTCGGCATCTCCAGCACCGGCGTCATGACCATTGCCATGACGGTGATCCCCGACTCCCGGAAGGGCGAGGGCGCCGGCTACTTCGGCATCGCCCCGACGCTCGGAACGGCGCTGGGCCCCTTTGTGGGTACATTCCTGCTGCGTTTGTATAACTATCAGGTCATCTTCGGCGTCTGCGTCGCCTGCGCGGCCCTGTGCCTGCTCTTCGTCAGCCTGATGCACATCAAGCCCATCCAGCTGTCGGAGACGGAGCGCCGGGAGGCGACCACCGGGATCCTCAATCCCAAGAAGTACTTCGAATCCCGGGCCCTGCCCATCTCCCTGTGTCTGCTGGTGATGGCGGTCTGCTATTCCAGCGTGCTCACCTTCGTGACCTCGTTTGCCTGGGAACTTGATCTGGCGGTAGCGTCCTCCTTCTTCTTCCTGATCTATGCTCTCTTCCTGGTCTTCGGCCGGCCCACCTCCGGGCGGCTGCTGGACCGCCGGGGTTCCAATATCGTCATGTATCCCGCCCTGATCCTCCTGATCCTGGGATTCCTGCTGCTCAGCTTTACCCACAACTGGTATATGCTGCTTATCTCGGCAGTACTGTTTGCCCTGGGCTACGGCACGCCCATGTCCTCCATCCAGGCCATCGCCGTGAAGCTCTCGCCGGTGACCCGCTACTCTCTGGCCCTCTCCACGGTCTACATCTGTGCCGACGTGGGCACCGGTCTGGGACCCGTACTGATGGGCGGGCTGATCAACGCCGGCGGGTATCGCTTTACCTACCGCGTCTGCGCCGTGATCGTGGTGCTGTGCATCATCCTCTA
>JAFWDQ010000013.1 GCA_017516065.1 Oscillospiraceae bacterium
CAAGCGGATGCAGGGCTACGCCGCCCTTTGGGTCCCCGGCACGGACCACGCCGGCATCGCCACCCAGATCAAGGTGGAAGAGGAGCTTCGCGTCAAGGAGGGCCTGACCCGCTACGATCTGGGCCGGGAAAAATTCTTGGAGCGCGTCTGGGACTGGAAGAACACCTACGGCGACCGCATCGTGCGGCAGCAGAAAAAGCTCGGCTCCTCCTGCGACTGGGAGCGGGCGCGCTTCACCATGGACGAGGGGTGCTCCAAGGCCGTGCGGGAGGTCTTCGTCAACCTCTATGAGAAGGGTCTGATCTACAAGGGCAGCCGGATCATCAACTGGTGCCCCCACTGCACCACGGCGCTGTCGGACGCGGAGGTGGAGTATCAGGACAAGCCCGGCCACCTCTGGCACATCCGCTATCCCCTCTCAGACGGCTCCGGCTATCTGGTCGTGGCCACCACCCGGCCGGAGACCATGATGGGCGACACCGGCGTGGCCGTCCACCCGGACGACGAGCGCTACCGTCACCTGGTGGGCAAGACCTGCATCCTGCCCCTGATGGACCGGGAGATTCCCATTGTGGCCGACGAGTACGTAGAGATGGACTTCGGCACCGGCTGTGTGAAAATGACGCCTGCCCACGACCC
This sequence comes from Oscillospiraceae bacterium, assembly GCA_017516065.1. GTDB lineage: Bacteria > Bacillota > Clostridia > Oscillospirales > Oscillospiraceae > RGIG5644. The sequence goes on from JAFWDQ010000013.1 coordinate 640, forward strand.
CAATGACTTTGAGGTGGGCCTGCGCCACGATCTGGAGATCATTCGCGTGCTGGACGACAACGGCGTCGTCAACGAAAACGGCGGCCGGTATGACGGCATGGACCGCTATGAGGCCCGCAAGGCCGTGTTGGAGGACCTGAAAGCCTTGGGCCTGTTGGAAAAGGAGGAGGACTACAGCCATAACGTGGGCACCTGCTACCGCTGCCATCAGGACGTGGAGCCCCTGATCTCCGCCCAGTGGTTCGTCAAGATGAAGCCCCTGGCCGAAGAGGCTATCCGGGTTGTACAGGACGGCGAGACCCGTTTCGTCCCGGACCGGTTCTCCAAGATCTACCTCAACTGGATGGAGAACGTCCACGACTGGTGCATCTCCCGCCAGCTCTGGTGGGGCCATCAGATCCCCGTGTGGTACTGCGCCGAATGCGGCAAGATGACTGTCACCCGGGAGGACCCCACGGAGTGCGCACACTGCCACAGCAAGGACATCACCCGGGACCCCGACGTGCTGGACACCTGGTTCTCCTCCGCTCTCTGGCCCTTCAGCACCCTGGGCTGGCCGGACAAGACGCCGGATCTGGACTACTTCTTCCCCACCGACGTGCTGGTCACCGGCTACGATATCATCTTCTTCTGGGTGGCCCGCATGATCTTCTCCTCCTGCCAGCAGATGAAGCAGCCCCCCTTCCACACCGTGTTCATCCACGGTCTGGTCCGGGACGACAAGGGCCGCAAGATGTCCAAGTCCCTGGGCAACGGCATCGACCCGCTGGAGATGGCCGATCAGTACGGCGCCGACGCCCTGCGCTACAATATGATCAGCGGCAACTCCCCCGGCAACGACATGCGCTTTTTCGTGGAGCGCTGCGAGGCCATGCGGAACTTTGCCAATAAGATCTGGAACGCCAGCCGCTTCCTGCTGATGAATCTGAGCATCGAAACCTGCGAACTCCCGGCGGAGCTGGAGACGGAAGACAAATGGATCCTCTCCCGGCTCAACGCTCTGATCGCCGACGTCACGGAGAATATGAACCACTACGAGCTGGGCATCGCCGCAGGCAAGCTTTACGACTTCATCTGGGAGACCTACTGCGACTGGTATATCGAGCTGACCAAGACCCGTCTCAACGGCGACGATGAGGCCGCCCGCCAGCAGGCCCAGCAGGTGCTGTGCTATGTGCTGACGGACCTCCTCAAACTCCTGCATCCCTTCATGCCCTTCATCACCGAAGAGATCTGGCAGGCGCTGCCCCACGAGGGGGACTATCTGATCACCTCTGACTGGCCGGTGGCCCGTCCTGAACTGGATTTCCCGGCGGAGGAGGCGTCCATGGAGATGGTCATGGAGGTCATCCGCGGCGTCCGCGCCCGCCGGGCGGAGATGAACGTACCCCCCTCCCGAAAGGCAAAGCTGATCATCGCCTCAGCGCACGGCGACGTCTTCGCCGCCGGTCAGGCATTCCTGATGCGGCTGGCCTCCGCCGACGAAATCGAACTGCTGGACGAGGCCCCGGCGGACACCCAGGGCATGCTCACCGTGGTCACCGCCGGCGCCCGGGTGTTCATCCCCCTGGCCCAGCTGGTGGACCTCGACCAGGAGCGGGCGCGGATCGACAAGGCTCTGAAGAAGAACGGCGACGAACTGGCCAAGCTGGAAAAGAAGCTGAACAATCCCGGCTTCGTGGGCAAGGCACCCGAAGCGGTGGTCGCCGCTGAACGGGACCGGGCTGAGAAGCTTCGGGCCCTGATCCGGCAGCTTACCGACAGCCGGGAGCAGCTGGGCTGAAATAATCAACTTGAGACCACTTCGTTGGGTACGCGCCTGCGGGCAAGGAACTCTGCAGGACATCCTGACATGCAAAGGCGTGCCCCGGGTCATATCCCGGGGCACGCCTTTTTCTGTGTCGGCAACGCCTCGCCCAGCGAAGCAGTTTTGTTTTGATTATCGCAGTGCCAGCCAGTCCTCCGTCACATCCATGGCCGTGGCCGGTGTGACGGCGTTTCGGCACATGAGCGCCAGCAGGTCCTCGATCTCGCGCCGGAGGGGCGTGATGCCCGGCAGGCTGATACTGTCGCCGCCGGAGATGTCGATGCGGATCCCGTAATTCTCCAGAAGCAGCGACGCCCCGCAGGGCACTTCGTCCACCAGAAGGCTGTAACTGAGCGACAGCGGACGACCTGCGGAATCCGGAACGGTACAGCTCTGCCAGTGCAAATTCTTCATCCAGTGACACTCCGTTTCTCAGCAGTAATAATTAAGGGTACAAAACTCTAAAACCATTATACCGCACTGCTTTCACGGCAGACAAGTACCATTTCATCGCAAGTTTCGACACGTTTCGACAGCACCCAGAAGCACCGGCTGCACCTGCTCTCCCCGAAGGGCCGCCTCGATGGTCTCCGGGATCAGCGACAGTTCCGCCATCACGGAGTTGGGCTTGCCCTGGGGATCGTCCTGTCGGAAGGGCACGAAGTAGATGTTCTTGCGCACCAGCAGCTGTCCTATGTTCTGGGCGGCGGCCCCCAGGCCGTCGTTGGTGGCCGGAGCCAGCACCACAGGCCGGCCGTTGCGCAGATGGGCTTTGGCAGCCATGGTGACGGAGGTGTCCGTCACCCCGTGAGCCAGCTTTGCCAGGGTGTTGCCGGTACAGGGGGCGATGACCAGAACGTCCAGCAGCCCCTGGGGGCCGATGGGCTCCACCTCCGGGATGGTGCTCAGCACCGGCCGGCCGCAGAGATTTTCGATCTCGATGCGAAAGCTGCGGGCGGTGCCGAAGCGGCTGTCGGTGCCGGCGCTGTTCTCCGACAGGATAGGCACCACGTTGCGATACAGCTCCGTGAGCCGCTCCAGGGCCGTCAGCGTCTGACGATACGTACAGTAGGAACCGCACATGGCAAATCCCACACGAGTTTCTCTCATAACCAGACTCCCAATTCTTGCAGGATATTGTAGATGGTGGTCCGGATGGCACGCCCCGCCGTAACGGGGGCGACCTTTCCGGGCAGGGACAGCGCCCAGATCACCTGGACGCCCAGACGGGCCGCCGCGTCGAAGTCCACCCCCCGTGGTGCGGTAATTGGAAGGCATCTAAAATCGAAACCGCTTCTCCGGGATTACGATTTGAGTGGCAACTCTGTCGATACACAAAGACGGAGCGGCCTTTCGGCCGCTCCGTCTTTGAGAGAGAGGGGGGTCAATAGAGCGGATACATATCCATATTGCCTTCCGAGGCATCCCAGAGGGTTTCAGGCGCATAGCCGTGGTCCTCCAGCCAGCGGACGGTCCGCGTCGCCGAGGCCGGGATCTGGAAATGCAGGTACTCAAACTCATAAGGCTCGTTGCTGGCGTCTTCAGCGTCGGCCATCAGCTCGATGTCCAGCTCCATATTTATAGTACTGCGGGCATAATCGGCGTCCTGGATCACCCAGACCCGACCCATGTTTCCGTCCTCCATGTCCGGCAGGATGCATTCGGTGTAGAGCTCATAGGCCTCCTGTTCCGTGAGAGACCCGTCAGAGGGGCGAGTGGAGGCCGTGACGGTCTCACCGAACGGACCGTCGTAGTAGATCACTTCATCCGACTCATTGATGTAGGTGTAGTACAGCGTGGCATTGAGAATGGAGTCGGGCGTCACCTCGATGGTGGAGTCACACCGGCTGCGGAGAGCCTCCCGGCTGTTGAGCAGCCGTTCCGTCAAACGCACGTCGGAGCTGCGGTCCCGGCACTGATCCGCTGAGGCGGAGAGCGGATATATGCGGCTGAGGATGGGATTATCCTCCTCGTCCAGATATGTAATGACCAGATTGCGGGTCTCGCCGGATCGATTTGCCTCATGGATCGATTCGTTGGAGAGGATGCTCTCGTGGAGGGCCACCGCGGCGGCGATATTCTCCGGCTCCGTCAGCTTGACGCCGGTGGCATAATCGCCGTCGGCACTCAGGTATACGGCGGTCACATCATCCGGCACAGGCACCCGTTTTTCATATCCGAAAGCACCGTGCTGACACAGAAGGCTCAGAACGATAACGATGACGGCAAAGATACCGAAGCCCTTCCAGTGGTCCCGGAAGACCCGGAAGCTCTTTTTCAGCAGGATATCCGCCACGATCCAGCCAATAAAGCCGCCGATGAGCAGGAATACGATCCCCAGCACGCCGGGCAGACTGCCGGACATTTGGCCGGCACTCTCAAAGAGGATCATGCACAGGAGAGCCGCCACGCACAGGGCGCCGGCAACGGCCAGGCACCAGCGGAACACCGGCTTGAGGACCCGGATGGCAATGACGTCGGAAGAGGCCTCCATCCGGCGGTGCCGGTACAGCACCAGCGCCAGAGCAAGGAATACGACGCCCACGGCGCAGTAGATGCACGCGGCGCCCCAGCCCTGGAAGGTCTGGCTGATCAGCTCCCCGGTGTCCGGATCGTAAAATCCGTGCCAGCGGAGCCGTCGGAACAGCATGGGGCAGGGCGAGAGGAAGAGCAGCCGAACGCCCAGCGCCGACATGCCGAAGGTAAAGAAACGCAGGATATACTGGACCAGCGCCTCCGCTACCACAAAAGCAAGCTGCAGGATGACGTAAATGCACGGCAGCGCAAGGATATGGCCCGTCAGCATGGCGCAGAAGGCGGCAAAACCGAAGAACGACACGCAGCACATGGAGACCACAGCCAGCCACTGCAGCAGGCTTACGATATCCACGCAGCCGCCGGCGGCCTCTACCACCAGAGAGAGCAGGAAAATCACCACATTGGCGGACAGCATCAGAAACAGTCCCGAGGCGCAGTGGGCCAGGAACTGCCGTTCCCGGCGGACGGGCAGGGCATGGAAGAAGTTGGTGCTTCTCCCCTGGTACAGATAGCTGAAGACCGCCATGGCCACCAGAACGGCAAAGAAGAACGCCATGAGGACCGCCGGGACCTCCATCATGGTATGCACGATTTCCTGGATCCGGTCCGGGGTATAGAAGGGTACGTGCAGTGTACTGATGATCGTCAGCGGCAGCAGCAAAAACCACAGGATCGTATAGGCAGCCCAGATCGGCCAGAAGCGGGCCAGGTCCTTGCGGAACAGGCCATTAAAGCAGAATGTTCTTGACGGCATAGTCCGCACCTCCCAGTTCATAGATAAAGATTTCCTCCAGAGACAGGGGCACCGCGTCCATGAACAGCGGCTCCAGAATCTGCAGGCGGTCCGTCAGCTGTTCCGGCCTGCCCCGCAGGATCAGGGTCCGCAGACGGCCTGTGGCGCTCTCGTGGAGCATCTCCAGATCCTTCGGCAGCTCCGTGCCCTCCGGCAGTGCAATGAGGATCTTCGCCACGTTGTCCTGAAGCTCAGACAGCGACCGCTCCAGCAGGTTTTTGCCCCGGTTCATGATCCCCACGTGGTCGCATACGTCCTCCAGCTCCCGGAGATTATGGGAGGACACCAGCACCGTTGTACCGTTCTCCGCCACGTCCGCCAGCACAAGGCTCCAGACCTGACGGCGCATCACCGGGTCCAGACCGTCCACGGGCTCATCGAGGATCAGTACCTCCGGCCGCAGAGACAGAGCCAGCCAGAAGGCCGCCTGCTTCTGCATGCCCTTGGAAAGGGTCCGCACGGGCTTCTTGTCGTCCAGGGTGAAGGCCTCCCGAAGCTTTTCATACCGATCCACGTCAAAGTTGGACCATACACCCTTGTAGAACTTCATCATATCCGCCGTGGAGGCCTGGGTGTAATAGAATACGTCGTCGGGGATCACGGCCATCCGCCTCTTTGCCTCGGTGTTTTCATAGACCGGACTGCCGTCCAGCAGGACCTCGCCGCTGTCCGGCCGCAGGATCCCCGCCAGGTGACGGATCAGCGTGGTTTTCCCCGCGCCGTTGGGTCCCACCAGACCGTAGACAGCCCCCTTGGGCACGGAGAGATCCAGCTCGTCCAGAGCCCGGAAGCCGTCAAAGGTCTTTACCAGCTTTTTTGTCTCAAGTATCGCCATGGGACAGTCCTCCTTCCATGCGCTCCAGCAGCTCCTGCTGGGAGACGCCCATCCATCTCAGTTCCGCCGCAAGCTCTGCAAAGCGCTCCAGCATCGCCTGCCGCTTGCCGCTGTCCGCCGTATCACCGGCGGCGGCAAAGCTGCCCTTCCCCGGGATCGAGACGATATATCCGTCCCGCTCCAGTTCCCGGTAGGCGCGCTGGATCGTATTCGGATTGATGGCCAGCTGCTGCGCAAGCTCCCGAACCGAGGGCAGCTTCTCGTCCGGCGAAAGCATCCCGGTTACGATCAGCCGACGCAGGCCGTTCATTACCTGTTCGTAGATGGGTTTTCCGTCCCGGTAGTTGAGTGTAATCATCCTTTCTATCAACTCCGTTTCGTCTTAACTGTATTAAGAATATTAACACAGCTATATCAGTCTGTCAAGTGACCTGAAAAAATAATTTGACGGGGCTCCGGCATAAAAAGAGCGGGAGAAACTGCAGTTTCTCCCGCTCTTTTCAAATCGGATCTTACAATACGCTCTGGGTGGTGATATAGTCCCAGTCGCCGGTGGATGGGTTGGCCCGCTTGATGCAGGCGCCGGTACGGACAGCGTCGCCGGTGCCGTCGAAGCGGATTTCGCCGGTGACACCTGTTGTATCCGTGCTCCACATGGCAGCTCTCACGGCCACGGGGTCGGTACTGCCAGCCCGCTCCAGCGCGTCCAGGGCCACGAAGTAAGCGTCATAGCCCAGAGCGGTGGTCGCCGTCACCGTACTGTCGCCGCCGTTCTCCGAGACGTTTGTCCGGTCACTGCGGATCCAGTCCCGGACAGCCGCGTCGAAAGCGGGGTCCGCCCCCTCGAGATAGGGAGTGGTGACTGTGACGCTGACGCTCTTGCCGACTGCGGCCTTCAGGACCTCGCCGGTATCCCAGTCGTCTCCGGCCAGGATCGGCTGCAGCAGGCTCATGGTCTCGGCCTGCTCAATGATCAGGGGCGCAGTTGCCGCCGGGGTCGGACAGAACAGCACGCCGCAGACGGCCTTCTGTGCGGCGGAGATATATTCGGTAAAGTCGGTGGTACCGGCAGGGTAAGATGCCTGGATGCAGGTCCCGCCCAGATAATGGAAGGTCGCCGCAAAGGCGTCGGCCATACGGGCGGAGTCGCCGTTCTCCTGCTCGCTGAGACAGTATGCCTTGGTCACGCCGAGACAGGAGTAGGCATAGTGAGCCAGAACAACGCCCTGGAAACTGTCAGAATAGCAGATGCGGAAGTAGCAGTCGTTTCCCTCGGTGACCTGGGGCGCGCTGCAGGTGGCGCCCACCGCAGCCACACCCGCCTCGGTAAAGGCGGGGATACCGGCAACGGACATCTCTGAACCGTATGAGCCCAGAATGACGGAGCAGTCGGACTCAGCCAGCTCCTCTGCCGCGGCGGCGGCGATCTCCGGAGAGCTCTCGTTATCCACGAACTTCAGCTCCACGTTATAGGTGACGCCGTCGAGCTCAACGGTGGGCCGGACCTCATTCGCATACCGGATGCCCAGGGTCTCCCGCTTACCGCCCATACTGTCCGCGCCCGAGGCGGGCTCGTAGACGCCGACGGAGACCACCCGGCCCGCCTCCGCGGTATCCGACACGGACATCGCGGCGCCGGCATTCTCCGCTCTCCCCTCCTTGCCGCAGCCGGAGAGTTCGGCGGCACAGGCCAGCAAAAGGACCGAGATCATCGTCAGGGACAGAATCTTCTTCACGCTGTTCTCCCCTTGTCGTCTTTTTCTCTTCATAATGGATGTTATTATATCACACTTTTCTTGAATATTCAATGCAGAATTTTCCAGCTGCCTCCGGCGGTCGGAATCGAAAGAAAACCTCGATCCTCCTGTCCTCATGTACCAGCACCCGGCGGATCAGCGCCGCCGCCGCGATACGGTTCAGAGGCTCAAACTGGCGGCCCTCTATCCCGGCCGCATCGGCCAGGTCCGTCAGCACCTGCCGGAGCTGCTCAAAAAGCCGGTCCTCCCGGACCCAGTGGCCTGTGCAGAGATGAAGCCTGCCGCCCTTTCGATAGCCCTGGCAGACCAGATACGTCCGCGTCTCGCTCTCCCGCACGTAGGTCATGGGCGCACCGCAGTCGGCGCAGAAGGCAAGCCCCGTCAGCAGGTGGCCCTCTCCCCCGCTCCTCTGATAGCGCCGGGCGGCCAGGATGTTCTGTACACAGTCGAACTCCCTCTGACTGACGATCGCCTCGTGGGTATGAGGCACGGTGATCCACTCCGAGGGCGGCAGGCGCACACGCTGCTCCAGCTTGTGACTGCGTTTTCTCGACCGGTTCTGGGTCAGGTGACCGGCATAGGTGGGGTTTGTCAGGATCCGCCGGACCGTCTGCTCACTCCAGACGCCGTGGGTCCTCTCCCCCACACCACTCCCCTGACGCCGGTCTGACGGCGTGAGGATTCCCCACTCGGTCATCCGTTTTGCTGTCCCCAGCACGGAGCCATGCGCCAGGAAATCCCGGTAGAGCTTTCGCACGTGAGGCGCCGTCTCCGGGTCGATCAGCAGCCGCCCGCCCTCGCCCTTCCAATAGCCGTAGGGTGCGTATGCGCCGATGAAGCGTCCGGCCTTCCGCCGGGCGGTCAGAGCCAGCCGGACCTTTCGGGAGATATCGGCGGCATAGAGGTCGTTGATGACGTTGAGAAACGGCGCAAGACGCAGCGTCCCGTCCTCCGCCTCCGTATCGATATGGTCTCCCACGGCGATATAGCGGACACCGTGGGCGGGGAAATACCGCTCGATGTAGTAGCCCGTCTGGATATAGTCCCGCCCCAGCCGGGACAGATCCTTGGTCAGCACCGTGTCAAGCCTCCCCGCCTCGATGTCCGCCAGCATCCGCCGAAAGCCGGGCCGGTCAAAGGTGGTGCCGGACCAGCCGTCGTCGATATAGACCTCCGCCACTGACAGGCCCCGCTCCCCGGCGTATCGGGTCAGCAGCGCCCGCTGACTGTCAATGCTCTGGGACTCCTGCTCCCCGTCCTCCCGGGACAGTCTCAGGTACAGTCCCGCCCGCCCGGACACGATCTCTCCTCCGTCTGTCCCCGTCTCAGGGTCTGCAGCAGCTCTTCCAGCGTGGGGCCATCCTGCTGAAAGTGGATGGTCATCGGATATTGTTCCATTTGGTCCTTCTCCTCTCTTCCGGATGCCTCTACCCTATGCCGGCGCAGAGCAAAAAATGTTCCAAAAAACTGCCCCGCCCCGCCGGGTGCGGAGGCCAGGTCGATGCAGACGGCGCCTTGTTGTAGTTTACATAATTCTTCTCCGGACAACACCCGGGCCGGGACAGTATTGAACAGAAGCTGATACCGGTCCAGGACACCGGACAGCGTTTTGAACCGCACCGGCGTGTAGCCCAGAGCCTCGATCCACGCCAGCTCCTCACAGCTGCGGGCGGTGACGGACACGCGGGCACCCAAGGCCGCCATGCGGCGGGCCAGCAGCTTTCCGATCCGCCCGAAGCCCAGGATCAGCGTCTCGGCGTCCTGGATGGTGACGGGCAGCTCCTCTACGGCGATCTGGATGGCCCCCTCCGCCGTTGGAACGGCGTTTGCGATGGCCAGCTCCTCCCGGGCGTAGTAGTCGTGGAGCGTCAGTCTGTACTCTGCCGCCTCCGCCGCCAGCGCCGGGGTCACCCGACCGGCACAGATGATCTGTTCCGGTCTCACAAGGGGCCAGACAGACTCCAGGAAAATCTCTCTATTGCCAAACGGGGTGTTCAGACCACCGTCTCGATTTGTCACCGGCAGGGGCAGGACCAGGCAGTCGGCATCGCTGATCTGTTCCAGATCACGGAGCACGGGCACAGGTGCGGACTCCCCCAGTCCTTCAAAGCCAAGCAGCGCCACGGTGTGGCCGTCCTCACAAAGCAGCTCCGCCAGGCGCACCTGCCGCAGATCGCCGCCCAACACGCAAAAGTGCAGTGTTTCCCTCATTCTCATCCCTCCTTCAACCCATGATATGCAGGAGGCAGCTGCAGTGACAGGAAAAATGCAAGGGGGCCCGGTGCGGCGATACAGGGCAAAAAAACACCTCCGGGGCGCCGCCTCGGAGGTGTTTTTTGCATTTTGCAGGTCGTGCCGATACCGGCATCTGCAGCTTACTGGAGCAGCAGCAGACCGAAGACCAGTGTGAACAGGGCGACCGTTTCTGCGACACCGATAACGATGAAGTAGTTTGCGGTGCCCTTTCCTGTTGAGCCTAGCGCATCGGAGGAAGCGGCTGCGCACTTGCCCTGGAAGAGACCGGAAAGACCGATCGCGAGGCCGCAGAAGAGACCTACGCCAAACGCGAGGCCCGGGTTAGCGCCGCCGGCGACCGCGTTTCTGATGAAATTCATGAGAAGGAAACCGTAGATGGTCTGTGTCAGAGGCGCGCCTGAGAAAGCGATCATAATGAACGGAGCAGGTTTTCCGGCTGCATAGCACTTTTTCCAAGCACCAACAGAAGCCATTCCCGCAAAGCCTGTACCAAACGCTGAACCTGCTGCGGATAATCCGAGGGCAGCTGCCATACCAACAAATGCTAAATTCATAAACCAAACTCCTATCTCTTATTTTTTGATTTTGTCTCTCTTCTGGAAGGGATCGTAGGCCGTACCGGTCCACTCCATGCCCAACTGACCGGAGAATTCCAGCAGGTTCAGGCGTACGCCGTGGACAACAACGGACAGCAGTCCCATGATAATGTTCAGGCCATGTCCGATGAGCACGATCAGGACACCAGCGATGATCCCCGCGCCATGGAACCCGGAGGCCATGTCATTGAAGCTCTGGGCAATGGCAAGGGACGCCAGGCCGACGGCGAACAGACGGATGTAACTCATGATGTTGCCGAAGGCGCTGATGGTATCCAGGAAAACGGTAAAGGCGTTGCTGACGCCGGCCTTCAGGCCCTTGCCGAAGCGCAGGCCCGGCGCCATACCGCCGAACAGGACTGCCAGGATAAAGCCCACGCCCACCACCACGGCCGCCACAGTCATGTTGACGTTCTCGCCGATGACCATGAACAGAACCACGAAGTACAGTGCGCAAATGGCCAGAAGCCAGCCCAGATCGGCGACCCAGTTGAGGTTCTTCTCCCCGATCTTCCGCTTGATGTTCATCACGCAGGCCAGGGCCAGATGGACCACGCCGATGCTGAAGCAGAACTTCATCACCGTGTTCTGCTGGGCGGTGGTCGTCACGCCGAAGTACTCCGGATAGTTCGCGATGGATGGGAGCACAAGACTCTTCAGGAACGGTACCCGCATGGCGCCCTCTATCCCGAACCATGTTCCGGTCAGGGCGCCCCATACAATGGTGGCAATGGACAGCACGTACAGAAGCAGGACCGCGTTGCTCAGCTGCTTTTTCTTCAGCGTCATGACAACGGCGGCGATCAGGAACAGACAGCCGTAGCCGGCGTCGCCGATGATCATGGCAAAAAACAGGGTAAAGAAGCCTAAAAACCAGGTGGAGATATCGTACTCCCGATAGGCCGGGACGGTGCCGAGGATGTCGAAGACCGGGATGATCAGCCGTGTGACCTTGTTGTACTTGATCTTCGTGGGAACGTGCTCGTCATCCTGTGCCGGGTCGTCTATGACCCACGCCCAGTTGTTTCGGGCGGCCGCCTCACGGAACATATCCTCGTTGGCGGCGGGTATGTAGCCGTCCAGCATCACCAGCCCGTCCTGATCCTCTGCGGTCTCGCCTACTGCGGAGTACTCTTCCTCGTTCTGGGCCTTCAGGAGCTGGGCGTCGAAGCTGCGGGTGTATTTGGCCGCGTCCGATAAAACGTGCTCACAGGACGCCAGCTCCTCATCATACTCCTCCACCTCCTGCAGGCAGGTAGAAAGGCTCTTGGGCGGGAGCAGAAATTCGTTGGCGGGGAACGATGGGTCCAGCTTTCCGATCACGGCCACCGTCTCCATCTTGTCCACCGGGGCAAGCCGTATCACTTGAACATTCTCATCCTTCAACAGCTGCCTGAATTCCTTCTTGCCCATGCGGTAGAAGTGCATCTCTATGCCCTTCTCCGCCAGTTCCCGGACCTCACGGGGCTCAAAGTCGCCCCACTCCTTCAGTCGTTCCGCCTCCATGGCGGCGGCGTTTCGGGCGGCCGACAGAGATCTCCGATTGTCCAGCGTGTGGCGGACTGTTCGGAGCAACTCACGGAACACATCGTCGGTCAGGATCTCCGGGACCTTCTCCTCCGTCTCATATTCCCTGAGCTCCATGGATGTATTCTGCAGTATGGAGACCCGGTCCAGATAGACGGCCTGCGCGCTCTTTTTCTCCGCTATATGTACGATGCCGAGATCACGGAGCGCCTGGAGCATGTCCTCTTTCCTGGAGGAGGCGGTGATGACGCGGACGGTTTTCATTTTCTCGATCATCGTCTCGCCTCCTGCAGTTTCTTTTTGGCTATCTTACCGCGCACCACGGCGGTGGTCTGCTCGTTGCCGAGATAGATGCCGATGATCCGGATATTCTCCTTCGTCTCGGGGATCTTCACCTTCTCGAACAGATTCACGCGCTGGGACGTGGTCCGAAGCTCTTTGTGGAGGAGTTCCAGCTGCTGGCGGGTCACCTTGACCACTGCGTCCAGCCGCGCGATCTCACGCAGGCGGATGACCGCGGTGTCCACCCACAGCGGGTAGTCCTCGATATCATATTCGATTGTATGGAAGGTCAACTCACGAAAGACGGGGATCTTCACGCCGGCAATATTGTCCTCGCCGCACACGACGTTGGCCGGGCGGACGAGATTCTCCAACCGCTTCCCCTCTTCGAAGGACCTGTTTTCAGCGAACACGGCGACCCAGTCGTAAAAGCCCTTCATCATCTTGACCAGCTCTGCCTCTTCCCGCTCCAGCTCCGCCTCGATCCGCATGATCACGATCTGGAGCTGCTGCTTTTTCAGCTGCAGTGTCGGCAGATATCGGGTAAACTGCTTCAGCGCGTCCTTCTGGGCCTTCAGTTCGTTCTTTGTAAGTTTGACCGCCATTCAGTCCCCCTCGTTCAGCGCTTCCCGCCGCGGCCACCTGTCTCGAATCAGGCGGGTCGTCAGGCCTGTTTCGTTCGGTTCAAAGCACTCAGCCAGGATCTCCCATCCGAGATCCAGAGCGTCTTCCAGGGGGATGTTCACGCTCAAATCCATGAGTCTGGTTTCGAACATCTCGCCGTATTTCAGCAGTTTCTCGTCCCACTCGGTCATCAGGAAGCCCATGGACTTCTTCTCCATGCTCTCCTTATAGGCACTGTACAGCCGGATCATACCGTCCATCAGCGCCCGGTGATCATCCCGGGTGGTGCCGTTGACGTTCTGCTTGAGTCGGGACAGAGAGCCGAAGGGCTCAATATGTCCGTTGCGCAGATAGTACTGGCCCTCGGTGATGTAGCCGGTGTTGTCCGGCACGGGATGGGTGACGTCGTCGCCGGGCATGGTGGTCACGCCTAGGATCGTGATGGAACCGGCGCCCTCGAAATCGACGGCCTTCTCGTACCGGGCGGCCAGACTGCTGTAGAGGTCGCCGGGATAACCGCGGTTGGAGGGGACCTGATCCATTGTGATCGCCATCTCCTTGAGGGCGTCAGCATAGTTGGTCATATCGGTGAGCAGGACCAGCACCTTCTTGCCGGCCAGAGCAAACTGCTCCGCCACGGCCAGGGACAGGTCCGGCACCAGCGTACATTCCACGATGGGGTCGGAGGCCGTATGGATGAACATCACCGTACGGCTGATGGCGCCGCCCTTTTCAAGGGTATCCCGGAAGAACAGGTAGTCGTCGTACTTCAGACCGATGCCTCCCAGGACGATGACGTCGACCTCCGCCTGCATGGCGATACGGGCCAGAAGCTGGTTATAGGGCTCGCCGGAAACGGAGAAGATCGGCAGCTTCTGACTCTCGACCAGGGTGTTGAACACGTCGATCATCGGGATACCGGTGCGGATCATCTGCTTGGGCAGGACGCGCTTCGCCGGGTTGACGGACGGTCCGCCGATGGGGATCATGTTCTCCTTGAGAGCGGGGCCCTTATCGCGGGGCATGCCCGCGCCGTCAAAGACGCGGCCCAGCAGGTGCTCGGAGAAGGAGACCATCATCGGTCTGCCCAGAAACCGAACCGGATTGGTGGTGCTCACGCCCGTGGTGCCGGAGAAGACCTGCAGGGAAACCAGATCCCTGTCCAGCTTGATGACGCTGGCGTAGCTGTCTCCCACCAGGGCCAGGTCGCCGTTTCGGACGCCCTCGGCATGGACGGTGACAACGTTGCCGATGATCGTTTCGATTTTCGTATATACTTTCTGCATACGCGGCCTCCTCAGCGAACGGTCTTCTCGGAATAGAAGTCCTTGATCTTCTGTTCCTGCGCGAAGAATTCCGGTGTTTCAAACTCGGTGCCGTGCCAATCCAGGAACTCCTGTCGAAGCTGATTGAAGAAGGAGCGGATCTCGCTTTTGTCCTCCATCACGTAGCTCTGCCCCAGCACGTCGTAGAGCAGGTCGAATTCCCGCAGCTGCCGCTCCGGAGAGCAGGCCGCGTCGATGGGGTCAAAGGAGTTCTGCTGCAGGTAGACCGCATCGAGAAGCTCGCCCTTGTGATAGAGGACGTAATCCTCGGCGGACGTGCCCTCTTCGCCGACGACCTTCATCATCTGGTTGACCTCGTTGCTGCGTCTGAGGATCGACCGGGCCTTCTCCACCCGCTTCCGATCCACGATGCCGTCATACTTCGACCAGGAGTCGATGGGATGGATGGACGGGTATTTTCGGGCGGCGGCCCGCTCCGCGGACAGGCCGTGGAGGGCGCCGACGACCTTCAGGGTCGCCTGGGTGACAGGCTCGTCGAAGTTGCCGCCGGCGGGCGATACGGTGCCGCCGATGGTGACCGAGGCGATCCGGCCGTCCCGCAGGACCACCTTGCCGGCCCGCTCGTAGAAGGACGCAATGGTGGACTCCAGATACGCCGGGAAGGCCTCTTCGCCGGGGATCTCCTCCAGACGTCCGCTCATCTCACGCAGGGCCTGGGCCCAGCGGCTGGTGGAGTCTGCCAGGACCAGCACGTCCAGTCCCATCTGCCGGTAGTACTCAGCCAGCGTGATGGCCGTGTAGATGGACGCCTCACGGGAGGCGACGGGCATGGAGGACGTATTGCAGATGATGATCGTCCGCTCCATAAGCGAGCGGCCGGTCTTGGGGTCGATCAGCTCCGGGAACTCCTTGAGGACCTCGACGACCTCGCCGGCGCGCTCGCCGCAGGCGGCGACGATGACGATGTCCACCGCGGCGTTCTTCGCCTCCATGTGCTGCAGCACCGTCTTGCCCGCGCCGAAGGGACCCGGCACGCAGAAGGTGCCGCCCTTGGCCACCGGCAGGAAGGTGTCGATGCAGCGGATCTGCGTGACCAGCGGCTCATCCGGACGCAGCCGCTTGTCATAGCAGTCGATGATCTCTTTGATCGGCCAGGAAAATACCATGGACAGCTCCCGCTCGTTGCCTCTGCGATCTCTGAGCACGGCGATGGTGGAGCGGACGTTGTACACGCCCTTTTCCTTTATGGATTTTACCTTCCAGTCTCCCTTCAGGCCGAAGGGAACCATGATCAGATGCTGGAAAATGCCTTCCGGTACGCTGCCGATGGTATCGCCGGCATGCACCACGTCGTCTGGCTTGGCAATGGGCGTGAATTCCCAGTCCCGGTCCGGGATCGGGTCCAGGTATACGCCGCGCTTGAGGAAGAAACCGCACTGCTCCGCCAGCTCAGGAAGGGGATTCTGAAGTCCGTCGAAGACCTGTGTGAGCAGGCCGGGCCCCAGCAGAACGCTCATCAGCTCGCCGGTGAACTCCACCCTGTCTCCCACCTGGATGCCGTTGGTCATCTCATAGACCTGCATACTGACGGACGTTCCGGTAACGCGGATGACCTCGCCCTTGAGGCGGCTGTCACCCACGATGATGTAGCCGACTTCGTTTTTCTTGATGGAACCTTCAAACTCGACAGAAACCAGGTTGCCGTTTACTCCGGTCACATATCCTGTTACTGTATCCATATGATCTCTCCCGTTATATACTGAGAATTTGCTGTTGGATGTTATGGAACAATCTGCGAAATTCCCCGCGGCCCTCCTCGGGATCAAAGCTGTTCTGCCGCTCCAGCAGACGGAGCTTCATCGCATAGCCGAAGAGCGACCAGTCGTCAAAGTAGTGTATGCCCATCAGGGAATCTACCTGTTCCAATTCAAATCTGAGCAGGATCTTCTCCGCCTCCAGCGGGTTCTCGGCTGCCATGGCCGCCGCGACGCGCTCCGCTGCCTTGGGGTCCCGTTCCGCGGGCGCTTCGCACTGCATCCCCAGGGCGACCTTTCTCTGATAATTCAGCTCCTCTTTCATCCTTCCGTAAAAGTCGGCCCACTCTTTTACCAGGGGCCCCTTCTCGGAATTGACCGACAGCTCTTCCAGAGATTGATACGTGGACTCGCTTACCGAAGTACGGCACGCATCCAGAAACGCGTCGTAGTCAATCGGCAGCTTACCGTCGTCCTTCAGTGCCGGCAGGCTGGAGATCAAGTAATAATAAGAAGCCAATTTGTCCCTCCATTAAAAGCTCTGGTTATTGAAAAACCGCAGGAGCATTCTGGCGATCTCGTCGTCCGTGCAGTCGAAAAAGCCGGAACCGTCCTTGGACGCGATCCGGAAACCGGCGGTCATGTCCCTGGACGGACGGATCTCCAATCCGTTTCGGATCTTATCCGCCAGCTCCGACTCCAGCACTTCGCTGACCTCTTTCACTTCAACGGCATACTGGGACGGGTCCTCGCCTGCAATGGCAGCGGAGATCAGTTTGGCCAGAGTCTCTCCGGACATGACCTTTTTTACGTCAAAAGCCAGGATCCGTCTGAACTCCTCCTGCACCTCCGCCTTGAAAGAAAGGATCGCGTCGCGCTTCGCCTGCTCGGCGCTGACGATGGCGCCCTGCTTGAGCAGCTCGATCTCCTTCGCGGCCGCCTCCTGTGTTTTCTTTGCCTCGGCCCTTGCCTCAGAGATGATGCTGTCCGCTTTTTTCTGCGCATCTGCAAGGATGCCGTCCGCTTCTATGCGCGCCGCGTCGATTCCCTCTTTCTTGATGGACGAAACCAAATCCTGAATATGTATCTCCATACTCATCCCCCTTGTTCAATCAATTCGCAGTTCCGGAAAAATCGAAAGTGAACTCCCGCTCAATCCTGATAATTTATGCACCCCCATAGGTTCCCGGCCACGAGTAAAAGCCTGAAACAGGCACATTTTCGCCGGTATTTCTCACCCTCCGGCTCAAATTTTATTCCCGGGTTTATAAAATCTGCTTCTTATATCATGTTAGTATATACCTATTATTGTTGAAAATCAACATGGATTGAATTTTTTCCGTTTTCCCTAATATCTCTACAAAAATATATGAAATATGTACAAACATATTCGACTTCAGCCACCGCTGTGCCCGGGGCCGCTCCGATCTGCCGCCCCCTGCGGGGCAACGGAAAGCGCAAAAAAGGGATGTGCCGGCGCTGCGGCACATCCCTTGAATGATGCTCTTTTCCGTATACTCTTCCGCTCCGGCAGAGGCGGTCAGGGCTGCGGGCCCATACCCAGACCTGTTTCCCAAATCAGATCGTTGAGCAGCCGAGGGCTTGTACCGCAGTCCTTGACGTTCTGCCCGAGGAAGGCGGTGGCATCTTCCGCTGTCACAGTCATTTTGTGCGGCGTTCCATCCACGGTGTAGTCATAGGTGACCGAGTCCAGATTGCCGATGACGGCCAGCATCGCATAGGCCAGAGACTCCATGTCGCTCTCCCTCTTCGCCTGATCTTTCGCGGCGATATCATCTGCAAGGACAAGGGTCCAGTCATATGGCTGCCGGGCGGTGTGCAGCTCATTCGTATACTCCCCCAGACGGCTGCCGACGTTCAGCGCACGGGCCGTCCGTCCGTTGGCGGCGGCATCGCCCATATAGTCGTGCCGGGTCTCATATACTGCGGAGGCCAGCCGGGTGATCGTCTCCCCGTCGTCCCAGAGAATGCGGTCGTTGAACCGGACCTGGGTGATGGGCTCCGAGGCCGTGTACTCCGCATGGAAGCTACCCCGGTGGAGGGGGCTGTTACGGAACATCTTTGCGGAGGCCGTTACCACACCGTTCTCCTCCGTAAAGCTGATCCGGCCGATGCCGTTCTGTTCAAACACGGTGGTCCCGTCCAGAATCAGATGTTCCCCCTGGACCTGCGGCGCGCAGTTGACCATGTCGCCGGGGAGGGTGTTCCCGATGACGAAGGTCCGCAAAAGCAGGACGACGCAGATGATAACGACAGCGGCGATCAGGCTGCCGGCCCAGATACGGCGGTTCCGCTTTTTATTCTTTTTGAGAAAATCGATCTCCCTTTGATCCCGCTCGACTTTTTCACGTGCCTCCGCGCCGGGAGAGCGCATGGAGTCAAGGACATCGCTGCAGGGCGCGCAGTCGGTCAGATGCTCTTCTATCAGCTGATCGGTCACGCTGCCGGTCAGCCCGTCGATATAGGACGGGAACAGATCCCGGACCACTTCACAGGGAAGCCTATTCATATCCTTCCACTTCCTTCCTCAGTTTTTCTTTCCCGCGATAGAACGTCACCCGCGCCCAGTTCTCCGACTTTCCGTGGACCTCTCCGATCTCGCGGAAAGACAGGTTTCCGAAGATACGCAGGTACAGGATCTCCCGGTAGGGCTCCGGCAGGGCGTGCAGCCGCTTGAACAGCTCCAGCTGCGCCTCTGCCGCCAGGACCTCCGTCTCTGTGGACGCGGCGGAGGCGGTCTGTTCCTCCAGCGGCTCTCCGGACGGGTGTTTGCGGCGGTGTGTGAGCAGCACGTTTTTGGCGATGGCGCACAGCCACGTGGATACGGCGCAGCTTCCGTTGTACCGGTCGCTGGAGCGAATGGCCTGATAAAACGTCTCCTGCGTCAGCTCCTCTGCCAGATCGCCGTCCCGGGTCAGCGAAAACAGGTAGCGACATACCGTCTGTGCGTACGCCTGGTAGATCTCCTCCATCGGCTGCATCTGCACACCCCCTTCCGTTCGTTCTGTAAGGTTAATGCGGAAAAACGTCCCTTCGTTACAGGATCCATGAAAAAATTTTTCCCTGTGCGGTGAAAAAGCAGCGGGCATCCTGTTTTTTCACAGGATACCCGTTATAATCAGGCACGGCGGCGCCGTGCGCCGTTTATTTTTCCGTTTCGATGATCTCCACTAAGATCCCGTCCGGGTCCCTGATGAAGAAGTAGGAGCGGCCCAGACGTCCCGTGAGGACCGTCGGCTCCTCCGCCAGGAGCCCCTCCGCCAGCAGGGCCTTTGCCGCGGCGTGTACGTCTGTGGTATGCAGCGCCATATGCTTGGTGCCCAGCACCGGCAGGTCCGTGGCCAGTTCGGTGCGGTACTCCGGCAGCGCCGTGCAGTCCCGATAGCAGAACAGCTCCAGGATCGCGCCGCCGGCGTCCTTCATCTGGACGATGGACAGGGAGCCGTCCTCGGCGTCCCAGCGCTGATCGGGGGCAAACTCCAGCTTCGTGTAAAACGCCACGCTGCGGTCCAGATCGGACACGCTGAGGGCTGTGTGATCAAAGGTATACATCGACGGTTCCTCCCTTATTTCCTCATTGTACGCAAAACGGCCTGGACAGACGCCGGCACCGGACAGACATCATGGCCCCTGGCCAGCCAGGTCAGCTTCGCCGCCATCTCCGTGAGCTCCAGCAGATTGAATGCCTCCTGCAGGGTCCTGCCGCAGGTGACGGGGCCGTGGTTGCGCATCAGCATCACGCGGTGGGTACGGGCGGACTCCTTCACCAGATCCGCCAGTTCCGGCGTACCCATGATCTCAAGGTCCACCATCCCGATCTCTCCGACGGACTTGCAGAACTCCAGCGTCAGTGTCGTATCGATGGGCTCGTTGAGACAGGCATACAGCGAGGCGAAGGGCGGATGAGCGTGGACCACGGCCCGCATCTCCGGTCGTGCCTGATAGATCCCCACGTGCATCATATATTCCATGGTTGGCTTCCGGTCTCCGCTCACGACCCTTCCGTCCCGGTCTACCGTGACGAGATCCTCCGGCGTGAGGCTGTATTTGTCGATGCCGGACGGCGTGACCAGGATCTGACCGGTCTCCTCATCCAGGCAGCTGATGTTGCCGCCCAGACTGGTGGTCAGACCCATATCACAGAGCCGGCGCATATATCTGCAGATCGTCTCTTTCATTCCCTGCGCCTCCCTTGTTTTCATTATATATTTTCTGCATCTGATGTCAATATAGTGGGTGCAAACGGATCGGGAATATGTTATACTGTGTTTGTGTTGGAAGAAACATCAAACTCAACAGAGAAAGGAAGTGCTGTGCTGTGAAGCTCACATGGATGGGGCACGCCTGCTTTATCGTGGAGCAGGGTGCGTATTCTCTCGTCTTCGACCCCTATGCCCCTGGGAAAGTTCCGGGTCTGAAGCCCCTCTCCCTTGAGGCAGACCGCGTGATTTGCAGCCATGGTCATGACGACCACAATTACGCCGAGGCTGTCCGGCTCCGCAGCGGCGGAACGGACCCCTTCCGGGTCACGGCCATCCCCACCTGGCACGACGACTCCCGAGGCTCCCAGCGGGGCCCCAATACGATCCATATTGTAGAGGCGGACGGCGTCCGCGTCGCCCACTTCGGCGATATCGGCTGCTCTCTTACCCGGAAACAGGTAAAGCAGATCGGCCGTCTGGACGCGGCTCTGTTCCCCGTGGGCGGCTTTTTCACCCTGGGGCCGGAAGAGGCGAAGGCAGAGCTTAACAAGCTGGACGTGGGCCTGATCATCCCCATGCACTATCGGGGGGACGGCTTCGGCTTCCCGGTGATCGGCACCGTGGATGATTTCACCGCCCTGTACGCCCCCGTGCTGGTGCAGAAAGCAGACAGCAATGAGGTCACCGTCTCGGCGGGAGAGGACCGCCGCGTCCTGGTCCTGCGCTGTCCGCTGTGACGGAGGTGCCCCATGGGATATCGTATCGAGCATGACTCCATGGGCGAGGTGGCCGTCCCCGAGGAGGCCCTCTGGGGCGCTCAGACCCAGCGGAGTCTGGAGCATTTCCGCATCGGAAAGGAAAAGATTCCCCATGCCGTGATCCGGGCTCTGGCGGAGATCAAGCGGGCCGCCGCCGCCGCCAACGCGGCACTGGGCGTGCTGGCCCCGGAGAAGTCGGCGCTCATTGCGCAGGTCTGCGGCGAGATCGACAGCGGCGCCCTGACGGACCAGTTCCCACTTTCCGTCTGGCAGACCGGCAGCGGCACCCAGTCGAACATGAACGTCAACGAGGTCATCGCCATCCGGGGCAACGCCCTGGCCGGCAAGACGATACTGCACCCCAACGACGACGTGAACCGCTCCCAGAGCTCCAACGACACCTTTCCCTCCGCCATGCGTATTGCCGCCGTCAGGACCATGACGGAGGCCCTGCTGCCGGCGCTGGAAAAACTGATCGCCGCCTTCGCCGGGCTGGAGGCGGCGTATCCCGACTGCATCAAGGTGGGCAGGACCCATCTGCAGGACGCGGTACCCCTCCGCTTCGCGCAGGAGGTCAGCGGCTGGCGGGCCATGCTGGAGCGGGACAGAGATTATCTGCGCCGGACCATGGAGCCTCTGTACGCCCTGGCTCTCGGCGGCACCGCCGTGGGCACAGGCCTCAACGCCCCGGAGGGCTTCGACGAGATGGCCGCCGCCGGGATCGCGGAGCGGACCGGACTTCCTTTCCGCACGGCGGAAAATAAATTCCAGGCCCTCACCAGTCTGGATGATCTGGTCTTCGCCCACGGGGCGCTGAAGGCTCTGGCGGCAGACCTGATGAAGATCGCCAACGACGTCCGGTGGCTCTCCAGCGGACCCCGGTGCGGTCTGGGCGAGCTGACGATCCCCGCCAACGAGCCCGGCAGCTCCATTATGCCGGGGAAGGTCAATCCCACCCAGTGCGAGGCGGTGGCCATGACTGCGGTACAGGTCATGGGCAATGACGTCGCCGTGGGGCTGGCGGCGTCTCAGGGCAACTTTGAACTGAACGTCTTTCTGCCCGTGTGCATCTATAATTTCCTCCAGTCCGTCCGGCTGCTGGCCGACGTGATGGACTCCTTCCGGGTCCACTGCGTCTCCGGCATCCGCGTCAATGAGGAGCAGATGAGCCGCTATCTTGAGCGGTCCCTGATGTCCGTCACGGCCCTCAATCCGCTCCTGGGCTATGACAAAGCGGCGGAGGTTGCCAAGCTGGCCTACCGGGAGGGCCTGACCCCGCTCCAGGCCGTAGTGAAGCTGGGCTATCTGGACGAGGCGGCGGCCAGGGAAGCCCTGGACCCGGAAAACATGCTGAAGAAAAAATGAGAGGAGAGGGCCGAAGCATGAACATTCAGGAGGAATCCCTCGCCCTGCACCGGAAGCTGCAGGGCAAGATCGAGGTAGTCTCCCGGTATCCCGTGGAGACGAAAGAGGCCCTGTCTCTGCTCTATACGCCGGGCGTTGCCCGGGCCTGTCTGGAGATCCAGAAGGACTACAGCCAGTCCTTCGCCCTGACCCGCCGTTCCAATCTGGTGGCCGTTATCACCGACGGCACCGCGGTGCTGGGTCTCGGCGACATCGGTCCGGCGGCAGCCATGCCGGTGATGGAGGGCAAGTGCGCGCTGTTCAAGGAGTTCGGCGGCGTGGATGCCTTCCCCATCTGCATCGACACGAAGGACACCGACGAGCTGGTCCGGACGATCTATCTGATCTCCAAAAACTTCGGCGGCATCAATCTGGAGGACATCGCCGCCCCCCGCTGCTTCGAGGTGGAGGCCCGGCTGCGGGAGCTGTGCGACATCCCCGTGTTCCACGACGATCAGCACGGCACCGCCATCGTGGTGGCGGCGGGTCTGCTCAACGCCGTGAAAGTGTCAGGCAAGACCATGGGCCGTCTGCGCATCGTCATCAACGGCGTCGGCGCGGCGGGCACCGCCATCGCCCAGCTGCTGCTGAAAATGGGCTTCGGCTCTCTGCTCCTGTGCGATCAGGAGGGCATCCTCTGCCCCGGCGAGGCCGGTATGACGCAGGTCCAGGCGGAGATGGCGGAGCGGACCAATCCGCGGCATTTCAGCGGCTCTCTTGCCGACGCTCTGGTGGGTGCGGACGTGTTCATCGGCGTCTCCGGCCCCCATCTGGTGACGCCGGAGATGATCGCCGCCATGAACGATCCCATCGTCTTCGCCATGGCCAACCCCGTGCCGGAGATCGAGCCGGAGGACGCGCTCCGGGGCGGCGCCGTGATCATCGGCACCGGCCGCTCCGACCTGAAAAATCAGATCAACAACGTCCTGGCCTTCCCCGGTATCTTCAAGGGTCTCCTCCGGGCCCACGCCACGGAGATCACCGAGGAGATGATGGTCCGGGCCGCCCATGCCATCGCCGGAATGGTGACGGAGGAGCAGCTGGCTGACGGGATCATCATCCCCAGCGCTCTGGACAAAAACGTGGCGGAGGCCGTGGCCTGCGCCGTGGAGGCGTGCGTCAGAACATAAGCGATTGCAATCAAAAGCGGCGAGGCAGACGCCTCGCCGCTTCTCTTTTTTCCAAAAAAGTCCGGAAAGGTCAGCCGCCTTTCCGGACTTTTTATCGTATCTGTCCGGCAGGAAATCAGCCCAGATGGGCCCGGTGGAAAATCTTCTTGCCTTTTTTGATGACCACGCCGTCGCCGGACAGCTGATCCGCCGTCACTGCCAGCGCGATATCCGTCACCTTTTCTCCGCCGAGGCTCACGCCCCCCTGCTGGACCAGCCGCCGGGCCTCGCTTTTGGACGCGGCGATGCCGCACTTTACCAGCAGGTCCATCACATTGACGGCGCCGTCGGTGAGATCTGCCTCCGTCAGGGCGGTGGCGGGCATATTGGCGGTGTCTCCGCTCTGGAGGAACAGGCCTCTGGATGTCTCCGCCGCTTTCTTTGCCTCTTCCTCCCCATGGACCAGGGTCGTCAGCTCCATGGCCAGGATCTCCTTGGCCCGGTTGAGCTGCTCGCCCTCCCAGTCCGCCATCTCCTCGATCTGCTCCAGCGGCAGGAAGGTCAGCATCCGAATGCACTTGAGCACGTCCGCGTCGCCCACGTTGCGCCAGTACTGATAGAACTCATAGGGCGAGGTCTTGTTGGGGTCCAGCCAGACGGCGTTGCCGGCGGTCTTTCCCATCTTCTTGCCCTGGGAGTCCGTGAGCAGGGTGATGGTCATGGCATAGGCGTCCTTGCCCAGCTTCCGGCGGATCAGCTCCGTGCCGCCCAGCATATTGCTCCACTGGTCGTCTCCGCCGAACTGCATATTGCAGCCGTAGTGCTGGAACAGATAGTAGAAGTCATAGCTCTGCATGATCATATAGTTGAACTCAAAGAAGCTCAGGCCCTTCTCCATGCGCTGCTTATAGCACTCCGCCCGCAGCATGTTGTTGACGGAGAAGCAGGTGCCGACCTCCCGGAGCAGGTTGACATAATTCAGATCCAGCAGCCAGTCGGCGTTGTTGACCATGATGGCCTTGCCGGGTCCGAAGTCGATGAAACGCTCCATCTGCTTCTTGAAGCAGGCGGCGTTGTGGTCTATGTCCTCCTTGGTCAGCATCTTGCGCATGTCGGTACGGCCGGAGGGGTCGCCGATCATGGTGGTGCCGCCGCCGATGAGGGCCACCGGCGTATTGCCGGCCATCTGCAGCCGCTTCATCAGCGTCAGAGCCATGAAATGGCCCGCCGTAAGGGAGTCGGCGGTACAGTCAAAGCCGATGTAGAAGGTGGCTTTCCCGGTGTTGATCAGGTCGCGGATCTGTTCCTCGTCCGTCACCTGGGCAATCAGGCCGCGGGCCTTCAGTTCTTCATAGAGTGTCATTGGCAGTTCATTCCTTTTCTTGTAGTCGGTCAGGTCCCCCGGCGCTTATATTCCTCCGCAGAGCACAGCAATTCTTCCGCTCCCCGGAGCAGGGTCTCCGTTACCTCCACGCCGCCGGTGATCCGGGCAAGCTCCGCCCGGCGCTGCTCCCGGTCCAGCGCGAGGATCTTCGTATAGGTGCGGCCGCCGCGCTCCTCCTTCTCCACGGAGAAGTGCCGGTCCGCCATGGCCGCGATCTGAGGCAGATGGGTCACGCAGAGCACCTGCTTTCCGGCGGCCACACAGGAGAGCTTTTCCGCGATCTTTCTCGCCGCACGGCCGGAAACGCCGGTGTCCACCTCGTCGAAGACAAGGATGCCCACGTCGTCGTTTTCCGCCAGCACATTGGTCAGGGCCAGCATGATCCGGGACAGCTCGCCGCCAGAGGCCACGCGGCTGAGGGCGCGCATGGTCTCGCCGGTGTTGGCGGACATAAGGAAGCACACGTCATCCATACCGTCGGCGGACAGGCCGTCCTGCCCCTCCGCTTCGGAGAATTCCACGGCGAAGCGGATCTTTCCCATGTCCAGATCCGCCAACTCCCGCCGGCAGCGTTCCTCCAGTCTCCCGGCGGCCTCTTTGCGGGCCCGGGAGAGCGTCTCGGCCCGTTTCCGGGCCTCCCGCAGGGTCTTTACGCGCTCCTGCTCCAGGCGGAGTATCTCGTCCTCCGCGCAGGTGATCTGTGTCAGCTCCTGCCTGCAGCGCTCCAGATAATCCAGCATCTCTTCCACAGAGCCGCCGTACTTTTTCTGCAGGCGGTACAGCCGGTCCATCCGGCTCTCCAGGTCGTCCAGCTCCTCCGGGGAGAAGGACAGCTCCTGCCGAAGGGCACGCAGCTCCTCCTCCGCGCTCCGGGCAAGGATGCACAGCTGCTCCAGCTGCTCTGCTGCCGGTGCGAACAGACTGCTCATACCTGCAGCACGGCCGATGGCACGGGAGGCATCCTCCGCCAGCGCCACGGCGCCGTCAGTATCCTCTGTACCGGACAGGGCGCCCACGGCTGTCTCCATGGCGTCGAAGAGCTTTTCCGCGTTGCGCAGCAGGTCCCGGCGCTCCCGCAGGGCCTCGTCCTCGCCAGGCCGGAGCTCCGCGCTCTCCAGCTCATGGATCTGATGGTTCAGCGTATCGATGCGCCGGGCCTTCTCCGCCTCGTCCATGATAAGGGCATTTTTTGCCCGGTCGATCTCATTGAGCGCCTCGTAGGCGGCCCGATAGTCCGCCAGCAGCCCGCCGCAGTCCCCGAAGCGGTCCAGATAGGTCAGGTGGGTGCTCTCATCCAGAAGCAGCCGGCCGTTGTGCTGGCCGTGGATATTCAGCAGACGGCTGCCGATGGCGGCCAGCTGGGCAACGGTCCGCTTCTTCCCGCCTGCATAGCAGACGCTGCGGCCGTCGGCTCCCACCTCCCGGCGCAGGATAAGACTGCCGTCCTCTGCCGGGGACAGTCCCTCCTCTGCCAGCCAGTCCGGGACAGGCATCAGGGTGAAGACCGCCTCCGCCACCGCCGTTTTCGCGCCGGTGCGGACCAGATCGCGGGAGACCCTCTCCCCTGTCACCGCGCCGATGGCGTCCACCACGATGGACTTGCCGGCTCCCGTCTCGCCGGTGAGCACGTTGAAGCCCGGGGCAAAACTGATGTCCGCCGCCTCGATCACCGCGATATTCTCAATATGAAGACGAGAGAGCATGTCTCCTGCCTCCTGTCCGACGGGGGATCACCCCATCATCGTTTTCAGCTCACTGCAAAAGGCCTGGGCCGCACTGGTGCTGCGCATGATCATCAGCGCCGTATCGTCGCCGGCCAGCGTGCCCACCAGGTTGTCGATCTCCATGCCGTCCAGCGCTGCGCACGCGCCGCTGGCCAGACCGGAAACCGTGCGGATCACGACGATATTCTGGGCATAGTCAAAGGAGATCACACTCTCACGAAAGATGGTGCGCAGACGTCCCGCAATGCTCAGATCTGTCTTGTGGGGAGACACGCTGTAGCGGTACGTGCCCTGACCGCCCGGCTCCTTTACCAAATGAAGGTCCTTGATATCACGAGAGATTGTAGCCTGCGTGCTCTGGATGCCCCGCTTTTTCAGTTCCGTAAGCAGCTGCTCCTGGGTTTCGATCTTCTCACTCTGAATGATTTCGAGGATTACCTCCTGCCGCTTGCTCTTCATTGTTCTTCATCCTTTCGATTTTCTCCTAATTTACGGCTGATGGTCTCATAAAAACTCCGGTTCCGGATCCGAACCAAAGTTGTTTCCAGGTTTGACCGCACGATCTCGATCTGATCGGCAGCATACAGCCGGAAGGCCCGGCCGCCGTCCACGGACAGGTAGACGGCCTTGTTGTTGATCCCGATGGGATGGATATTCACCCGGCTCTTGCTGTTGAGTACGAAAGAGCGGACGGAGATACTGTGGGCGCAGATGGGCGTCACC
Source organism: Oscillospiraceae bacterium (assembly GCA_017516065.1). GTDB lineage: Bacteria > Bacillota > Clostridia > Oscillospirales > Oscillospiraceae > RGIG5644. The sequence goes on from JAFWDQ010000013.1 coordinate 28,020, forward strand.
AGAATGTTCCGGGCGGTGGGCTCGATGATGGGTCCGCCGGCGGACATGGCGTAGGCCGTGGAGCCGGTGGGGGCGCTGACAATGATACCGTCGCCCCGGAAGCGCATCATCTCCACATCGTCGCTGGATACGGCAAAATTCAGTACCCGGGCCACGGCGCCCTTGGTCAGCACCGCGTCGTTGAGGGCCTGTTCCCGGTAGATACACCGGTCGCCCCGCAGCACGCCGACATCCAGCATCATCCGCTTCTCCGTCACGTACTCTCCGGTACTCAGCCGGGCCAGCAGGGGCAGCTCCCGAACCTCCAGGTCCGCCATAAAGCCCACGCTGCCCAGATTGATGCCCAGGATCGGCTTGTTCCGCATCGCCGCTGTCTTGGCCATGTGCAGGATCGTACCGTCGCCTCCGAAGCAGATGATCAGGTCCGCGCTGTCGATCTCCTTGTCCAGATCGCTGAAGCGCAGGGGCGCGGACGGGATCTCCACGTTGCCCGGATGAAAGGGCAGACAGCAGACCGTCTCCAGGTTATGCTCCTCCAGGATCTTTGCCGCCTCACAGGCGACTGCAAAATCGTGATCACGATAGGGGTTGGGTGAAAGCAGGATCTTCTTCACTGACGTTTACCTCGCTTCTGCGGCCGCCGCCGCAATGATGGCATCCGGGTCTCCGGACCAGCGGGCACCCCGGCCTGGCTTCAGCCAGCCGAGATACTCGATATTCCCCTCCGGTCCGCGGATCGGAGAGAATGTAATGTCACAAACGGTGAAATCCGCCTCCTCGGCGTGGTCAAGAAAGTGCTCCAGCACGGTTCTGTGGACAGCGGGATCCCGGACGACGCCGTTCTTTCCCACCTTTTCCCTGCCCGCCTCGAACTGCGGCTTGATGAGGCAGACGGCGCCGCCGCCGTCTCCCAGCAGACCACGGATCGCAGGCAGGATCAGGCGCAGGGAGATAAAGGACACGTCGACGGACGCAAAATCCAGCTCCTCCGGTATCTGTTCTCTCGTCAGATAGCGGGCGTTGGTCCGCTCCAGGCAGATCACGCGTGGATCGGTCCGCAGCTTCCAGGCCAGTTGTCCGTAACCCACATCCACGGCGTAGACCCGTTTTGCCCCGTTTTGCAGCATACAGTCGGTAAAGCCCCCGGTGGAAGCGCCGATGTCCGCCGCAACGGCGTCCGTGAGAGAAATCGGAAACGCTGCCAGGGCCTTCTCCAGCTTCAGGCCTCCCCTGCTCACATAGCGCAGGGTTTCCCCGTGAATGGTCAGCTCCGCCGTTTCCGGCAGGCGCAGGCCGGGCTTCGTCTCCTTCTGTCCGTTGACAAAGACCTTGCCGGCCATGATGAGAGCCTGGGCCTTCTGGCGGCTCTCCGCCAGGCCCTGCTCCGTCAACAGGACGTCAAGGCGCTTCTTCTCATCCCCCACGGCGGCACAGCTCCTCTCCGACGCGGCAGACATTCACCGCGTCGATTCCATATTCACGCCGGAGGATCCCCACGCTGCCGTGGGGCACAAAGCCGTCGCCGACATTGAGCAGTCGGACGGCGCAGGAAGCCATACCTTCCCGGGCAATTTGGGCCGCCAGCCGCTCTCCGACGGAGCCGGAGGCGCTGACCGCCTCGACGACCAGCAAACGTCCCGTCCGCTTCACAGACGCCAGAACAGGGTCGAAGGGCACAGGCAGCAGCCGGTTGAGCTTGATCAGCTCCGCCTCGATCCCGGCCTCGGCCAGGCGGCGGGCCGCCTCCAGACAGGTGTCGATCATCTCCCCGTAGGAGACCAGCGTCAGCTGTTCTCCTGTGCGGAGATACGCGACCGCCTCTCCGTTCCAGTGTTCCGTACAGTTTCCCTGCCCGCCCCGGGCATAGCGCAGCGCCACAGGGCCGGTCTCCCTGTGGATCGCATGGTCCAGCATGTCCGACAGCTCGGCAAAACTCGAGGGGGCATACAGGGTCATCCCCGGGACCAGCCCCAGATACCCAACGTCGAAGATACCCTGATGGGTCTCGCCGTCCGTGCCCACCAGTCCGGCGCGGTCCACGCAAAACACCACATGGAGCCGGGAGATGGCCACGTCATGGAGCAGCATATCGAAGCCCCGCTGCAGGAAAGTGGAATAGACCGCAAAGACAGGGATCATGCCCTGGCTGGCCATACCCGCCGCCATGGTGACGGCATGGCCTTCGGCGATGCCCACATCGAAAAACCGGTCGGGAAACCGCCGGGCAAACTCCTCCAGACCGGTACCGCTGGTCATGGCGGCGGTAACGGCACAGATGCGCTGGTCCTCCTGTGCCAGATGGCACAGGCTCTCTCCGAACACGGAGGAAAACGTCGGTCCGGAGGGCGGCAAGGCGCCGCTGTCCAGATCGAAGCTTGACACGCCGTGGTAGAGATCCGGCGACGCCTCCGCAGGCGGATAGCCCTTGCCCTTCACCGTGCGGATATGGAGCAGCGCCGGTCCTCCCTGCTTTTTGGCATGGGCAAACAGACGGGCCATCTGATAGACGTTGTGGCCGTCCACGGGCCCGTAGTAGGCAAAGCCCAGGTCCTCAAAGATACTGCAGGGGAAAATCGCCTGCTTCACCGCCGTTTTGATGCGGTGGATGCCGGCATAGAGCTTTTTGCCGCCGGGTATGGACTTGATCACCCTGTGATACCCGTGCTTCAGGGCCAGATAGCCCGGCCGCAGACGTTCTCTGGCCAAGGCCCTGGCGATGCCGCCCACATTCTGCGTGATGGACATGCCGTTGTCGTTAAGAATGACAATGAGGTTCTCCCCGCTCTCACCTGCGTCGGACAGGCCCTCAAAAGCCAGGCCGCCGGTGAGGGCACCGTCGCCTATGAGGGCGATGACGTGGTAGTCCTCCCCTTTCAGCGTCCGGGCCCGGGCCATGCCAAGGGCGGCAGAGACCGCGTTGGAGGCATGGCCGGCAATGCAGGCGTCATGAATGCTCTCCGACGGCTTCGGGAACCCGGCGATGCCGCCGAAGCTGCGCAGGGTGTCAAACACGCCGTCCCGGCCGGTAAGCAGCTTGTGGGCATAACACTGATGCCCCACGTCAAAGACCAGCCGGTCCCGGCCGGTGTCAAAGATCCGGTGCAGCGCCACTGTCAGCTCCACGACGCCCAGATTGGACGACAGGTGGCCGCCAGACTGGGAGACCGTCTGCAGAATACGGGCTCTCAGTCTGGCGCAGAGTTCCTGCGTTTGCTCTTTATCCAACTGTGAAATAGGAGTCTGCGGGAACTCCATGCTCTACACCTTCGTTTTTGTGATTTTAGAATGTGCGGCCGGCCATCTCATCGGCCATCCACATGAGAAATTCAGGGTCGTCCAGCCGATGCTCAATGACCTTCTTGGCCCGGTCTGTGTACTGATTGACCAGATGCTGGCACTCCTCCAGACCGAAGAGCGTGACGAAGGTCGTCTTTGCGTTGCGCTCGTCGGAGTGGGTGGGCTTGCCCAGCTCCTCATCCGTGGACATGACGTCCAGCATGTCGTCACGGATCTGGAATGCCATGCCCACTGCGGCGGCGTAGGCCTTGGCCGCCCGATAGACCTCGGAGTCCACGGGATGACCCGCCGCAAGGACGCCCATGCAGCAGGCGGAGCGCAGCAGCGCGCCTGTCTTGCGCTCATGGATGTTGGTCAGCTGCTGCAGCGTCAGCTTTCTGCCCTTGCCGGCCATGTCCAGATACTGGCCGCCGCACATACCCTTTGCGCCCAGACCGCCGGACAGCTCCCGGAGAGCCGCCAGGATGATCTTCGGCTCCAGCTCCGCCTCCAGGATCGCACCGAAGGCCGCGGCCTGCAGAGCGTCGCCGGCCAGCAGCGCGGTGTGCTCCTCGTAGGCCTTGTGCAGCGTCGGACGTCCGTGACGGAAATCATCGTCGTCCAGGGCGGGCAGATCGTCGTGGATCAGGGAGTATGTATGCGCGATCTCCACGGCGCAGGCCAAAGGCAGCGCCAGCTTGGAGCGGCCGCCGGCGGCGCGGCAGAATTTCAGCACCAGCACGGGCCGGATCCGCTTGCCGCCGCCCAGGAGACTGTAGCGCATCGCTTCCATCAGGCGGTGCTGCGGTGTCGGGTCAAGAAAATACGTCTCCAGCTTACTCTCCACACGCTCGCTGCTTCGGATATACTCTTGCTTGAATTCTTCGTGTTTCAGCTCCTCGGGAGTCATTGCAGTCGCCATCATACACCCTCCTTTTCAGATTCAAATGGTTCCTCGACGGGTTCACCGTCCGTTCCTTTCCTCAACTTTACCACTTTCTGTTCCGCACGGTTGAGCAGCGTACCGCAGCTGCGGATCAGCGCCGTGCCCTCTTCGAAGAGCTTCAGCGATTCCTCCAGCGGAGCGTCCCCCTGCTCCAGCTGACGGACGATCTCCTCCAGCCGCTGCATGGACTGCTCAAAGGTCAGTTTTGCTTTCTCTGCCATAGCTCCTCCTCTCACGTTTCCGTCGTTCCGCTTTTTCCGTCCGTCAGGATCCGTTCCACACGACAGCTCACCTCACCCCGGTGCAGCCGGATCGAAACAGACTCGCCCTCCTTCACCTGAGATGTGCGCTTGAGCACCGCGCCCTTCTCCGTTCTGACGATGGAGTAACCTCTGGCCAGTACCTTCAGCGGACTCATGGCATCCAGGGACGCGGCAAGGCTGGTATAGTGTTCTCTGTATCTGTGCAGCGTCAGCGCCATACTGCCGGCCAGACGCTGTGTATCTCGGGATAACAGAAGCCGTTTGACACGGACGTATTCCAGCGGATCCTGCATGGCCTTTGACTGGACGCACTTCTCCCAGCGGCTCCGCGCCCGGGTCAGAACGTGGTCCGTCTCCTGCTCCAGACGGCTCTGGAGGGAATCCAGCTGCTGGCGCAGCTCCGTGACGTCCGGCACGGCCAGCTCCGCAGCGTTGGAGGGCGTCGCCGCCCGCAGATCCGCCACATAGTCGGAGATCGTCACGTCGGGCTCATGGCCCACGGCGGAGATCACCGGGATGCGGGAGTCATAGATGGTCCGGGCCAGGGTCTCGTCATTGAAGGCCCACAGGTCCTCGATGGAACCGCCGCCTCGGCCGATGATAATGAGGTCGGCCAGCGCATGGGCGTTGGCGTAGCGCAGTGCGCCGCACAGCTCCGGCGGCGCCTCGGCGCCCTGCACCCGTACGGGCAGAAGCAGCACCTTTGCCGCCGGCCAGCGGGCGTTCAGGATGCGCAGCATATCCCGCACCGCCGCCCCCGCGGAGGAGGTGATCAGCGCGATGCGCATGGGATAGCGGGGCAGCGGCTTTTTGTGCGCCGGGTCGAAGAGCCCCTCCTTGCGCAGCTTCTCCTTGAGCTGTTCAAAGGCCACATGGAGATCGCCGGCGCCCTGGGGCGTCAGGGCGGAGCAGTAGAGCTGATAGGCGCCGTCCCTGGGATAGACGGCGATCCGTCCGGAGGCGATGACCTGCATCCCGTTCTCCGGCTGGAATTTCAGCCCCGCCGCCTCCCGGCGGAACATGACGCACCGAAGCGTCCCCTCGGCGTCCTTCAGCGTGAAATAGTGGTGGCCAGAGGGGTAGCGCTTATAATTGGATATCTCACCGCTCACCGCAAGATTTCGCAGCCGGGGATCCTCATCCAGCAGTTCCTTCAGATAGCGGTTGAGTTGTCCGACAGTACAGGAAACGACCCCGCTCAACTCCTCGCCTCCCACATTCGATAGGTCAGAACGGCAACGCCCAGGGCGTTGTCCCCGGCATAACGCGCCTCGCCGAATACCGCCCCGCAGTTCTGCTCCATGGCCCCGCGCAGCAACCGATTGGCCGCCACGCCGCCGGAACAGAGTACGGGCCGGGACTCAGACTGCAGAGCCTGCCGGGTCGTCCGCACGATGACGTCCGCCAGGGTGTTGAGGACGAACCGGGCAATATTGGCCGGAGTCTCCCCTTCAGCCAGCAGGCGCTCCACCTGATTCTCCATCCCGGACAGGGAGAAATAGCCGTCCTTTGTTTTCACCGGAAAACAGAGTTCCCTGTCTGCCTGTGCCGCCAGAGCCTCAAGGGCCGGTCCGGCGGGAAACGCCAGTCCCAGCTTCTGTCCCGCCCGGTCGATGAGCTGACCGGCGGCCAGATCCGTGGTCCCGCCGATCCGCCTGCAGCGGGGCAGCGGTCCCTCCGGCTCTACCACCAGCAGCTCTGTGGTGCCGCCGGACAGGTGCCAGGCAAGATGGGGCACATCCAGCAGCTCCGTGTGTCCTGCCGACCATGCGGCGGCGGCCACATGCCCCTGCTGATGGGATACGGCACAGAAGGGCACGTTCAGGATCCGGGCCAGGACCCGGGCCTGAGACGCACCGGCCAGGAAACAGGGCATATAGGAGCCCTCCTCCTCCCGGGGCTGCGTGCTGGCGCCTACGGCGACCACATCGCGCAGATCGCCCTCCAGCTCAAGGGCCAGATCCGGGAGACGGCGCACGTGCTGAAACAGCGCCTCGCTCTGCCGCAGGCCCAGTGCTCCGGCAGGGACCTCCAGCAGACGGCCTGCGTTCTCCCCCGTGACGCCGTTAAACCACGCCACGGAGGTCTTGTAGTTGCTGGTATCCAGGCCCAGGACCCGGCTCACGGCGTCGGCTCCTCCGGCGCCGGCGATCCGGGCAGAGGCTTCCACACCTCGCCGCACTCCTTGCGCAGGAAGGAGCCCAGGATCCCGTTGACGAAGGAGGCCGCCTCCTCCGTGGTATACGCCTTGGCCAGCTCCACCGCCTCGTTGATGGCGGCGGCGTGGGGGATCTCCGGCATGTACATCAGCTCAAACATCGCAATGCGGATGATCGAGGCGGTGAGACGGGGGATCCGTGCAAACTCCCAGCCCACGGCGTAACGGGCGATATACTCATCCAGCTCCGGGCCGTGCTCGTCCACGCCGGAGATCAGCCTGCGCACGTAGTCCAGCTGCGGGTCGTCAGCCCGCAGGCCCTCGTACAGCGTGTCCTCCTCCTCCAGGGCGGCAAAGGCCTCGTCCGTCAAATGCTGCTCCAAAAAGCCCTCCGCCCGAAGGTCAAAAAAGGACATCTCATAGATCAGCCGCAGAGCCAGCTCCCGGGCCGCCGTTCTCGTCATCCCACTCATTGCGCATACTCCTCGCTCAAATGCCTACTTGCCCACTATAAATTCATATACAGTATAATCAATGTGATTATAAACTATATTGCAAGAAAAACAAACCCCTTTTTAAAAATTTTCTTCATATTTTCTCGTATTTCCGGCATGCTTCCGGCGGTCAATTCGGCAAGATGGCCAAATCTTCGGCACAAAAATCGTGCAAATGGCAAAATGCCATTCCATTTGGGGAAAAATACCGTCAGTTCTGAAAAATTCCGCTTCGTACGCGCTGTCCCCCGTCTCTCCGGCGGGCGTCTGCGGGATACATCTTTTTGCTGTGCGCCCATTCTGCCCCCGGCCTCCCGCCGTCCCGGGCGGCCTCTGCCTTTTTTCCCCGGCACTCCGAAGGTTTTTTGTATACTGCCGCGCTGTATTCCTAAATATTCGCCCTTGCCTGTCGGGATGACACCGTGTATAATTTACGGAAAGGGGCTGGTGGACTTGCACATCCTGACATGGCTGCTGCCGGCAGTCATTCTTATTATATTGGTTCTTCTTTTCGCCGCATCCTTCCATCTCATGGGCAAGGTCACAGCACGGCGAAAACAGCATTTTTTTACCGATCAGGCCATCGAGGGTACGCCCTGGGCGGACCGGATCCCCCGCTTTCACGAGGATCAGGCATGGATGGACCGGCAGACATGGGAAGATCTCTGGATCACCTCCTGTGACGGCCTGCGGCTACACGCCGCGTTCCTGCCGGCCGCAGCGCCGTCCCGCCGGACATTTCTGGCCTTTCACGGTTACCTTTCCTCCGGCCGGAACGACTTCAGCTTTGCCGTACCGCTGCTCCACGCCCGGGGCTACAACGTGGTGCTGGCCGACGACCGCGCTCACGGCATGAGCGAGGGCGACCGCATCACCCTCGGCCTCAGGGAACGCTTCGACTGCCGGGACTGGGCGGAGCATCTTTCACACCGATTCGGTCCGGACTCGTCGCTGTTTCTGGGCGGCATGTCCATGGGCGCCACCATGGTGCTGATGTCGGCGGGCCTGCCCCTCCCCGACACGGTCAGGGGTATCGTGGCCGACTGCGGTTTCGATTCTCCCTTCCGGATGTGCCTTCTGGTCCTGCGGCGAAAGTACGGACCATTGGCTTATCCTCTGATCTGTGCGGGAAGCCTGCTCCACCGCATCTTCGCCGGGTACAGTCTTCACGCCATGTCCACGGTCCGGGCCATGTCGTCCAATCCCATCCCCATCCTTTTTGTCCACGGCGATGCGGATCAATACGTGCCGCCGGAGATGACCCTTCGGGCATATCACGCCTGTCATGCGGAAAAGGAGCTGTTCTGGGGCAGGGGCGCCGGACACACCCTCAGCTGGGTCACCTCGACCCGGGACTATGCCGACGTGTTCTTTGATTTTCTGGACCGCCACTGAAAACTCTGAAAGGAGCCGACCCGCCTATGATGACCGGTATTCCGGAACTGGATCTCCACGGCAAGACCCGGGAACAGGCACGCGCCTCCATCGACGCCATGCTGCGCCGCGCAGGCCGCGGCGTCTATCGGATCCGCCTGATCCACGGCAGTTCCCGGGGAACCGCCCTCCGGGACCTCATCATGAACGACTATGCCTCCCATCCCAAAGTTCTGCGGCTGGTGCAGCCGAACCCCGGGGTAACGGAGCTGGTCCTGCGGGAGTACTGATATGTCACACCTCTTCTCCATGCGCCAGCGGGCCGTACAGAAGCGCTGGCTGTTTCCCCCTTTGGCGATCCTGATCTTTCTTCTGATCGCCCTGGCCGCTGTCTCCGCCAGACGCTGGCTCCACCTTGTGTGGCCGGGGCTTCCCGGCGCGGTATTCTGGCCGGTCTATGTCATCCTGCCCATGAGCATCGGCATCAGTTATATGCTGCCCCGGAGCGTTCTGAGCCGGGTGCTCCACTGCATCGGCGAGTGCTATCTGGGCTTCTTCATATATATGAGCACCGCCGTTATCGCCCTGCAGATCCTGCACCTGATCGCCCGGCTGGCGGGGCACACCTTCACCGACCGGGGCCGGTGTATCGCCGGCTTTGTGGTGCTGGCAGTAACTGTCGCGGTCTATCTTTACGGCGTGATCAATGCTTTTTTCCTCCGGGAGACCCATTACGAGATCGAAGTCGATCTCTCCCGGAGCATGGACCTGCGGCTGGTGCTGCTCTCCGACCTTCACCTCGGCTTTACCACCGGCAGAAATATGGTGCGCCGGATCGCCCGGAAGGTCAACGCACTGAACGGGGACCTGGTCCTCATCGCCGGCGACCTCTTCGACGAGGCCTACAGCACCCTGCGCCGCAGCGGACAGGTGGCGGCGGACCTGCGGAGCCTGCACGGCCGTCTGGGTGTCTACGCCTGCCTGGGCAACCACGACATGCTCTCCGACGACCCCCGGAAGGAGGACTTCTACCGCCGCGCCGGGATCACGGTCCTGCAGGACGAGACGGTGCAGATCGACGGCATCACTGTCGCCGGACGCCGGGACGCTGTCTGCCCGGACAGGCTGTCCGTCCCGGAGCTGCTCCGGGACCGGGACGGCCCCGTGATCCTGCTGGATCACCAGCCCAATCAGATCTGGGCGGCCAGGGACGCCGGGGTTGATCTGATCCTCTCCGGCCATACCCACGGAGGACAGACCTTCCCGGGGAACTATCTGGTTCACTTCATGCACGAGCTCAGCTACGGCTACCGGCAGTACGGGAAGACCCATGCCTTCGTCACCAGCGGCGCGGGCTTCTGGGGACCGCCGCTCCGGGTGCTGATGTTCAATGAGGTGGTCTGCATCGACGTCCGCTTTCAAAAAGAAGCCTGAGGCGAAAACGTCATCGGCTTGACGGACGGTCCAACATCCCCCTGGACTGCAGCCCTGCCTTCGGGGCCTGTCTGCGTCATACTCCACAAAAAGACCGGGCCCGCTGCTCTTGCAGCGGGCCCGGTTATGTTTCTTATTGCGGCGGATCGCTTACTTGCGCTTATTGCGGTCGCAGCGCAGGCAGCGGGCTGCCTCGGCACAGCCGTTGTCCTCGGTCATGCCCAGGCTGACCTCGGTGTTGTCCTTGCGGGCCTCCATGGGATCGATGTGATCCACGGGGAAGCGGCCGTGCTTCTGGACCTTGCCGTCGACCTTGCACTCGCCGATATCGACTTCGGGACCCTTGTACAGGACGCCCTCGCCGCCCAGATACTTGTCGATGCTGGCGGCGGCGCGCTTGCCGTCACGGATGGCAGTGATGACCACGTCGGGACCCCGGGCGGCGTCGCCGCCGGTGTAGATGCCGGCCACGTTGGTCTCCATGGTGAACATGTTGGCCTGGATGCAGTCCCACTTGTCAAACTTGACGCCGGCGTCCCGGGCAAACTCTGCCTCGGGCTTCTGGGACACGGCGGGAATGATGAAGTCGTACTCCTCGACGAAGTTGCTGCCCTTGATGGCGCGGACCTTACGTCTGCCGGAGGCGTCGAAGCTGTACTGCTCCTGCTTGACGATCTCGGCGCCGGTGAGCTTGCCGTTCTCGCCCACGAAGCGGACGGGCGTGAGCAGGGTGCGCAGGACAACGCCCTCGGCCACGGCATCATCCACCTCGCACTCGTCGGCGGGCATGGAAGCGCGGTCACGGCGATAGAGCATATGGACTTCGCTGGCGCCCTCACGCAGAGCGGTACGGGCGGCGTCAACGGCGCTGTTGCCGCCGCCGACGATGGCGACCTTCTTGCCCTTCACGTCAGCGCCGTTGCCCAGCGCCACCTCATGCAGGTAATCCACGGCATAGATGACGCCGTCCAGATCGTCGCCCTCGATGCCCATCTTCACGGCCAGGCCGGTGCCCACGGCCACGTAGATGGCGTCATACTTTTTCTGGAACTCGTCGAAGGGGATATCCTTGCCGACCTTGGTGTTCAGGATGATATTGACACCGGCGCGCTCGATGTTCTTGACCTCGCGGGCTACGATGTCCTTGGGCAGACGGTAGGCCGGGATGCCGAAGTACATCAGACCGCCGGCGACCTTCTCGGACTCATAAATGTCGACCTTGTAACCCAGGCGGGCCAGGTAGTAGCCGCAGACCAGGCCGGAGGGACCGGCGCCGATGATGCCGACCTTCTTATCCAGCTCGCGGATGGGCTTGAGCTCCTCGTCCGTGGGCAGGCCGTCAGCATAGGCAAAGTCGGTGGCAAAACGCTTCAGCTCGCAGATACGCACGCCCTCGTCGACCTTATTGCGGCGGCAGACCGTCTCACAGGGATGCACGCAGACACGGCCGCAGCAGGCGGACAGGGGGTTGTCCCGCTGCATGACGCGGTAGGCCTCGGCATACTTCTTCTCCGCGATCAGGCCCATGTAGGCGGGGATGTCGATCTCCGCAGGACAGGCGTTCTGACAGGGAGCCAGGACCAGATTGTAGCAGGAGCCGCAGGCGCAGAACTTGTCGATGACGTGCTCCTCATACTCGCCGCGGTACTTCTTCAGGGTGGACAGGACCATGCTGGCAGCAGCCTGGGCGGTCTTGTCGCCGCTCTCCTTGAGCGCGTTGGCCTTGGCCTCAAGGGCCTCCACGTCGCCGGCGGCGGCGTTGCCCTTGACCAGCTTCTCAAGGATATCGTACAGCTCCTTGACGCCGGCGTCAGCCAGGAAGTGCTTGCAGAAGCGATAGGCGGCGTTGACCATGCAGCCGTCGCTGTCGATGACGGACAGCATACCGGAGCCCATGCTGTACCCGGCGTCGGCGAAGGACTCAAAGTCCAGATTCATGCTGATCTTGGAGGAGGTCAGGCAGGCGCTGTTGTGACCGCCGGTCTGAGCCGCCTTGAACTTCTTGCCGTTGGGGATACCGCCGCCGATGCCGAAGACGGTCTCCGCCAGGGAGTGTCCCATGGGAAGCTCCACCAGACCGGGATTGTTGATCTTGCCGCCCAGGGCAAAGACCTTGGTGCCGGCGCTCTTCTCGGTGCCGATGGCGGTGAACGCCTCGGGGCCGCACAGCAGAATGGCGGTCAGGTCAGACAGCGTCTCGGCGTTGAAGACCACGTCCGCGCCGCAGTCGGCGGTATCACAGACAGAAATGTCGAAGGAGAAGCCGCTGCCCAGGATATCGTCGCCCAGCAGGCCCTCGTTCTTGGCGGCCTGGATGGCGGCGTTGACACGCTCAGCCGTCACGGTCCAGGCGGCGGGGATGTAGATGCAGCCCTTGGAAGCGCCCACGGAATAGCCGGCCAGCAGCAGGCCCTCGATCACGGTGTGGGGATCGCCCTCCAGGATGGTACGGCCGATGAAAGCAGAGGGCACGCCCTCGTCCGCGTTGCAGCAGACGGAATTCTTGCCGGCGGCCAGCTTGTCGGCGGTGGCGGCGCCGTCGCAGCAGCGATCCCGCAGAGCGGCCTTGGCGGCGGCGTTGGCCACGGCGGCCTTGTCGCCCTGGGCCAGAACATTGGCCAGCGCGGCATAGCCGTCCTTTGCGATGTAAGCATCAATGTCAGTGGCGTCGATCATGCCGCAGTTGCGCAGAGCCACGCGGACCTGATCCTTAAAGAAGCTGTTCTCCTTGATGCTGGGGACGTTCTTCCGCTCAATGGCATCGTACAGGGTGTACTCCTCCACCGGGGCGCCGCCGGCCAGATGCTGCTCGGCGACCTTGCGGATCTTGTCGGCATCCATCTTGGTATAGTAGGTCTCATCCGGCAGGACAAAGACCTCGGTGCCGGCGGTGCAGGTGCCCAGACAGCCGCTCTCCAGAACGGCGACGCTGTCGGTCAGGCCCCGCTTGTTCAGTTCATCCTTGAGCGCGTCGCAGACTGCCTTGCCTGCGGCGGCGCAGCCGGAACCCGTGCAGACCAGAGCGACGTACTTGTACGCGCCGAGTTTGGCTGCATACGCATCTTTTCTGCTCGTCAAATCGCTGAGTGACTTAATCATACCTGATCCTGCCTCCTGTTTTCTGTTTTATTGTTCTGACAAAACCGTCTCTCCCCCGACGGGGTGTGACCGACGGTTTTTGCATTTGCGCCGTGCTCCCCCGGAGGAGGAGCGTTTTTCGAAGATTGTTAATTTTTCAACAATCTTTTCGCAATCGTGTTATTATACCATGAGCCGCATGGGGATTGCAATATGATTTTTGAATTTTCCAGCTTTTTCTCCGATCCTCGCGGTCATCGACGGCCGCCGCCGCCACGGGAGCCGCCTCCGCCACGGGAGCCGCCTCCGCCGCCGCGGGAACCCCCGCCGCCGCCGAAG
>JAFWDQ010000014.1 GCA_017516065.1 Oscillospiraceae bacterium
GGCTCCGGCTCAGGCTCCGGCTCCGGCAGAGCCGGGGGCTCCACCGGATCTTCCGGGTCCTCCCCAGCATCCCAGTCCCCGATCTCCGCCGTATCCTCCGGCACCTCCACGGGTTCAGATGGCACTATGGCCCCGCTGCCGCTGGCCACGAGGGTGCCGTTGGAGCCCACCGTCAGGATATTCAGGGCGGAGGCGGGGATATTTCCCTCGTAGGGGTTGAGGTACTTGTTCACCGTGCCGGCCACGTCCGTGGGATTGAGCACCACGTAGGACAGTTTGGCGTTGTATGTGGGACTGTAGATCATGGCGCCGTAGTTGCCGGGCATGGTGGTAAAGTGGATATTGTTCTCCGTGTCCATGCCCATGAGCTGACGGCCGAACCAGATCATGTTGCCCAGAGACAGATTCGTCTCGGTATAGGTCTTGAAAATGTCGGCAAAGGTGCCCACATTCTTCAGATTGGAGACCGTCAGCAGCTGCTTTGCCAGCGCCGAGAGCAGGGATTGCTGGGTCTGGATGCGGCCGATATCGCCGGCGGAATAGCCGGTCCGGTTGTCGCTGCTGTGGCGCCAGCGCACCACGCCGGCGGCGCTGTTGCCGTCCAGCTGCTGATAGCCCTTGGCCACGTGGATGTGCAGATTCTGGGTGGGGTCGTCGTAGTCCATGTTGAAGGGCACGTCGTACCACACGCCGCCGATGGCGTCCACCAGGGCGATGAAGCCCTTATAGTCGATCTTCACGTAGAAGTCCGGGGTGAAGCCGACGATCTTCGCCACCTCGCTGCGGACCTTCTCCACGCCGCCGTGATTGTAGGCGGAGTTGAGCTTCTTCGGCTCCCAGCTCACATTGGCAAGGGTATCCCGGGGGATGCTGACTACATTGACGACCTTGTTCTTTGTATCAAAGGCTGCCACCATCATCGTGTCGCTGCCGCCGTTGCCGTCGTCCACGCCGATGACCAGGAAGGTATACCAGCCGTCCTTCCTGTCTCCGGACAGAGCCGGAGCGATGCCCTCGCTGCTTCCCGTCGGCTCAACGTCCGTCTGATCCGGCACGGGATCCTCCGGCACGTTGGGAGCGCGGAACAGTGTGATGCAGACGGTGATCGCCAGCGCCGCAATGACACACAGCAGGATCAGAAGGATGATCCGCTTCTTTTTCTGCCTTCTGGTCCGCCCCTCTTTTCTCGGCACCTGCCGTTTTCCTTTCATTTTATCTGTTCGCTGTCCTTTCGCAATGCGGTCCGTTACACGCCCCGCAGGAAAGCCACCGCTTCCAGTGTTTTCCCGTGGACCGGAAGGCCGCGCTCGTTCATCTCTTCCACCGTCATCTCCAGCCCGGCCAGAATTGCGGCGTCCAGATCCCTGTATGCCAGCTCCCGCAGTCCTTCCACGCCGTCAAAGTCGCGGTTGGGCTCGATATAGTCCGCCATATAGATGATCTTTTCCAGAAGAGACATATCCGCCCGTCCCGTGGTGTGCCAGCGAATGGCACGGCACACCTCCGGCGGCTCGCCAAAGACGTGTTCCGCCAGAGCGGCGGCGGTGAGGGCATGCTGAAGCTTGACCAGCTCCCTCTCCAGTGTGTCCAGTACGATACCATATTTTTCGCATAATTGCAACTGCTCGGCCGCGGTATAATATTTCGTGCAGTCGTGGAGGATCGCCGCCCGGCGGGCCGGGAGTTCCTCTGCGCCCCAGCGCTTTGCCAGCCGGACCGCTTCCTCCTCCGTGCCCAGCACATGGGCTATCCGTTTGGCCTTGATCATGCTCTGGGACACGGCCCGCAGCTCCGGCAGCTCCAGGCGCTTCATGTCCGCCGCCGTGCCGTAGAGACGGTTTCTGAGGATATAGCCGTATACCGGGGGCCACAGGCCGCCGCCGCCCTCTCCCTCCCGCAGCCGATGCCGCAGGTCCGTGGAGGACACGTCCACCAGACTCCGCAGGGTCAGAGCCCGGATCTCCGCGTGGGGATACAGCGCCTGCAGTCTCTCCCGCTGCCGGGAGAGGATCGCGCCCTTGTCCGCGTCGTGGCGGCCGAAGGCGCACAGATGCGCCAGTTCCGCGATCTGCTCCGGCTCCCGCCAGTCCTGGAAGGACAGGAACATATCCGTGCCCATCAGCAGCCAGAGCTCGTCGTCGGGATGCGCCCTCCGGAGCTCCCGCAGGGTGTCCACGGTGTAGCTGGGGCCCTGGCGCTTCAACTCCAGATCCAGCACCCGGCAGGGCAGGTCCAGAGACAGAGCGTCGGCGATATAGCCGATCATCTCCAGCCGCTGCTCCGGCGTGCCCGCGTCCTCGGGCAGCTGCTTGTGAGGCGGCAGTCTGGCCGGGACCAGCAGGATCTCGTCCAGCTTCAGCCGGGCCGCCGTTTCGCGGGCCGCTCTCATGTGGCCCAGATGCGGGGGATCGAAGGTGCCCCCGTAGATTCCGATCTTTTTGCCCATTCCGCTCTCCTACCGGGTCCTGCCGGAAACCAGGACGATCTTGTCCTTTTTGTTCTTATTGTGGCTCTCCCGGTAGAGAACGAAGCGGGTCCCGATGACCTGCACCGGCTCGCTGCGCGTCAGTTTCGCCAGGGTCTCGCAGGCCTCCCGGGCCGTGAGCATGGACGCCTCCAGCACCCGGCACTTGACCAGCTCCCGGGCCTCCAGGGCATCGTCCGTCTGTTTGATCAGATTCTCGCCGATGCCGTCCTTCCCGATGTGGACGATGGTATCGATGCCGTTGGCCATAGCCCGCAGCTGAGCCCGCTGCTTACCTGTCAGCTCCATTGAGTTCCCACTCCCTTCGAAACGCCCGCAGGGCCTTGCCCCGGTGCGAGATGCCGTTTTTTTCCTCCGCGGTGATCTGGGCCATGGTACAGCCCCGGTCCGGCAGCCAGAACACCGGGTCGTAGCCGAAGCCGCCGTCCCCCATGGGGACATGGCCCACCTCGCCCTCGCAGGTGGCCTCGCTGCGGAGGACGCGTCCGTCGGGAAAGCAGCAGCAGATGGCGCAGACGTAGCGGCAGGCCCGGTCCTCCCGGCCCTCCATCCGCTCCAGCAGCAGCGCCGTGCGGCCGTCGTCGTCCAGCTCGGGGCCGCCGAACCGGGCGGAGTAGACCCCCGGGGCGCCGCCCAGTGCGTCCACCACCAGGCCGGAATCGTCGGCGATGGCCGGCAGGCCCGTCTGCTCCATGACCGCCCTGGCCTTGAGCCAGGCATTCTCGGCAAAGGTGGTGCCGGTCTCCTCCACCTCCACGTCGGCGCCGGCCTCCTCCTGGGTCAGCACTTCCACGCCCAGCTCGCCCAATATCTCGCGCATCTCCCGGATCTTGCCGGGGTTGTGGGTGGCCAGTACCGCTCTCATGTGTCCAGCCTCCCCAATACGTCGCGTTCCATGGCGATGAGCTGTTTCACGCCCATACCGCACAGCCGCAGCAGCTCCTGCTGCTCGTGGAGGGTGAACGGCCGCTGCTCGCCTGTGGCCTGCAGCTCCACCAGCTCGCCGCCGTCGGTCATGACGCAGTTGAGGTCCACCATGGCCCGGCTGTCCTCCTCATAGCACAGGTCCAGCAGGGGCTCGTCGTCCACGATGCCTGCGGAGACGCCGGCCAGAAAGCTCTTTACGGGCATCCGGGTCAGCACCCCCTGATCCATGAGATACCGGCAGGCCAGCGTCATGGCCACAAAGCCCCCGGTGACGGAGGCGGTTCGGGTACCGCCGTCACCCTGGAGCACGTCACAGTCGATGGTGATGGTCCGCTGCCCCAGACGTTTGAGGTCTATCACAGACCGGAAGCTGCGGCCGATGAGCCGCTGGATCTCCGCGCTGCGGCTGGACAGCTTCAGCTTATCGATGTCCCGGCGGCTCCGCTCCCGGTTGGCCCGGGGCAGCATGGAATACTCCGCCGTGACCCAGCCGGTGCCGTAGGGCACGTGGAAGGGCGTGCGCTCCTCCACGGAGGCGGTGCAGAGCACCTTCGTCTCACCGCAGACGATCAGGCAGCTGCCCTCGGCAAAGCTGTTGCAGTGAGGCGTCAGGGTCACGGGGCGCAGCTCCGTCGGTTTTCGTCCGTCGATCCGCGCCATGGTCAGGTCTCCTCTCCCAGCAGGGCCCGGGCAAACGCCTCGGGATCGAAGGGCGCAAGATCCTCCACGCCCTCGCCCAGTCCCACGAATTTTACGGGGATCTGCAGCTTCTCCGCCACAGCCACCACGATACCGCCCTTGGCGGTGCCGTCCAGCTTGGTCAGGATGATGCCGGTGATGCCCGCCGTCTCCATGAATTTCTCCGCCTGGATCAGACCGTTCTGGCCTGTGGCGGCGTCCAGGACCAGCAGGGTCTCCCGGGCCGCTCCCGGGAGCTCCCGGTCGATGATCCGGCTGATCTTCCCCAGCTCGTTCATCAGATTCTGCTTGTTGTGCAGGCGGCCGGCGGTGTCGCAGATGATCACGTCGGCGCCTCTGGCCTTGGCCGCGCAGATGGCGTCGTACACCACGGCGCCGGGATCGGCCCCCTCATGCTGCCGCACGATGTCCACGCCGGTGCGGTTTGCCCAGATCTCCAGCTGATCGGCGGCGGCGGCCCGGAAGGTGTCCCCGGCGCAGAGGAGGACGCTCTTGCCCTCGCCCTTGAGCCGGGCGGCCAGCTTGCCGATGGTGGTGGTCTTGCCCACGCCATTGACGCCGATGACCAGCACGATGGAGGGCTTGGTGCTCAGGTCCAGCTCACGGTCTCCCCCGCCCAGCCGCTCGGTGAGGATCTCGCACAGGCAGGCGCGGGCCTCCTCGGTGGTCTTCAGCTTCCGCTCCTTGACCCGGGCGCGAAGCTCCTCCACCGCCTCCAGGGAGGGGTCCATCCCCATGTCGGAGAGGATCAGCGCCTCCTCCAGCTCATCGTAAAAGTCCTCGTTCAACTCCTTGGAGTGGGAGAACAAATTGATCTTTTTGATCTTCTTAAACAGTCCCATAGGATTTCCTCCCTGTGTGATAGACCCGGGGCGCCGTCACCGGATGCCCAGCTCCCTCGACATCTCGCCGAGATTGACGGCCAGCATCTTCGACACGCCCTGCTCCTGCATGGTGACGCCGTAGAGAACGTCGGCCTCCTCCATGGTGCCCCGGCGGTGTGTGATGATCAGGAACTGGGTCCTGTCCGCCAGGCCCCGGAGATACCGGGCAAACCGGACGATGTTGAGGTCGTCCAGGGCGGTGTCGATCTCGTCCATGACGCAGAAGGGCGTGGGGCGCACCTTCAGGATCGCAAAATACAGCGCGATGGCCACAAAGGCCTTCTCTCCGCCGGAGAGCAGGCTCAGGGTCTTCAGCGTCTTCCCCGGGGGCTGGGCCTTGATCTCGATGCCGCAGCCCAGCACGTCGTCGGCGTCCTCCAGCTCCAGATGCGCCTGGCCGCCGCCGAAAAGGTCCGCAAACACCTGGGAAAAGGCGTCGCTGATATTGGCGAACTCCCGGACAAAAACGGCCTTCATCTCCTCGGCGAGATCCGCGATGACCGCCTCCAGCTCCTCCTTGGCCTTCACCACGTCGTTGCGCTGCTCCAGGAAGAAGGTATACCGCTGGCTGACCCGCTGATACTCCTCGATGGCGCCCAGGTTGGGCGTTCCCAGAGCCGCGATCTGCCGTTTCAGCTCCGCGGCCCGGCGGCTCGCCTTGGAAGCGCTCTCCAGGGGCATGCGCACGCTCTGGGCGGCGCTGTGGGACAGGCCGTAGTGCTCCATGAGCCGGTCCAGGATCTGATTTTCCTGCAGATCCGACAGCTCCCGCTTCTGCTCAAGGCGGGCGCACTCGCCCTCCATGGCCAGCAGCTCACGGTTGAGGTCCTGGGCCTCCCGGTCTGTGCGGGTCCTCTCGGCCTCTTTTTCCATGCGCTCCTCCGTCTGACGGCGCAGGGTATCGCGCAGGGCCTCCGTCTCCTGAGAGAGCGCCTTCTGCGCGTCCTGTTCCTCCCTCAGGCGGGTCTCCTGTTCAGCGCTGCGGAGCCGCAGCTCCTCCAGTGCCGCCGTCCGGCGCGCCTGGTCGCCGGAAAAGTCCCGGCGCAGGGCGTCCAGCCGCTCCAGAGCAGCCTCCCAGCTGCTCCGCTCCGCCGCCAGCGCCGCCGCCGCCGTCCGCAGGTCCGCCAGAGCCTCGGACAGCGATCTGACTTTTTCGTCCAGCGCCGGCGCAGCGGCGCTCTCCCGGTCCAGCTGAGCCCGGGCCTCGGCGGCCGCCGCCTCGTGGGCGTCGATCTCCGCCTGAAGGGCCGCAGCGCTCTCCCGGGACTGTCCGGCCCGCTGCTCCAGCAGCGTCAGCTCCGCCTGCAGGGCGTCGGCGTCCCCGGCGATCTCCTGCAGCAGCGCCGCCTGGTGGTCCCGAAGGCTCTCCAGCCGCGCCGTCTCTCCGGCGCAGGTCTGCAGGGCGTTCTCCGCCGCCCTCAGGCTCTCCTCCGCCTCCTGCAGGTCGCTCTGGGCCCGGGTCAGCGTCTCCGCCGCCCGCTGCCGCCGTCCGGCAAGGGCGTCCTTCTCTCCCCGGAGCCGTTCCAGCTCAGAAGCCCGGGACAGGATGCCGCCGCTCTTCCTTGTGCTGCCGCCGGTCATGCTGCCGCCGGGGTTGAGCAGCTGTCCGTCCAGGGTCACGATCCGCAGACGGTGTCCGTAACGCCGGGCCATGGCGATGGCGGCGTCCAGGTCCTCGGCCACCACCGTACGTCCCAGCAGATTTTCAACGATATCCCGGTACTCCGGGTCAAAGGACGCCAGCTTCGAGGCGATGGCCACGAAGCCCGGCTCCTTATCCACGCCCTTCTCCTGCAGGCTCCGGCTCCGGATGGCGTCCATGGGCAGGAAGGTGCACCGGCCCGCCCCCTTCTGCTTGAGGCTGAGAATGGCCGCCTTGGCGTCCTCCTCCCGCTCCGTGACGATGTGCTGCAGGGCGCCGCCCAGAGCCGCCTCCAGGGCTGTCGTATAGTTCTCCTGTACGCGGATCAGACTGCCTACGGGACCCCGGACGCCCCGCAGCGCGCCCCGGTCCACCTCCTGCATCACCGTGTAGACGGACTTCCCGAAGCCCTCGTACTCCCGCTCCATATCGGTAAGGAGCTTGATCCGGGTGGCCAGCCGCTCGCCCTGCATCTGCAGGTCGATGACAGTCTCCCGGGCCTTCCGGCCCTCTGTCCGGCACTGCTCCGCCGCCTGCGCGGCATCGTCCCTCTGCTGTGCCAGGGCGGTCTGCTCCCGGGCGGTCCGGGCCATGGCGTCCTCGAGCTCCGCCATCTGGGCGCGGGCCTGGGAAAGCCGTTCCTGCCGCACCTCCATTTGACGGGTCAGCTCGGCGTTTCGTTCCACCAGTTCCTGCCCGGCGGCGTCGAGGCCCGACAGCCGCGCCCCGGCCTGGGCCGCCGCCGCCGTCTCCCGCTCCTCCGTCCGGCGCAGCTCCTCCAGCAGGGCCGTCAGGGCGTCCCTGCGCTCCGACGCCTCCGTCCACTGCAGGGACAGCGTCTCCTGTGCCAGCCGGTTCTCCGTCTCCCGCTCTGTGAGGCCCCGGATCCGGCTGCGCTGTTCATCGCACTGGCGGTCCAGACTGACGGCACGGCCGTCGTGCTCCGCCTGCTCCCGGGTCAGCCGGACAATGGTCTCCTCGTTGTCCCGGATGCCCGTCTCCAAAGCCGCCGCCTGAGCGGCACGACGGGCCTGCTCCGCCTCCTTTTCGGCGATAGCGCCCCGGGTCTCCTCGATGGCCAGGGCCTGCTGCTGCAGGATCTGGGCATCCTCGGCGGCCTTCTGATACAACGCATCCACGCTGTTTCGGAGACTGTCCCGCTGGGCCGCGGCCTGCTCACAGTCCTCCCGGACTTTCCGCGAATCGATGCGCAGCTTGTCCAGCTGGTCCATCCAGAGAGAGACCTCCAGACCCCGCAGCTCGTCCCGGTACAGGAGATACTGCCGGGCCGTCTCGCTCTGTTCCTTCAGCGGTCCCACCTGAAGCTCCAGCTCGTCCAGCTTGTCCCCGATGCGCTGGAGGTTTTCGCCCGTCCGCTCCAGCTTCCGCTCCGCCTCCTCCTTCCGGTGGCGGTAGCGGGATATGCCGGCGGCGGACTCGAAGACCTCGCGCCGGTCCGTACTGCGCACGGACAGGATCTCGTCGATCCGTCCCTGGCTGATGATGGAGTAACCGTCCCGGCCCAGACCGGTATCCAGGAACAGCTCCGTCACGTCACGCAGGCGGACGGTGCGGCGGTTGATGTAGTATTCACTTTCCCCGGAGCGATAGTAGCGCCGGGTGACCATGACCTCGGATTCCTCCAGCGGGAGCGCCCCGTCGGTGTTGTCCAGGATCAGGGAGACCTGGGCAAAGCCCACGGGCTTCCGCCGCTCCGTGCCGCCGAAAATCACGTCCTCCATTTTCCCGCCCCGGAGGCTCCGGGTGCTCTGCTCGCCCATGACCCACCGCAGCGCGTCCGACAGGTTGGACTTGCCGCTGCCGTTGGGTCCCACGATGGCTGTGATGTCCCCGTCAAAGGTCAGAAGCGTCTTTTCCGGGAAGGACTTGAAGCCCTGCAGTTCCAATGCTTTCAAATACAAAGCCGATACCTCTCGTGCCCATAGTATTCCGATTCAATCATATTAAGGTATTATACCAGTTTTTTTTGCCGGGCGCAATCCCCCAAAGCGCAGAAAAGAGACCGTCAGCGCCTGCCGCGGCACAAAAAAAACGGCGGAGGCTCCGCCTCCGCCGTGAGTGCGCGATTTGGATTTACGGGCAGGCCCCCAGGACCTTGCCGATGGCGTCGTGGATCACCAGATCCGCCCGCCGGTCATAGGGCGTGGCGTCCCGGTTGATGAGCACCAGCTTCTTGCCGTGATAGTAATTGATCAGGCCCGCCGCCGGGTAGACCGTCAGAGAGGTGCCGCCCACGATGAGGATGTCCGCCCGCTGGATATCGTTCAGCGCGCCGTCGATGGTGGCCGTGTCCAGCCCCTCCTCATAGAGTACCACGTCGGGTTTGATGATGCCGCCGCAGGTGCACCGGGGCACGCCGTCGCAGGCCAGGATGTCCTCCATGGCATAGGGCTTGTGACAGTCCATGCAGTAGTTGCGCAGTACGGAGCCGTGGAGCTCCCAGACCGTTTTGCTGCCGGCCTTCTGGTGCAGGCCGTCGATGTTCTGGGTCACCACGGACAGCAGCCGTCCCTCCCGCTCCCACTGGGCCAGCTTTTTATGGGCCGCGTTGGGCTCGGCGTCCGTACAGAGCATCTTCTCCCGGTAGAATTTGTAAAATTCCGCCGTCTGCTTCATGAAAAAAGTGTGGCTGAGGATCGTTTCCGGGGGATAGTCGTACTTCTGATGGTACAGCCCGTCCACGCTGCGGAAATCCGGGATGCCGGACTCCGTGCTCACGCCGGCACCGCCGAAGAACACGATGCTTCCGCCTCCTGCCAGCATTTTCTTTAATTTTTCCACCGCTTCGCTCATATGCCGCTCCTTCCCCGCTCGATATGGTTTGTCGGAACATCTTCAGTATATCGGCGGGATGTCCGGATGTCAACCGAAACGGACCTGTCCCGACGGGTAAAAAAAGCGCAGAAAAAGAGCACGGTCTTCCCGGGAATATTCCTGGGAAGACCGTGCTCTTTTCTCCTTTATACCATGCGCTCCAGGGCGCTCCAGGAGGCGGCGCCGGACTCCAGCTCCGACCAGTTGGCAAAAAGGCTCTCCAGCCGCTGCCAGGTGATGTAGGTAAACACGTAGTTGATCTGCAGATGGCAGGGCAGGATGTCCTCGATGACGGCGCACAGGGCGTCCAGATCGTCCGGCTCACCCGCCACGCCGGGAAAGGACACCTCCACCACGCCGGCCTGCTCCGTCTCCCTGACCTGTGCGTTCAGCCCGCAGCCGCAGAGAGTGTCGTTGAGGGCCGCCGCGGTGAAGCTGTCGTTGCCGATCCGCAGCAGGGCGCTCAGGGCCGTCTGCATTCGCCCGGTGGTGTCCGCCGCAGGCCGCAGAGTCAGCAGCGACAGCAGATTCTCCAGCCCGTAGCTTTCCGCCGTCAGGGGCAGCATCTCCCGCTCGCTGAGGGTCAGGGCCAGATCCACCTCATCCAGCGCTCCGCCCAGGGTCTCCGTCTCCATATCCTCGAAGCCGCCAGCCAGGGCATAGACCCGCAGGGGCTTCAGCAGGGCGCGGATATAGTCAGCGTATCCCATCAGCTCGCCTCCGTCACGGTGACCGTACCCTTCACTGCCAGTTCGTCCCTGTCTATGGCCACGTCGGCAGAGGGCTTGGTGAGGCTGACATTGCTCACGCCGTCCACGGCAAAGATGAGGCTGATCAGCTCCGCCCGAAGCACATCCCTGCCCAGCAATTCGCCTGTGAACCAGCTCTCAATGATGTCCCTCACGGCGGACAGGACGTCGGCGGCACGATAGCCGTCGGCCACCGTCACCGCCGCCGTCACCGGCACCGACACCCCGGTGGGAGCCGCCACCGCTACGTCCACGGCGATCTCCCGGCGCTGGTCAAAATAGTCCTGCACCCGGCTCACCAGAGATGCAGAAGGCAGACCGGCCGGGGCCGCGATGATCACGTCCACGGTGCCCACGCCCCGTTCCTTCGGCAGCACCTGCACGGCGGCCACGCCGTCGATGCTCAGGGTCTCCGTTTCGTAATAGGCAGCGTTGGCTCCGTTTGGCAGCCGGCGGTAGGTGGCCAGGATCCGGGCCCGGAGGGCTTCGTCATCTTCCTCGTCCGTACCGCCGGTAAAGGCGGTCGGATTGGTGCATCGGGCCACGCCCACCGGCGCCGCTGTCAAAACGGTGACGGTGTTCGCGCCGGTATTTCCGGCGCTCCCCGCCTGCGCCGCCCGGGCCGGCACGTCCGCATACAGGCTCCCCGCCGTCAGGGTGACGGCCTCTGTGGTCTCAAAGCGGACCAGCCCGCTGTTCATGCACACCGTACCCGCGTCGACGGTCACGTCGGTGTCCTGGGCCTCCTCCACAAAAAACCGCAAAGTCCCCTGGGCACAGGACGCGCTCTTCCGCGTCAGGCCCCGCATTGCGGCGTGGCAGTCCAGACAGGTTCCCTCCGCCGTCTGGGGAAAGCACTGCCGGTTCACCCAGTCTGCCTGGACGGACAGCGCCTCGATCTGGGCAGCGGCCGCATAGAGCCGTACCGCCACGTCCGAGCTGTCCGCCGGCTCCATGCCGGATCGTGCGGCATAATCCGCCCGCATCCGACTGTAGATCTCTTCCGTCGTCATAGCATCATCCTCCCGCCTGTACCGATAGGGTCAGAGTCGTCCCCGCCCCCGTCAGCCGTACTGTCACGATCGCGCTGCCCGCCTTGCTGTAAGTCAGGTCCACGCTGTCAATGGTCACGTCCTCCGGCTCCAGGGCCTGGGCCACATACTGCCGGGCCAGGGCCGGACGTTCCGCCGGGGCCGAGCGCAGCAGCAAATGGAGATTGCTGCCCAGCTCCGGCAGAAAGGGAAAGCTTCCCCGGGGGATCTGCAGCCGCCACAGCACCCGCTGCAGCAGCTCCTGTCCCCCGGTAAGGGTCTGAAAGCTTCCCGTACCGTCGGGGACGTAGTCGCCGTTGTACCGTCTCAATTCCATGGTCATGCCCCCTCCGGCGGGAATCTCTGCCCGTTGAGTATCAGCTCCCCGGTGAGATACAGCTTCCCGTCGCGGCCCAGCCGGACAGACGCGCTGCCGTTGGTGATGAGGATCTCTCCTGCCGCCGGCACGGTTTCCGGGTCCATTGCTCTGCCCAGCACGCAGGGCGCCTCTCCTTCGGCGCCGGTTTTCAGAATCAGTACCTCGTCCCCCCGGGCCGGCTGCCAGAAGTAGCCGCCGGGGCCGTATACCGGCACGCTCCGCCGCTCCACTCCGCTGTAGACTGCCGGCATGGAGCCCCCGATGGTGACCACGCCCCTGTCCGCTGCGGCGCTGCGCCGGGTGGGGACGGTCTGTCTGGAAAGCCACATGCTTCCCGCCTCCTTTTTAAATGCTCTGTGTCACGGGCACCGCCGTCAGCTCCGTCCGTGACCCGGCAGTATCCAGAGTGCTCACGGCCTCCCGGACCCGGAACGAACCGGTGATCCCCAGCTTCGCGCCCTCATCCAGCAGCAGAATATCGCCGGGAGCGGCAAAGAGGGCCCGGGGCAGCGTCAGCATCACCTGTCGCTCCTCCTCGGCCGATTCCCGCAGCTGGCACAGGCCGCTGTACTCCATAGCCCGGTAGGTGCTGCGCCCCGGTGTGGCGATGACCTTTCGCCGTCTGCCGCCTCTGGCGCGAAAGGCCTCGTAGACGAACCGCTCCGTCACGGCCCGGGTCTTGTCCCGGACCCACACCTCGGAGCAGACGCCGTAGCGTTTCTCCCGGTACTGAAAGGCCGTCACCGGCACGGAACCGTCCACCACGATCCGTCTGCCGTTATCCGCATCACGCTTCAGAAGCAGACGCCCCTGCCGGTCAAACCTGGGCCGGATCCCGGCGTTGCTGTACACGAACTGATACAGGGCCTGCCACTCGCTGCTGCCCGCCTCCACGGTATAGGCCGCGCAGACGGGAATGGGGTCCCGGTCGGCCACCGTGATGCCGTAGGGAGTCACATGCCGGGCCAGAATGTCCGCCAGCGATGCGATCCGATACTCCCCGGGCACGGCGTGGTTGTCCAGCAGCAGGGCCGCCATACCCCGTCCGCTGACGGTGAGCAGCTGCCCCCGCCGGTCCCGGGAGACCGCATACTCGTCCACCACACCCCGAAACACCGTCTCGTCGCCCTGCACCGCGGCGACCCGGGTCGCATCGGAGAAAAAGGCTGCGTTGCTCTCGTCGTAGAGAAAGCAGGCGGAGAAGCTGTCGCAGGGCACGCTGCCGGTGTGGGTCATCTCCCAGCTCACCGTCTCCGGCGGATGGATCGTGCGGCCGTCATAGGTGGTAAACACAAAATTCATGCCCTGACACACACCTTCTGTCCTACGTAGATGAGATTCGGGTTCTTGATGCCGGGATTGAGGGCCAGCAGCTGCTGCAGGGACAGGCCGTTGCGCACGGCGATGGCCCACAGGGTGTCGCCCCGGACCACCGTGACGTAGGCGGCGTCGGATACGCCCGCGACAGGAGCGGCGGCGGAAGCAGTCTTCAGCTGCGGCTTATCCGTATAAAAGTACACCTCTTCCCGAAACTCGAAGGTGTAGCGCACATAATCCCGTCTCGGTTCCTGGGCCAGGGACAGTCTCGTGAACAGGGCCTTGGTACTCATCCACACCGGGTGGTACAGGTCCCCCGGGCCGTCGTCGTAGAACACCGTGGCCAGTTTTTTGAACTCGTCGTAGGCATTCTCCCCGTAGAACACGCCCTCTCCCGTCATGACCCGGCAGCCCATCCCCAGATCCTGGAGGAAGTAGCGGCCGAAGGGCACCTTGTGCACTACCGCCGCCCGCTCGTAGGTGATCCGATATGTCTCCGGGTTGTGGGGCCAGACGTAATTTTTATACCGCATGGGCTCCAGAATCATCCGGTGTCCCTCCTTTCCCCTCTCGATTTATCCCAGACCCGTGGCGTCATACCGTCGGGCGTCCCGGCTGAACCACTCGTCCATGGTCCGGGCGTCCAGCCCGTCCAGATGGAAGGATACCGCCGGTCCGGCGGCGGTCCGTACAGGGGCAGCAGACCACATGGAGCCGGCACTCCACGCAGAGTCGGCGCTTCCCTCCGTTCCGATGGAAGCCGCAGGCTGCATCCTCCCGCTGCCGCCGGCCGGCGAAAAGGCCAGGCGCACGCTCTGCTCCGCCTGCACCAGGGACCGGTACAGGCGTTGCACCAGCAGTGCGTCCCGGAGGGAGGCGTCGGCAGTCCCCGCCGCCTCTGCGGCGCTCCCGGCAGGTGTCGTCTCCCGCTCCGGGACACCGGCATCTGCCGCCCGGTCTGCCCTCTCCCTCGCCGGAGATACCTCCGGATCCGCTGCCTGCGCCGCTGTCTGTGCCGCCGTCTCTGTCCGTGTCGCCGTCTCTCTGCCGGCTGCGGGCCCGATGTCCCGCCGCCCCGGCAGCTCCGGGACCTCTGCCTCCTCTTCCTCACTCTCCTGAATTCTCAACAGCCAGGCGATGGAGTCCTCTGTCACCGCTCACCCCTCCTCTGTGCCTCAAATCGCGCCTGATCGAATGCGAGATTGACGCCCCACTCGCCCCGGTCGCCGCCGCAGACGGGACAGAGCTCCGCCTCCGCCCTTGCCCGACAGCCGGGACAGAGCTGACGGAGAGCCTCCTCGCTGTCCAGCAGCAGATGCGCCGCGCACAGGAGGAAATCCGCGTCCGTCATTTGCTTTGCCCGCTCTTCGGACGGCAAAACGTGCATGGTTCGGAGCACGCGCCATTTCAGGCGCTCGTATGACGCGTGCTCCAGGCTTTTTTTATGCTGTCCAGCTCCCCGAATCCCGGTGTCTCCCGCCTGCACAGCCGGGCATACCGGCGGCCCAACAGGGCGATCTCCTCGGCGGAGGCACAGTGCAGGAGCTTCTCGCCGCTGGAGTAGACGGGCTTTCCGCCTCTGCGGAAGGCCCGGGCCAGCAGGCAGGCGTTGCCGCACAGGGCCCGTTCCGCCTCGTTGGTGATCAGGCTCTCTGCCTCCCGTCTCGCCTGAAGGACCTCCCAGGCGGGCAAAACATGGAGCCGGCCCCGGCGTCCGCCCACCCGGACGGTCTCACATCCGTCTCCGCCGGCCAGCAGATCCAACAGCCGCTTTTCCATACCTTACACCGGGCTCTCCACCCGCTTGGCGGCGTTGACCGTCACCTTCTCCAGCACAGTTTCGCCCAGAGAGCCGGTCTCGCTGATGGCGCTCCACTGGCAGTCGCTGTAAATGATATTCCGGTCCGGTTTGCAGATGACAAGATTGAATTTCGTCAGATCGTGGAAGCGGATGCCGTCGGCAATGGCTCTGCCGGTGGCGTAGACCCGGGTCAGCTCGATGGTATAGCGGTTGGGACCGGGGATGGTGGCCACAGGCTCAGGCTCGCCGAAGGCCTCGATGCTCCTGCTGGAGCGGGTGCTTTTGGCGCTGTAGCTCTGCACCACGGCCACCTTTTTGCCGTCGATCTCCAGATAGATGTCACAGCTTGTGGGAAATGCGCTCGTACTCATGGGACTCCTCCTTTTACACCGTGATGTGGGCGGTCAGCCAGATCTGGTTGAGGCCGTGGGCAACGGTAAACGGGAAGGTGACCACACAAACGGTGGGATCCGTTTCGGATGCCGTCACCGTCACCTCGCCGTACCTGTCGATGATCTCCCTGGCCACTCTGCTTTCCAGCTCCACAATGACCTGAGAGCGAATGGCGTTGCGCACTCTGGCGGTGTTTTTGGTCCGGCGGAACATGGCCCGCAGGGCGTTGCGCATGCCGGGGATCACCTCGTCCACGATCAGGATCGTGCTCAGCTCTCTCCACGCCGCGTCGGCGGCGCCTCCGGTGGCGGTCCGGGTGGTAACGCCCCGGACGGGACTGACCGTGCCGGAGACGCACTCCACCGGCGTCACGCCGCCCAGGATCAGGGTGTCCAGCTCCGTCTCCGTGTAGGTCTTGGATACGTCGGCAAACCCCCTGACCGCCGCGCCGCCCAGAGGGACGGCCGGGTCAGTCTGACAGGCGATGACCCCGGCCACTGCCGCAGCCAGACAGACTCCGGGCAGCGTCGTGGAGCCGTCGGTATCCACGGGAGGCGGCCCCACCAGGACCATGCGTTCACTGTTGAGGACGGCAGCCCGGGCGGTAAGTGTCGCCACGGTGCCGCTGTCCAATGCCACCACGGCGATGCGCTCCCGCTTGTTGGCGGAGGCAGCCTCCATGCTGGTCTTCACCGCGGTCTGGACCGTCTGGTCCACGCTGTCGCAGACGACGATGCCCACGTTGTCGGTGAGGGCCAGCGCCGCAAGGGCATTGGTATACTCCGTACTTGTGGGAACGGCGCTGCCCACGGCGGCGGGCACAGCCGCCACGGTGGCCACGCCGTTCAGGAACAGATAGTGCAGCAGCGTCATCATGCCCACGGATTCCCCGTCGTCGCCGAAGATATCCAGGGCCTCGGCATAAGACGTCACGGTGTAAACGGTACAGGCCGTACCGGATGTGGCCCGGGCCACCACGCCCACGGTCTTTGCTCCTGCCGCGGCGGTGACCACAGCGGAGAGATCGTAGTCGGAATAGACGCCGGGTCTCTGATGTGTCGTACTCATTGCATCATACCTCGCAGTTCAAAATCAAGCAGCGTCTCGTCCTCATCGGAGGACACTGCACACAGGTAGGCGGTACACCGGGCCTCCGCCCGGCAATGAAAGGCATCCATGTCCTTGTTGAAGGACACGGGGCCGCAGGAAAAGGCGTTCACCCGCAGCCCGGACGGGGCGGCGGTGAGCATCTGCCCGGCGATGTCGTCAAAGACGGCACGGCACCCGGCGGCGCCATAGTCCTCCGTCTTTGGGGAGAAGATGTCCAGGGTGAAGCTCAACTCCACCTGCTTGCCGTACAGCTCCTCCCAGATCTGCTCCGTCTCGTTCCACTGCTGGCCCAGATACTGACAGAAGGCAGCCTCTCCCGCGTCGGCGGAGGCCAGCGCCACCGCCGTTACGGGTCGGGTCAGCCGCTTCATGCTCCCGGAGGGAAACGCCTCCACAGCCCGGATACCGCCCCGGGTCAGGGCGTCCAGCAGCGCTGTCTCGATAGCCTGCAGGCTCATCTTCTACTCCTCCTCCGGCCGGGGCTGGAGTACGGCGCACCAGTGGCACACCTCTGTGCCCAGATACACCGGCTCCCCCCGCAGAATGTCGAATTTCCGGCTGCCGCAGACCAGATAGCCCTCCCTGGGCAGCGCCGTCTCCGGCGGCCCGATGTACAGAAAATGCCCCTTGTCCATGGCGCCCAGCTTTCCGATCGCGTCTTTGAGATACACCCTGTTTTTGTACATCAGCGGCTGGATGAAGCAGCGCACCGCGCTGCCTGCGGCGTCGCCGTCACCGCCGTAGACGACGGCCTCCAGCCCATAACGGCGCAGAAAATACCGCACAGAGGCAATCATCCCCGCACCCCCCGAAAGGCAAATCCGCCGTCCTCCAGCCAGGGCGCCATCACCCGCTCCGCCTGCTCCAGCAGGCCACGGGAGGCGGCGGCGCCGCCGACGCCGCTGCAGGTGACGGATACGTCTCCCGCCCGGAAGGAGGCGGGGGGCGCGGCGGCCTCGCGGCCCGTGGTAAAGCCCGCCAGGGCTATCCAGGCCGCTGCGGGAATGAACGCGCTGGCGCAGTCGTCCGCTGTGACGCCGGCGCGGAGCCTGCCCGTCAGGGCTGCCTCCGCCGTCCGGCACAGCTCCGCCAGCAGTGCCTGCTCCCCCTCCGTCAGCGCATCCTGCACAAGGGCGCAGGCCATGGAATAGATCAAATGGAACACAGCCGCGCTGCCCCCTCTCTCATGAAAAGATACGCCGGGCTCAGGAACCGACGTTCAGAACGCAGGAGGCTTCCTTGAACAGCTTGGCGAAGCCGCTGATGCTGGTAATGGCCGCCCGCTCCAGCTGACGGTCGATGAGCTTGTCGTACTCCACCACGATATCGCTGCCCTGGATCATCTCCAGCGCATAGTTCTTGTCCAGCCCGATGAGCTTGCCGGAGGGCACGGCGGAGCTGCGCAGCAGGGCCGCCCCCATGGGGGTCACCAGCTTGCCGGTACCCTGGAAGTTCAGGCCTGCGGCGGCGTCCTTCATCTCCGTGAGCTTGAGGATGTCGCTCATGCTCTCGCCATTGACAAGAATGGTGTTGAGGGTGTAGGGGTCGAACTGGCCCCAGAAATCCACCAGCGCGCCGTAGCTGATGGTACCGGCGGTACCGCTGATGGGTGAGGTGCCGATGGTATAGGCAGTGGCGGCGTTGTTGTTGCCGTCGCCGTTGATGATCACGTCGATGGCGTCCTCCAGATGCATTCGGTTGATGTACGCGCCGATCTGGCGGAGCATGACGGAGAACAGGTCCAGTCTCTGGAACTTGATGGCCTCATAGCTGGACACCAGCATGCGGCCCCGCTTGTGGAGCTTGACCTGATTTTCCTGGATATGCACCTCGGTAGTGGGGATGAGGCTGCCCTCCTCCACGCGCTTGAGGGCCTTCTCGTCATCGGTGGGCACGGAGGCCACGCTGCGGTAGTCCATGCCGTCGAATCTGGTGACGGCGGCGGAGATCTGGGGCAGGATATCCTCCTCCATGCCCTGCCGGACGGCCCGGGCCACATATTCCGGGAACAGCACCGCGGAATCCCAGGTGGCGAAGAACTTCGCCACCACGTCGGAGCCTGCGCCCTTCACCTTGATGTCGAAGCGCTTGAGCTGCCGCTGGTAGGCGTCCAGATGCTCCGCGGCGGTACCCTGATACTGCTCCGAGGGATCCAGCTGCTCCAGGACCTCGGTAAAGCTCTTGCCCTGATGGTTGTACATGCCCTTTTCCAGGCGAACAGATTCATACGGAAAAGCCATATTCGATTACCTCCCTTTCACTTACAGAAACAGACCGACTCTGGTATTGGCGGTATCCACATCCACCACCAGACACAGGCGGCCGCCCTCGGTGACCACGCCCTCCGATACGGAACTGGACGCCGTCTTGACGCCGCCGGAGCCGTTGGCGGCAATGCGCTGCCAGCCCAGAGACGGCGCGGTGCCGGAATAGGCCAGCGTGACGAAGCCGCTCAGCTGAACGGCGGCAAAGCCGTCGTCGGACTTGTGCACGGCGATACCGGCAAAGCAGTCGCCGTTGCCGGAATTGGCCACCTTGCCGTTGTCGGACATGCTCACGGGATACCCCGCGGTCACCGTGCCGGCCTCAAAGCTCACCAGCTGTTCTCCCATACCCTGAAACGAAATACTCATACTGTTACCTCCCTGAAATTTCATCTATGATCTCGGGCGCACCGCCCGTCAGATCAGAAACGCGCCGTCCTTCTCGCCGCCGTCCCTGCTCTGCACGCCGTAGCACAGCTGCACAGGAGGCGGGAACCGCTTCTCCAGCCGCTTTTCGCAGGCCCGCTTCATCTCCAGAAGCTCCGGCTCCGACAGTTTCTCCGCAATGGTCCGGAGCGTATCCTCGTCTACATCTCTCCGCTCCAGCAGTTCCAGCCGCACCACCTCCCGGCGCAGGGACTCCAGATACCGGCGTCCCAGATCGGCCTGCTTTTCCAGATCCTCCAGGGCGGAGAGCCATTTCTCCGGCTCCGGAGCGGCGGCCAGCAGCTCCTTGAGGGTGGTCGCGGCAGCGGCGGGTCCGAAGCGGAACTGCTTTACCACGCCGGCCTCTCTCTGTGCGGGCACCGCCACGAAGGACCACTCAAAGGCGTCGGTGGCCTCCCGGAGCTCTCCGAAGCACAGCTTGCCGTTGTAGAGCTGGCCCCGGACGTGCCCGCACCGGCTCAGCTCCTCCCCGCAGATGGAGCAGATACACCGGCGCACCGCGCAGCCGATGGAGACCTCCTTTTTGATCCCGGCCTCGATGTCGGCGATGAGGGCCTCGTTGTCCGCCGTCCGGCGCATATAGGCGTAGCCCTTGAGATACCAGCGCCCCTCCCCGGTCCGGGTCACCGCCGCGGCGTCGCGGACCACCTCGGTGCGGTACAGCCGCGCCGTCTGGTTTTTTGCGCTCCACTCGTGATCGAAGATGCCTGTGGTCCCTGCGAAAAGCGCCGCCAGCTCGTTGAGGGTTTCCCGGGGGAACCGCTCGAAATCCCGGTCGATCTCGTTGTCGCACAGCCGCACGCTGAAGGTATAGATCTGCTCCGCCGTCAGGGGCGTCCGGGCCAGCCGGTTGATCTCCGTCAGCTCCGCCTCGTTGACCTGCACGCCCTGAGCGGCGCCCGTCTCTTTTTGAATGTTCATGCCTCCAACCTCCTGTTTTCCAGTTCGATCCGCCTTGCCTGCTGTCGGTACAGCTCCGCCTTTGCCTCTTCCACCTCATCCTGGAGATTGATATCCTCCCATTCCATGACCGCGCTGCAGCCGAAGCCGTGCATTCGCAGCCAGAGGGTGGCAATCCGCTCCAGAACCGGCTCCAGATTCCGGCGCAGCGCCGTGATCTCACTGGTCATCATGTCCGCCTGCTGGGTACTCATCCGCTCGGTGGAAGACCAGCTCAGGCCCAGCAGGAAGGGCGGAATGCCGGTACGGGCGATGAGCTGCTCCATGATCTGCCGCACCGGGACCTGACAGTCCAGCACCTGGTTGTCGGCACCGATGACCCGGATATCCACATCCCCCACCGCCACGAAATCGTGGACGCTGCCGGAACGGGTCTGCTGCATGGCCCGGCCCCACTCTCTGGCCAGCTGTGCGCTGCGCTCCTGGGCCCGGACCCGGTCCAGACCGTCGCCGGGCGGCCGATAGATCACCGCAAAGCGCACGTTCCCGGCCCGCTCCCAGTTCACGCCGATGGTCTGATAGATCTTCAGCAGAATGTCCGTGAGAAAGGGCATGGACCGCAGCAGCGACACCCCGTAGGGCGACTCCGGCTCCGGGTTGTAGGGGGTAAAGAGCAGCAGCTCCTGTCTGGGCAGGGGCTCGCACAGGCCGCCGTCCCGACGCTGGCACAGCGTGAACTCCAGCGGGGAGTCCCCCTCCTTCACCTCCACACCGTCAATGTTGCCGCACAGTACCGCCGCGATCTCCCGACCGCCCCGGCCCGGCACCATCTCGCCCACGGCCCTGCCGCAGGTGAGCATGGAGTCCAGATAGGCGTCCAGAAAACTCTGGATCCCCCGCTGGCCGCGGCCGGTGGGCACCGTGGAGAAAAACTCGTTGAGCAGCCTCTCCGCATGACGGTCCGGGCACCTGGCTTCCACGCCGCCGGCCAGCCGGATCAGCTTGAGGATCGCCGCGTCCACGATGGGCACCGCCTCCCGGATGGAGCGGTACAGCGTGGATGCCGGACTGTGCAGCGGGATATATCCGCCCAGCTGTCCGAAGGGATGGGTCTCTCCTCCGCGCAGCTGGGCCCGGGCCGCCGCGGGCTGTTCCTTCTCCCGTTTGAAAACTCGCATATGATTCCTCCCTTGCCGGAACGGCTCCGCTGCCGTCCCCCAGCCTGTAGATAAAGCTTCGCAGAATTCCACGCCCGCAGGCGCGGAATAAAATTGGATCGTTTTTTCCGGGAGCATGTATCACGGAAAAAACTCCTCTCGCGGAGCGCCGTGCGGGCTTTGCCCGTGCGAAAGCGGAGCGCGGCTCTCTCAAATCAAAGCCCAGCGAAGCGGGTTTGATTTGACCGCTCTACCGCCGCCGCCGCAAAGGCGTCGCCCCGCCGGGGCGCGACCACGGTGGCCGCAAAATACCGGATATCGTCCATGGCGTGGTCGTGCTCTTTTTTCACCCGATCCCCCGCCGCGCTCTGATCCCAGCAGTACAGCTCGAATTCCCGCAGGGCGTCGGTGCAGGTGTCGCAGATGACCAGCCGTCTCTCCCGCAGCAGCTGGGCCGTAATTCGGATGCCGGAGAGCACCTCGTTCTCTGCCCGGACCACGGAAAAACCGGCGCGGCGGAGCACCTCGATAAAGCTGGCGGCGGAGGGATCCACCACCACCAGATCGATATCACGTCCGCCTGCCAGCGCCGTCAGGGCCGCGGCGTACTCCCCGTCCGTCTTCTGGTATCCCTCCCGCCGGGAGTCGAAGTAGTATTCCCGGAGCCGGTACCAGACGCCGCTTCGCAGGCCCCACAGCCCAAAAGAGGCAGGATTCACCGTGCCGTAGTCACAGGAGATGCAGTACCGCTCCATGGGCTCCTCCGGCGGCGGCTCGGCATGGGTCTCCGGGCGGAAGAAATCGTAGACCCGCCCCTCGGCGCAGACCCACTCTCCCAGAACGAACCGCCGGTAGAAGACCCCGGAGTAGAGCCGGCTGTACCGGGCCACCACCTGGGGCGGCAAGGCCGGATTGTCCTCCATGGTGAAGTGCAGATACAGCGCGTTTCGCTCCTCCGCCTTTGCGATCCAGGTCCGGTAAAACCAGTGCTGTGGCCCCTCGGGGTTGCAGGAAAACCACAGCTTGCTGCCGGGCACGGAGCACCGGGCGCAGGCCTGCTCCACAAAGGACCGGGGCATCAGGGCCACCTCGTCCAGCAGCACCCCGGCCAGGGTGACGCCCTGGATCAGCGCGGCGCTGGACTCGTCCCGCCCTCCGAAGAGGTAAAACCTGTTTTCCCTGCCGCCGAAAGCCACGGTGATACAGTTCTGGGTCCTCTGCTCGGTACAGGAAAGGCCCAGCTCCCGGAGCACCGGCAGGAGGGACACCAGCAGATTCCGCCGCAGGGCGCCCACCGTCTTGCCGCACAGGCCGAACTGCTGGTCCCGAAAGGCGCTCATGGCCCAGCAGAAGAAGGACAGTCCCATAC
This sequence comes from Oscillospiraceae bacterium, assembly GCA_017516065.1. Lineage (GTDB taxonomy): Bacteria > Bacillota > Clostridia > Oscillospirales > Oscillospiraceae > RGIG5644. The sequence goes on from JAFWDQ010000014.1 coordinate 22,390, forward strand.
ACAGCGTCTTGCCGCTTCGGACGGCGCCGTCGCAGATAATGGCGTCCCGCTTCCGATCCGGGGAGGCGGCGCACCACCAGGTCAGGACCTTGCGCTGCTTTTGGGAAAAGGGCCTGAATTTAATGGCCCTCGCCCCCTGCCTCCGCGGAGGCCTCCAGCGCCTGGAAGAATGAGGCGGCCTGATCCTTCTGCCCGCCGCCGCCCAGCAGCAGCGTCAGCCGCTCCAGGGCGTCCACCCGGTTGATGAGCTTGACCTCCATGGCGCCGTTGGCGCCCCGCTTGATCTCGGAAACTGCGGCCAGATCCAGTTCGTCAATGGAGATATCATCCTGCATGCACACCAGCTTCACCGCGTCGTTGGGCCGCCCGAAGGCCAGCTCCATCAGCCGCCGCAGGGCGTCCTCGGCCCGGATCTGTCCGGCGTAGCTCTCCCGCATCCGCTGCAGCTCCCGCTGGATTTCCTTCTTCTGCAGCAGGGCGATACCGTCCTCCAGCCCTGTCATCCGGGCCGCCCGCTCTGCGTCCATGGTCTGCAGAAAGAGCCTGCAGAACTCTTTTTTATTTTTGGAAAGTTCCCGTCCCATTCCCTTGCCTCCTCCCGTCTCTTTACTCCTGCCCGGCAGACCGCAAAAGTTGTACGCCGACGTACAACACGGCAGATTTTTCAAAAAAACATTTGCATCGCCTGTCGAAAAACGGCGCAGACTGAAGGATCGGAGATCCCGTTTTTTATCGGCCACTTTTTCCCGAAAAAAACAACCTCCGCCCGTCCCGCTGCGCAAAAAACGGACGGACAGAGGACAGTCTCGTTTTTCCAAGGCAAAGGCACAGGATATTGACAGCGGACCGGCGGCGCTTTTGTGGCATAGTACAAAGACGCCGACCTCTCCGCGAGGCGGCGAACCCGCAGCCGGCGGAAAAGCCATCCGACAGCCGCCGGGATCCTCTGCGCCGGGCCATGGAGAAAAAAACGTCCTTTTGTTTTTTTGCGAGGGATCCGGCGCAGTCTCTCCGCGGTCTTTTCCGGACCTTTCCCGCCCGCTGCAGATGAGGTGGTATGATTTGAACGGAAATGAAACGCACCCGGCGGCGGCGCTGGTGCGGCAGCTCTGTCTCGCGCTCCTCCTGCTGACGCTGCTCACGGCGCTGCTGCCGAAAAGTCACGCGGCACAGCTCCGGCCCGGGGCGGGCCGGGACCCGGCCCTGCCTGCGGAGCTGGTCCCTCTGGGCCACACCCTGGGCATCAAGCTCTTCTCCAGCGGCGTCATGGTGGTGGGCCTGTCGGACATTGACAGCAGTGAGGGCGACCGCTCCCCGGCGGCCCAGGCCGGGCTGAAGACCGGCGACGTCATCACCTGTATCGACGCCGTCCCCGTCTCGTCCATTGACGAGGTCACCGCTCTGCTGGACACGGCGGACGGCTCTCCCCTCACGGTGCTGGCCCGGCGGGACGGACGGGAGCGGCAGTTCACCGTCACCCCGGCCTATGACACGGCGGAGGAAGCTTACCGGCTGGGGGCCTGGATCCGGGACAGCATGGGCGGCATCGGCACCGCCACCTATTATGACCCCGCCACCGGCGCATTTGGCGCCCTGGGTCACGGGGTCACGGATGTCGATACCATGCTGCTGATGCCCATCTCCTCCGGCGCCGTGATGTACGCCACCGTCACCGGCGTCAGTCAGGGCGCCGCCGGCTCTCCCGGCCAGCTCCACGGGGTCTTCGACGTGACCGCAGAGGTGGGCACTCTCACTGCCAACACTGACGGTGGCATCTTCGGCACCCTCTCCTGCCCCGCCCTCACCGACGATGCTCCGGCGGTGCCGGTGGCCGGCCCCGGCGAGGTCAGCACCGGCCCTGCGGTGATCCTCTCCAACATCACCGGGGACCGGGTGGAGGAATTTGACGTGGAACTGACCCGGATCTTCCCCTCCGGCTGCGCCGCCGACGGCCGGGACTATCTGCTCACCGTCACGGATCCCCGGCTTCTTGAGACCACCGGCGGCATCGTCCAGGGCATGTCCGGCAGCCCCATTCTCCAGGACGGCAGGCTGGTGGGGGCCGTCACCCACGTGCTGATCTCCGACCCCACCAGAGGCTACGGCATCTCCATGGAGCACATGCTGCAGGCGGCCCAGAGCGTCTGACAGGCATAAAAAAAGGCCTCCCCGGTCTCTGAGAGACCGGGGAGGCACGATTTTTCAAAACGCTTCGCAGACTTCGCGGCGCGCACGCCGCGAATAAAGTAGGATCGTTTTTTCCGGGAGCATGTATCACGGAAAAAACACCTCTCGGCCCGCAAACGTGGGATTTTGTCCGCTTTGCGGGCAAAATCATGCGCTGCAGCGGGTCGTATTCTCCTCAAAGAAAACGCCCGGCGCCTAACGCCGGGCGTTTTCTTTGATTTCTTTTAGATGAACTGGAACAGATTGCAGGCCACGATCAGGCCGGAGAACACGATGGAGACCGTGGACACCAGCTTGATGAGGATGTTCAGAGACGGGCCGGAGGTGTCCTTGAAGGGATCGCCCACGGTGTCGCCGATGACGGCAGCCTTATGGCAGTCGGAGCCCTTGCCGCCGTGATTGCCCCGTTCGATAAACTTCTTGGCGTTGTCCCATGCGCCGCCGGCATTGGCCATGAACACGGCCATGGCGAAGCCGCAGACGGACACGCCGCCCAGCAGGCCTACGACGCCCGCAGGCCCGAGGATCAGGCCCACGATGATGGGAACGACGATGGCGACAATGGCGGGTGCCACCATCTCATGCAGCGCGCTGCGGGTGCACAGGTCCACGCAGGTGGCGTAGTCGGGATCCGTCTCGCCGGTCATAATACCCTTGATCTCCCGGAACTGACGGCGGACCTCCAGCACGATGGACTGGGCCGCACGCTGCACGGAGCTCATGGTCAGGGCCGCGAAGATGAACACCAGCATGGCGCCCAGGAACAGGCCCACCAGCACCGGCGGGTTGGTCAGGGACAGGTCGATGGCCGCGCCCTTGGCGTTGACCACCTGGACGTAGGAGACCAGCAGAGCCAGGGCGGTCAGAGCGGCGGAGCCGATGGCGAAGCCCTTGCCGGTGGCGGCGGTGGTGTTGCCCAGGGAGTCCAGCGCGTCGGTACGGTCGCGGACCTCCTCCGGCAGACCGCTCATCTCGGCGATGCCGCCGGCGTTGTCGGCCACGGGGCCGTAGGCGTCGGTGGCCAGGGTGATACCCAGGGTGGAGAGCATGCCCACAGCGGCGATGGCGATGCCGTACAGGCCGACACACAGATAACTGATGATGACGGCGGCGGCCACGATGATGATGGGCAGGCAGGTGGACTTCATACCCAGGGACAGGCCGCCGATCATGATGGTGGCGGCGCCGGTCTCGGAGGTATCGGCCAGATCCCGGGTGGGCTTATAGGTATCGGAGGTATAGAACTCGGTGAAGTAGCCGATCAGGCAGCCGGCCACCAGACCGCAGACGATGGCGATGAAGACCAGCATATTGCCCAGGATGACCCAGGTGAGCACCGCGCTGACGATAGCGGAGCAGACAGCGGCGAAATAGGTGCCCTTGCGCAGGGTCTTCAGCAGGGACTTCTGGTCGGCGCCCTCCTTGGTGCGGACCAGGAAGGAACCGATGACGGAGAAGACGATGCCCACCACGGCGATAGCCAGGGGCAGGAGCATGCCGCCCCAGCCGAAGCCGGCGGTAGCGGACAGCGCGAAGGTGGCCAGGATGGAGCCCACATAGGACTCGTACAGGTCGGCGCCCATGCCGGCCACATCGCCCACGTTGTCGTCCACGTTGTCGGCGATGGTGGCGGGATTGCGGTGGTCGTCCTCGGGGATACCGGCCTCGACCTTACCCACGAGGTCAGCGCCCAC
>JAFWDQ010000015.1 GCA_017516065.1 Oscillospiraceae bacterium
CGTATCGGTATCGGTATCGGTATCGGTATCCGCGTCGGTGTCACCCTCGTCGTTTGCGAGCTTCAGGGTATAGGTGTCGCCGCCTTCGCCTTCAACAGTAATGGTGAAGTCGCCGGGGATCAGATCTTCCGTGAGGCCCACAAAGGTCTTCGTGATCGTCAGGGTGCCGGTGTTTTCATCCGGGGTATAGGTATTGGTGAAGGAGATCTTCGCCTCATCGGTGAGAGAAGTCGTAGCGGTCTTCGTCAGCTCTTCGTCAGCCTCGAGGATATAACCCTCCACATCGCTGCCGGGATTCTCCGTAGCGGTCACTTCAGTGTTGGCCGGCAGCTCTCCGATCGTCCAGGTATAGGTCAGCTCATCCTCGGACACAACAACGTCTTCGTCCTCGATCGACAGGGTCTTTTCAACCGCGCCCTCGCCCTCGCCGTAGGAGACGTCGATGGCAAAGTCTGCCGGGATCAGATCGGGGGTGATGCCGCTGAAGGTCTTTTCGATCACAGCCTCAGTCAGCTGATACTCATTGGTGAACGTTACCTGATAGTTCACGTTGCCCTGGATGACCGTGCCGGAAATCGTGGCGTCTTCAACGCCGATAACAGGCAGAAGGTCCTCAGGGGTATTCTCATCCTCTTCCGGGGTGATCGTAATGTCGGAGCACTCGAAATTCTCGGGGATCGGCGTCTCAACGATCGTGAACCCGGTGCCGGTCAGGACGTTGGTGAACCGGAGGTTGATACCGGCGGGAATGGTTACGGTGATCGTGTCGTCGGCCGAGGCGTGGTAATAGCCGGTCCACTCTCCGTCGATCATTTCCTGCTCGCCGCTGTTATCAAAGAAGAGATAGATGCCGTCGTCGGTGATTTTGCCGTCCTCTTCAGTGTAAGCACTGGCGTCCGGAGCCCAGAGGGAGAAGTACAGATCCTTCTCCTTGGCGTCCGTCACGTTGTCGGGCAGCATGATATCGATGTCATAAGTGAATTCCGCGTCCTCCGGAACAGCCGTGCCTTCAACCTCCTTGATCAGGTTCAGGGTGCTGCGGCGGACGTTGGTGGCGAGCAGAGAGGTGCTGTCCTCATTGGCGGTGTAGTACTTGGCCGTATCGCCGTCCTTGATCCGGTAATACGCAGTACCGTCCACTTCCACATAGTCCTTATCGCTGGCGGTGACGTCGGCAGGAACGTCTGCTTCATCCAGGAGGATGAGCATGGTCAGCGTGCCGTTGACATTCATGGGGTGCATGACGTCGGACTGGAGTTCCCAGTGATAGGAGAGGTCGCCCGTTTCCTTCAGCTCGAAGTCATGTCCTTTGGTGAGCACGTTGACCGTTCCCTTATCCTTATTGACGGTCATCAGACCGATGGCGATATAAGTGGAGATCTTATAGCCGCCATCCTTGGTCAGGGTAATCGTGTCAAAGAACTCGCCGTCACGGTAAAGCTCCAGGACGGCAGGCTGCTCGTTTTCATACGCGCCTTCGCCGTCATTAAGCTCCTGATTCCAGTATTTGCCGATCCACTCCTTCTGAATGTCGATGGACTGGGCAGTGGTCTCCACAGCATCCGGATTCGTGAACTCTACGGGCTCGGGGTCAGTAGTAAGTCTGGAGTCCTTATAGGACAGGGTCGCCGTGGTGTTGGTTGTCAGATTGCCGTTCTCGTCGAGATACTGCCGGGCCTCTTCAGGCACGACGTCCTCATACGCCTCGCCGTTTTTCAGGGCGGCGATCATGTCGTAGGCGTCCTGACCAGGCGCGCAGACGAAGGTGACCGTGTAGGTCACACCGTCCAGCAGCGTACCCACAGGGGAGAGATCCCAGTCCACGGCACTGTTCTCGAGCTTGGCCTCGGGGGGATCGTAATTATAAAAAGCGTTCGCTTCTTCCCACTGATACTTGAGGCTGTCGGTGCTCAGTTCGCCGTTGACCGTAACGGACTTGGCCTCGCCGCCGGCTGTCCAGTCGATGGTGATGGTGCCGTCCCCGTTATCCGTCAGAGAGTAGGTGATGACCGCGCCCGAATCGGGATTCGTCATGGTAAGAACGTTGTCCGTTAACGGGAACGTAAGCCAGTACTGGTAGGAAGACTCATCCACGGAGAGCAGGTTGACGACGCCGGTGGAGGTCGTGACCTCGCTGGTGGTTCCGTCAGACATTGCTACGCTGTTGATACCAAGGGCACCGACGATCTGTGAAAAGATGCTGTCAATGGCGGCCTGCAGATCATCAGCGTTGGTGGCGTTGAAGTAGTAATCCTCAATGCCGTTGCTGTTCGTGGCCAAAGCGACGGGGTCCCGCTCAGTACCGTTATAGGCATAATAGATCACGTCGTCCAGCAGGTCGCTGTTTGCAGCGCCGTAGGCATAGATGCCGTACAGGGTGGCGTTCGCCCCCGTGATCGATCCTGCCGGAGGCAGAGCGGCCTCGTAGAAGGGCCTCAGCGTACCGAGATTGGTGGAGGGGGCAATTGCGTTACCGCCGTTGCCGCTGGCGGTGGGCGCGCCGTCGGTGATCAGGATCACATAGGTCGGATCCGTGTCATCGGGATGGTCCCCGATGAGAGTGCTGGCTGCAGACAGAGCGCTCTGCCAGTTCGTACCGTAATTGGTGGTGTTCGTGTAAGTCAGAGCGACATTGCCGTCGGTGGCGTTCGAATCGAAGTACGCCGTGACGTCGCTTTCCGTACTGGACCAGGTCACCGGCGTGTTGGCGGATGTGGCAAAGGTGACCAGAGAGACCTGGATGTTGGTCGGGTCGCTTGTTGACTGGTAGGAAAACAGGTCGTGGACGAAGCTGTAGACAACAGCCTCAGCCTGATCGGCGCGGGTAGAAGAGCCGGAAGTTTCCGTCATGCTCTGTGAAACGTCATACGCGATGATGACGTTTGCGCGGCCGTCCACGTCCACGTTTTTCACTTCCGCGTCACCCGTCACGTCCAGAGAAAGGGTGATGGTGCCGTCCTCGTTGGGTGTGGCGGTCTTGCTGTGCGCAGGAGGATCGCCCGCGTCGGCCAGTGCAAAGCAGGGCAGAAGCCAGATGCACAGCACGACTGCAAGGAAGATCCCCAGCACTCTTTTTGTTATGCTTTTATGTTTCATATCGTTTCCTTTCTTTGCATTCATTATTTTGATGCAATAATGCGAAGGCAAAGAGTCCGACGACCGGGCCGGCATGGTGCCGTCCGGCCTCCCCGACCTATTCGTTTTTTCGAAACGTTAGGCCGTATGACACATACGGCCTGGGGGTCGGCTTGGTCGGCGCGCGGTAGCCCCCTTAGCGTTGCCCCCCGCAGTTTCCCGGGGCGGCAGGTTCAGTGCCCGTGTTCGTCTTTTCCGTACCTGTACCGGTGTGCACGGTCGGGATCCCCGGCATTCCGGGGTTCCTGGCCCCGCCGTTCTGCGCTGCGGGCTGTTTGGCATTTGCGCCGCAAAGCAGCGTCACGGGCAGGCCGTTTCAAAGACAGCGCGTGCTTCCGGTATCGCCTCCGGTACCACCACCTTTCGTGATTTGTTCTTTTCAAAGATTGTTCAGGTCAGAACGTGTGTTCCCGGCTTTGGTATGGGATCACGCCAGACCGCTTCACTCGGAGCGGGTCCGGAAAAAGCTGCCGTGAAATCGGCAAAGGCAGACGTCTTCCCCGGATAAGCGTCCGGCTGGTCTGGGGCCTGCGGCCCGATGTCCTGACCCTGGGTTTTTGCCTTGGCCCGGCCGTTCCGAGCGGAACGATTCAGGGACATTACAAAAATCCACAGTAATCTATTGTAACTGAATTATACTAAATACCGAAATAGAATGCAATCCCTTTTTACTGTTTTTCTTAATTATAATCTTAATTATAATAATTACTATAATTATATATATACTATAATCATGATAATGCGCGGAACATATGCATGCATAGAATGCATATAGAATGCTGCGGGAAGCAGACTGCGGCAGAGCGGGAAGCGGATCGGCGCGGTCGGTCACCCCTGCTGCGCGCATCGGACAACGATTCAGACCGGCGGCCGTGCGGCGCGCCGGTCTGTTTGTGCGTTTCGTTATGCCTCCAGAAAGGCCAGGAAGGTCGACTGTACCAGCTCCATGCCTCCGGGCCCCTGGAACCGGTGATCCTGTCCCGGCGCCACGGTGAGGGGGATGGAGAACTGCGCGGCGAAGCGCTGCACGTCCGCCAGGGGGATCGTCTCGTCCCTGTCGCCGTGGAGCATGGCCAGCTTCGTCCCGTCGGGCCGGAACAGCCGGAACACGTCGTGGCCTGCCAGATCGTCGCAGAAGCCCTGCACGATGGCTACGGGCCGGGGGTCGTCCTCGTTCATGTAGAACCGGCCCTCCCGCTCCATCTGCCGCCGCTGCTCCGGGGTGATCCAGGACAGGAACTGCTCCGGCATATCCACCGCCGGACAGCGCAGGAAGGATCGGACGCCGGTGTGAGGCCGGGAGGAGAGGTACAGCAGATTCAGATACGCCCCGAAGCTGGAGGAGAAATAGGTCAGCTCCGCCTTCGGAAACCGCTGCCGGAGATAGGTCTCCGCCGCCGCGATGTCGTCCAGACAGGCGGCCAGCCGCAGGATGCCGCAGGGGCTCTCCCCGTGGCCCGGCAGGTCCAGAGCCAGGGCCGCGACGCCGTGACGGGGCAGGAACTCCAGCAGAGCCTGGGCCGTGGTTCCCTCCTTGGCGCTGCCGAAGCCGTGGGTGATGAGGACCGCCTTTTTTTCGTCTCCCGCCGCCGCGATCCGGCAGGGGACGTCGTAGCCTCCCGTGCCGGGGATGTGGATGACCGTTCCGTTCATGTTTCCGCCTCCCTCATGCCCGCCAGCCATAGCTCCGCGATGGTTTTCATTCCGTTTCTGTCCGGATGGACGCCGTCCATGGCGTCGTACTCCTGTCGGGGCGCCCACAGGTCCGCGGCTCTGCAGCCGCACTCCGCCGCCAGCTCCCGGATCAGGAGACTGTAGGTGTCGAAGGGGATGGCGGTCTCGGCGTTGAACAGGCTGAAAAACAGGGGCTCGTCGGGATCCGTCGGACGGCCGGGACAGAAGGTACCGCACCAGATCTCCGCGCCGGGGTTGTGGTACCGGAGCTTCTGCAGCATCTGCCGGTAGGCGGTCTCGAACCGGTCCAGAGGCAGGCCGAAGGCCGCGTCGTTGAGCCCCATCCACACCAGGATCACGTCGGGGCTCCCCAGCCCCGCGGTGCGGAAGTCGGAGCAGCCCGCCATGGCCTGCCGCCCGCAGACGGTGGTGCCGGCGCAGGAGTTGTTGACCTCCAGAGTGCCGCCCATGGCCCGGATCACCTGCATCCACCAGGTGTCCTCCGCGCTCCGGATCCCGGCGCGTTCACAGGTGGCCTCGTCGTAGAACACGCCCATGGGCGTGGTGATCCCGGCAAAGGTGCTGATGGAGTCCCCCAGAATGGAGATTTTCATGGCGCCGCCTCCTTTTTCCCCATCCTATCCCAATTTGCGCGCCCCGTCAAGGGAGAGAAATTTCCCTGTACTTTTCAGGAAAAATGTGGTTTAATAATGGGGAGAATAAAGGAGGACGCCCCATGCGAATGAGGAAAAAACCGAATCTCCCGGCCCGGATGGAGCGCTGCGCCGCCCTGCTGACGGAGCGGCCGGAGGACTGCCCGGGCCGCTGGCGGGAGCTGTACAGGCCCGGCGCGCCGCTGCATCTGGAGCTGGGCTGCGGCAAGGGCCGCTTCACGGTAGAGCAGTCCGGGGCCCATCCCGAGGCGCTGTTCGTGGCCATGGACGTGGTGCCGGACGCCATGGTGGTGGCCATGGAGCGGGCGCTGGAGGCGGGGCGGGACAATCTGCGCTTCATCTCCGGGGACGCCGCCCGGCTCTGCGACTGGTTCGCCCCCGGCGAGGTGGACGTGCTGTATATCAACTTTTGCGACCCCTGGCCCCGGAACCGCCACGCCAAGCGCCGGCTCACCGCCGACGGGTTCCTGGCGCTGTACCGGGTCATCTTGAAGGAGGGCGGCTGCATCCGCTTCAAGACGGACAACCGGCCGCTGTTCGACTTTTCCCTGGAGCGGCTGGCGGCCTGCGGCTGGCGGGTCACGGACGTGACGTATGACCTCCACGCAGACGGCCCGGCCGATATCATGACGGATTATGAGGTGAAATTCAGCGAGCAGGGGATCCCCATCCACCGCTGTATCGCCTGGAAAGAAACGAAAGAGGTGTAATGATCCATGTTTCCCGAAACCTATCTCGCGCTCGGCAAGAACCGCAATATGATCCGCGAGCTGTTTGAGTACGGCCTCAAGCGTGGCCGGGAGATCGGCCCGGAGAACGTCTACGACTTCACCCTGGGCAACCCCAGCGTCCTGCCCCCGGAGGCGGCCCTGAAGAAGCTGGCGGATATTCTGGCCAACGAGGACCCCATGAAGGTCTTCGGCTACACCAGCGCTCCCGGCGACCTGGCGGTGCTGCAGCAGCTGTCCGAGTCTCTCAACAGCCGCTTCAACGCCGGCTGCGCCCCGGACCGGCTCTACTGTACCGTGGGCGCGGCGGCGGCTCTGGCCATTGCCCTGCGGGCCATTCTGCTCCCCGGAGAGGAGTGCGTGGTCCTGGCGCCGTACTTCCCGGAGTACAAGGTGTTCATCGAAGCCGCCGGCGGTGTGATGCGTCTGGTCCCCGCCGACACCGAGGCCTTCCAGATCCCCTTCGACGAGTTTGAAAAGGCCATCGGGGAGAAGACAAAGGCCGTGATCCTCAACTCTCCCAACAACCCCTCCGGCGTGATCTGCTCCCCGGAGACCCTGACGAAAATGGCGGCGATCCTGAAGGCAAAGGAGAGCGAATACGGCCATCCCATCTATCTGATCTCCGACGAGCCCTACCGGGAACTGGTCTACACCGGCCAGGAGACGCCCTGGCTGCCGGATTTCTACGACGACACCGTCGTCTGCTACTCCTACAGCAAGTCCATGTCCATGCCCGGTGCCCGTATCGGCTATATCTTCACCCCGCCGAAGCTGGCCGAGGACCGGGAGATCTATGCCGCCGTCTGCGGCGCGGGCCGGGCCATGGGCTACGTCAACGCTCCCACCATCTTCCAGCGGCTCATCGCCGCCTGCGACGGCGAGGTGTCGGATCTGAGCACCTACCGCACCAACCGGGCCCTGCTGCTGGACGGGCTGCGGGAGCTGGGCTACACCTGTGTCGAGCCCGGCGGCGCGTTCTATCTTTTCCCCAAAGCTCTGGAGCCCGACGACCTGGCCTTCTGCGAAAAGGCCAAGGCCCTGGATCTGCTCATCGTTCCCGGTACCGGCTTCGGCTGCCCCGGCTTCTTCCGCATCGCCTACTGCGTTCCCACCGAGCGGGTGAAGCGCTCCTTGGCGGCCTTCCGCAAGCTGGCGGAGAGCTATCGGTAAGACGAAAGGACAAAAAAACTGCCTTGAAGCAACTCGCCTGAGTTGCTTCAAGGCAGTTTTTGATTACAGACAAAGCAAAGCAGAATTCGCCGCCGCGATTTGATGCGTACCGTCAAGTCAGATGCTGCTGTACGGGGTCGTCCTCCATCCGCTTGAGCTTGCGCCAGACGGTGAAGATGAAGGTGAGGAAGCAGGCCGCCGGCCCGATGATGTCGGAGATGGGATCGGCCATGAAGACGCCGGTGGCGCCCAGATTGTGGACGTTGGGCAGGATCAGGGCCAGGGGGATGACGATGCAGACCTTCCGGAGCAGGGAGAAGAAGATGGCGAACTTTGGCTTGTTCAGAGCGATAAACGACATCTGGGAGGCGGTCTGGAAGGCCACAAGGAACACGAAGCAGAAGAAGATCCGCATGGCCGGCACCGCCACCTGGATCAGGGCCTCGTCGTTGGTGAAGATCCCGATGACGGCCCGGGGGAAGAACTCCACCAGGGCGAAGATGATCAGGTCGTAGATAAAGGTCACCGTGACGGTAAATTTATAGGCCTCCCGGACCCGGCTGTAGATCCGGGCGCCGTAGTTGAAGCCCATCACCGGCTGCATGCCGGAGCCGAATCCGTTGAGGATGGTAAAGGACATCTGCCGGACGGTGTTGAGCAGGGTCATGGCGCCCAGGGCCATGTCGCCGCCGAAGCGCTGGAGCTGGACGTTGCAGACGATCTGCACGGCGCTCTCCGTCAGACGCATGATGCACTGGGACAGGCCCAGCATGAAGATGCGCTTGATGATGGGGCCGTTGGGCTTGAGATTTTTTGCCCGCAGCTTCAGCTTTGTCTTATTGCCCAGCAGGAAGCGCAGGACCCACAGGAAGGAGATGAACTGGGCGATCACCGTGGCCAGGGCGGCGCCCCTGACCCCCATATGCAGACCGAAGATGAAAATGGGGTCCAGGATCAGATTGGCCACCGCGCCGGTGAGGACGGTGATCATGCCGGTGCGGGCAAAGCCCTGGGCCGTCAGGAAGGGATTCAGGCCGATGGTCAGCATGACGGTAAAGCATCCGCCGATGTACCAGGTGATGTAGTCGTTGGCGTAGACGAAGGTGTCTGCACTGGCGCCGAAGGCGTACAGAAGGGGCGTGCGGAAAATCAGGCCCACCACCGTCACCACGATACAGGTGATGATGAGGGTAAAAGTGGACTGACCCAGGATCTGCTCGGCATATTCGTCCCGCCCCTCGCCCCGGGCGATGGAGCACAGGGGCGCACCGCCCATGCCCCAGAGAGCAGCAAAGGCCGCGATGCACATGATGATGGGGAAGGTGAGTCCCACGCCGGTGAGGGCATAGGCGCCGACCTCCGGAATGTGGCCGATGTATACCCGGTCGATGATGTTGTACAGCGCGTTGATGAGCTCCGCACAGATCAGGGGGATGGCCAGCCGGACAATGAGCTTGCGCACGTTGCCGACGGCCAGATTGGTCCTGTCCACAGTGGATGCCATGGAAATCCCTCCCAAGGGTCAGATAATATTGCAATAAAAGAGCACCGCGAAAACGGCGATATGTACGATGAGCAGCGCCGGAAATCCGAAGCGGAACTTCTTGTGGCGGGTCTTGTGGTGAAACAGGCGCATGCCCAGGATGCCGCCTACGGAGCCGAAGAGGATGACAGGCAGGAACAGCCTCTTTTCGGGGATGCGGCGCCGTCCGAGCCGGGCTTTTCGCTTATCCGCGCCCATCTGGATGAAGGCAAAGAGATTGAAGCAGACGAGCCACAGGACGATGACGAGATGCAGCGGGGTCATGGAGCGCCTCCTACAGAACGTCAGGATTAAACCCATTATAACGGACGATGCCCGGAATGTTTGCAGCACAGTTGGGTTTTTTGCAGAATTTTTGGCATTTTCTCTTCTGTGCTGAATGATTATAACACGGTGCGGTGCGGAAAGCAAGAACGGGACCCGTATCTTGCGCGGGACTGTCCGGGTATGATACAATGAGACTGAAAGAAAAAAAGAGGGGGCGGAGAGCCGTGGAGCAGGAGCGCTGCAGCCGATTTCAGGGCGTGGAGCTGGCGGACCGGGAGGGGGTCTTTCCCGTGGGGACGGACGCCGTGCTGCTGGCGGATTTCACCGTGTTGCGGCCCGGCGAGCGGCTGTGCGACCTGGGCTGCGGCTCCGGCGTGCTGCTGCTGCTCCTGCTGGCCCGTCGGCCGGACGTCCGGGGCGTCGGCGTGGACCGGCTGCCTGCGGCGGCAGAGCTCACGAGGGAAAACCTGGCCCGCAATGGCATGACGGACCGGGGCGCCGTCATTGAGGGGGATTTTCGCGCCCTGAACGGCATCCTGGAGGCAGGGAGCTTTGACCTCGTGGTGTCGAACCCGCCGTATTTCCCCGCCGGCAGCGGCGCGCTGCCCCCGGAGAGGGAGCGGGCGGAGGCCCGGACGGAGAGCGCCACGCTGGAGGATCTGTGCAAAGCCGCGGCGCGGCTGCTGCGCTGGGGCGGACGCTTCACCCTCTGCCACCGGCCGGAGCGGCTGACGGACGTGCTGTGCGCCCTGCGGGAGAACGGAATGGAGCCGAAACGCCTGCAATGGGTCCAGCACCGGGCGGGACAGCCGCCGAATCTGGTGCTCGTCGAGGCGTACCGGGGCGGCAGGCCGGGCCTGCAGGTGCCGCCGCCGCTGTTGCTGACGGAGGCGCAGAACGCGGAGATAACAGGCCCTCAGTGACTTCAGCGTATTGCCTCGCAGAGTTCGCGGCGCACACGCCGCGAATAGAATCGGATCGTTTTTTCCGGGAGCATGTATCACGGAAAAAACTCTTCTTGCGAAGCGCCCGTGCGCCCTTTGGCGTGCGGGAAGCGGAGCACAGCCCTTCTCAAATCGAAACCCGGCAAAGCGGTTTCGATTTGATGAAGAAAGGGGGAGAGGACATATGCTCTATCTGGTCGGCACGCCCATCGGGAATCTGGGAGATCTGTCGCCCCGGGCGGCGGAGACCTTGGAAAAGGTGGATTTCATTGCGGCGGAGGACACCCGGGTTTCCGTGAAGCTGCTCAACCATCTGGGGTTGAAAAAGCCCATGGTCAGCTACTACGCCCACAACCGGGCCATGCGGGAGGAGCAGATCCTTCAGCGGCTGCTGGCAGGGGAGGACTGCGCTCTGGTAACGGACGCCGGGATGCCCGCCATCAGCGACCCCGGGGAGGAGCTGGTGCGCCTGTGCGCGGAGCACGGCATCCCCGTCTGCGTCGTGCCGGGTCCCAGCGCCGTGGTGTCCGCCCTGGCCCTGTCCGGCCTGCCCACGGGACGCTTTGCCTTCGAGGGGTTTCTGTCCGTGAACAGGCGCAGCCGCCAGCGCCATTTGGAGAGCCTCCGGGACGAACAGCGGACCATGATCTTCTACGAGGCGCCCCACAAGCTGCCCGCCACCCTGCGGGACCTGCGGGACGCCTTCGGCCCGGACCGGCGGATCGCCCTGTGCCGGGAACTGACGAAGCTCCACGAGGAGGTGCGCCGCACGACCCTGGGCGAGGCGGCGGACTTCTATGAGGCCAACACCCCCAAGGGGGAGTTCGTCCTGGTGCTGGAGGGCGCCCCGTCGGCCCCGGCGGAGACAGCCCCGGCGGAGGACGCTCTGGACCGGGTCCGGGCGCTCCGGGAGCAGGGGCTGTCCCTGAAGGACGCGGTCCGGCAGGCGGCGGAGGAGACCGGCTGTTCTAAAAACGAGCTCTACGCCGCCGCGAAAAAAGCGGAATAAGGAATAAATCAAAAAGAGGAGCGGCCCATCCGGGCCGCTCCTTTTTTCGTTGCTTGTAAAGCCTCGCAGAGTTTCGCGGCGCGCACGCCGCGAAAGGAGTTATAATCCGTTTTTTCCGGGAGCATGTATCACGGGAAAAACACCTCTCACAGAGCGCCCGCGCGCCTTTTGGCGTGCGGGAAGCGAAGTGCAGTTTCCTCAAATTGAGACCCAACGAAGCGGTCTCAATTTGAAATTTTCACCGCCGTGCACCCCCCGGTGTCCACGTCCACGGTGCAGAGGTAATTGCCCGCCTCGTGGAGGAGTACCGGCGTCTCGCCCATCCGCCAGACGATCCCCACCGTTCCGGACTCGCCGGAGTCGATGAGCCCGGCGTCGACGACCGCCTGTCCTCAGGCCGCCAGAAATCCGGGCAGCGACCCGCCGAAGGCCGTCTCCACAAAGGCCTTGCTCTGCCGGGCGTAGAATGCCTTCCGGCTCAGCAGCGCCGTCACCTGTCCGTCGGCGTTGCGGAACAGCCCCTTGTCGCACAGACGGCGCAAAACGGTGTAGGTCGTGGATTTTTCCGCCCCAGCTCCTGCTGGCACAGCTGCACCAGCCGACCCGAGGAGACGGGCTCGTTTTTCCAGATGAGCTCCGCAAACCGGGTCTCGATGGCCCCCAGACTGTATTCCTGCAAATAAATCTCCTCCTCTGGTCTACTCCATGTAGACCAACTGTGGTTTACACCATGTAGACCACGCTGTCAGGAGGCGATTCCGATTTGAAAAATGCGTGCAAAAAGGCGGCGCAGCCTTTAAGCTGCGCCGCCTTTGAGTTTGTGTCAGAGCCTGTAGTTTACGGTCTGAAGACGGCCAACTGATTGGCGGTCAGGTCCGTGTTGTAGGGGTTCAGGTGCGCGTTGACCGTCTCCAGCACCCCGGCGGAGTCCAGCAGCACGCAGGAGGAGCCGTTATAGACGTAACCGGCATTGGCGATGGGCAGGGTTTCCATATAGATGGTGTCCGTGTTCAGATCCATGAAGTGCTCACCGAACCAGAGCAGGTTGCCGGTGGTCAGGTTCGTCTCCACGTTGTCGGCAAGGATGGTGGTCAGGGCCTTGATATTGCCCAGCTTCAGGGCCTGCCGTACCAGAGCCATAAAGAAGGCGTGCTGGGTCTCCATGCGGCCCAGGTCCTGGGTGGCGTAGCCGCTGCGGAAGCGCACCAGCCACATGGACTGCTCGCCGTTGAGGAGCTGGTATCCGGCGTCCAGATCGATGTGCAGATCCGCCGTGGGATCCCAGTAGTGCATATCGATGGGAACGTCGAACCAGACGCCGCCGATGGCGTCCACCAGATCGATGAAGCCCTCCAGCCGGACCTTCACGTAGAAATCGATGGGGATGCCCAGCATCCGTTCCAGAGCGGCCTCCAGATCCTCCGTGCCGCCTCTGGGGTAGACGGAGTTGATTTTCCGCACGGAGGAGGTGCGCACCAGGGTGTCCCGGGGGATGCTGACGATGGACAGGGCCTCATTGTCCACGTCGTAGCAGCCCACCATGATGGTGTCGGTGTTGCTGCCGCCGCTCTCGTCCACGCCGAAGATCAGGAAGGTATAGACGTTGTCCCGGCGGACCATGGCGGCGGGCTGGATATCAGGCTGGTCCTCCTCGCTGGGATCGACGCCGTAGGTGCGGTCCTGATCGGTGTCCGAGATGGTGTCCGGCGTGACGGCGTCGGCATCGATGGAGGGGGGCTTTGCCGCGATCTTGTAAATCAGAAACGAGACCACGATGATGCAGGCCAGAATAAAAATAACAGTGTACCAGACGGGGAAGAGCCGCCGTCTTTTCCTGCTCCTGGCGTGAGCCGGATGGGAGCCGGGGTGCGGGGCGTGTCCGGTCCGGTGCTGGGGAGGCCTGCTGCCGTGTCCCGGGGTGGGAGAAGTGTGCATGTGTCTCACCTGAATCAGATAATATGTTAACCAATAGTATACACAATTCCCCTTTTTTTGGCAAGCAGTTTCTGTAAACTTTTATGAAACAAGAGAAAAAATGACACAGATAGCGTTCACAGCAGCGTTGGCCGTATGGCCTCACTTGTTGATGAAGAACAGGCCCACCAGACAGATGACGATGCCGGCGACCTTGCTGACGGTGATGGCCTCCCGGTACAGGAAGAAGCCGACGAAGAGCAGGGCGACGGCGAGGAAGGAGCTCTGCACGACAGAGGCCTTGCTTACGCTCCAGCCGGCCTTATACGCATAGATAAAACCGACCTCCAGACCGACGATCACAAGGCCGAGGACGAAGGGAGCCCAGTTGAGCTTGCCGTACTCGCTGATGAGCCGTTCGCCCCGGTTGGCGATGAAATACGCGATGGCGGAGGCTGCCGCGCCTACCAGATAGGTGACGGTCAGAGAGGCAAAGGGATCGATGTCCCGGGGAACGGATTTGGCGCAGATCTGATAGACGATGTTCGACACGACAACGAGGGCGATGGGCCAGATATAGTTCATCATATGACACTCCTTCCAAAAAAAACGGCAGTCAGGTCGGTAGCCTGACTGTCGGTAGGTGCTCACCCGTTTGTTTGATTGTGTTTTTGACCGTATCTATCATAGCAGTTCCGGAGCGGGATGTCAATCGCGGGGGGATATACCGTTGTGTTTTTCTGCTGTGCTCGAGGATAGCTTTTTAAGAGGGATGTTCCCCCGGGGAAGAACCCTCCTCTAAAACCGTTCCTTTTTCACCGCAGTCAAACAGATCGGAGCATTTCCCCCTCCCGACAGATAAAAAAAGGAGGAGCGAAAACGCTCCTCCTTTTTTGTGACAGAGTCCGTTTATGCCTCGGAACAGGAGATATCGTGCTTGACCCGATCCCGTTCCTCGGCGCGCTTGGCGTCGTTGAAGCGCTCCAGGGTGCCCACCAGATAGCCGGTGATGCGGCGGATGCGCTCGAAGGGAACGCCGTCGTCCTCGGTGCGGCCGCAGCCGGGGCAGCGGTCCTTGATGATGCCGGAGAAGCCGCAGACCGGATCCCGATCCACCGGGTGATTCACGGAGCCGTAGCCGACGCCCTGCTCCTTCATGCAGCGGATGACCTTCTCGAAGGCGTCCAGATTGCCGGTGGGATCGCCGTCCATCTCGATGTAGCTGATGTGACCGGCGTTGGTCAGCGCGTGATAGGGGGCCTCCAGCCGGATCTTATCGAAGGCGCTGATGGGGTAGTACACGGGAACATGGAAGCTGTTGGTGTAGTAGTCCCGGTCGGTGACCTCGGGGATAATGCCGAAGCGCTCCTTGTCCAGCCGCACGAACCGGCCGGAGAGGCCCTCCGCCGGCGTGGCCAGACAGGTGAAGTTCAGACCGTACTTTTTGGAGGCCTCGTCGCAGCGGGCGCGGAGGTGAGCCACGATCTCCAGACCCAGGGTCTGGGACTTCTCACTCTCGCCGTGATGAGCGCCGGTGAGTGCCTTCAGGGTCTCTGCCAGACCGATGAAGCCGATGGAGAGGGTACCGTGCTTGAGCACCTCGCGGATCTCGTCGTTCCAAGCCAGCTTGTCGGAGTCCAGCCACACGCCCTCGCCCATGAGGAACGGGAAGTTATAGACCTTTTTGCGGCACTGGATCTCGAAGCGCTCCAGCAGCTGGTCGATGACCAGGTCGATCTTGTGGTCGAAATCCTCGAAGAAGAGATTCAGGTCGCCCTTGGCCTTGATGGCGATCCGGGGCAGGTTGATGGAGGTGAAGCTCAGGTTGCCGCGGCCGTTGGAGATCTCCCGGGTGGGATCGTAGACGTTGCCGATGACACGGGTGCGGCAGCCCATATAGGCGATCTCCGTCTCCGGATGGCCGGGCTTGTAGTAGGCGGCGTTGAAGGGGGCGTCCAGGAAGCTGAAGTTGGGGAACAGCCGCTTGGCAGAGCAGCGGATGGCCAGCTGGAACAGGTCATAGTTGGGCTCGCCGGGGTTGTAGTTGACCCCCTCCTTCACCCGGAAGATCTGGATGGGGAAGATGGGCGTCTCGCCGTTGCCCAGACCGGCCTCCGTGGCCAGCAGGACGTTCTTCATGACCATGCGGCCCTCCGGCGTGGTGTCCATGCCGTAGTTGATGGAGGAGAAAGGCGTCTGGGCGCCGGCCCGGGAGTGCATGGTGTTGAGGTTGTGGATGAAGGCCTCCATGGCCTGATAGGTGGACCGGTCGGTCTCGGACACAGCCCGGTCGTAGGCAAACTTCTGGGCCTTCTTCACGATCTCCTCGTCGCCGAAGCGCTCTGTGAGCTTCGGCAGCTCGGCGGCGGTATAGGCCTCGTTGTACTCCAGAGTGGGCTTCAGACCTGTGTCGGCGATGACGCCTTCCACCAGAGCCCGGACCTCCTTTTCGGGGTCCTCCTCCAGATTCAGGAGCAGCAGCAGGGCCCGGGCCAGGTTCTGGCGGTAGACCCGAACAAAGGTCTTCCGGACGCCGTCGGCCATGCCGTAGTCAAAGTTGACGATGCTCTGACCGCCGTGCTGGTCGTTCTGGTTGGATTGAATGGCGATGCAGGCCAGCGCCGCGTAGGAGAGGATATCGTTGGGCTCGCGGAGATGGCCATGGCCCGTGGAGAAGCCGCCCTTGAACAGCTTCTGGATGTCGATCTGGGTGCAGGTGGTGGTAAGGGTGAGGAAGTCCATATCGTGGATATGGATATCGCCCTCCCGATGGGCCTTGGCGTGGTCGGGATTGAGGACGTAGAGATCATAGAACTGCTTCGCGCCCTCCGAGCCGAACTTGAGCATGCTGCCCATGGCGGTGTTGCCGTCGATATTGGCGTTCTCCCGCTTGATGTCGGAATCAATGGCGTCGGCAAAGGTGATATCCTCATAGACCTTCATCAGCCGGGTGTTCATCTCCCGGGCCCGGGTGCGCTCCGAGCGGTAGAGGATGTAGGCCTTGGCGGTCTGGACGTAGCCGTTGTCCATCAGAACCCGCTCCACGATATCCTGGATATGCTCCACGTCGGGCTCGGTGCAGCCCTCCAGCTCCAGAATGGAGACGACCTCCCTGGCCAGCTGCGTGGCGGTATCCTCCCGGTCGGGCTTGTAGGTGGCGTTGAAGGCCTTGACGATAGCGTTGGCGATCTTGTCCTCCTGGAATTCCACCAGCCGACCGTCGCGCTTGCGGATCTGTGTGATGGTCATAGTCTATCGGCTCCTTTCACAACAGGGGACGGGCACCGTGCGGGCCGTCCCTGCTGACATCTGCAAAATTCTGTATGTTGTACATCGACATACAACATAGGGACAATATATTGTGCCCGCACTCTATTATACCGCCTTGAAGCAGCTTGTCAAGTGACTTATACCACAATCCGGCAAAGAAGCTGCCGGGGCCCTGAGGCGAAAAAAGCGCGTCTGTCAAGGCTTTTTCGGACAGACGCGCTTTTATTACAAATAGATACAAAAGAAAAAGAAACCGTGACAATAATTCGGTCAGGTATCCGGCGGAGTGAACTGGGCCAGCCGGTCGACCCGGGGGTCCACCCAGAGGACGGCGCAGCCGCGCTCCAGGCTTTGAGGCAGGTCCAGCAGCCGCTGGTTCCGGCTGCCCCGCCAGGGCACGTCCAGGGACCGCTCCTCCAGGAGGAAGGGACCGTCCACCAGCACGTCGGCGCTGCGCAGCAGCTCCAGCCGGGCAGGGTCGGCCTGATCCAGGAGCGTTTCAAAGGTATAGCCTGTGTAGACCCATACGTTCAGCCCCCGCTCTCTGGCGGCTCTGGCCAGCTCCGTGCAGGCCTCCGGCTGTTCCAGCGGCTCGCCGCCGGAGAGGGTCAGACCGTCCAGCAGCGGGTCATCCAGCATGGAGAACAGGGATTCGGGGTCGACCTCATGGCCGCCGGCGGGGTCGTGGGTGTGAGGATTCTGACAGCCGGGGCAGTGGTGCGAGCAGCCCTGTACGAAAACGGCAAATCGGAGCCCGGGGCCATCTACGATGGAGTCTCCTACCGTGCCGGCGATACGCATTTTTTTATGCCTCCTCTTCAGGTGCTCCGGGTTCTCCGGAGGGATCGGTTGTGTCGGGGTCGGCGTGGGGGGCGGGATCGGACGGTTCGGGGGTATCCGTGACGTCGGAAGTGTCAGGGGTATCCGGGATATCGGAGGCGTCCGGGATATCGGAGGCGTCCAGGGTGCCGGAGCCTCCGGGCATATCCGGCCCGGCGGTGCGGCTGCCGGCTGCGGAGCCGCTCCAGGTGCTGTCCGACCACGCGGCGCCGTCGGCAGGGTCCGGCATGGGGAAGGGCTGACCCGGAACGGTCAGCGGCGCGCCGGGGGTGTAGACGGGAGAGACCAGAGGATTGATGCGTTCCGGGGCGCGGTCCTCCACCGTGGCGGGGTCCCGGCCCTCCAGGATCGCCATCATCTCCTGCCCGGTGATGGTTTCCCGCTCCAGCAGGTAGGAGGCGATCTTGTCGAGCATATCCCGGTTGTCCTTCAGCATCTGGCAGGCGTCCTGATAGCAGGCGGCGATGATGCTCATGACCTCCTGATCCACCATCGCGGCGGTCTCCTGGGCGCAGTTGAGGCCCAGCCCGCCGTCCAGATACTGGCTCTGGATCGTGGCCAGCGCCACCAGACCGACCTTGTCGCTCATGCCGTACATGGTGACCAGCTTCCGGGCCATGTCAGTGGCCCGCTCGATATCATTGGCGGCGCCGGAGGTCTGGACCTGGAACACGGTCTGCTCCGCGGCACGGCCGGCCACCAGCGTGCGGATCTCGGCGATGATCTCATCCCGGGACATGAGGAATTTCTCCTCCTCGGGCATCTGCATCGTGTAGCCCAGCGCGCCGTGGGTATGGGGCACGATGGTGATCTTCTGGACCGGCTGGGTATTTTTCTGCTTGGCGGCCACCAGGGCGTGACCCACCTCGTGGTAGGCGATGATCTTCTTTTCCTGCTCGGTGAGGACGGTGCCTTTTTTCTCGGTACCGGCGATGACCACCTCGAAGGAGACCAGCAGATCGTCCTGATTGACGGCCTGACGGCCCAGACGGACGGCCCGGAGAGCGGCCTCGTTGACCAGATTGGCCAGATCCGCGCCCACAGCGCCGGCGGTGGCCTGGGCGATACGGTTCAGGTCCACGTCCTCCGCCAGGCGGATGTTCCGGGTGTGGACCTGGAGGGTGGCCAGACGGCCGGCCAGGTTGGGCCGGTCCACGGTGATCCGGCGGTCAAACCGGCCGGGCCGCAGCAGGGCCTTATCCAGCACCTCGGGCCGGTTGGTGGCGCCCAGGACGATGACGCCCTTGGAGGGATCGAAACCGTCCAGCTCCGCCAGCAGCTGGTTGAGGGTCTGCTCCCGCTCATCGTTGCCGGAGCCGAACTTGCCGTTGTCGCGGGTCTTGCCGATGGTATCGATCTCATCGATGAAGATGATGCAGGGAGCCACCTTGGCGGCCTCCTTGAACAGATCGCGGACACGGGACGCGCCCACGCCTACGAACATCTCCACGAAATCGGAGCCGGAGATGGAGAAGAAGGGGACCTTGGCCTCGCCGGCCACAGCCTTGGCCAGCAGGGTCTTACCGGTACCCGGAGAGCCCACCAGCAGCGCGCCCTTGGGGAGCTTTGCGCCGATGGCAGTATATTTCTGCGGGTTGTGGAGAAAGTCGATGATCTCGATCAGACTCTCCTTGGCCTCGTCCTGTCCGGCCACGTCGGCGAAGGTGACGCCGGTGGTCTTTTCCATATACACCTTGGCGTTGGCCTTGCCCACGCCGCCCAGACCGCCCATGCCGCCGGCACGGTTGCCCATGAAGCGGAACAGAAGCATGAGCAGCAGCAGCATGACCACCATGGGCAGCAGCCAGGAGACGAAGAACGAGAGAACGGGGGACAGCTCCACGGGTATCTCGCCCTTGAAGGGGATGCCGCTGTCCTTGAGCAGGGGGATCAGTTCCTCATCCTCCGGCAGGAGGGCGGTGTACCAGATCATGGACGCGCCGGTATCCGGATCCTTGCCGTAGATATAGATCACGGACTTTTCCTTGTTGAGGCTGATGGAGTCCACATGCTCGGGGTCGTCCAGCAGGGCGATAAACTCCGTGTAGGTGATCTCCACGGAGGTGGCGCGCTCCACGGCGTTGTGCATGGCGAACACGTAGTTGAGAATCATCGTCAGGAAGACGGCCCAGAGAATGATAGAGAGCCAGCCGCCGTTTTTAAAATTTTTGTTCCTGTTCTGATTTTGGTTCAAAGTATGCCTCCCTTCCGCAAAATGGAGCGGAACTGCATAGTAAGAGTAGTTTATCATTCACCTATCTTACTATACTACCACAAAGGAATATGAAACACAAGAAAGGAAAGCAGGGGGAAAGGAAAACTTTTTGTGAATGAAACGGAAGCGGGAAGGAAGCCCTTTTTTTTCCGCGTCCGCTATGCTATAATGATCGGAAAGCGGCCGGGATATGGGATGCCCGGCGCCACATTTCAAGGATAGGAGGCGGCGGCCATGAAGCGTTCCAGGGGCATGAAGCAGGTCCTGTACGTCGTTTTGCTGCTGGGGCTGATCGCGGCGCTGGTCCTGACGGGACAGCGGATGCGGATCGAGGCGCGCAGTCACAGCGCCGCCGCTGTGATGTCCTGGTCTGATCTGACGGCGCTGGCGGCGGCCTCGGAGCGGCCGGAGGAGGACTGGCTGGCGGTCCTGGCAGACCACGGGCTTGCCGCCGTGGTGCTGGAGAGCCAGGACGGTGATTTTGACGCCGCTGCGGCGGCGAAGATCCGCGCCGCGGGGCTTGCCCTGACCCTGGCCCCCGACGGCCCTGTGACCGGCTATGAGGCCCGGCGGGAGGCGCTGGACGCGGCGTTTCCGGTCTATCTGGCACAGTACGCCGCGGAGGGGCTGGAGGAGACCGGCATGATCGTCGGCCTCGTGGAGGATGAGGCGCAGTATACCTGCCTGCCCATCGAAGGCTTTGACCCCGCGTCGGCCTCGGTCCCCATGGTCCGGACCTTCCGGCTGCTGCCGGAGTATGCCGCTCGCTACGGAGCCTATGGTTACGAGGGGGCGGAGGAGATCGTGCAGATCTTCTTCCGGGCCGCGGTGGACCGCAGCGCCCGGGTGCTGTGGCTGACGCCTCTGACGGACGCCGTCACCGGCGGGACCGTGGAGGATCCGGAGGTCTACACCGGTATTCTGGACGACCTGTCGTCGTCCCTGGCGCGCCATGGCATCGAGCTGGGCGACACGGTGACAGGGATGACGGAACGTTTCCCGTCCCTGCCTCTGCTGGCGTTGGCGGCCTGGGGACTGGCGGCGGCCCTGCTGCTGCTGATCCGCACCCTGATCGCCCTGCCCAGATGGCTGGAGATCGTACTGCTGGTCCTGGGAGCCCTTGTCGCCGTGGGCGCGGTGCTCTATGCCCCCCATACGTCCCTGCCGGCGCTGGCCCTGGGCGCCTCCGTCGTCTTTCCCTGTCTGGGGGTTTTCCGATTTCTCTGCCGGCTCACCGACGAGACGCCGGAACGGAAGCTGCTCCTGCCGCTGGGGTCTCTGCTGATCCTGCTGGAGGTTTTGGTCATCGTGCTGATCGGCTGCGCCTTCATCTCCGGCATCCTGTCCGGCAGCGATTATATGCTCAGCCTTGCCTCTTTCCGGGGCGTCAAGCTCAGCCAGGCTCTGCCGCTGGTCTACACCCTGTGGCTGCTGTGGCGGTACTGCTGGCATAGCCCCCCGGAGATCGTGCGGCGGCCGGAGGAGAAGAGGGGGCCCATGGCCGCGGCGGCTGTGGTCTGCATCCTCGTCGTACTGGCGGTGGGCGTGTTCTTCGTAGCCGGCACCGGGGACAGCGGCTTCCTGCGGGGCGGCGTACTGGAGCGCCACCTGCGGAATTTCCTGGAGCTGACGCTGCCGGTGCGGCCGCGGCTGAAGGAGATGCTCTGCGCCTGGCCGGCACTGGTACTGGCGGTGCAGATGCTGCGTCGGCGCCGGAGAGTCTGGGCCACCGCACTGACCCTGGTGACGGCGGCGGGCATGGCCTCCGTGACCAACACCTTCTGTCACATCCGGGCCGCCGTTACGGTATCCCTGATGCGGACGGCCCTGGGCGCGGGCTTCGGCTGGGTCATCGGCCTGGTGGCGGCTCTCATTGTCTGGCTGCTGTTCTTCTGCGGCCGGGAAAAACAGGGCTGACCTCTTTTCTGAAAAACGAACAGAGGAGCGGACCTATCGTCCGCTCCTCTGTTTTTATTCCTCGTGCGGTGCGGATCGGCGGCCGGCCGCCGTTACCCACCGACTTATTTCTGCTTCCGCTTTTTGGCCATCTTCTCCAGAAAATCCGGGCCGTAGCCATAGTGCTCCACGACAAAATCAAGGTCCTTGTCGCCGCGGCCGGACAGGTTGACCAGCACGGAGCCGGTGGCTCCGGTCCGGGCGATCCTGATGGCGTGGGCCAGGGCGTGGGAGCTTTCGATGGCGGGGATGATCCCCTCATGCCGGCACAGCAGGAACAGCGCCTCGATGGCCTCCTCGTCATCGACGGTGGTATAGCGGATCCGGTCCATATCGTGGAGCAGCGCGTGCTCCGGACCGGCGGCGGGGTAGTCCAGACCGCTGGCGTTGGAGTAGACCGGGGCCGGGTCGCCGTTTTCGTCCGCCAGCATGATGCTGTTGAAGCCGTGCATCACGCCCTCGGAGCCGTAGGTGATGGACGCGGCGTGATCTCCCAGAGCGGGGCCGCGGCCCAGAGGCTCCACCCCGATCAGCTCCACGGGATCGGCGAGAAACGGTGTGAACATGCCGATGGCGTTGGAACCGCCGCCCACGCAGGCCACCACCTGATCGGGCAGATGTCCGGTCTGGTCGATGAACTGCTCCCGGGCCTCCTGGCCGATGCAGAACTGAAAATCACGGACCATGAGCGGGAAGGGATGGGGACCGGCGGCCGTTCCGATACAGTAGACCGCGTCCCTGTACTCCCTGGCATAGGCCATAAACGCGGCGTCCACCGCCTCCTTCAGCGTTTTGAGGCCGAAGCTGACGGGGACCACGTTGGCGCCCAGCATTTTCATGCGGGTCACGTTGGGCGCCTGCTTGGCGATATCGACCTCGCCCATGTAGATGTCGCACTCCATGCCGAAATAGGCGGCGGCGGTGGCCAGAGCCACGCCGTGCTGGCCGGCGCCGGTCTCCGCGATGAGCTTCTTTTTGCCCATGTACTTGGCCAGAAGCCCTTCGCCCATGCAGTGGTTGAGCTTATGGGCCCCGGTGTGGTTGAGATCCTCCCGCTTGAGGTAGATCTGGGTCCTGCCGAGATAGTTGGAGAGATTCTGACAGTGATAGACCGGGGTGGGCCGTCCCTGAAAATCCCTGCGGATGCGGCGCAGCTCAGCGATGAACTGGGCCGACTGGGCGATGGTATTGTACGCCTCCGCGTACTCGTTGAAGGCCCGGATCAGTTCCGGATCGTCCAGATAGTTGCCGCCGTATTTTCCGAAGTATCCGTCGGCGGAGGGATACTCCTTCAGATAATTATCATAATCTCTGTATTTGTTCATAGCGTCCTGCCCTTTCCGTTTTCACGCGTTTTCTCCAGTCCGGTTTTCCGGCGCGGCAGAGATTTCTCTGTGTCGATTTTGTTCATTATACTATGTTTTTTCCCTCTGGTCAAATATGTGCGCGCTGCGGCAGCGGGCCGGGGAGAACGGGTCCTCCGCAAAAAGGAGACCGCCTGCGCGGGTGAGAGCGCAGGCGGTCCCCTTTATGAGTGGTATGGAGAGAGGGATAATCAAGCAGACGCGGATGCTCCGCCGTGTACGTCGGGATGCATGGTGGTGGAGTCTGCGGTGCTGTGCCGCAGCAGGACCATCAGCATGATGGGGATCACAGCCGTCACGGCGCCCATGGCAAAGCTGGCGAAGACGGCGCCGTGGAGGAAGTGGTTGGACACGAAGTTGAACAGCATGGAGGACGCGCCCAGACCCAGGATCACGAAGCCGAAGTTGCGGCCGGAGTTCTTCGCACCGAACAGGTCCACGGTGAAGGCGGACAGCAGAGGTCCGTAGCCGCCGTAGGCGAACGCGCAGAGCATGACCACGATGATATAGGACGTGCCGCCGGCGATCATCAGCATCAGGGCGGTGACCACGGTGATCACGGAGGTCACGACCATGGCGGAGGTACGGCCGGTCTTGTCGGACAGGGTGGTCAGCACCAGACGGCCAACGGTGTTCATGATACCGCTCAGAGAGACGGTGAGGGTCGCGATGCCGAGGGTAAGGCCCCGATCAACAGCCAGATCGGAAAGCAGGGGCAGCGCCAGGTTCCAGGTAGCGGCGCCGAAGAGCATGGTCAGGAACAGGCACCAGAAGGGGCTGCTCTTGAGCATCTGACCCACGCTCATGTCGCTGTTGGGAGAGGACTGGGCCGGCACGGCGGCGGCCCGGGCCTGAGGACTGTCGGGAGCGGGGAGCCGGATCAGGAAGCAGGCGGCGAGGCCCAGCACAAAGAAGATGCCGGCCAGAATGAAGAACACGGGGCGGAAATTGACGATGCCCGTGGCGGAGTCGGTGAAGACGTTCATCAGCACCCGGGAGACCGGGGCGAAGACGGTGGTGGACAGCCCGAAGGCGGCGGCGGCCAGGCCGGAGGCGGCACCGCGGCGGGTGGGCATCCACTTCTGTACGCAGCTCAGGCAGGCGGAGTAGGCGAAGCCGGAGCCGAGGCCGCCCATGACGGCATAGGTGATATTGATCAGACCGGCAGAGGCGGGACCCAGCAGGCCCGTGACGGCCACGCCGCCGGAAAACAGGACGATGCCGATGATAGAGGTGAACTTGGGTCCCTTGCTGTCATTGAGGAAGCCGCCGAAGAGGCATCCGAAGACAAAGGCCAGGATCATATAGGAAGAGACCATCTTGGCCGCCGCGCCGCTCATATCGAAGGCCAGCGCGATGGGGGAGCGGAAGACGCTCCACAGATAGATGATGCCCACACAGAGCATCACGATCAGGCAGCCGGCGATGGGAAGGGCAGACGAACGTGTTCGATCGTTTTTCCCGGTTTTCATTAAATATTCCCCCTTTTTAAGATGTGAGACTGACGTCATCTCAGGGGCGTCAGCGAAAACATGAAGAGCAAACACGATAACTAAACATGTTAGCTTTTACATGTTTATGATAACATGCGATGAGGTACATGTCAAGCGATAAACTCATAATCTTTTCGTCTGATTTAGAGATAAATTGAAATAATTTTTCGATCTTTGTTTACAACATGTATAAAATATGTTATAGTAACGCTGATTTATTTCAATGTGTATGGCTTTCGGCCGTTTGCAGACAACGAAAACGGAAGAAGGGAATCCTGCCGCATGAGGGAATTGAAATACACGATTTTGGGGCTGGTCAACCGTGCGCCCGCCTCAGGCTATGATATCGCCAAGACGTTCAATGACTCTGTTTCAAACTTCTGGAACGCAAAGCACAGCCAGATCTACCCGGAGCTGAAGCATCTGGTGGAGGAGGGGCTGGTGGAGTACCGCATCGAGATCCAGGGCGAAAAGCTGGAAAAGAAGATGTACACCATCACCGAAAAGGGCCGGACGGAGTTTTTAAAGTGGCTGTACCGGGATGACGGACTGCCCCCTCAGCAGAAGGACGCGTTCCGCCTGCGGATCTACTTCAACGAGAATCTGTCCCGGGAAAAGATGTATGAGCTGCTCAATACCCAGTGCGCCCGGCGGTGGGAGCACCTGCTGGAACTGGAGCAGATGTACACCGCCTTCCCGCCGGCAGAGCAGATGAGTCAGGACCAGTTCAGCGATCATCTGCTTATCCATGGCGGCATCCTCCGCGAGCGAGCGTACATACAGTGGCTCAACGAGTGCGCCGAGATCTTCGGCGTCACCATCGACGACCAGCCTTACCGGGATATCCAGAGGGTCCGCCGGGAGCAGCAGGGAAGCTCCGGCAGCGCCGAGGCCTGACCGCTTCAATACATATGTAAAATGTAAATATAAAAGAGCGCTCACCGTATGGTGAGCGCTCTTTTTCGCGTTAGAGCCAAACAATGCGGACACGGCCCGGCGTGTCCGCCGTCTGTTTTGCCGCCAGTGCGTCGGTACCCTCAATCGCGTCCCGCCCCGGGCCCGGCGCAGCTCTCCCGCTCCACGATGCGGCAGGGCAGCTCCACCCGGACGAATTCGCTGTGCTTCCGGTCCATGCGGTCCAGCAGCAGCCGCACGGCGTGGTGGGCCATGTCGCCCCGGGGGATGTTCACGGTGGTCAGCATGGGCACGGCATAGGCGGAGCGCTCGATGTTGTCGATGGCGATGACGGACATGGGGCGCCGCTGCCGCTGCAGGGCCCGGAGCGCCCCCAGAGCGGTGATATCGTTGGCACAGAGCACCGCGGTACAGGAGCCGCCTTCCAGCAGCCGGGCCATGGCCGTCTCTCCGGCGGCCTCCGTCTGGTCCGTGGGGATGATGCTCTGATAGTTGATGGAGAGGCCGCGCTGGATCAGGGTGTTGCAGTAGCCCACGTAGCGGCTCTCATAGGAGCAGTCGCCGATATAGCCGATCCGACGGTGGCCCAGACGGATGAGATACTCCACCGCCAGAGTGGCGGCCCATTTGCCGTCGCAGATCACCTCATCCACGTCGAAATCCATGGAGTTGCGCCAGATCCCCACCACGTTTCGGGTCACCGCCTTGATCCGCGCCAGCAGGGGTTCGGAGCAGCGGCCCAGGATGATGACACCGCCGTTGGGAGGCAGCGCCCGGAGGGCCTCGCCGGCCTCATCGGTCTCGTCGGCGAAGATGACGCGATCCGTCAGGCATCCGGCGGCGAAGAGCTCTGCCTCCAGACAGCGGTACAGCTCCGAGA
This sequence comes from Oscillospiraceae bacterium, assembly GCA_017516065.1. GTDB lineage: Bacteria > Bacillota > Clostridia > Oscillospirales > Oscillospiraceae > RGIG5644. Next base: position 25,995 of record JAFWDQ010000015.1, read on the forward strand.
AAAAGGGATTGTCCTCCAGAGCATGGATCCGGGCCAGGAGGATGGACACCCGGCGCACCGGCGCCGCAGCCTGTCCGCCGGTCCGCAGACGGCGGGCATTGGCGTTTGGGGTATAGTTCAGCTCCCGGGCCACCCGCCAGATCTCCGCCTGGAGAGCCTGGGAGGCGCAGGTGGGGGAGGTGTTGTTCAAAACCCGGGACACCGTGGAGGGGCTGACCCCCACGATGGCGGCGATCTCCTTGAGGGACATGACGCCGCCTCCTTTCTCTGGAATAGACAAACGTTTGCGCAATTTATCCTTGCATTCGGCCGCCTTTTCCGGTAAACTCAAGGGCAGTATAACATATATAAAGGGGAAACGCAACAGATTCCCCGCACATCTTGAGAGCAAACGTTTGCACAAACTTCAGACAGGAGTGATCCACATGAAAAAGAAGTTCCAGAAGAAGCTCGGTATCTTTGCCCTGTGCGCCCTGTGCATCGCGCTGCTGGGCGGCGCGCTGGCCGGCTGCGGCAGCGGCGGAGACAGCACCGGCGGCGGAACCGGCGGCGGAACCGGCGGCGACAGCGAGACCCTCACCCTGACCAACGTCTCCTACGATCCCACCCGTGAGCTGTACGAGGGCTACAACCAGCTCTTCGCCGACTACTGGCTGGAGGAGACCGGCAAGACCGTCACCGTGACCCAGTCCCACGGCGGCTCCGGCTCTCAGGCACTGTCCGTGGCCAACGGCCTGGAGGCGGATGTGGTGACCCTGGCGCTGGAGGCGGATGTGCAGGCCGTGGCGGACGCCGGCCTCATCGAGGACGGCTGGATCAGCGAGTTCCCCAATGACAGTGCTCCCTATACCTCCACCATCGTCTTCGTGGTCCGCGCCGGCAATCCCCAGAACATCCTGGACTGGGGCGATCTGGCCCGTGACGGCGTCGGCGTGATCACGCCGAACCCCAAGACCTCCGGCGGCGCCCGCTGGAACTTCCTGGCGGCGTGGGCCTGGGCGGAGGAGGAGTATAACAACGACGAGGCCCAGATCCTGGACTATATCACCAAGCTGTTCAAGAACGTGCTGGTGCTGGATTCCGGCGCCAGAGGCTCCACCAACACCTTTGCCGAGAACGGCCAGGGCGACGTGCTGCTGGCCTGGGAGAACGAGGCCTATCTGCTCATGAAGGAGCATCCCGGCGAGTATGAGGTCGTGACCCCCAGCATCAGTATCCTCTGCCAGCCCTCCGTGGCCATCGTGGACGAGGTGGCGGACCGCAGAGGCACCCAGGAGCTGGCCAAGGCGTATCTGGACTACCTGTACTCCGACGACGCCCAGCGTCTGGAGGCTGAAGCCTTCTACCGTCCCTCCAACGAGGCGATCCTGGCTGAGTACGGCGACGTATTCGATCTGAACATGAATCTGATCACCATCGACCACTTCGGCGGCTGGGCGCAGGCCCAGGAGACCTATTTCACCGACGGCGCCGTGTTCGATCAGATCTACGAGGGATAATCTTCCGCCATGCAGAGAAGACGACGCAGCCGCAAACGGGTGATCCCCGGCTTCGGCGTGGGGCTGGGGGTCACGGTGGCCATGGTCAGCATCATCGTGCTGATCCCTCTGATCTCCATCGTGATCTCCACGCTGCACCTGACCTTTGCGGAATTTATCACCACCATCGCAAAGCCCCGGGTCCTTCACGCCTTCTGGGTCAGTATCAGCTGCTCTCTGTGCGCGGCTGTGGTGAATCTGATCCTGGGCGTGCTGCTGGCCTGGGTGCTGGTGCGCTATCAGTTTCCCTTCCGGCGGCTGATGGACGGTCTGCTGGAGCTGCCCTTCGCCCTGCCCACGGCTATCGCAGGCATCGCCCTGACCTCCCTGACGGTGAACACCGGCTGGGTGGGCAGTCTGTTCGCCAGAGCGGGGATCAGCGTCGCGTACACGAGGCTGGGCATTACCATCGCCCTGATCTTCGTAGGGATCCCCTTCGTGGCCCGGACGGTGCAGCCGGTGCTGGAGAAGCTGGACCCCACCTATGAGGAGGCGGCGGATCTGATGGGCGCCGGCCGGGGGCTGATCTTCCGGCGGATCATCCTGCCGGAGCTGCGGCCCGCAGCCCTGACAGGCTTCGGGCTGGCCTTTGCCCGGGGCCTGGGCGAGTACGGCAGCGTGGTGTTCATCGCGGGCAACCAGCCCTACAAGACGGAGATCGCACCGCTGCTGATCTACTCCCAGCTGCAGGAGTATGACTACGGCGAGGCCACGGCCATCGCCCTGGTGATGCTGATCATCGCCTTCGTACTGCTGTTTCTCATGAACCACATTCAGGTCCGGGCAAGCCGCCGGACCAGCGGGTGAGGAGGGGATGACGATGAAAAAGAGCGGTCCCGGCAAATATATCCTGATTGCCGTCTGCGTGATCTTCGTGGCGCTGTTTCTGGTGCTGCCCCTGGTCTTCGTGCTGGTGCAGGCGTTCAAGGACGGCATCCTGCCCTACCTGGCCAACATCGGCGACTACTATTCCCTGAAGGCCCTGGGCCTGACCCTGAAGACCATGGTCATCTGTCTGGTGGTGAACACGATCATCGGCATCATCGCCGCCTGGACGGTGACCCGGTATCAGTTCGCCCTGAAGAAGGTGCTGACCACCTTTTTGGACATCCCCCTGTCCGTGTCGCCCATCATCGCGGGTCTGCTGTATATCCTCACCTTCGGCCGGTCCAGCGTGCTGTATCCCTTTCTGTCCAGCCACAACATCAATATCGTCTACGCCGTGCCCGGCATCGTGCTGGTGACGATCTTCGTCACCCTGCCCTACATCTCCCGGGAGGTCATCCCGGTGCTGGAGGCAAAGGGGACGGATGAGGAGGAGGCCGCGGCTCTGATGGGGGCGGGCGCCCTGACGATCTTCCGGAAGGTCACCTTCCCCCACATCAAGTGGTCCCTGCTCTACGGCGCGGTGCTCTGCGCGGCCCGGGCCATGGGCGAGTTCGGCGCGGTGTCCATCATCTCCGGCCATCTCCGGGGCGTGACCAACACCCTGCCGCTGCATATCGAGATCCTTTATAATGAATTCAAATACGCGCCGGCCTTTGCCGTGTCGTCCCTGCTGGTCTTCCTGGCCATCGTGCTGCTGATCATCCGCAACGTGGCGGAGCTGCAGGGGAAGAAGCGGGAGAAGGAGGTATAAGGCATGTATGTGGAGCTGAAAAACGTCAACAAGAAGTTCGGGACCCACGAGGCGTCCCACGACATCTGCTTCGGTATCGAGAAGGGGAAACTGGTGGCGCTGCTGGGCCCCAGCGGCAGCGGCAAGACCACCATCCTGCGCATGATCGCCGGTCTGGAATCCCCGGATTCCGGGGACATCATCATCGACGGCAAAGTGGTCAACGATGTGCCCGCCAGCCGCCGGGGCATCGGCTTCGTGTTCCAGAGCTATGCCCTGTTCCGGTACATGACCGTATTCGACAACATTGCCTTCGGCCTGCAGGTCCAGAAAAAGGACAAGAAGTACATCCGCGAGCGGGTCATGGAGCTGATCCGCCTCACCGGACTGGACGGCATGGAGAAGCGGTACCCCAACCAGCTTTCCGGCGGCCAGCGCCAGCGGGTGGCCTTTGCCCGGGCCCTGGCTCCCAGTCCCAGTCTGCTGCTGCTGGACGAGCCTTTCGCCGCCGTGGACGCCAAGGTGCGCCATGAGCTGCGCAGCTGGCTGAAGAATATGATCCGGCAGGTGGGCATCACAAGCATCTTCGTCACCCACGATCAGGATGAGGCCGTGGAGGTGGCGGATGAGATCATCGTCACCAATCTGGGGCGCATCGAGCAGATCGGTTCCCCGGTGGAGATCTACCAGCACCCGGCCACGCCCTTCGTGGCGCAGTTCATCGGCAATTCCGCCGTGGTGGAGGACTACGGCCGCTTCCGGGGCTTCCGGGAGGTGGAGGGTCTGCCCCACGCCATCGTCCGGCCGGAGTATGTGGAGGCCTTCAAGCAGGACAACGAGAAGTATCGGGACCTCATCGACTACGCCGAGGAGGGCACCGTGGAGGACATCGCATTCCGGGGCAGCTATCTGGAGGTCAAGCTGAACGTCTGCGGCGCCACCCTGACCACAAATCGTTCTCTGGAGCGCCGGGAGCTGCAGAAAGGGGAGAAGATGTACGTACTGCTGTACCGGCTGTATGTCTTCGACCACGACCGGGCCCAGCTGCTGGAGAACGAGGAGCTCAAGGGTCTGGAGATCGTCGGCGGCTGACGGCCTGAAAAACGGACAAAAAAGCCCCCTGATGCAAGCTTGCATCAGGGGGCTTTGCGCCCTGTCTATATCCTGTCGGAGGGAAAACGGGGAGTGGCGCAGCTCCGGTTATTCGTCAATGGTGCTCTCGACAACGTCGGCGGCAGCGGCAGGTGCATTAGCTTCCATTTCCGCCGCACGCGCAGCCTCAAACTTGTTGGCCTTGGCGTTGAGGATGAACAGCAGGACCGTGGAGATGAGAGCGCCGCAGATGCCGATGATGAACACAGAGGTGTAGGAGCCGGTCTTCATGAAAATGCGGGGATAGCCCATCATGCCGATGGAGCAGGAGCACAGCGGCACGAACATGGCCACCAGCGAGAACACACGGGTGTAGTCTTTCAAGCCGAACACCTTACGCGTCAGCAGCGGGGCGGCCATATCGATCATGGTGGTCAGGAAGCCGAACAGGACGCCGCCAGCCATCGCCAGACCGAAACGGCCCGCGCAGGCGCCGGAGGCAAAGATGATCAGGCCGATGATGCCCAGACCGACGGAGATGGTGACGCCTACCGCGACGTTGACCTTATCGGTAACAACACCGGTGATCAGATTGCCTACCACGCCGCCGCACCACCAGACGACGCCGGAGATGGCGCCGGCCTGTGCCACGGTGAAGCCGCATTCGGCCTGGGCCCAGGTGGCGACCTGGGTGGTGATGACGACACCGCAGATCAGCACGATGACATAGATCATGATCAGATAGTATGTAAACATCTTGCCGGCTTCTTTCCGGGTGTAGCCACTCTGCAGGTCCTTCTGCGCGTTGAGTTTATCTTCTTCCGTGAGTTTGTGATAGCCGTATGGCATCATTCCGATGTCCGAGGGTTTGGAGCGGACCAGCAGACCGTTGACGATCAGCTGGATGAGGATCATGACGATACCCAGGACGATCAGCGAATACTTATAATTGTGGACTGCGATCATCCGGCCGCCCAGCGTCTGGAAGAGGCCGGAGCCGATCGTCGTGCCGCAGACCGTAATACCCAGTGCGGTACCGGCACTCTTGGCGAACCAGGCGTTGATCAGCGTGGGAGCGATCATGAAGCTGTAGAAGCCGGAGGTGGCGCCCAGGATCACCATGGAGACGTAGTACATGGCCAGGGTGTTGGTGAGAGGGAGGATCATCCAGCCGATGAACTGGAGGACCGCCAGGATCATAACCACCTTACGCACGTCGTTCTTGTAGAGGACGCGGCCGGCCACCGGGGTGAAGAGGAACAGCATGAAGTACTGCAGCGCCAGACCGCCGGTGATCGTTGGGATGGGCACGCCGTAGACATCTGCAAGGGTCACGATAAAGATCTGCAGCGAGTTGCAGCCGATGCCCAGGCAGGCCACCAGGATCAGGAATGCACTGATCATGATGATCCACGAATAGTGGCAATGGAACGCCTTGGAAAGCCCCATGCCGACAGCGGGATTTGATGTTGTCGGTTTCAAAGCCATAACAGGGAACCTCCTTTCAATCTCTGATTTGCGTGTCAGATTTCGTTTTCCAGGGGGTTGCGTATGTCAGCCGGGGCTGTTGCCCGCGGCTGTGGGTTTTGAAGAACAGCACGTTTCCGTTTACCGATCCGGGGTGGGGTATGGGGCAAAAAACCTTGATTTTCCGGAATAATTGTTTGATATTTCCTTGACAAACTTCAGCTTTGGTATATAATTACAATAGATGGGTAAAGAATGCCTGTCCGGTGTTCGTTGCCCCCTGCCGCCGCGAAGATGCCCCTTCGCGGCGACTTTTTTTATCCCTTTTCCCAGATTTGGCAAACGGGATGCCCCCCGTTCGTCTCTGTTTCCGCTGCCTGCGCAGCGCAGCCGGTCAGGCTGCGGGTGCGCAGACAGTCCTTCTCTGTTTTGCGGGACGGCTTATTCGTAGCAGCCGTCGCCCGACGCGATGAAGTTTTTATATTGCTCGATGTCATGCCCGAACCAGATCTGGGCGTTTTCCTTCTTTGCCAGGTCCGTCACATAGTCCACCGTCGTCTGATAGCCAACAGGGTCCTGGATGATACCGGGCAGCTTCACCGGGGGCCCGAGGTTTTCGCTGGTATAGATGGCGTCGCCGACGATCAGGATCTTGCCGGTCTTCGGCAGCTGGGCCAGCAGTCCCAGCATGCCGTAGGAGTGACCGCTGCCCAGGTTCAGGATCGTGATCCCCTCAGCCAGCTCCAGGGTCTTCTCCTCATCCGGGATGAGCTTCCAGTTGAGCTTGCAGGAGATCCAGTACTCTACGTCGGGACCGGACCGGGAGACGCCCAGGGCGTAGTCCTTGACCGTGTTGCGGAACTCCCGGTCGGAGACATAGATCTCCGCGTTGGGGAACTTTTCGATGTAGCCGGAGTGATCGGCGTGCATGTGCGAGAGGATGACGTATTTGATATCCTCCGGCTTGACGTTGATCTCCGCCAGACGGTTGAGCAGCTTCTCCTCCTCCTTCATATCCAGTGCGTTGAGGATGAAGGGCGACTGGCGAGCCGCGTCGTCATGACAGGCCGCGTCAAAGAGGATGTAGCCGTCCGGATGCTCGAACAGGACACAGTAGATCGGCGTTGCTATGGTGATCGAGGGATCGTCCGGACAGTCGTCGATGATTCCCTTGCGCGGTCCGATAAGAGTGCCGTTTTTCAGCACGTAAGCTTTCATGTCATTCCTCGATTCTTCTGAAAATTAGGCGGCTGAACGGCCGGGAATACTACTGGAGGGTGTATAAATGAGGTGAGTCTTATCCCGGCCGTTCAGCGTCTGCGCGTTTCTGTGTTGACGAAAGTGTTGATTCAGTTTTTAATTCTCGTTGAATGCTCTGGTCACCAGCATATTGACCGTCTCAACGGTGACGGGCATCGGGGCAAAGTAGCCGCCGAAGACCTTCGCGGCGAGACCGGTTGCCTTGACGACCTCTTCACCGACCAGCGGGAGCAGTTCATCCAGGGTCAGCTTGTAGTCCTTCAGGGTCGGCAGCTCGATCTCGCGCATCAGCTTCAGGGACGCATCATACGCGGCCTTGCCGATCTGCTCGACGGTGGCGTTCTCGGGCACGGTGCCGCCCAGGGCTTCCGCGATGAACTTGACCTTCTCGGGACAGGCGGGAGCGATGAGCTCCATCGTCTGCGGGAAGACCATCGAGCAGGCGTTGCCGTGGGGGATATGCCACTTGGCGCCCAGCACCTTGCCCACGTCATGCGGGAAGTGGCACATGGGGCCCAGCATGGACACGCCGCCCAGGGTGGAGGCGCGCATCATGCCCTCGCGGGCTTCGGGATCATTGGCGCCGTTCTTGACGGCCCGGGCCAGATACTTGCCGACCAGGCGGATGGCCTCCTTGCCGGTGGCCTCACAGTACGGATTGGCGAACTGAGAGGTGAAGGACTCGGCGGCATGACACAGAGCGTCGAAGCCGGTGGAGGCGGTCACGGCAGGGGGCAGGCCCATGGTCAGCTCGGGATCGACCAGAGCCAGGGAGACGGCGGCGCCGACGCCGTTGACGTTGGTCTTGATGTTGTTCTTGCTGTCCGTGATCGCGCCGCCCGGGGTGGCCTCACTGCCGGTGCCGGCGGTGGTGGGGATGACGATCAGGGGCTTGCCGGGCTTGCTGAGCAGGTTGCCGCGGCCGAAATACTGGCTCAGAGGGGGCGGGTTGCTCAGCAGGGCCTTGGCGGCCTTGCCGGTGTCGATGGAGCTGCCGCCGCCGACGGCCACGATGCCGTCCACGTTCTCCTTCACGCCCAGAGCACCCGCTTCTTCGCAGGACCAGTCGGGAGGATCGGGCAGAACGCCGTCGTAGCAGACATACTCCACGCCCGCGTCGGACAGATATCCGAGGATCTTATCGGCGATGCCGGCGGCCTTGACGCCCTTATCGAAGACGACCAGGGCCTTCTTGATACCGAGCTGTACGCATTTCTCGCCGGCCAGCTTGGAAGTGCCGGTACCAAACATCAGGGGATTTGTGCTTGCAAATGCGCTGAACATGACAGTTCCTCCTTTTATTTAGCGAATGTGCTTTTTTTCACCTGCCGGACCGCCTGCAAGCGGCCCGGCAGGATTTTTGACTTGGTTTGACCGTCTGAACGGTCAGATCGTCTGCCGATCAGTGATGCGGCATCTGATGGTCCTGGGAATAGCGGATGATGATCTGCTTCTGCTGGGTGAAGTCGACGATACCGGTCACGCCGCCCTCACGGCCCAGGCCGCTGTCCTTGACGTCGCTGCCCCAGCCCATCTCGTTGGTGAGGATGTGGCAGTTGATGAAGACGTTGCCGGTCTCCAGCTTCTCGATGAAGGTCATGCCCTTGGCGATGTCCTTCGTGTAGACGAAGGTGCACAGACCGTAGCGGGAGTCGTTGGCCAGCTGGATCAGATCGTCATTGTCGGTGTACTTGATCACGACGCAGACGGGCCCGAAGATCTCCTCCCGGGCGGCTTCCATCTCGTGACGGCAGTCAGCCAGGACGGTGGGGGCGATGAAGAAGCCCTTGTCGCCCACGTTGGCGGGACGGCCGCCGCCGGCGACGATTTTGGCGCCTTCCGCGACGGCGCTGTTGATGTAGTGCATGACCTCGTCATAGTGCTCCTTGCTGACGACGGGACCCATATCGGTCTTCTCGTCCGCGGGATCGCCCACGACGACCTTGTTGGCGATGTCCACCAGCTTGGCGACGAACTCGTCATAGACGCTCTCATGGACATAGTATCTGCCGACGGAGGAGCAGTGCTGGCCGCAGTTGTTGAACTGCATGTTCGTGCCGGTGGTGGCAGCCAGATCCAGGTCGGCGTCCGGCAGGATCAGGGACGGGTTCTTGCCGCCCAGCTCCATGGAGCACTTCTTGACAGTCTGGCTGGCGGTGGCCAGCAGCTTCTTGCCGGTCTCGGAACTGCCGGTAAAGCCGATGCCGTCGACGCCGGGATGGGCGACGATGGCGCCGCCGACAGCGCCGCCGGGGCCGGTGATGATATTCACGACGCCGGGAGGCAGCTCCTTGACGGAGGCGAAGACCTCAGCCAGCTTCAGCATGCTCATGGAGTTGATGCTCGGGCCCTTGATAACGGCCGTGTTGCCGACGCCCAGGGCGCCGCCCAGCTTGGCGCAGGTGACGACGATAGGCAGGTTCCAGGGGATGATCAGGCCGACGACGCCGAGAGGATCGCGGCGCATCATGGCGATGGTGTCGTGGTCGATGGGGATCTGCTCACCTACAACGGTACGGCAGGCGCCGGCTGCGTACTCCAGCAGCATCGGGGCCAGGCCGGCCCACATACGGGCAGCCGTAATGGGAGTGCCGTGCTCGAGGCTGTCCAGCTGAGCGAGCTCCTCGAGGTGTTCGCGCATGGCCGCAGCCATCTTCTGCAGGACCATGGAGCGCATCATCAGGGGCATTGCGGCCCAGCCGGGCTGTGCGGCGCGAGCGGCCTTGACGGCCTTATCGACGTCAGCGTCGCCGGCCAGAGGGACCTCGGCAATGACCTCTTCCGTTGCGGGGTTGATGGTCTGGAAAGTCTTGCCGGACTCCGCGTCCACCCATTCTCCGCCGATCCACATTTTCGATGTCAACATACTCTTTACCTCCTGTTTTTAATTAAGATTTTTCAAGATTTTTCACAATCTTTTCTTCTTCTCCTGTCGTAAATATTCCCTCTTGTTCCATTTGTTCTTCCATTCACGAAGAACCTTCTCGGCGTTTTTTCACCGCCACCGCCGTGCGCCTTTCACGCAGACTCTCAGAGAACAGCACTGATTTGTGCTTTTTGCCACATTTTTTCCCCTTTTTCTTGGCTGTATTATATAAAATGAGGAATTTCATGTAAAATATCAATAATATGTTGCATTGATAAGAAAAACTTATTATTATAGCAATAGGAGAGGGTTTCCCCCTGTGAAGAGGTGAAAAATGTATGGATATCCAACACTTGAGATACTTCATCGGCGTGGCAAAACACTTGAATTTTACAAAAGCGGCGGAGGAGTTTTACATTGCCCAGCCGGCCATGAGCCAGAGCATTTCCTCCATGGAAAAGCAGCTGGGAGTCAAGCTTTTTATCCGCAGCAACCGGTCTGTGCGGCTCACGCCGGCAGGTAAGGTGTTTCTGGAGGAGGCCAGGGAGATCGTCTCCCGGTACGACAATGCCGTATCTATGGTGCAGCAGGAAGCGAAGATCGCGAAGCACTCTCTGCAGATCGCCTACTGGGGACCCATCGAGCAGCTGTTCCTGCCCCAGGCGCTGGGCAGATTCCGCCGCCTGTATCCGGACATCACCCTGTCTGTCCGGCAGGACACGAACAAGAATCTGGTGGAAATGCTGGAGAGCGGAGAGATCGACGTGGTCTGCTCCGCGCCGTACTCCTTCACCGGCAGATCCAATGTTGCCTGCAAGACTCAGGCCAGCAGCCCCGTCTGCGCGGTAATGAGCAAAAACCATCCTCTTGCCAAAAAGAAACTGCTGGACCCGACGCTGCTCAACGGCCAGAAGTTCATCATTATGGATATGCGCGGATCTCCCGACTATGCCAAGATGATGAACGACTGTAAGCGCCTGGGTTTCATGCCGGAGATCGTGAGTCACCCGACCCAGTACGAGACGCTGCTGATGATGGTGGAGTCGGAGATCGGCATCACCCTGATGCCCAGGGCACTGGAGCCCTTCACCAGCTCAAAGCTCCACTTTGTGGAGTTGGACGGAGAGATCGAAGTCGAGGTCGCCGTGGCGTACCTGACCGACAACACGAACCGGGCAATTCCGCTGCTGCTGAAGCTGCTGGATGAGGAGTACAACCGGACTATCGCCGAGAACAGAGGAAAGCGGCATCTGCGAGGCGCAGATAGTAGCTCCTGACGGTCTGAAAAACAGACAAAAAACCCCCTGATGCAGAACCAATACTGCATCAGGGGGTAAATTATTATCCGCGGCCCGGAAAGTCCGGGTTTCAAGGCGTTTGTATTCAGAGATAGGGCAAGGAGCGGGTCAGCCGTTCTCCGCCTCCGGGGCCGGCGGGTCCACGGTGAGGATGGCGCCCTTGATGCACCGGGCGTCCGCCTCGGTGATCTCCACGGTCAGGCGGTCCAGATGCATGCTCTCGCCGGCCTTTGGGATGCGTCCCAGCTGTTCCACGATCCAGCCGCCCACGGTGGTGGCCTCGCTGTCGATGTCGCGGTCCAGCACGTCGCACAGGTCGTCCAGCTCCGCGGAGCCCAGGACCCGGTATTTCCCCGGCTCCAGCTCCGTCAGGTCCTCCACCACCCGGTCGCTCTCGTCGTAGATGTCGCCCACCAGTTCCTCCAGGATGTCCTCCATGGTGATCAGGCCGGCCACGCCGCCGAACTCGTCCACCACCACCTCCATGTGGATGTGGTTGCGCTTCATGTCCAGCAGGATGCTGTTGATCCGCGCGCTCTCCGGCACGAACCGGATGGGCAGCAGATGATCCCGCAGGTCCTCGGAGCCGCCGGTCTGCAGGGACATGAGGTACTCCCGGACGTACAGGATGCCCAGCACGTCGTCCTCGTCCTCATTGTACACCGGGAAACGTGAGAAGCCCGTCTCTTCGATGGCTTTCAGCACTTCCTCGCGGCCGTCCTCGGCCTGAAGGAAGGTGACGCAGGACCGGTGGACCATTACGTCCTCGGCGCACACGTCGTTGAGGGAAAAGACGTTCTCGATCAGCTCCCGCTCCTCGGTCTCGATGGTGCCCTTCTCCTCGCCGATATCCAGCATCATCATGATCTCCTCCTCGGAGACCTCCTCCTCTTCCTCCTTCGGGTCCATGCCGAACAGACGCAGCAGCCCGTTGGTGGAGACGGTGAGCAGGCCGATCAGAGGCTTGAGGCCCACGGACAGGCCGGTAATGAGGCCGCACATGGCCCGGGCCACCTTTTCCGGCTTCTTCATGGCGATGCGCTTGGGGAACAGCTCGCCCAGCACCAGAGTGATATAGGACAAAATCAGGGTGACGATGATCAGGGAGATGGCCTCCAGGGCAGACCGTGAGATCCGGGTCACGCCGTGGCGGATGAATACGTCCGCCAGCCTGCCGGAGAAGGCGTCCGCGGCGAAGGCGGAGCCCAGGAAGCCGGCCAGAGTGATGCCGATCTGGATGGCGGAGAGAAAGCCCGTGGGCTCCGCTACCATCTTCAGCATCTTGACCGCCTTTTTATCTCCCTCCTCCGCCTGCTTGCGGAGCTTGTTTTCGTTGAGGGAGATCACGGCGATCTCCGTGGCGGCAAAGAGCGCGTTGAGCAGGATCAGGATCAGCTGCAGAAGCAATCGCGGGGCAATAGGGTCATCCATAGGATGTATCGTTCCTTTCTGAATAAATTATGTAAACCAATAAGGGATTCTACTCGTTTTTCTCCGCTTCCCAGCGCCGTCCCCAGCGGTCCATGCCCCAGGCGATCAGGAAGCCGATCACGGCCAGCAGCAGACAGAACAGGCCCTGACCGACGCCGGCAAAATGGACCGGGATGATGGGAATGGTGGAGGCGATGACGACGCCGATAATGCAGTGGAAGGCCACGCTGTAGTGGCGCCGGAACAGCCGCTCCACGACCTTGGCCAGCAGCAGCACGGTGGCCGCGATGCCGATGATCCACGGGATCACAACGGCGGGATCCATGGAACCCAGCCCCTCCGTCATGGGCACGTAGAGGCCCAGGAACATCAACAGAGAGGAGGAGGTCAGTCCCGGCACGATGAGGGACAGGCCCCACAGCACGCCGCAGAAGGCGAACCACAGGACGTTGGGCGTCAGGGCGATCTGCGCCACCACCTGAAGGTAGAAGAACAGCGCCAGAAATCCGGCGGTGCACAGAGCCAGACCCAGCCATGAACCCTTTGTCCGGCCGTGGAGACTGCTCTGCCGGAACAGCTCCGGGAACATGCCCAGGATCAGGCCGATGAACACACACATGGCCTGCAGCTCCCACCGGGCGAACACGTCCGACAGCAGCCGCGCGATGAGCCAGAAGCCCAGCGCCCAGCCGATGACCAGCGGGATGAACAGCGCAACATAGGTCCGGAACGTGCGCACGGGGTGGGCCAGAAAGGCGATGACGGGCTGATAGATGCCGAATACCAGCATCAGAACGCCGCCGCTGATACCGGGCAGGATGGCGCCGGCGCCGATGAGCATGCCCTTCACGATCAGCAGCAGCCATTTTCCGATGGGCATACCGTCTGTCATTTGATCCTCGTCATCTCCGTGTTTTGAATTCGTCGTTTGCGGGGAATATGGCGGCCCAAGCCGCGGCCGTTACGTCGCGGGCTTGAAGCTGTCCTTCAGGGACACCGAGCGGTTGAACACCGGCGCGCCGGGCCGGGAATCTCTGCTGTCGAGACAGAAATAGCCCTGCCGCATGAACTGGAAGGTGGCGGGAGCCTCCGCACCGGCCAGAGAGGCCTCGACCTTGCAGCCGGTGAGGACCTCCAGAGAGTCGGGATTGAGACATTCCATGAAATCCTTGCCGGGGCCGTCGGGGTCCGGGTCGGAGAACAGGTTGTCGTACAGCCGCACCTCCGCGTCCACGGCGGTGGCGGCGTCCACCCAGTGGAGGGCGGCGCCCTTGATCTTGCGCCCGTCGGCGGGATCGCCGCCCCGGGAGTCCGGGTCGTAGGTGCACAGGACCTCGGTGACGTTGCCGTTTTCGTCCTTGACGCAGCCGGTGCAGCGGATGATATAGGCGCCCTTCAGGCGGCACTCGGGGCCGTCGGGGTACAGGCGCTTGTACTTTGGGATTGGGGTCTCCATGAAATCCTCTGCCTCGATCCACAGGTGCCGGGAGAAGGTGACCTCCCGGGTGCCCATGTCGGGGTCGTTGGGGTGATTTTCCACGGGGAAGGTCTCCGTCTGCCCCTCGGGATAGTTGGTGACGGTGAGCTTCAGAGGCCGCAGGACGGCCATGACCCGGGGAGCGCTGACGTTCAGATCCTCCCGGAGACAGTATTCGAGGAAGGCGTACTCCACCACGGAGGGGGCCTTTGCCACGCCGATCCGCTCGCAGAAATTCCGGATGGAGGCGGGGGTGTAGCCCCGGCGGCGCAGGCCGCAGAGTGTGGGCATCCGGGGATCGTCCCAACCGGAGACAACGCCGGTCTCCACCAGCGTGCGGAGCTTGCGCTTGCTCATGACGGTGTGGTTGATGTTCAGCCGGGCAAACTCGATCTGCCGGGGATGGCTGGGCAGGGTCAGATTGTCCCGGACCCAGTTGTACAGAGGCCGGTGGTCCTCATACTCCAGGGAGCACAGGGAGTGGGTGACATGCTCCAGCGCATCCTGGATGGGGTGGGCGAAATCGTACATGGGATAGACGCACCACTTGCTGCCCTGCCGGTGATGCTCGGTGTAGCGGATGCGGTAGAGCACCGGGTCCCGGAGGTTGAAGTTGCCGCTGGCCAGGTCGATCTTCGCCCGCAGGGTCATGGAGCCCTCTGGGAACTCGCCGTTCTTCATCCGGGCGAAGAGGTCCAGGCTCTCCTCGATGGGCCGGTCCCGCCAGGGACTGACGGCGGGGGTCTTCACGTCGCCCCGGTTGGCCTTGAACTCCTCCGGAGAGAGCTCGCAGACGTAGGCAAGGCCCTTTTTGATCAGCTCCACGGCGAAGTCATAGTCCTGCTGGAAATAGTCCGAGCCGTAGAAGAAGCGGTCTTCCCAGTCGAAGCCCAGCCAGTGGATGTCCTCCTGGATGGCCTCGACGAATTCCGTGTCCTCCTTGGCGGGGTTGGTGTCGTCCATCCGCAGATTGCAGATGCCGCCGAATTTTTCCGCGGTGCCGAAGTCGATGCACATGGCCTTGCAGTGGCCGATGTGCAGGTAGCCGTTGGGCTCCGGGGGGAAGCGGGTGTGGACCTGCATGCCCTCATAGTCGCCGCCGGGGGCGAGGTCCTCCTCGATCATTGTGTGGATAAAGTTGCCGGCCGTCGTTTCCGGTCCGGTCCGTTTGGTTTCGTCGCTCACGGCGAGGCCTCCTTTTCTGGCGGGGGTCAATGATGAATGTGGCTGTTGATATGGTCGATGCAGTAGCAGGAATAGCCGCTGCATTTGGAGCAGTAGCGGAATTCCAGATCACGGTATTCGCTGTCCGTGCGGCCGCAGACGATGCACTTATGCAGGTAGCCCTGCTGCTCAGAGGTCTTTCGGGCTGCCTGATGCAGCTTCGGCGGACGCCGCTGGCGGCGGTTTTTCAGGACCTGTACACGGCTCACGAGGAACTCACGCAGGTCTGCGCCGAAGTACAGCAGATAGTTGACGATGGCCACCAGAGGCAGCAGCACGGCGATGAGACTGCCGTCTATGATGCCCATGACGATGGCAATGGCAAACATCACCAGATCGGCCCAGGCCAGCCACTTCATCCGCACGGGCAGGACGAAGAACAGCAGGACCTGGTGGTTGGGGTAGAGACTGGCAAAGGCGAAGAACAGAGACATATTGATATAGTACGTGCCTGCCACGCCGTAGGAGGTACCGGTGATGAAATAGGTGGCCAGAGCGGCGATGATGGTCAGGACCGCGCCGGAAAGGTAGAAAATGGTGAACTTCCCCTTGCCCCACTGCTGTTCCAGGGCGTTGCCGATGAAGTAGTAGAAGTACAGTGAGACGATCAGCCACAACGGGCCGAAGGTGTTGGGCACGAAGAGGAAGGAGACGATGCGCCAGACCTGCCCCCGGAGGAACAGCGCCGGATGGAAGGACAGGTAATACAGGGCCGATCCCTGGGTGGCAAGATACAGCACGTAGACGATGATGGTGCCGAAGACGATATACCGCATCAGGTTGGAGATGCCGAACTTCGGATGTTTGGCGCAGAAGCGTTCCACAGCGGTGTTGAGCTTATGCAAAGAAAGCCCTCCTTTCACAGGGAGCCGGACTGCCGCCGGCGGAGGTCCAGATAGCCCTCCAGGATCAGGGAGGCGGCCACGGCGTCCACCCGGGCCTTGCGCTGCCGGCCGCGGCGGCCTGTTTCGGACAGGATGCGGTGGGAGTCCACCGTGGTCAGCCGCTCGTCCCACAGGTGGACGGGCAGGCCGGTGCGTGCCTCCAGCAGTTGGGCAAAGGCGGCGCTCTTCTCGGCCCGGGGGCCGATGGAGTTGTTCATGTTTTTCGGATAGCCCAGTACCAGCTCCGTCACCTCATGGTCCCGGGCCAGTTCCGCCACGGCGTCCGCCACGACCTCCGGCCTGCGGCCGGGGATCACGGTGGAGAATCCGGTCAGCAGGCCGGTGGGATCGGAGATGGCGATGCCGGTGCGGGCGTCGCCGTAGTCGATAGCCATGATCCGCATAAAAATCTCCCGTATGCGCAAGTATGCTTATTCCCCGTCGTTGTAGTAGTCCAGCAGCAGGATCTCCTTGGAGATGCTGAACCGCTCGTGAACAAGCTTTTTCTGTGCGGCGGCATAGTCCGCAGGCACCTCGTCCCGGTTGCTGTAGTAGGTCCCGTCGTACCAGCTCTCATCCTGGAAGATGACCAGACCGGGCTGGTCGGAGAACAGGTCGATACCAGCAAACCAGGCCCCGGAGGTGTCCAGACCGAACAGATTGGCCAGGGTGGGCAGGATGTCCACGCTGGAGCAGGGCTTGTCGATCTTCTGCCCCTCCAGCTCGGAAGAGTAGATAAAGAAGGGCGTGATCTGCAGCAGGTTGATGTCGTCGATCCCCTTGTACTGCATGACAAGCTGATCGTTCATGATGTAGTAGTTGTAGTGGTCGGAATAGAAGGCCAGAACGGTATCATCCATCAGTCCGGCCTCCGTCAGGGCGTCCACCAGCTCCTCGATGAACAGGTCCGTCTCTCTGGCGTGGGCCATGGCCCGGATATAGATGTCGTCCTCGCCGGGGAACAGCTCCGCCATCTCGTCGTAGAAGGCCTGATCGATGAGGTTTTCGTCGGAGTAGGCGCCGTGGCCGGAGTAGGTGATGATGAAGGTACAGAAGGGCGCGTCGTCGGTCATGTCCTCAAAGCCGTTGATGAGATAGCGGTCCATATGGATGACGTTCATGTTCATATCCGCGCCGGTGTTGTAGCGCTCGTAGCCCCAGTTGGGATGGAGCCCGCCGCGGTTGTAGATGGACCCGTCGCTGCAGTGGAAGGACTCGGCGGTGTAGCCCTCGGCCTCGAAGAGATGGGCCAGGGAGTAAGGGAAGGCGTTCACCGCGTAGGCCTCCGTGGACACCTGAGACACCGGCGGGATCAGGGCCAGATTGGCCAGGATCTCCGTGTTGAGGGTGCCGGCGGTGATATAGGCCGGGGCGTAGCGGTCCGTGAAGTCCAGACTGTTCTGCTGGAGCTCGTAGAGCGCGGGCATGGCCTTTTCGTTGAGCATATAGGTGTCGATGGCCTCCAGCTGGATGAGGATCAGATTCTTCCCCTCGAAGACGCCGGTCATGTCGTTGGGCTCCGGCTCCGGCAGGGAGTCGAACAGCTCGTCCAGATTTTTGCGCTGCTGGGCCTCGTCGTAGGCCCGGAAGCCCCAGTTGAGCCAGACGTCCCGGAAGGTGTACTGGTACAGGCCCATCTTCAGCAGACACTCTTTCGAGTCGGTGAAGTTGACGTAGGTAAAGTCGGTGGTGACGTCGGCAAACCCCTCGTCTGAGGCGGTATCCTCGGTCCTGGTCCAGATCACCGTGTCGTAGTCCCCCAGAAGGGCTTTGTGCATCTGGGCCACGCCCAGGATACCGGCGGCCAGCAGCACCGCGGCGATCACGACCCGGCTGACCCGGTAGCCCCGGCACTTCCGGGAGCAGAAATAGGCCAGCGCCATCAGCACGATGGCCCCGACGATCAGGGCGATGGCCCGCTTGGACAGAACGATATAGGACGCGTCGGCAAAGGCTGCGCCGTCGCCGGCGAAGGAGAAGTCCGCGATGCGGAAAAAGCGCTTGAACAGATTCAGGAAGATGCCGTGCGTGGCCGACAGCCCGCAGAACAGCAGGCAGAAGAAGACCATCAGGATCCGCCGGGGTTTTCTTGGCAGCAGCATCAGCACCGCGGTGAGGATCAGACACCAGCCCACGGAGAACGTCAGCGGCGTGACGTCCCACAGATCGGTGTGTCCGGCGAAGGCGTAGATGTACCGAAATCCCAGATCCAGCAGAAACAGGGACAGGAAGCTGAGGATCGGCCACAGGATCCGGGCGATGATCTTCGGCTGCTCCTCCGGGGAGAGCTCACGTTGCTTTTTCATGGTTTCAGTAAGCCAGCCTCTCCATGAGCCAGTCTCTGACCTGGTCCATGGGGATACGGACCTGCTCCATGGTATCCCGTTCCCGGATGGTGACGCAGCCGTCGCCGGCAGTCTCCCCGTCGCCCACGGTGTCGAAGTCCACGGTGATGCAGAAGGGGGTGCCGATCTCATCCTCCCGGCGGTACCGCTTGCCGATGGAGCCGGTATCGTCAAAGTCCGTCATAAAGTCCTTCGAAAGCTGCCGGTACAGCTCTTCCGCCGGCTCGGAAAGCTTCTTGGACAGGGGCAGCACGGCGCACTTGAAGGGAGCCAGAGCCGGGTGCATGCGAAGCACCACACGCACATCGTCCTTGCCGTTCTTGTCCTGGCCCACGACCTCCTCGTCGTAGGCGTCGATGAGGAAGGCCAGCGTTACCCGGTCCGCGCCCAGAGAGGGCTCGATGACGTAGGGGATGTAGTGCTCGCCCGCCTCCTGATCGAAATAGGTCATATCCTTGCCGGAAACGGTCTGATGCTGGGTCAGGTCGTAGTCGGTGCGGTCCGCCACGCCCCACAGCTCGCCCCAGCCGAAGGGGAAGAGGAACTCAAAGTCAGTGGTGCCCTTGGAGTAGAAGCACAGTTCCTCCGGCTCGTGATCCCGGAGCCGCAGATTTTCCTCGTGCATGCCCAGGTCCAGCAGCCACTGGCGGCAGAAGCCGCGCCAGTACTGGAACCACTCCAGATCAGTGCCGGGCTTGCAGAAGAACTCCAGCTCCATCTGCTCGAACTCCCGGGTCCGGAAGGTGAAGTTGCCCGGTGTGATCTCGTTGCGGAAGCTCTTGCCCACCTGACACACGCCGAAGGGCAGCTTGCGCCGGGTGGTGCGCTGGATGTTCTGGAAGTTGACGAAGATGCCCTGGGCCGTCTCCGGGCGGAGATACACGGTGTTCTTCGCGTCCTCGGTGACGCCCTGGAAGGTCTTGAACATCAGGTTGAACTGGCGGATATCGGTGAAGTCATGCTGGCCGCAGGAGGGGCAGGGGATGGCGTGCTCCTCGATAAAGGCCTTCATCTCATCCTGAGAGAAGGCGTCCACGGCCTTGCCCAGCTCCACGCCGTTGGCCTGCGCCCATTCCTCCATGAGCTTGTCGGCCCGGAAGCGCTCCTTGCAGGCCCGGCAGTCCATAAGGGGATCGGCGAAGCTGCCCAGATGACCGGAGGCCACCCAGGTCTGGGGATTCATCAGGATGGCGGCGTCTAGGCCCACGTTGTAGGGATTCTCCTGGACAAACTTTTTCCACCAGGCTTTTTTCACGTTGTTTTTCAGCTCTGCGCCCAGAGGACCGTAGTCCCAGGTGTTGGCGAGACCTCCGTAGATCTCGGAGCCGGAGAAGATGAATCCCCGGTTTTTGCACAGGGCGATGATTTTTTCCATTGTTTTCTCCGCATTGGCAAGCATAGTGGTATTCCTCCATCCGTCTTGTATAAAATAAGCAATATACTATTATAACCGATTTTTTCGGGGAATGCAATCACTCCCACGCATATCCGGCGGATTTGAACTGATTTTCCGTTTCCGGCCCGATCCCCCGGGCGGCGTCCACGTGATATACGGTCCCTTCGGCGTCGGTGACGGCGTTCCAGACCCAGGCCGTGCCGCCCAGGGTACCCCGGATCACGGCGCACTCGATCCCCTGGGCCCGGCACAGACAGGCAAAAGCCAGAGCAAAGCTCTCGTCGGACCCGCCGCCGCCGCACAGGGCGTCCCAGGCGGAGGCACAGAAGGGGGGCGTACCCTCCGGTGCGGCATAGGCTGCGTTCCCGTACAGACTCTGGCAGAGAGTCCGGGCCTTCTCCGCCGCGCTGCCCTCCGCAGTGACGGACCGGACCTGAGCACGCAGCTCCGCCTGCCGGGCGGCGAGCGCCTCCGTGTCCTGGCCGTAGTCGAAGGTGAGCGCCAGGATGCGGTTGGAGCCCTCCTCCGGATAGAATTCCACCGTAACGCTCTGCAGACCCAGAGCGGACATGGGCTGTTCCTCATAGGCCTGCCGGACCAGAGCCTCGATGGCGGCCCGGTCGCCGGTGTAGTAGGTGGTGTTCAGCGTCAGGGTGGTGCGGAAGGCGGCCAGAGCCTCCGACAGGGCCTGCCGGACGCCATAGGTGCCCACGGCGTTCCGGAGAGTGCCCATCTCCTCTTCCGTGTGGAGATAGCGGATGGTAAAGGCAGCTTCATAATAGGAGACGATCCGCACCACGTCGAAGGAGATGTCCTCCACGGCGTAGATACCCAGGGGCTCCGTCTCCGTGATTTCTTCACAGGCGGCCCGGATCAGCTCCGTGGGGTCCTCCTCCGGCCACACCAGCTGGATGGAGCAGTCCTCCTCATGGCGGGCGATACAGGACAGCAGCGCGCCGACAAGGGACTCAAAGCTGTCCGCCGACAGGGCGTTTTCCGCCGCCCCGGCGTTGGAGACATGGGGAGCTTCCACCGAGTAGGTGCGGCCCAGAATAGGGGCGCAGCCGGACAGGGAGACCAGCAGCGCCGCTGTAAGGGAGAGACAGAACAGGATCCGTTTCATCGCGTTGGTCCTCCTTCCGGCGTTTTCAGCGTATTACCAGCTGTCGGATTTATAGCGGTCGAAGCCCCGGCCGAAGACCTCCTTTGCCTCGCAGACGATGATGAAGGCGTCCACGTCGATCTCCTTGACCAGATTTTTCAGCGCCACGATCTGATTGCGCTTGATCGCGCACATCAGCACCGTGTGGGGCTGGCCGGTGTAGCCGCCGGTGCCGGGGATCAGGGTCACGCCCCGGGACAGATCCTGGGTGATGGCCCGGGCGATGTCCGTGGTATGCTCCATACTGATGATATAAGCCAGCCTGGCCCGGCTGGCGCCGTAGAGCACCGTGTCGATGACCAGGGAGGAGATATAGAGGGCGACGATGCCGTACAGCGCGCTGTTGACGTTGCGCACCACCACGGCCACCACGGCGATGGCGGCCAGGTCTGCAAACAGCTGCAGCGTTCCCATGGAGACCCAGGGCGTCTTGCGCTTGATGAGCCGGGCCAGGATGGTGGTGCCGCCGGTGGTGGCGTTCTGCCGCATGAGCAGGCCGCTGGAGAAGCCCAGCAGCACGCCGCCGTAGATGCTGGCCAGCAGGGGATCCATGGGCGGGAAGGTATGGAACAGCGCTATGAGATCGATAAAAACAGAGCTGACAGCCATGGTGAACAGGGACAGCAGCAGAAAACCGCCGCCCAGATATTTCCATGCCAGGATGAACAGCGGGACATTGAAAATGATCACCAGCACGCCCACGGGCAGAAGCCCGAGTACTGCGTGGATGGCCTGGGCAAAACCCGTGATGCCGCCGTAGGCGATCTGGTTTGCCTCGTAAAAGCAGTTGAAGCTGAATGCGTAGAGGATGCAGGCGAGAACGATGATCACGATACGCCTGACCTCACGGGCGGCGGTTTCCCTGGAGGGAAGTGCCATGGAAGACTCCTTTCTCAGAACTGCTGCGATGATCGCAGGTGGAAGCGGCAGAGACGGGTCAATCCAGCAGATCCAGCTGCTGTTCGCCCCGGTCCTCGGGCTTGAGCAGAGCACCGGCGGCGGGGATGTTGCGGACCCGATAGCGGGAGCGGTTGACGACGGCGGTGTCGTCGGCGAAGGATACGGACGCCAGCCGGTACTTTGTCTTGAGGTTCATCACCGTCACGCCCTGGGCGGTCCGGGTGGCCTTCAGCGCCACGGCGGAGGAGTTCACCAGCAGGGCCCGGCCTTCGGTGGAGAACAGCGCCACCTCCCGGTCCTCCGTCAGGTGCAGGGCTCCGGCCAGAGGGCTCTTGTCGGAGTAAGCGCCGGTGAGACGCTTGCGTCGGGTCTGGGTCTGGTAGCAGGACAGGGCGATCCGGGCGGCCTTGCCGTTTTCAAAGCAGAACAGGATACTGCCGGCCCAGTCCCCGGGCAGACAGGCGAAGCGGACCCGCTCCCCCTCGTCCATGCCCAGCTTGGCCGGGAGATAGTCGCCCAGAACGCTGGCCTTTGTGTCCTCAAAATCCGCCAGTCTTGTCTTGTAGCACTGCTGACGGTCGGTGAAGACCAGCAGCTCGTCGGCGTTGGAGGCCTCGGCGGTGAAGGCCAGCTCGTCCCCCTCCTTGTATTTCTGATTCCCGCTCATCCGCAGGGACTGGGGGGTGATTTTCTTGAAATACCCCTCCCGGGACAGGAACACGTGGACGGGATAGTCCGGGATCGTCTCCTCCACATCCGGGAGGGCGCCGCCGGTGACGATGCCGGTACGCCGGGGCACGGCGTATTTCTTTTCCAC
The DNA here is from genome assembly GCA_017516065.1 of Oscillospiraceae bacterium. GTDB lineage: Bacteria > Bacillota > Clostridia > Oscillospirales > Oscillospiraceae > RGIG5644. Next base: position 48,770 of record JAFWDQ010000015.1, read on the forward strand.
CGCCGCCAGCTCCTTGGCGATGAGTTTGCGGATGCGGGCGGGCCGGTTGACCAGATCCGTCAGGTCCGCGATCTCGTTTTCCAGATCCTCCGTCTCGGTGAGGCGCTTGAGGATATACTCCTTGTTGATGTTGCGCAGCTTGATCTCCGCCACGAACTCCGCCTGGGTCTCGTCGATGCCGAAGCCGGCCATGAGATTGGGGATGACGGCGGCGTCCTCCTCCGTCTCCCGGATGATGCGGATGGCCCGGTCGATGTCCAGCAGGATCTCGCCCAGACCCAGGAGCAGGTGCAGACGGGACTTCTTCTTCTGGAGCTGGAACCAGACCCTCCGGCGGATGCAGTCCACCCGCCAGGCGGTCCACTCCTCCAGGATCTCACGCACGCCCAGGACCCGGGGGGTGCCGTTGATGAGGATATTGAAGTTGCACGACAGGGAGTCCTGCAGGGGCGTGAGCTTGAACAGCTTCTGCATCAGCGCCTCCGGGTCCGTACCGCGCTTAAGGTCAATGGCCAGCTTCAGACCGGACAGGTCCGTCTCGTCCCGGACGTCTGCGATCTCCTTGAGCTTCCCGGCCTTGATCAGGTCGGCGGTCTTGTCCATGACCGCCTCCACTGTGGTGGAGTAGGGCAGCTCATAGACCTCGATGAGATTGTCGGATTTCACGTAGCGCCACCGGGCCCGGACCACCACGGGTCCCCGGCCGGTGCGGTAGATGTCCTCCAGGGCCGTTTCATCTGCCAGCAGCTCGCCGCCGGTGGGGAAGTCCGGCCCCAGCAGGGTCTCGGTGAGATCGCAGTTCGGATCCTTCAGATAGGCGATGGCCGTCCGGCAGACCTCCCCGAGGTTGAAGCCACAGAGCATGGAGGCCATGCCCACGGCGATGCCCTGATTGGCGGACACCAGCACGTTGGGGTAGGAGGTGGGCAGCAGGGTCGGCTCCTTCATGGTGCTGTCGTAGTTGTCCACGAAGTCCACGGCGTCCTGATCAATGTCCCGGAACAGCTCCGCGCAGATACCGGCCAGCTTCACCTCGGTGTAGCGGGAGGCGGCGCAGGCCATATCCCGGGAGAAGACCTTGCCGAAGTTGCCCTTGGAGTCCACCAGGGGGTGCAGCAGGGCCTCGTAGCCCTGGGACAGCCGCACCATGGTGTCGTAGATGGCGGCGTCGCCGTGGGGATTGAGGCGCATGGTCTGACCCACCACGTTGGCGGATTTGGTGCGCTTGCCGGTGAGCAGCCCCATCTTGTACATGGTGTACAGCAGCTTCCGGTGGGAGGGCTTGAAGCCGTCGATCTCCGGGATGGCCCGGGAGACGATGACGCTCATGGCGTAGGGCATGTAGTTGATCTCCAGGGTCTCGGTGATGGGCTGCTCCACCACCTGAGCCTGGAGGCCCATGACGTTGGGGTTGACGGGATGCGTCCTGCCCTCCTCGGGCTTCTTTTTCTTCGCCATCGCTTTACTTCCTCTTTAAATAAAGTCAAACTTGTCAAAACGCAATAATAACTTGAACTTGCTTTTTCGTAAGATTTTTCCGCCGACGCTCCCCCTGCACTGAGCCCTCCGGGCGGGGGAACGGGCCTCGGCGGGTACAAATCGGCGGATGGTCCGCGCCACCCGCCGCAAGAGTGCGCCAGCACGGGTGGGTTGCACCGGACAATGCAGGGCTCTGCCGACCGGGGGGGTGAGAGGCAGAGACTGCCCTGTCATAAGGGAGAGGATTCCACAAGGAGGACCCCATGGCAAGGGGGCCTCCTTTGGCGCGTTCTTTGGTGACTTTCTGTCGCGCACAGAAAGTCACCCGCCGGAGGCGCGCCCTTTAAAAAACTTTCGTCCTTCTCCGCAGTCAAATAGAAACGATCCCCGCCGGGAGGGCCGTTCCTGAAATTTTCTCGTTCCCCTCCGCAGTCAAACAGAACGGATAATCTCTCCAAACCGGACCCGCTTCACCGGACTCCGGTCAGCAACTCACGAGATGTCCGCAAGGTCCAGGAAGCGGTAGCCCTCCTGGGCGATGTAGTCCTTGCGCCCCGCCAGGTTGTCCCCCAGCAGCAGGTCGAACATGGCGGCGGAGCGCTCCGCCGCCTCCGGCATGACCCGGATCAGCCGCCGGGTCTCCGGATTCATGGTGGTCAGCCACATCATATCCGGCTCGTTCTCGCCCAGGCCCTTGGAGCGCTGGAGGTCGTACTTCGCGTCCCCCAGCTGGGCGAGGATCTCCGTCTTCTCCCGCTCGGTATAGGCAAACCAGGTCTTGCCCCCGGAGTTGATCTCAAACAGGGGAGATTCGGCGATATAGACGTAGCCCTCGTTGATGAGGGTGGGGGTGAGCCGGTAGAGCATGGTCAGGATCAGGGTGCGGATCTGGAAGCCGTCCACATCGGCGTCGGTGCAGATGATGATCCGGGCCCAGCGCAGCTTGTCCAGCTGGAAGGAGGACAGCTCCTTGTTCTTCTTCGTGTCCGTCTCCACGCCGCAGCCCAGGACCTTGATCAGGTCGGTGATGATCTCGCTTTTGAAGATGCGGGCATAGTCGGCCTTCAGGCAGTTGAGGATCTTGCCCCGCACCGGCATGATGCCCTGGAACTCCGCGTCCCGGGACAGCTTGCAGGCGCCCAGAGCGGAGTCGCCCTCTACGATATACAGCTCCCGGCGGCCCACGTCCCGGGTCCGGCAGTCCACGAATTTCTGGATGCGGTTGGCGATGTCCACACTGCCGGAGAGCTTCTTTTTCAGATTCAGACGGGTCCGCTCGGCGGACTCCCGGCTGCGCTTGTTCACCAGGATCTGCTCGGCCATTTTCTCCGCGGCGGCGTGGTCCTCGATGAAGTAGATCTCCAGCTGAGAGCGGAGGAAGTCCGTCATGGACTCCTGGATGAACCGGTTGGTGACAGCCTTCTTCGTCTGGTTCTCATAGGAGGTCAGGGTGGAGAAATTATTGGAGACGAAGATCAGGCAGTCCTGAATGTCAGGGAAGGTGATCTTGCTCTCGTTTTTCTGATATTTGTTGTTCTGCCGCAGATAAGCGTCCACGGCGGAGACGAAGGCGGAGCGCAGGGCCTTGTCCGGGGCGCCGCCGTGCTCCAGGAAGGAGGAGTTGTGGTAGTGCTCCACCCGGCTGACCGTGTTGGAGAAGCACAGGGCGCAGGACAGCCGCACCTTGTACTCCGGCTTGTCCTCCCGGTCCCGTCCCCGGCGCTCCGTCTGGAAGAAGACAGGGGCAGTGAGGCTCTGCTCCCCGGCGATCTCCGAGACATAGTCCATGATGCCGCGCTCGTAGTGGAAGTCCTCGCTCTGGAAACGGGTGCCCTGCTGGACCCGGAGCCGGAAGGTCACGTTTTCATTGACCACCGCCTGCCGCTTCAGTGTCTCGGTAAAATACTCCGGCGGGATGTCGATCTCCGTAAAGACGTCCCGGTCCGGCAGCCAGCGGATCCGGGTGCCGGTCTTCTTGCCCCTGTCCGTGGGGACGCTGGACAGGCCTCCCACGTTCTCGCCCCGCTCGAAGTGGAGGTCGAACTTCTGCCCGTCCCGCCAGACGGTGACGTCCATCCACCGGGAGGCGTACTGGGTGGCGCAGGAGCCCAGACCGTTGAGACCCAGGGCGTATTCGTAGTTATCCGTCTCGTTGTTCCGGTATTTTCCGCCGGCGTAGAGCTCGCAGAAGACCAGCTCCCAGTTGTAGCGGCCCTCCGTCTCGTTCCAGTCCAGAGGACAGCCCCGGCCCTGATCCTCCACCTCGATGGAGCCGTCCTCATAGCGGGTGAGGACGATCAGCGTGCCGTAACCCTCCCGGGCCTCGTCCACGGCGTTGGAGAGGATCTCAAAGACGGCGTGTTCACAGCCCTCCAGACCGTCCGAGCCGAAAATGACCCCGGGGCGCTTCCGTACCCGGTCAGCGCCCTTGAGAGCCGATATGCTGTCGTTTCCGTAGTCCCGTCCCGTGGTTTTTCCCATGCCGTTCTCCCTCGTTATACATCATATTGCGTATTGCCAATATTTATAATCAATATATTATATCTTTCCTGCCGAATCTTGTCAATATTCCGAAATCGGCGGGTAGGGGCTGAAAAATCTGCCGCCGGGGGCCGTTGTAGTTCCCCGAAAGATATGATAGAATAGCAACAATACAGCGTTCAAAACAGCGTTCAAACAGTCGACGCTGCATGCTGTGAAAGGAGACTGAACCATGAAAAAAACGATTCGGAATATTCTGCTCCTGTCGGCGCTGGTGTTTTGCCTTTGCCTTGTCGGCGCCTGCGGTACAGGAGGCGGGAACGGAGGCGCGGCTCCGACGGGCGGCGCCGAAGCGACAGGGACTGTGACGCCCTTCGTCACGGAGGATATCTACGGCACGGCGTATACGGAGGCTCTCTTTTCCGACTGTGACCTGACCATGGTCAATCTGTTTACCACGTGGTGTCCGCCCTGTCAGGAGGAGATGCCGGAGCTGGAGCGCCTGAACGGCGAGCTGGCCGACCGGAACGCCCAGGTGATCGGCGTGGTGCTGGACACCATGGACGATCCCGACGGGGAGGTCCTGGCCGCCGCCGTGGAGCTGGCGGAGAGCACCGGCGTCACCTATCCGCTGCTGGTCTGCACCGAGGACCTGATGCCGGACGTGGTGGCCAGTGCCGAGTACGTTCCCACGACGGTCTTTGTGGACCGCAGCGGCAATCTGGTAGGGGAGACCGTCGTAGGCGCCCATTCTCTGGATGAGTGGCGTGACATCGTGGACGGTGTGCTGGCCGGGCTGCAGGAGGCGTAAGCCATGGGACGGTTCCTGACCTCCGGCGGCGCCGGCATCCTGGCGGCGGTCGTCGCCCTGGCGCTGCTGCTGTTCGGTATCTCCCGGGGCGAGACGGCCGTGGTGCTGGCCAAGGCCACTCGTGTCTGCATGGAGTGCATCGGCATTGGGTAGGCGAAGCAGGACCGGCGACGGAGTGCGCCACGGCGTACAGGCACTGTGGGCCGTGCTCACCAACAGCGCCTTTGCCGGCTTTGTCACCGGGCGGATCTATACCGGCAAGCTGAAAACTATCTGCGTCCCGGGGCTCAACTGCTACTCCTGCCCCGGGGCCAGAGGCGCATGCCCCATCGGGTCGCTGCAGGCCGTCATCGGCAGCAGGCAGTTTTCCTTTTCCTATTATGTGGTGGGTTTCCTCTTTCTGATCGGCGCGCTTCTGGGCCGCTTCGTCTGTGGCTGGCTGTGCCCCTTCGGACTGATCCAGGAGCTGCTGCATAAGATCCCCTTCCCGAAAAAGATCGGGACCTTCCGGGGGGACAGGCTCCTCCGGAAGCTGAAATACGCGGTGCTGATCGTTCTGGTGATCCTGCTGCCGCTGTTCCTCACGGATATTCTGGGGCAGGGGGCCCCCTGGTTCTGCAAGGTCCTCTGTCCGGCGGGCACTCTGGAGGGAGGCCTGCCTCTGGTGCTGCTGGACCGCAGTCTGCGGGGCATCGTCGGCTGGCTGTACGCGTGGAAGGTCGCGGTGCTGATCGTCACGCTGCTGGCCAGCGTGGTGATCTGCCGGCCGTTCTGCAAATATCTCTGCCCTCTGGGCGCCCTCTACTCGGTGTTCAACCCTATCTCCGTGTTCCGCTGCCGGGTGGACAGAGAGACCTGCGTCGGCTGCGGCGCCTGTGCAAAGGTCTGTCCCATGCAGGTGGATCCCGTCCGGACGCCCAACGCTCCGGAGTGTATCCGCTGCGGCCGCTGCAGGAGAGTATGCCCCACCGACGCGATCAGCTTCCGGTTCCTGGCGGAACAGAAGATGCGGAAGCCGGGCGCGGAGACTGTGCAAATGGAAGGAGTTGATCCGGCCGATGAGTAAGAAGCTGGCGGCCTTTGTTCTGCTGCTCTGCCTCTGCCTGACGATGGCTCTGCCGGTCAGCGCGGCGGGAAATGAGACGCAGACCCAGCGCCTGACGGAGTATCAGGCGGAAAAGATCATCGCCTCGGACAGCGCCTGCCGGGTCTGCCATATCGCCCTGCTGACGGGCTGGGCGGCGGTGCAGATGTTCCCGACCGTACCCGCCGTCCCCTGGGGCGAGCCGGCGGCCATTGCGGCGGGGGAGCAGCTGCTGCCCCCGTCCGGCGCCTCCTCCGGCGTGCCCCTGGAGGTACAGCGGACCCTGGCGGAGATGGACCTCTACGAGAAGGTCTGCCAGATGTTCATGGTGCAGCCCTCGGACATCACCGGCGTGTCCGCCGTCACCGCGGCGGGGGATGCCACCCGGGCGGCGCTGGAGAAATATCCCGTGGGCGGCCTGATGTACAACACCTCGAATATGGTGGACAAAAATCAGGTCCTCACCATGGCGACGACCACCCAGACGTACGTGAAGATCCCCCTGCTGCTGGCCTGCGACGAGGAGGGCGGCCGGGTGGCCCGGCTGATGGTCACCGTGGGCACCACCTATGTGGGCCCCATGCTCAGCTATAAGGACGCCGGCGTCGAAATGGCCCGCATCAACGCGGCCACCATCGCCGGGGACATGGTCTCCTGCGGCCTGAACATGGACCTGGCTCCGGTGGCGGACGTGTGGTCCAACCCCCAGAACACCGTCATCGGGGACCGGGCCTACAGCGACGAGTTCTACCAGGCGTCGCTGCTGATCCCCAAGGCGGTGGAGGGCTTCCACGAGGGCGGCGTGGCCTGTACCCTGAAGCACTTCCCCGGCCACGGCGACACCTCCGCGGACAGCCACTACGGGTCGGTCTACGTCTACAAGTCCCTTGACCGGCTCCGGGCCGAGGAATTTTTGCCCTTCGCCGCCGGCATCGACGCCGGGGCCGACGCCGTGATGCTGGGCCACGTCATCCTCAGCGAGCTGGGGGACGAGCCGGTGCTGTTCTCCGAGACCATGGTCACCGACGTGCTCCGGGGCGAGCTGGGCTTCGACGGCGTGGTGATGACGGACAGCCTGAAGATGCAGGCCATGAGCGACCACTACACCAGCGGAGAGATCGCCGTGCGCAGCGTTTCTGCCGGCGTGGATCTGCTGCTGTGCCCCGCGGATCTGGACGGCGCCATCCAGGCGCTGCTGGACGCGGTGGCCTCCGGAGAACTGACGGAAGAGCGCATTGACGAGAGCGTCACCCGTATCCTTACGATGAAGTACAACATGGGCCTGCTGTGACGAAGCGGCGGGAGAGAGGATCAGAAGAAAAAAAGGACGCGCTGCCGGGCAGTGCGTCCTTTTCCGTTTCCCGCGCCGGAAGGCGCTGTATTTTTCTGTTACAGGCGGTAGAAATCCGCTCTGCCGGGCAGCCGGGGGCCGGGATACATCCCGCCCGGCGCCTGGGGTCCGCAGCCGGGCCCGCAAGGGCCGTGCTTGTGGCCGTGAGGCCCGCAGCTGTGACCGCCGGGCATGCCCTGCGCCGGTCCGTGAGGACCGCCGGGTCCGAAGCCGGGACCGTGAGGTCCCCGGGGGCCGTGAGGGCCGCCCTGGCCGTGAGGTCCGCAGCCGGGCCCGTCGGGCAGCGCGCCGCTCTTTTCCAGCTCCTCCGTGAGCCTGTCCGTAATGCGCTCCAGATAGCTGGCCAGAGCAGCCTGCTCCTCTGCCGTAAGGCAGGAGTAGACAGGGGCGAAATCGGAGCTGTGCAGCGGCGCCGAGCGGCCCTTTTCCGTCAGGTGGACCATCATGGCCCGCTTGTCGGTCTCGGAGGGCTCCCGGGTGATATACTCGTTCTGCTCCAGCTTTCGCAGCAGCTCTCCCAGAGACTGCTGACGGATGTCCAGCAGATAGGACAGCTCCTTCTGACTGATGTCCGGCGCCTTCTTCAGCAGGGCCAGGATGCGCCCCTGTCCGTGACGGGGATCCGCGCCCAGAGCGTCCTGCCGCAGGTGCAGCAGGTGGTACCGGTGCAGCATCCGATGGGTCTTGATGAACAGTTCGGTAAGATCGCGTTGTTCCATGTTAAGCAAACCTCCTCTCGTCACTTGATAAGGTACCTTTGCGGCGATTATACAGGCACCTTTGCAATTTGTCAAGGGGGTTGAGAAAAAATTTTTCGCCGTGCGATTTCCTTACAGGATGATATCCTCCAGGCTCCGTTTGGGGACATAGTGCACGTCGTCGGCGTCCCGGTAGTAATCGGTGCTGCCCTCCGGGCCCACCTCGGTGAGGACGATCGTCTCGTCGGGCTTGCCCAGGGCCACCACCAGCAGGGGAGCGTACCGGGCGTCCAGACCCAGCTCCGCGCGCATGGGAGCGGGATCGAAGTTGCCGATCATGCAGCCGCCCAGACCCTTCTCCACCGCCGCAAGCAGCATGGTCTGGGCCACGATGCCCACGTCCTTCTGGTACCGGGTCAGGGAGGGGTCGATCTCCTGATCCTGACAGATGATGATGAAGGCAGTGGGATGCTTGCCGGGATGGGGCAGGGTCAGCTCCGGCAGCGCCCGGGCCCAGCGGGTGAGGGCCAGGACCCGCTCGGCCTGCTCATGCTCCCAGACGGGATAGAATTTCAGCGGCTGGCGGTTGACGGAGGAGGGGCACAGCCGCGCGCATTCGATCAGCTCCAGCAGCTCCTCCCGGGTGAGCTGACGGCTCTCGTCATAGCCCCGGTAGCTGCGGCTTTTGCAAACCAGTTCATACAGCGTCATGGTATCCAACTCCTGTCGTGTTTTTTTCATTATATGGGACGGGGATGCTCCTGTCAAACGGATTTGTCGGCCAAAAGTGCCGTTTTCATTTGACGCTGGGGCGAAAGAGGGGTATACTGATTGCAATCAAAAAACGACTCGGATCGAAACAGGAGGATACGATATGCGACTTGCGGCTGCGGCCCAGATGCAGGGTCTGGATGACAGCGCCATCATCGGACGGGGGATCCCCTCTCTCAGGCTGATGGAGACGGCGGCCCGGGGCGTTGCGGACGCCGCCCTGGAGCTGGCGGGGAACGGGAAACACGCCGTGGCTCTGTGCGGTATGGGCAACAACGGCGGCGACGGCCTGTGCGCCGCGCTGTACCTGCTGGAGGCGGGCATGAACGTCCGCGTGTTCCTCATCGGAAAGCGGGAAAAACAGACCGCCGACAACAAAGAGATGGAGAGCCGTCTGGCCCGGGCGGGGGTCTCTGCGGAGACCTTTGACGCCGACGCCGCCCAGGCGGCCTGTGAAGAGGCGGACGTGCTCGTCGACGCCCTGTTCGGCGTGGGGCTCCACCGGCCTCTTGGGGGCGAGCCTCTGGAGGCGGTGCAGATCATGAACCGCGTCCCGGCGCCGGTTGTGGCGGCAGACATCTCCAGCGGTGTGGAGACGGACACCGGCCGCATTCTGGGCGACGCCGTCCGGTGCGCCGCCACGGTGACCTTCTCCTTTGCCAAGCCCGGCCATATGGTGGGTGACGGCGCCGTCTGCACGGGCCGGCTGAAGATCATCGACATAGGCATCCCCGCCGACCTGCTGGCGGGCCTTGAGACGGACACTTGGGCCGTCACGGCGGAGGATCTGGCCCAGTGGCTGCCTCACCGCCGCCGGGACGCCCACAAGGGGGACTTCGGCCGTGTGGCCATCATTTCCGGCAGCACGGGCTTCACCGGCGCGCCGGTGCTGGCCTCCCGGGCGGCGGTCCGTACCGGGGCGGGACTGGTGCACCTGTGCGTGCCGGAGTCCATCTATCCCATCGCCGCGGTGAAGTGCGACGAGGCCATGCCCCAGCCCTGTCCCGCAGACGGGGCGGGCCGGATGTCGCTGGCGGCCGCAGAGAACCTGCTCCAGCGCATCGGCGGGTGCGACGCGGCCCTCATCGGCCCGGGCCTGAGCCGCTCGGAGGAGCTGACGGAGCTGGTCCATCGGCTGATCCGGGAGGCAAAGTGCCCGCTTGTGCTGGACGCCGATGGCATAAACGCCCTGGAGGGTCATATAGATGTGCTTGGACAGAGCGCGCAGCCCGTGGTGCTGACGCCCCACGACGGGGAGTTTGCCCGGCTGGCCGGAGCGCCCGTAGGGGAGGACCGTCTGCTGACGGCCCGTACCTTCGCCGGGGAGCACAACTGCGTGCTGGTACTCAAGGGACATCGGACCATCACCGCTCTGCCGGACGGCCGCTGCTTCGTCAACACCTCCGGCAATCCCGGCATGGCAAAGGGCGGCAGCGGCGACGTGCTGGCGGGCATGATCGCGGCCCTGCTGGGCCAGGGCCTGCCCGTCGAGCGGGCGGTGCCCGGGGCCGTATGGCTCCACGGCCGCGCCGGGGACGTGTGCGCCGGGGCCTTCGGCGAATATGCCATGACCCCGGTGGACATGATCGACGCGCTGAAAGAGGTCATGAAGCCGTACTGATTATTTCATACAGGAGGAACTGCTGTGCGTCGGGTACTGCTCTGCGTACTGACGATGACCCTCCTGCTGCTGCCCGCCGGCTGCGCCGGACAGGACAGGGCGGAGGCAAGGGCAATGGAGCTGCTGGAGCTCTACGACGATCTGGAGGCCTGTTCCCTGACTGCCGAGCTGCTGGCGGACTACGGGGAGCGGACGTATACCTTCACCGTGGACGTCGTCTATGACCGGGACGGCACCAGCCGGCTGACGATCCTGGAGCCGGACCTGCTGGCGGGCCTGACGGTGCGCTGGCAGGAGGAGACCGCCACCCTGGAGTATGACGGCACCACCGTGGAGACCGGATACCTCACCGAGGACGGCCTGTCCCCCATGACGGCGCTTCCGGCGCTGCTGGAGGCGGTGCGGAGCGGAGGCCTGACGGCCTGTTCTACGGAGACCTGGAAGGACGGCAGGGAGCTGCTGCGTCTCTCGTTCTCCGATGGTACGGTCAGCGACACGGTCTGGTTCGACCCGGACACCGGCGCGCCGGTCCGGGGCGAGATCGCGGCGGAGGGATATACGGTGATCACCTGCACCGTGACGGACTTCCGGTTCGGCTGAGGGACGCGCACAGGGAAAAGGATATGACACATCTGGAATACGCAAGAGAACTGTTCCAAAAGGACCTCTATGCCACGGAGTGCACCGGTGCGGTCATCGAGGCCGCGGAGCCCGGCCACGCTGTCTGCACCCTCCGGGTAGAGAAAAAGCATCAGAATGCCGGCGGCGTCGTCATGGGCGGGGCGATCTTCACCCTGGCCGACTTCGCCTTTGCCGTGGCGGCCAACATGGACCGGCTGCCCACGGTGGCCCAGAGCGCCCAGATCGCCTTTCTCTCTCCCGGCCGGGGCCGCATGCTCCGGGCGGAGGCAATCTGCGTGAAGCGGGGCCGCACCACCGCCTTCTTCCGCACCGACGTGACGGATGAGGAGGGGAATCTGGTGGCCTCCGTGACCACCAACGGCTATTACAACGGGAAAACAGAGACAGAGTAAAGAAGGAACGCACATGTATACACCACAGACAAGAACCTGGGCGGAGATTTCCGCCTCCGCCCTGGAACAGAACTATCGGGCCATCCGCTCTCAGCTTCACCCGGACTGCCGGTTCCTCGGCGTGGTGAAGGCCAACGCCTACGGCCACGGCGCGGTGCCGGTGGCGCGGCAGCTGGCGGCGCTGGGGGCGGAATATCTGGCGGTGGCCTGTCTGGAGGAGGCAATCCCCCTCCGGGAGGCGGGGCTCACCCTGCCCATCCTGCTGCTCAGCCATACGGCGGCTGCGGACGCGGCGAAGCTGACGGAGCTGGACCTGACCCAGGCCGTCCACGATATCGATTACGCCCGTGTGCTGTCCGAGGCGGCGGGCGCCGCCGGAAAGGTCCAGAAGATCCATCTGATGGCGGACACCGGCATGTCCCGGCTGGGTTTCCTCTGCGATGAGGAGAACCTGCCCGGCACCTTGGACGCCGCGGGCAGACTGCTTTCCCTGCCCCATCTGGATGTGGAGGGGGCCATGACCCACTTCTCCGTGGCGGACACGGACGAGGCGTTTACCCGGGTCCAGTTCGGCCGGTTCTGTGCCTTTCTGGACGGGCTGAAGGAGCGGTACGGCTTCACGCCGCGTCTGCGGCACTGCGCCAACAGCGCCGCCTGTCTCCTGTATCCCGAGATGCAGATGGACATGGTGCGCCCGGGGATCATCCTGTACGGCTATTCCCCGGACGCTGGCCTTGCTCTGCCTGTGGATCTCAAGCCCGTGATGACGCTGAAGACCCGGATCCTGTCGGTAAAGGATGTGCCGGCGGGCGCGGCGGTGAGCTACGGCCGCACCCGCGTCCTGACGGAGCCCCGCAGGGTGGCGGTGCTGGCGGTAGGGTATGCCGACGGCTTCCACCGGGCCTGCTCGGACAAGCTGGACTTTCTCATCGCCGGCCGCCGGGCCCCGATGCTGGGCCGGGTCTGCATGGACCTGTGCATGGCGGACGTTACCGATATCCCCCAGGCGGCGCCGGGAGGGGAGGCAGTTGTCTTCGGCCCCGAGCTCTCCGCTGACGAGGCGGCGGCCGCCGCCGGGACCATCAGCTATGAAATGCTGGCCGGACTGACCCCCCGCGTGGCACGCATCATGACGAAATAGATCCAAAGGACCCGCCGCAGAGATACGGCGGGTCCTTTGGATTGCGGGCAGGAGGATTTGAGATGAAATTCAAGCCTACACAGGAGCAGTACGACGCGATCCATGACCGGGGCGGAGAGACGCTGGTGTCCGCCGCCGCCGGCAGCGGCAAGACCAAGGTGCTGGTGGAACGCCTGATGAGCTGGATCACGGATCAGGGGGCGGAGATCGACGATTTTCTCGTCATCACCTTCACCCGGGCCGCGGCGGCAGAGCTGCGCATACGCATCGTGGACGGGCTCCAGGCCCTGCTGGAGGAAGACCCCGGCAATCGGAGCCTCCGGCGGCAGACGACCCTGGTCTACGGCGCCCAGATCTCCACGGTCCATGGCTTCTGCACCTCGTTTCTCCGGGAAAATGCCTGTCAGCTGGACCTGCCGCCGGATTTCCGGATCCTGGAGGATACCGAGGAGAAACTGCTGCGCCGCAGCGTCCTGAAGGAGGTGCTGGAGGCCCGGTACGAGGCTATGACGCCGGCCTTCGCCCGGCTGGCGGACGACCTGTCCTTCGGGCAGCGGGACGACAGCCGTGTGGAGGAGCTGACCCTGGAGCTCTATGAGAAGCTTCGCAGTCAGCCGGACCCGTCGGCGTGGATGGCGGAGCAGCGGCGGATGCTGCGGATGGAGGGCCTTACCGATGCGGGGCAGACTCCCTGGGGCAGGCTGCTGCTGGAGCAGGCCGCCCGGTCGGCAGCGTGGTGCCGCAGAGAGCTGGAGCAGGGTCTTGCGGACATGGCGGGCGACGAGATGCTCATGAAGAACTATGCCCCCGCTTTTCAGACGGCGGTCCGGTCCCTGACGCAGTTTGAGGCCGCCTGTGCCGACGGCTGGGACGCGGCTCTGGCGGCGCTGCCCATCCAATTCCTGAACCTGAAGGGACAGGGAAAATTTGAGGATCCGGCGCTGAGAGCGCGGATGAAGGGCCTCTGGAGCCGAAGCAAGGACCGGTTCCAGGCACTGCCGGGTCTCCTGTTCTGCACCTCCGCGGAGGCGGCGGAGGACCTGGCAGACGTGGCCCCGGTGATGGAGGCTCTCTTCGACCTGGTGGAGGACTTCACCGCCGCCTGCATGGCGGAGAAGCGCCGCAGGAAGGGGCTGGACTTCTCCGATCTGGAGCACCTGACCCTCCGGGCCCTGACGGAGCGGCCGGAGCTGGCCGCCGCCTGCGCCGCCCGGTACCGGGAGGTGCTGGTGGACGAGTATCAGGATACCAACGGCGTTCAGGACGCCATCTTCCGCGCCGTCTCCGACGGCGGGCGGAAGCTCTTCTGCGTGGGCGACGTGAAGCAGTCCATCTACCGCTTCCGGCTGGCGGACCCCACGATCTTTCTGGAAAAATACCGGCGGTTCCCGCCTTCGGCCCAGGCGGCGGAGGGGGAGCCCCGGCGGCTGATCCTGAGCCGGAACTTCCGCTCCCGGCCCGGGATCCTGGCGGCGTGCAACTTCGTCTTTTCCAACATCATGTCCCGGGAGATGGGCGAGGTGGACTATACCGAGGATCAGCGCCTGCAATACGGCCCGGGCCGGGACGACGGCACGGATCCCGGCCATGTGGAGCTGGTGCTCCTGGATCTGACGGAGGAGACCCCCGCCGACGAAAAGACGAACTGGCGGCTTCGGGAAGCCCGCTATATTGCCGCCGCCATCCGACAGATGCTGGATGAGGAGCAGATGATCCTGGACCCCGACTCCGGCCAAAAGCGTCCGGTAAGGCCCGAGGATATCGCCATCCTCATGCGTGACGTCGCAGGCGGAGCCCGGGGCTACTTTACCCGGGCGCTGCAGGCGCATGGGATCCCCTGTCACACCTCCGGCGAAACGGGCTTTTTTGAAGCCCTTGAGATCTCCCAGCTGCTGTCCCTGCTGGCGGTGGTGGACAACCCCCGGCAGGATGTGGCCCTGCTGGCGGTGCTGCGCTCGCCGCTGTTCGGCTTTTCCGGAGACCGGCTGGCAGAGCTGCGGCTTCTGGACGGTGACGCCGGCTTCTACGATCTGCTGCGTCTGGCGGCGGAGCGGGGCGAGGAGGACTGCCGCCGGGTGCTGGAGACGGTGGAGACACTGCGGGAGTATGCCGTGGACGATACGGTGGAGCAGCTGCTTCGCCGGGCCTGCGGACTGCTGGACGCTCCCTCCGTATTCCGGGCTCTCCGGGGCGGCGAGGACCGGGGGGCGAATCTGGACGCCCTGCTGGACTATGCCCGCCGGTTTGAGGACACGGGCCGCCGGAGCCTCTTTGATTTCCTGCGCCATATGGAGGGCCTTCAGGAGGCGGGACAGGCCCCGAAGCTTCCCGGCCGGGGCGGCGGCGAGGGCGTGACCGTCATGACGATCCACGGCGCCAAGGGCCTGGAATACCCCGTGGTATTTCTGGCGTCCCTTGCCAAGAGCTTCAATCTGGATGATCTGCGCAAGGAACTTCTGATCCACCCCGCCCTGGGGGTGGGGCCCAGGCGTCTGGAACGGGAGCGGAGGCTGCAGTATCCCACCCTGCCCCGCGCGGCCGTGGCGCGGCAGCTGGAAATGGAGCGGAAGGCGGAGGAGATGCGGCTGCTCTACGTGGCCATGACCCGGGCCCGGGACCGGCTGATCATGCTCTGTTCCTTCGACAAGCCTGCGGGTGTACTGAAAAAGCTGGGGGAGGTCTGGAGCGCCCCGGCGGACCCCGTGGTCATCGAGAGCCAGTCCTGTATGGGGAAGTGGCTGCTGCTGGCGGCTCTGGGACGGCCGGAGGCTCTGCCCCTGCGGCTGGCGGCCGACTGGCAGAATGACGCGCTGCTGCCCCTGCCCGACGGCTATCCCTGGACCATCACCATGGCCCGCCCGCCGGAGGAAGGGCGGATGAAGCAGACGGCCTCCGGCTCGGCTGCGTCGCAGCCGGAGGTCTCACCGGAGGAGATCGAGCGCCTGCGGCGGGAGCTGTTTGCTGCCTATCCCCATGAAGCCGCCACGCAGCTGCCCTCCAAGCTGACGGCCACGGGCCTGAAGGGCCGGGCGCTGGACAGAGAGGCGGCGGCGGACGCGCCGACGCCGTCCCCGGCCCTGACTTTCCGTCGGCCGCAGTTTGCCGCCGACGCCCGGGGCCTCACGGCGGCCCAGCGGGGCAGTGCCCACCATCTCGCCATGCAGTACCTGGACTTTTCCCGGACGGACACCGTCCAGGAGATCCGGGAGCAGCTGCGCCGTCTGGCGCAGGAGCAGTTCCTCTCCGAGGAGCAGGCCCGGGCCGTGGACGCGGAGAAGCTCCTGACCTTTTTCCGTTCCCCTCTGGGACGGCGTCTCCGCGAGACGGAGGGCCTGCAGCGGGAGTTCAAATTCTCCGTCCTGCTGCCGGCTGCGCTGTACGATCCGGAGGCGGAGGAGGATGAGATCCTGCTCCAGGGCGTGGTGGACTGCTTCTGGCCGGAGGACGGCGGACTGACCGTGCTGGACTTCAAAACAGACCGGATCGCCCCCGGCGGCGAGGCGGAGCGGGCCGAGAGCTACCGGACCCAGCTGGACGCCTACGCCAGGGCCCTGACGGAGGTGTTCGGCCTGCCGGTACGCCGGCGGCTGCTGTGGTTCTTTGCCACCGGCACGCTGTACGAGCTGACGGAGTGACGCCGGGGGAAATGGGACTTGCATTTGCCGCCTAAATCAGATACTATAGGAGTGCCGGACCAACTAAACTGAAAAATCGCGGCCCCGCCGCGTGGAGGATTGTTTTATGGACAAAACAGACGTCATCGGACGCGAGAGCCTTACACTGGAGCTGAAGCTGGCGGCAGCAGGTCTGCCGGAAAGCATTTGGGAGACGTATTCCGCCTTCGCCAACACCTGCGGCGGTCTGATCCTGCTTGGTGTGCGGGAGAATGACGACCGCTCCATCGAGAAGGTGGGACTTCCCTTTGCCCGCGAGGTCATGGAAGAGTTCCTCGAAAAGGTCAACGATCCCCAGGTCGTCAGCGTCAATCTGCTGGGCGAGGACGACGTGCGGATCATCACCGAGGGCAACGTGGACACCATCCAGATCCGCGTTCCCCGGGCTCCCCGGCGGCAGAAGCCGGTGTATATCGGCGGCGATCCCTTTACCGGCACCTATGTCCGCAGCGGGGAGTGCGACCTGCGCTGCGAACGCCAGGATGTGCTGGAGATGCTCCGGAATCAGGACCAGGACGGCCGCCTGCCGGAGAGCTGAGTTTTATTCGGAACGCTTCGATTCCCGACCAAAGGAGAACGGATATGAAAGTTTTGCTGATCAACGGGAGCCCCCATAAGAACGGCACCACTCACGCGGCGCTGGAGGAGTGCCGCCGGACCATCGAGGCCGAGGGCGTCGAGGCCGAGATCTTCTGGGTGGGCGCGGAGCCCATCCGCGGCTGCATGGGCTGCGCCGTCTGCGCCAAGGGCGAGACCGGCCGCTGCCGGTTCCAGGACAGCGTCAACGCCTGTCTGGACAAGGTGGACGAAGCCGACGGGATCATCGTGGGCACCCCCACTCACTACGCCGGCGCCTCCGGCGCCATCACCTCTTTCATGGACCGGCTCTGCTACCGGCAGGAAAACCTCCGGGGTATGCCCGCCGCCGCAGTTGCGGTGGCCCGCCGGGGCGGCGCCGTCACGGCCTTCAACCAGCTGACCAACTATTTCTCCATCATGGGCATGCCCATGGTGCCCTCCTGCTACTGGAACATCGTCTACGGCCTGGTGCCGGAGGACATCCGGGAAGACAAGGAAGGACTGGCGATCATGCGCACCCTTGGCCGGAACATGGTCTGGATGCTCCGCTGCATCGAGGCAGGCCGTCAGGCCGGGTACGACTATCCCAAGGGCGAGGGCTTCGTCATGACCAACTTCGTCCGCTGAGGACGCAGCCGAACGTGAACCGGACAAACATTTGAAGAACAGAAAGGAAGACCCGAGTGAAGAAGATACTGATTTGCGCCGCGCTGATCCTCGCGCTCATTTTTGCCCTCTCGGCCTGCGGCAGCGCCGGCGGAAAGACAGACGACGCCGTCATCGACTACGGCAGCTCCGAGCTCTACTCGCAGCAGGACATGGACGAGGCCATCGCCGCGATTGAGAAAGAGTTTTCCACCTGGAAGGGCTGTGAGCTCCACAGCATCCGCTACGCCGGGGACGACTGCAGCAGCGAGGACAATATCCGGTGGATGAATCAGCTGAACGAGGGCGCGGGCTACACCCAGTGCATCGGGTTTGTCAGCGATTTCCACTCCCCCGTGAAGGGCGACGGCCAGGATGCCTGGCAGTACGATACCGAGTATACGGACTGGCAGTGGTGGCTGGCCCGCACCGACGGCGG
The DNA here is from genome assembly GCA_017516065.1 of Oscillospiraceae bacterium. GTDB lineage: Bacteria > Bacillota > Clostridia > Oscillospirales > Oscillospiraceae > RGIG5644. Next base: position 66,578 of record JAFWDQ010000015.1, read on the forward strand.
CGCCTGGGAGCTGCTGACCTGGGGCTATTGATCCGCTCCGACCAGTTAAAAAGAGAAACGTAAAAAGAGGAGTGAGCAGCGTGCTCACTCCTCTTTTTTATCTTCGAATTGGCTCATCCCTCAGTCCACGGGGCCGATGATGGCCTCCACCATTCTCCGGGCGGCGATGGCCCGGTTCATACCCACCTCGATCTCCGCCCGGTGGTCGGGAAAGCGCTCGATGGCCACGCCGTACCGCTGCTCCACGGTGACCCGGTAATCCTCCCGGACCTGCTTATCCGCCAGAAAAACGATCAGAGCCTCGTCCACGGCGGGGGGCAGTACCCCATGAAGGTCCATGTGGACCGCCACCACCTCTGCCAGCCGGGGATAGCCCAGACGCAGCAGAAGCGCCGCGCCGGCGGCGGCGTGATCCGGCTCCAGCCGCAGAATGTCGTGGAGCAGCCCGCCGGCCTCGATGAGAGCCAGGTCCAGAGCCTGCCCCGCGTCGTTGAGCCGCCTGCCCAGCCGCAGGCCCTCCTCCGCCACGGCGATGCAGTGCCGCTGGATGTGGGCCGGCGTATGCTGTTCCTGAAGCAGCGCGAGGCACGCGCCGCGATCCGGTACCATTGACAGAGATGCCATTCCCGTTGTCTCCTTTCCACCCGGCAGGGCGGATCGTATTCCTTGGCTTCATTATAGATTCGCACTCTGTTCCTGTCAAGGATTTGCCCCGGCTCAGGCCGGCTGTTCCGTCTGAAGCCGATCCAGCTTCCGGTTGCGGAAATAGATCATCAGACAGATCGCCACCATCACCAGATTGAAGAAGTAGAAGAACCAGACGTAGGCGGGGGTGGAGATCCCCCCGTGGCGCTTGAGAAACTTGCTGCCGATGCCGAACAGATAGCCGGCAAGGATCAGCACGTAAAAGATGGGACTGGCGCCCTTCGCCGTCCGGGACCGCCACAGCTTAATGCAGTTGATGGGCCAGGACACGCCGAAGAGAACGATCATGATCATTTCAAACAGGTCTGCCATACTGAATTCCCCCCGTTATATAAAACAAAACACGTTTTTCAGTATAGCGCAACGGCCGGGATTGTCAATCACTTCCGGCCCGCAGGGCCTTTAAAATCACGGGGAAAGGCCAAAATCAGAGGGGAGAGCGAAAAAGGACAGATTTTTTTCAGAAGTGTCTTGACAGATGTCAAGATATGTGTTAGGGTAATTTCGGAAAGTGTCTTGACAGATGATATGACAAGGTGTACAATACACAAAATTCAAGCAAAAAGAAGGTCTGATTGACATGAATCGAACTTGTGATGTCGTGATCGTAGGCACCGGCGCCGCGGGCCTGTTCTGCGCCCTGAACCTGCCGGAGCGAATGAAGATCCTCATGATCACCAAAGAGACCGTGGAGGAATCCGATTCCTTCCTGGCCCAGGGTGGCATCTGCGTGCTCCGGGGCGAGGAGGACTACAAGGACTATTTTCTGGACACGATGCGGGCCGGGCATTTTGAGAACAACGAGAAGATCGTGGAGCTGATGATCCGTTCCTCCAACAATGTGGTCCGGAATCTGATGCACTGCGGCGTCCAGTTCGATCGGACGGCGGACGGCAGTCTGGCGTATACCCGGGAGGGGGGACACTCCCGCCCCCGGATCCTGTTCCATGAGGATGTGACGGGCCGGGAGATCACCGCCACGCTGCTCCAGCGTGTCCGGGAGAGGTCCAACATCGTGATGGAGGAGCACACCACCATGGTGGACATCATCGTCCAGAACGACGTCTGCGTCGGGATCGTAGTGGTGGACGCCGAAGGGAAGCTGTCCTGCGTCCAGGCGCCCAACGTGGTGCTGGCCTGCGGCGGTCTGGGCGGCCTGTTCAAGAATTCCACCAACATGACCCACATCACCGGTGACGCTCTGGCCATTGCCATCAAGCACAACGTGGCGGTGGAGTACGTGGACTATATCCAGGTCCACCCCACGACGCTGTATTCCAAAAAGCCGGGCCGCCGGTTCCTGATCTCGGAATCCGTCCGGGGCGAGGGCGCGCTGCTGTACGATAAGAACGGGCAGCGCTTCACCGACGAGCTGCAGCCCCGGGATCTGCTGACGGAGGCCATCTGGGAGCAGATGAAGAAGGACGGGACAGAGTTCGTCTGGGAGGATATGCGCCCCATCGGCCGGGAGGAGATCCTCCAGCATTTCCCCAATATCTATCAGCGCTGTGTGGACGAGGGGTACGATCCCCTTACCGAGCCCATCCCCGTGGTGCCGGCGCAGCACTATTTCATGGGCGGGATCAAGGTGGACTCCGCCAGCCGGACCTCCATGAGCGGCCTGTATGCCGTGGGGGAGACCAGCTGTACCGGCGTCCACGGCCGCAACCGTCTGGCCAGCAACTCCCTGCTGGAGTCTCTGGTGTTTTCCCAGCGGGCCGCGGACGACATCGCCTTCAAGCGGGATCCCGGCGCCGTATGCGATCTCAAGGCGGTGGATCTGAGCGAGTATCAGGATCTTGACGCGGTCTTTGAATCCTACCGCAAATGTCTGGAGCATAAGGTCGAAGGGATGAGGTGGGGCCATGAATGAGATCACCATGAAGCTCCACGTGGACCCGCTGCTGCTGATGGCCCTGCGGGAGGATATCACCAGTGAGGACGTCTCCGCCAACGCCGTCATGCCGGAGGCAAAGCCGGGCACGGTGGACCTGATCTGCAAGCAGGACGGCGTCGTCGCCGGTCTGGACGTCTTTGCCCGGGTATTCACCCTGCTGGACAGTAAAACGGCGGTGGAGTTTTACTGCAGAGACGGAGACGAGGTGAAGAAGGGCCAGCGGATGGCCGTCGTCACCGGGGATATCCGGGTCCTGCTCTCCGGCGAGCGGGTGGCTCTGAACTATCTGCAGCGGATGAGCGGCATCGCCACCTATACCCGTCAGATGGCGGCCCTGCTGGAGGGATCGAAGACCACGCTGCTGGACACCCGCAAGACAACCCCCAACTGCCGCATTTTTGAAAAATACGCCGTCCGGGTGGGCGGTGGCAGCAACCACCGGTACAACCTGTCCGACGGCGTGATGCTCAAGGACAACCACATCGGCGCCGCCGGCAGCGTGGCCGAAGCCATCCGCCTGGCCAGAGCGTACGCGCCCTTCGTGCGGAAGATCGAGGTGGAGACGGAGACACTGGAGCAGGTTCGGGAGGCCGTGGAGGCCGGCGCGGACATCATCATGCTGGACAATATGACGGACGAACAGATGAAGCAGGCCGTTGCCCTCATCGACGGCCGTGCGGAGACGGAATGTTCCGGCAACGTGACAAGGGAGAATATCGCGCGGATCGTTGAAATCGGCGTGGACTATGTTTCCAGCGGCGCCCTGACTCACTCGGCGCCCATTCTGGACATCTCCATGAAAAATCTCCGCGCCCTATAAGAACAGGAGTGCAGTATTGAATATTACTGAACGGAGAAAGGAAATATTGAATCTGCTGCAGAATGCCGACGGACCCATTGCGGCGAAGGACCTGGCCGCGCGGTTCCACGTCAGCCGTCAGGTCATCGTTCAGGACATGGCGGTGATCCGGGCCTCCAACCCCGGCATCATCTCCACCCATCGGGGCTATATCCTGCAGCAGGAGTCCGACTTCGCCCGGGAATACAAGGTGCGGCACCGGGACGACCAGGCGGCGGAGGAACTGCGCCTGATCGTGGACTGCGGCGGCCGTGTGAAGAACGTCAGCATCCACCATCGGGTCTACGGCCGCATCACGGCGGAGCTGGACATCAACTCCCGCCAGGACGTGCAGGAGTTTCTGGAGACCCTCAACGACAGCAAGTCCATGCTGCTGGGCAACGCCACCTCCGGGTACCACTATCACCTGGTGGAGGCGGCCTCGAAAGAGCGGCTGGACATGATCGAGGATAAATTAAAGCAGGCCGGATTTCTTGTTCCGCTGCTCCCCTGGGAGCAGATCCGGACCGTATAAGGAGGAAACGACAATGACCATTCGCGAGGTACAGGAGGAGATCCTCCGGTTAAAGAAGGAAAAGGACTTCTGCATTCTGGCCCACGCCTATCAGGGACAGGAGATCCTTGAGGTCGCCGACTATATGGGCGATTCCTACGGCCTGAGCGTACAGGCGGCCAAGGCGCCCCATAAAAACGTCCTCATGTGCGGCGTCCGCTTCATGGCGGAGACCTGCAAGGTCCTCAGCCCGGACAAGACGGTCTATCTGGCCAATCCTCTGGCAGGCTGCCCCATGGCCGACCAGCTGGATCCGGAGTTTCTGGGCGCGCTGAAGGAGCAGTATCCGGACCACGCCGTGGTGGCGTATATCAATACCTCGTCTGAGCTGAAGACCGTCTGCGACGTGTGCGTCACGTCCTCCTCGGCAGTGAAGATCTGCAAGGCCCTGGATGCGGACAAGATCCTCTTCGTACCGGACAAGAATCTGGGCAACTACGTCCAGAAGCAGGTGCCGGAAAAGGAATTCGCCTTTTTCAGCGGCGGCTGTCCCAGACACGCCGTCATGAGCGCCACGGACGTGGAGAAGGCCAAATCGGCTCACCCCAACGCTCTGTTCCTGGTCCATCCGGAGTGCCGGCCGGAGGTCGTAGCCATGGCTGACTTCGTGGGCTCCACCACGGCCATCATGAACTACGCAAAAAAGTCCGACGCAAAGGAGTTCATCATCGGCACGGAGAACAGCATCGTGGAGCACCTGCAGTTCGACGAGCCGGACAAGCAGTTCTACCCGCTGTCCGTGAACCTGACGTGCATGAACATGAAGACCACCACTCTGATGGACGTCTGTCACGTCCTGCGGGGCACCGGCGGCGAGGAGATCATACTGCCGGAGGAGGTCATCGCGGGAGCGAAGCGGTGCATCAACCGGATGATCGAGCTGGGCGGCTGAAAAACTCAAATCAAACCCACTTCGCTTCGGCGGCACAAATTGTATATCATTTGCTTCCGCATGAATGCGAAAGCAAACTCATTTCATTGCGCCGCCTCTCCAAACAAAAACCGCTTCGCTGGGTTTTTGTTTGGGAAAGGAGATGCAGCGGAGTGATATCGCTTTCCCGTCGGCGGGGAAGCGAGGGATTCAGAGCTTGCATCGACGTGATACATGCTCCCGGAAAAAACAGATTTCAATCCTATTCCGCGCCTGCGGGCGCGGAACTCTGCGAGGCTTTGTCTACAGTCTGAAACAGCCGGTCCATTCTTCGGAATGGACCGGCTGTTTTTGTCGTTTCAGATCACTGTGTGGGCAGCGCGTCTTCCGTCTGCCGTTTTTTTATGCGCTTCCAGTTGAAAAAAGCATAGGAGTCATTGAACAGGAACATGAGGAAACAGAAGATCATGGGCAGATAGCCGATATCCGTGACGGCTGCCAGGATCCACAGTACGATCAGCACGATATCGTTGGCCGCGTAGGCCGCCGCATAGTGGGGGTCGCGCAGAAGGGTCAGTGAACTGGCAAGGAAGCTGGTGGCGACCGAAATGGTGCTGAAAGTCAGATTGGCCGTGTGCAGCGCTCTCAGGATAAAATAGAACGCGACGGTGACCGCGGCGGTCAGGAGCAGGGCGAGACAGAGCTGTTTTTTCGTGGCCCGGCTGACGGAGACCTCCGCCGTATCGGCATAGGGATGCCGGGACCAGGCGACGATGGAGGCGATGGCCATGGGCGCGGACATGCACAGATAGGTGATCATCTCGCCGTAGTAGCGGAACAGGAAGGAGATCACGCCGTAAAATACGGCGAAGATCACGATCAGGACCTGGCCGACCACGTAGCCCTTGGCGATGAAGATCAAGGCTGTGACGCCGATGAGAGACGCGGCCAGGGACAGATAGCTGGGGGTCGGCGTCAGCAGGAAGGAGACGGTGACGACGATGAGGGAACAGATCCAGAGCGTCCGCTCAAAGCGGGACAGACTCCGCAGCAGCTGGCGTACGTTCACGGTCAGACCTCCTTGCTTTCCGGCGCAGACAAAGAAAAGCATCTGCACAGCGCGTCTTTCGGGATCTGACGACGTGCCGACAAATGCATTTCTGCCCGGCGGCTGATATAACGAAATCATTATAGCATGCGCCGTCGGGTTGTCAAGTTTTTCGGGGCGTTCAGACCACCGTCACATAGGTCCCGTCGCTGGTGACGGTGACGGTGCCCAGCTGATCTGTCCGCAGGACCACGGCTCCGGCGTCCCGGAGTCGGGAGAGCAGTTCCTCGCCGGGGTGCCCGTATGGGTTGCCGGCGCCCACGGAGATGACGGCGTAGGTGGGCATCAGGGCCCGGAGGAAGGGGTAGCAGGTGGAGTAATCGCTGCCGTGGTGGCCCACCTTCAGCACGTCCACGTGCTGGAGATCGAAGCTGTCCAGCACTGTCAGCTCCATGGTCCGCTCCATGTCCCCGGTGAAGAGGAAGTTCGTCTCTCCGCAGTTGACCAGCATGACCAGAGAGCTGTCGTTGAGATCCGTATAGTCCACACCCCATTCGCCGATGGGCGCCAGCACCGTCACATCGCAGGCGCCGAAGGAGAATGTGTCCCCGGGGCCGGGCCGGGTGACAGTTACGCCGGCGCGCTCCGCCGCCGACAGGACGTTTTCATAGCTTTTTGTGTCCCCCGGCGCCGGAGAGAGCAGCAGCCGCTCCGTGGGGACGGTCAGCAGCACCTCGTCCAGAGCGCCGATATGGTCCTCGTGGGCGTGGGTCCCCACGGCACAGGAGAGGGAATCCACCCCGTGCTGTGCCAGAAAGGTGAGGACATAGCCCTGGTCGTCATTGTTGCCGGCGTCGATGAGCATGGCCTCGCCGTCGGAGACCAGCAGGGCCGCGTCCGCCTGCCCCACGTCCAGATAATAGACAGTCAGGGCCGCCGGGGGCGTCCCGCCGCCGTCAGCAGAGGGGCCGGTCATCTGGAGCGTACCGTCCTCCTGCATGGCGATACCCAGCGCCGCCGCTGCGCAGAAGGCCAGGGAGGAGAAGAGCAGGAGCAAATAGCGCAGGTCAAGCCGTCTGGTCATGGGGAACCCTCCTCAGTTTTCTGTGTAGTCTCGGAAATAGCAGTCCAGTATGGCCCGGGCCGCCCCTGCCAGGGAGGCGCCGCCGCCGCCCTTTTCCACCACGATGGCCACGGCGATCTCCGGCGCGTCACTGGGGGCGAAGCAGATAAAGACGGCGTTGCTGTCCCGGTTTCCGGACACCTGTGCCGAGCCGGTCTTGGCGGCCACGGGGACGGGGAAGTCCCGAAAATAGGCGTATGCCGTCCCGCCGGGCGCCGTGACGCCCTGCATCCCGTCCCGGACGGCGGCCAGGGTCTCCGGGGCGAGGGACAGATCCCCCGTGAGGACGGGGGAGAAGACGGAGACGGTCTCGGAGCCGTCATAGGAGAGGACCGCCCGCAGCAGGTGGGCCTGATACCGCCGCCCGCCTCCGGCCAGCGTGGCCGTATAGCAGGCCAGCTGCAGGGGCGTGAACTGGTGATCTGACTGGCCGATGGCCGCGGCCAGGGTGCTGCCCCCGAACCACGTCTTGCCCAGCCGGGCCGAGAGCGCCGGCCCCGCCACGGCCCCGGCGGCCTCCGGCAGCTCCGCGCCGGTGGGCTGCCCCAGACCGAACTGCCCTGCGTAGTAGTCCAGCAGCTCAATGCCCAGATGATAGCCCAGGGTGTAGAAAAACACGTTGCAGGAGACCGTGAGGGCCTCCGACACGTTCAGCAGTCCGTGCGTGGTCCGGGACTGCCGGTACAGCCAGCAGGCGGGCTGATAGTCCCGGTAAGCGGTAAAGACGCCGGTGTCCCGGATCCGGGTGTCCGGGGTAATGACGCCCTCCTCCAGCGCGGCCACGGCGGTGACCGGCTTGAAGGTGGAGCCGGGGGCGTAGAGCCCCTGGAACGCCCGGTGAAAGAGGGGATGCAGGGGGTCTGCCGCCAGCGTCTCATAATCTGCGGCAAACCGTGACAGGTCGTAGGAAGGCCAGGAGGCGGCGGCCAGAATATCCCCGGTGCCCACCTCGATCACCACGGCGGCGCCGCCCCCGGCGCCGGGCGCGGCAGCGATAAAGTCCGCCAGAGCCGCTTCCGCGGCCTCCTGCAGGGGCAGATCGATGGTCAGCGCCACGGTGCTTCCCGGCACCGGTGGGGAGAGGATACGGGCCACAGATCCGTCGGCATTCACCAGCTCCGCTCCGGGGATGCCGCGGAGCACGGACTCAAAGGCCAGCTCCGCACCGTCCTTGCCCACGCGCTCGCTGAAGGCGTAGCCCCGGGCCCGATAGTCCGGCCACTCCTCGCCGCTGACGGGGCCCACCCGGCCCAGCAGATGGGCGGCGCAGGCGGTATGGTACTGCCGCACCGTCTCCGTTGTGAGGGAGACCCCCGGCAGGTCCAGCTCCCGAAGGGCGGCGATAAGGTCCGTGTCCACGTCCCGGGCAAAGACGCGGCTGTTTTCCGTGTAAGTCACACCCCTGGCCCGGCAAAGATTGGTCAGCGTCAGCAGAGCCTCCTCCGTTGCGACGTCCTCATCCACCACGATATTGCTGCACAGCCGGTCGGAGACCAGCACGGTGCCGTTCCGGTCCACGATCCGTCCCCGGGCGGCGGCCAGAGAGACAATGGTGCTCCCGGCCATGGCGCTGCGTGCCCGGTACTCCGGGCCGTGTACCACCTGCAGCTCCCACAGACTGTGGAAGAAGACGCTGCACATGGCGGCGGTCAGCACCAGCAGGACCCCGGTGCGGAGGAAAAAGCGCCGCCGGTTCATTCAGCCGTCCTCTCAAAGCCGGTGACCACGTACAGGTGAGCGCTTCGCCCCGGTACCGCCGCCGGCTCGATGACGGCAGTGTATGTCAGTCCGGCGGCGTCGAGAGAGACCTCCCGTACCGTGCCGACAGTGAGACCGGCGGGATAGAGGCCGCTGCTCCCGGCGGTGACCACGCGGTCCCCGGGAAGCAGAGCGCCCTCGGAAAAGCCGGTGGCTTTCAGAAGCCCCTCCCGGGACAGGTCAGGATCCCCCTCCACCAGACACAGAGCGTCGGTCCGGAGTCCCGCGCCGCCCAGAGCCAGCCGGGGATCGGTGACGGCCCGGGCCAGGGCCCAGCAGTCGCCAGTCTCCCACAGGATCCCCGCCAGAGCGCCGTCGGCGGTGACGACACAGGCTTTCTCCGCCAGCGGTTCCCGGGCGGACAGGAGCAGCGCCCGGCGCCAGGGATCACCGTCCACGGAGAGGACGGCGACAGGGGAGAGGACCAGAGCGGGCCGTGTGTCCCGAAAATCCAGCAGCGCCCGCAGACGGTCATTTTCCCGCGCTGTCGCAGAGGCGTCCCGGAGAAGCAGGCGATACCGGGCCGTTTCCCACCGCAGAAGGGAGAGCTCCGCGTCCGCCCTGCCGTCACGGCCCGGAGAGCGGCAGTACCGGGCGACAGTCTGGACCTCCTGCTGCAGCAGGAGCGCGCCCCGCCCGGCAACGTCCCGCACCGGATCCAGCCAGCCGGTCAGGGATGCGCCCCACAGCAGCAGGGCCAGCACCGCCGCCGCCGTCAGCGTCCAGAGCCCTCTGAACGCCGACCGTCTTCCTGTCATGGCGCATCCTCCCCCTGTACCGTTCTGGTACTATCCTGCCCGATTTTATGTCGGTTCAGACAGAGGATAGACCCCGAATTCCGGGAGCATCTGCCCGAGACGGCAGACCGGCAGGCCCATAACAGTGAAAAAGTCCCCGTAGATGGCCTCCACCAGCACGCTGCCCCGGCCCTGGATGCCGTAGGCGCCGGCCTTGTCCATGGGTTCCCCGGTGGCGATATAGGCCCGGATCTCGCCGTCGGTGAGGGTGCGGAACCGGACGTCGGTGTGCTCGCAGGCGGTCCGCAGGAGCCCGTCCCGATACAGGGCCAGACCCGTATACACCGTATGGACCCGGCCGGCCAGCCGCCGCAGCATGGAGAAGGCCTCCGCCTCATCCCGGGGCTTGCCCAACAGCTTTCCGTCCAGCTCCACCATGGTGTCCGAGGCGATGAGCAGGGCCCCGGGCTCCGCCAGCTCCGCCGCGGCCTTTGCCTTTTCCACCGACAGACAGATCACCAGTTCCGCGGGAGAGAGCCCCGGGGGAGCGACCTCCGGGGTATCGGGGACCAGGATGTCGAAGGGGCCGATCCCCATCTGAAGCAAAAGCTCCCGCCGCCGGGGGGAGCGGGAGGCCAGTATGATGCGCATATCCATCGATCCTTTCGTGAGACCAACGCAAAAAACGCCGGCGGGATGCGCGGCGTTTGAGCGTGTTATTGTTTTCCTGTGGAGCCGAAGCCGCCGGCGCCCCGGGCGGTGTCCGAAAGGGACTCTGTCACCTGAAGCGTCGCCTGCTCCACCGGCAGAACGGCCATCTGGGCGATGCGGTCGCCGGGCTGAACGGTATAGGGGCGCCGGGAGAGATTGCGCAGAGCCACGCACACCTCGCCCCGGTAGTCGCTGTCGATGACGCCCACGCCGTTGGACAGGCAGATCCCCTCCCGGGAGGCCAGCCCGCTGCGGGCAAAGAGAAAGGCGGCAAAGCCATCCGGCAGTTCCAGAATGAACCCCGTGGGGATCAATGCCGACTCTCCCGGAGACAGAGTCACGGGCCCCGTGATGCAGGCCCGCACGTCCATGGCCGCCGCGCCGGCGGTGGCGTAGTCCGGCAGTGGCACCTCCGTTCCCAGCAGCGGCGACACCGGCTGCAGCTTTACGAGCATCTCACTCCACCTCCCGATAGTACAGCCCCCGGGTATAGTCCTCGGGGACGAAGGGGTCCTCACCGTTGTAGCACCGGATAATCCGCACGCAGGTCTCCGGCTCCTCCGTTGTGAACCGCAGACGCAGGGCCCAGAGTCCGGCGCCGGTCCAGTCAGACCGCCGGTCGGCCAGAAACAGCGGCCGGCAGTTCAATATCTCGTTTCTGCATCCGTCGGCCCGGACCACGGGGAACGCCGCGCCGGTCCGGTCCGTCAGACGCTGGTCCTCATCACAGGCGCAGACACCGCTGCGGCGTCGGATGAGACACTGCTCCGTGATCATCAGGGGCAGTCGGCCGTAGCCGATGAGCTCCGTATCCATGCACTTGGACAGATCCCGGACGGCGGCCAGCCGCAGCTCAAAGGACAGCGCGGCGGAGGCGAGCCCCAGCTCAGCCGCTGTCTGAAGAGCGGAACTGTTGGCGATATTCAGGCCGAAATCCCCCCGGACGGTGAAGCCCAGAGCCTGCAGGGGCGCGATGGGTCCCGGATTTCCGGTGAGCGCCTCCGTGATGCCGGCGGCCCGCAGGGCCTCCAGCGCCGGCAGACGCTCTGCCCACTCCCGGTCCCAGAGGATCCGGGGCAGGAGGACTGCGATCCGGCCCGGCAGACGCTCCAGCAGCGAGGGGACCTCTGTCTCGTGCGACGTCAACTCCCCCAGCGGAACGTAGAGCCGCTCCGGGGCCCGGGCCAGCAGAGCCTCGGTGATCTGCTCCCAGCGGGACACGGAGACCGTCAGGGCCGGGGCCTCTTTTCGGTTGTTCCGCCGCGGCTCCGGCTGCCAGACGCCGACCTGTCTCGGCGGCAGGGCGGTCCGGGCGGCGGTGACGGCGTCCAGGGCGTCCCGGCGCAGAGCGTTGAGGGCGGACACGGGCAGGGACAGGCCGTCCTCCACCTGAGCCGAAACCGCCGCGCAGCGATAGGCCGTGCCGCCGGTCTTGGCAAGCTGCCGCTCCACGGTTTCCGCCGTCAATCCGCGACGGACCGCCGCCTCCGGCACGGGGCCGGTCACGGTGACCCGATGGCCGTCCTCATCCGACGCCTCTGCCGTGGCAGGGGCGTCCCGGCGGATGACGGCATGGAGAGAAACGGGGATCGTACGCCGCTCCTCCTGCCTCGGCATTTGAGCGAGCAGGGAGGCTGTGGCTTTGGCGTCCGCTTCCGTCCGGGCCCCGAACATATCAGTTTTTTCCTCCCGGTAGTAGCCGTCGGTGAAGCCCTGCCGGGAGAAGGCGGCCTGCAGGACGCGCAGCTCCTCCGCCGTGGGCTCCCGATGCTCCCGGATGGCCGCGGCAAAGACGGCGGTGGCCACGGAGACGTACTCCGGACGCCGCATCCGTCCCTCCAGCTTCACGCAGGCTACACCCATTTCCTCCAGCTCCTGCAGATGGGAGGCCAGAGACAGGTCCTTCAGACTCAGCAGCGGCCCCTCGGGCCCGCCGGGCCAGTGATAGGGAAGACGGCAGGGCTGGGCGCACATGCCCCGGTTGCCGCTGCGTCCGCCGATGACGGAGGACATGTAGCACTGCCCGGAATAGCACATGCACAGGGCCCCGTGGACAAAGACCTCGATCTCGATGGGGGAATGGGCGCAGATATGGCGGATCTCGTCCCGGGGCAGCTCCCGGGCAAGCACGGCCCGGGTGAGGCCAAGGTCCGCAGCGGCCTTCACGCCGTCGAGGCTGTGCAGGCTCATCTGGGTGCTGGCATGGAGAGGCAGGTCCGGCGCCGCCTGCCGGGCGGCCCGGAGGAGACCAAGGTCCTGAATCAGCACGGCGTCGGCCCCCATCTCGCTTGCCTGACATACCAGTTCCGCCGCGGCGGGAAGCTCCCGGTCCGTCATCAGCGTGTTAAGAGTTATGTAAACCTTAACGCCGTGAAGATGACAGTAGGCGATGGCCTCGGCACACTCGGCCGGAGAGAAGTTGCGGGCGCCCCGCCGGGCGTTATGGGCGCCGAAGCCCAGATAGACGGCGTCCGCGCCGGCCTCTACTGCGGCGGCGAGGGCCTCCGGAGAGCCGGCGGGGGCGAGGAGCTCCAGCATGGGTCTCAGCCGTTGTTGGGCTGCTGCTTGGCCAGCTGGCGCTTCACGTCGGCAAGCTCCAGCTTCATGCGGGAGGACTCCTCCAGATAGTTGCGCAGCTGACCCCGCAGATTCTCCGCGCTGTCCATGGCCTTGAAGTAGTCGTCCCCCAGATTCAGGGCCGTCATCAGGGCAGCGTGGAGCAGGGAGATGTGGTAGTTTTCCGTCAGCTCATAGATCGCCTGATTGACATGATCCGTAACCTTCCGCACGTATGCGGCGTCGTCGTTGGAGATGATGCTGAAATCCATTCCGGCGAGGTTGACGTTGATCTTGTTGCCCATAGCGTATCCACCTCCGCAAAAAAATCAGTGATATCGGAAATTTCCCGGGTTTCTGCCTCAGTATATCATAAATACGGAAAAAAAGAAACAGGAGAAAAGTCGAAAAAAGAGGAGCTTTCCATGTTTACGGCGGAAGGATTTTCGTGTAGAATAGAAATCAAATCAAAACCGCCTGCGCCGGGTTTTGATTTGAGAGAGACTGCGCTCCCGAGGGACGCGGATAATGAAGAAAAAAAGGACGGGAGGTGCGGGAAAAGTATGGAAGCAAAACGACTGCTGCTGCCCACCGCCGCTGTGCTGGCTCTGGAGACGGCGGCGGCGGACGGACTGCTGAAGCTGAAAAACGGGGACGCGGCGCTGCTGTATCTGTGTCTGCTGCGGCACAGAGGCGATGCGGCGTCGGCAGGTCGGCGGCTGGGCTTTGACACGGCCCGGACCGAGGCGGCGGCAGGCGCCCTGTACGGTGCGGGCCTGCTGACGGCGGCGCCGGAGCCCGGCATGCCCCAGACCCCGCAGAAGCCCGTCTATGAGGACAGTGAGATCCTCCAGGCAATGCAGGATTCCGCCTCGGATTTCCGCGGCCTGTGCGAGGCTACGGAACGGCTGCTGGGCAGGATGCTCAGTCCCGCCGACGACAGGATTCTCTACGGCCTGTACGACTATCTGGCGCTGCCGCCGGAGGTCATCACGCTGCTGGTGGCCCACTGCGTGGAGGAACGCCGGGGCCCCGAGGGCGCCGGGCCCAATCCCACGCTGCGGCAGATCGAGCGGGAGGCGTACAACTGGCAGAAGGCCGGGGTGGACACCGCCGAGGCCGCCGAGGCCCACCTGAGGGACCTCCGGGCCCGCCGGGGCCGTCAGGGGGCGCTGCTGCAGGTCCTGGGGATCCGCCGGGCTCCCTCCGTGTCGGAGAAGAAATACCTGGATTCCTGGCTTGAGATGGGCTTCGGCCCCGAGGCCGTGGCCCTGGCCTACGACAAGACGATGCTGAACGCAGGGGCTCTGAAGTGGCCCTATCTGAACAAGATCCTCAAGAGCTGGCATGACAAGGGACTCCACACCCTGGCTGAGATCGAGGCGGGAGATGTGCCGACCTCCCGGCAGTCCCGGGCGCCGTCAGAGCGGCGGCAGGACCGGGCCGCCGCGGACCGGGCCCGCTCCTATCGTGAGGCCACCGCGTGGATGGACGACTTCCTGAAGGAGGAGAACGATGGCGTATGACGGACAGGTGATCCGCCGGGCGCGGCAGCGTCTGGAGCGGGAGCGGCAGGACCGGCAGGACCAGCTGGAAAACCGGCGGCGGGAGATCTATGCACGGCTGCCCCGGGTGGAGGAGATCGACCGGGAGCTCCGCGGGACCATTGCCCGGCTGCTGTCCGCCGCCATGCGGAACGGGGAGGACCCCGGCCCCGTCCTCCGGGACCTGGAGCAGGGCAATCTTGCCCTGCAGAAGGAGCGGGCGGAGCTGCTGACGAAGAACGGCTATCCGGCCAACTGTCTGGAGGACAGACCCGCCTGCGAGCTGTGCGGCGACACGGGCTATATGGAGGGCGGCATGTGCGACTGCCTCCGGGAGCTGTGCCGGCAGGAGCAGATCAGGCTTCTCTCCGACCTGCTGGAGCTGGGCGATCAGAATTTCGAGGGCTTCCGGCTGGACGTGTACGACGACGTGCCCTGGCCGGGTCAGGTGAAGACACCCCGGGAGAACATGCGGCAGGTGCTGCAGATCTGCACCGGCTACGCGGAGAAATTCGGCCGCTATGGCATTGACAATCTGTTCCTGTCCGGAGACCCCGGACTGGGCAAGACGTTCCTGTCCGCCTGTATCGCCCGTCGGGTGTCGGAGCTGGGCTTCTCCGTGGTGTACGACACGGCGGTGAATGTCTTCGCCGGCTTTGAGGCGAAGAAATTTGCCCGCAGCGAGGAGGAAGCCCGCCAGGCCGAGGAGCAGGTGCGCCGGTATCTCGTCTGCGACCTGATGATCCTGGACGATCTCGGCACGGAGCTGACCACTCCCTTTGTCCAGTCGGCGCTCTATCAGCTTGTCAATGCCCGGCTTACCGCCGGGAAACGGACCATTGTCAATTCCAACCTCTCCCCGGAGGAGTTGACCCACCGCTATTCTGCCCCCGCGGTTTCCCGGCTTCTGGGGGAATACCGGTGCCTTTCCTTCTACGGAACGGATCTGCGGCAGAAGTAAAGAAAAAATTCATATTTAAAACTTGTTTTCCCTTTGACAGACGGGAAAAGATGTGATAAAATACTTTGGTCTGCAAGATCAGACCTGAGAAGATCCCCGGCGCCGGGTTGCGGGAGACCGCCTTCCAGAACTGCGGAGGTGTTCCATCCGCCCGTTACGCAGCGCCGCGGGGCAAATATGAGAAAGGTGGAAATTACCATGATGCTCAAGGAGCAGAAGACGGCCGTCATCGAGGCCAACCGTACCCATCCCACGGACACGGGTTCTCCCGAGGTCCAGATCGCCATCCTCACAGAGCGCATCGCCCAGCTGACGGAGCACCTGAAGGTCCACAAGAAGGACAATCACTCCCGCCGCGGCCTGCTGAAGATGGTCGGTAAGCGTCGTGCCCTGCTGGACTATCTGGCCCGCAAGGACATCGAGCGTTACCGTGCGATCATCACCAAGCTGGGTATTCGTAAGTAATCGGCAAATCGGCGCGGGGGGCAGTATGCTCCCCGCGCTTCACTGTGTCAAACCGGGTCGGAATCGTCGCGCCCTTTAGCAGTTGAAGCTGTGCCCCTCCCGAGGCAGAGACGTGGCTTCAAGTGCTAAACGGTATGGGATCCCGACCTGGTGATCAACAAGGAGGAGATAGAATTATGTCAACCATTATCACCAAGAAGGAATTCCCCAACTACAAGACCTGGTCCATGGACCTGGCCGGCCGTCCCCTGACCCTTGAGGTGGGGAAGCTGGCCGAGCTGGCCAACGCCGCGGTGCTGGTCCGCTACGGCGACACCGTGGTCCTGGTGGCCGCCACCGCCTCCGCCCGTCCCCGGGAGGGCATCGATTTCTTCCCCCTGAGCGTGGACTTTGAGGAAAAGCTCTACGCCGTGGGCCGGATCCCCGGCGGCTTCCTGCGCCGTGAGGGCCGTCCCCCGGAGCAGGGCATCCTGGCCGCCCGGCTCATCGACCGGCCCATCCGGCCCCTGTTCCCCTCGGACCTGCGCAACGACGTGGTCATCACCTGCACCATCCTCAGCGTGGATCACGACAATGAGCCGGAGATTGCCGCCATGATCGGCACCTCCGCCGCTCTGGCCATCTCCGACATCCCCTGGAACGGCCCCATCGGCTGCCTGAACGTGGGCTATGTGGACGGGCAGATCGTCTTCAACCCCACCTCCGAGCAGAGAGCCGCGTCCAAAATGCACGTCACCGTGGCCGCCACGGACCAGAAGGTGGTCATGATCGAGGCCGGCGCCGACGAGATCCCCGAGGATATCATGTACGACGGCATCGTGAAGGCCCATGAGGAGATCCGCCGTCAGGTGGCTCTCATCAACCAGATGGTTGCCGAGGTGGGCAAGGAGAAGTTCACCTACGAGCACGCCGCCTTCGATCAGGAGCTGTTCGACAAGATCGTGGCCTTCGGCATGGACGAGGCCAAGGCCGCCATGGACACCGACGACAAGAACGTCCGGGAGGCCCGCTGGAACGTGCTCATTGACCATCTCCACGAGCAGTTTTTGGACGAGTATCCCGATATGGACAAGTATCTCGACGAGATCACCTATAAGTTCCAGAAGAAGATCGTCAAGGAGTGGCTGCTCCAGGGCCACCGTGTGGACAGCCGCCAGCGCAACGAGATCCGGCCTCTTGCCGCCGAGGTAGGCATCCTGCCCCGGGTCCACGGCTCCGGCCTGTTCACCCGCGGACAGACCCAGGTCCTGTCCGTTGCGACCCTGGCCACGTCCTCCGCTGCCCAGAAGCTGGACACCATCCACGAGGAGGAGTCCAAGCGCTATATGCACCATTACAACTTCCCGGCCTTCTCCGTGGGCGAGGCCCGGGGCAGCCGCAGCACCAACCGCCGGGAGATCGGCCACGGCGCTCTGGCGGAGCGGGCCCTGTTGCCCGTGCTGCCCAGCATGGACGAGTTCCCCTACGTGATCCGCGTGGTCTCCGAAGTCCTCAGCTCCAACGGCTCCACCTCCCAGGGCTCCGTTTGCGGCAGCACCCTGGCGCTGATGGATGCCGGCGTGCCCATCAAGGCCCCGGTGGCGGGCATCTCCTGCGGCCTGATCCAGGATGAGGACGGCAGCTTTACGACCTTCATCGACATCCAGGGCGTGGAGGACTTCCACGGCGAGATGGACTTCAAGGTGGCCGGCACCAAGGCCGGCATCACGGCCATCCAGATGGACCTGAAGAACGACGGCCTGTCCCACGCCATCATCAAGAACGCCCTGGAGATCACCCGGGACGCCCGCATCGAGATCCTCGACCAGATCATGCTGCCGGTGATCAGCAAGCCCAGAGAGGAGCTGTCCCCCTACGCGCCGAAGCTGCTGAAGATGAAGATCGACGTGGACAAGATCCGCGAGGTCATCGGCTCCGGCGGCAAGGTGATCCAGAAGATCTGCGCCGACACCGGCGCCAAGATCGACATCGAGGACGACGGCACTATCTACATCGCCGGTGTGGACGCGGCCTCCTGCGACGCGGCGAAGAAGACCATCGAGACCATCGTCTTCGTGCCGGAGGTAGGCAGCCTGTACTACGGCCGCGTGGTACGTCTGATGAACTTCGGCGCCTTCGTGGAACTGGCCCCCGGCAAGGACGGTCTGGTCCACATCTCCAAGCTGGCGGAGAAGCGCATCGAGAAGGTGGAGGACGCCTGCAAGGTGGGCGACATGATGTGGGTCAAGGTCATCGAGATCGACGAGAAGGGCCGCGTGAATCTGTCCCACAAGGACGCCGTACGGGAGATCGCGGCGCGAGAGGGCGCGAGAAAGATCAACCAGAACAAAAACAACCAGAACAAGAGCGGCCAAAGCGAATAAGACGACACGCTGTACGGGGAGGCGGCTGCCTCCCCGTACAGATTTTTTATGCGAAGTCCCGCAGATTCCGCAGCGCGCACGCCGCGAAAAAATCCGTATGGAGCGCCCCGGCGGATTGACGGAGCGAAGCCGGTGATGATATAATATAAAGACACAACCGCGGTATGAGAGAGTGAAGAGACGAGCGCTGAATCCATGATTGTATGCAACGCTGCAACGCCCCGGCCGGACATCGGCCGGATCAGAACGAGTGGAGGCAAAAAGAATGAAAGCATTGGTCATCGACACAAAGGTGCTCAAGGAGAATATCAACGCCGTCAGGAAGCGGGCGGAGGGCATCCCCATCTACGCCGTACTGGCCGGCGACGCCTACGGCGTCGGTCTGCTGGAGGCGGCCCGGATCCTCCGGGACGAGGGGATCGACCACTTTGTCATCTCCGAGATCGACGACGCCGCCCGTCTGCGGGACGCCGGGTACGTGGAGGAGGAGATCCTCATGCTCCGCTCCACCACCGATCCGGAGGAGCTGGGCCGTCTGCTGGACCTGAAGGTGGTCTGCACCGTGGGGTCCTACGAGACAGTGGTGGCGCTGGACGGCGTAGCCGGCAGCCGCGGCGTTGTGGCGGAGGCCCATCTGCAGATCGACTCCGGCGTGGGCTACGGCGGCTTCCTTCTGACGGATCTGGATAAGATCCTGCAGGTGTATCAGTATCTGCCCAACGTGGTGATCAACGGCATCTTCACCCAGATCAGAGCCGACGGCAAGGTGGAAAAGGAACAGGTGGCGGGCTTCAAGGGCCTCATCGACAAGCTCAGGGAGGCCGGGGTGGACACGGGCATCGTCTATGCCGCCGGCGCCGGCGCTCTGTTCGCCAAAACGGAGCTGCAGCTGGAAGCCGCCCGGGTGGGATCGGAATTCTTCGGCCGCACGAAGCTGTCCAGCCGGAAGACGAAGCTGCAGCCGGTGAGCTGGATCGAAGCGAAGGTCTGCGAGGTCCGCTGGGTGCCCAAGGGCCACTCTCTGGGCAATGAGAACCCGATCACGGTGAAGGAGCCCACCCGCGTGGCGGTGATCCCCGTGGGATACTATGACGGCTTCACCGCGGAATATCTGGAGGAGAAGAAGACGGGCCTGTTCAACTTCGGCGATAAGCTCACCGTCCAGATGGGGGACCAGAAGGTCCGCATCCTGGGCCGTCCCGGCCTGCTGGAGACGCTGCTGGACGTGACGAAGCTGGAGTGCACCCCCGGAGACAAGGTGGTCCTGGCGGTGGATCCGGTGAACGTCCGGGGCCTGAAGCGGGAATACCGCGGCGAAGAAAGACGGGAAGTCAAAGAAGCCGAAGCGGTCAAAGAAGCCGAAGCGGCCAAAGAAGCCGAAACGGCCGAAGAAGCCGCAGCGGCCGAAGAAGCCGCAGCGGGCAAAGAAGCCGCAGCGGCCGAAGAAGCCGAAGCGGCCAAAGAAGCCGAAACGGCCGAAGAAGCCGAAGCGGCCAAAGAGGTCGAAGAAGGCCAGCAGAGCCCCGAAGAAAAGAATCAGTCCAGAGCGGCGCGGCTTTTCCACCGCCGCGATTCCTGATAAAAGTGTGGATGGAAACGATATGAGTGAACTGCATCTGCGCCCCCTTCTGTTTGGCGGCGACATCAACGTATACAGCATGGCCAGAGCCTTCCACGAGGCCTACGGCCTGCACTCCACGGTCTATGCGAAATTTGCCAGCGGTCCCTGCTGTGACAGTAAGATCGCGGACCTCCGGGCCGTGGGAGAGAAGAACGAGGACCCGGACACGTTTTTTCAGAACGTCACGGCCTTTGCCAACGCCCATCCGGAGGACACTGTCCTGCTGATCGGCTGCGGCGACAGTTACGTGAAGCTGGCCGCCCGGTTTATGGGACAGTATCCGGACAATGTGGTGGCCCCTTACATCCCCCTGGAGCTGATGGAGCAGCTGATGAACAAAGAGCGGTTCTATGAGCTCTGCGACGAGCTGGGCATCCCGCATCCGCTGACCTTCGTCTATGAAAAGGACATGGGCGCGGACTTCACCCTGCCCTTCGATTTCCCCTGTGTGGCCAAGCCCTCCGACGGCGTGGCCTACTGGGAGCACCCCTTCCCCGGCAACGACAAGGTCTTCCACGCCGGGGACCGGGCGGCGCTGCAGGACTATCTGGACAAGGCCTATGCCGCCGGCTATCCCGGGACCATGGTGATCCAGGAGTTCATCCCCGGGGACGACACCGCCATGCGGGTGCTGACCTGCTACTCGGACCGGAACGCACAGGTCAAGCTCATGTGCCTGGGCCACGTCCTGCTGGAGGAGCATTCTCCCCACGGTCTGGGCAACCACGCGGTGATCCTCAACGAGCCCGTGGACCCGGCGCTGGCGGAGCCGCTCAAGCAGCTGCTGGAGAAAGTTCAGTTTACGGGCTTTTCCAATTTCGACCTGAAATACGACGTCCGGGACGGGAAGTACAAGGCTTTTGAGATCAACGTCCGGCAGGGCCGGAGCAACTACTACGTCACCGGCGCCGGCTACAATCTGGCCAAACTTGTGACGGAGGACCGGATCCTGGAGCGGGAGCTGCCCGTCACCATGGCGGACAAGCCGTTCTTCTGGCACGTGGTGCCCCTGTCCGTGACAAAGGAGTTCATCGCCGGAGAGGAGTATCAGAAGCGGATGGAGGAACTGCGGCGGGCAGGCCTCTCCGCCAACCCCATGGAGAATCCGGCGGACAGCGGCTTCAAGCGGAAGCTGCGGCTGAAGCGTCTGGCAAAGCTGTATAAGCAGCAGTTCCCGCAGTACATGAAGAAGGAAGTGTGACGATCCTATGACGAGACGGAGACTGGGCGTATTGGGCGGCATGGGCCCCGCGGCCAGCGCTCTGTTCTACCAGATGGTGACGGAGCGGACGGAGGCGTCCTGCGATCAGGAGCACATCGATCTGCTGCTGTGGAGCTGCGCCTCCATGCCGGACCGGACGGCCTGCCTGCTGACGGGACGGAAGGAGGAGCTGTATCAGAAGCTCCTGTCCGAGGCCCGGCTTCTGGAGCGGGCCGGCTGCACGGCGCTGGCGATCCCCTGCAACACGTCCCACGTCTTTGCCCCGCGTCTGGAACGGGATCTGACGATCCCCCTGGTGAACATGGTCGAGGCGGCGGCGGACGAGGCAAAGCGGCGGGGATGGCGCAAGGCGGCCATCTTCGCCACCGACGGCACCGTTCAAAACGGCCTGTACCAGAAGGCCTGTGCCGCCCGTGACATCGACGCCCTCGTACCGGAGGGCGCCGTACAGCGTCAGGTCATGCGTGTGATCTACGACCGGGTGAAGGCCGGCAGCCGGGTGACGATGGCGGACATGGCGCCGCTGCTCAACTGGCGGGAGCAGATGGGCTGCGACGGTGCGATCCTGGCCTGCACGGAGCTGTCCCTGGCCCGGAGGCATCTGGGTCTGGACCGCACCTGGGCGGACGCCATGGCGGCCCTGGCGGACGCCGCCATTCTGGCCTGCGGCGGCAGACTGAAGAAAGGCTGAGGAGACATGAGTCATACACTGAAGGAATACGCCGCGTTTCTGCGGGAACAGGGACTTTTGAAGGACGAGCGGCTGCGCCCCGGCGACGGGGAGCGGACGGTCGCCCTTTTTTCCTGCGACTCCCGGGAGGAGCTGAAGGACGCCCTGTTTCTCTGCAAGGGCGCGCACTTCAAAGAGGAGTATCTGCACAAGGCCGTGGCGGCCGGGGCCTTCGCCTACGTGGCGGAGCGGGACATGGGTGCCGACGCCTCGATGCTGCTGGTGACGGATATCCGCAGGGCCATGACGGTGCTGGCGGACTTCCACTATGACCGGCCCTGGAGAGAGCTGGCCCTGATCGGCATCACCGGGACGAAGGGCAAGTCCTCCACTACGTACTACATGAAGTCTATTCTGGACGCCTGGATGGAGGACGTGGGCGGCCCGGAGAGCGGCGTCATCTCCTCCATCGACACCTATGACGGGGTGGAGCGGTTCGAGTCGCATCTCACCACCCCGGAGCCCATGGACCTCCAGCGCCACTTCCGCCGCGCCGCGGACGCGGGGCTGCGCCAGCTGACCATGGAGGTATCCAGCCAGGCCCTGAAATACGGCCGGGTGGACGGCATCCGCTTTACCGTGGGCTGTTTTCTCAACATCGGCCGGGACCACATCAGTGCCATCGAGCACCCGGACGAGGAGGATTACTTCCAGTCGAAATTACTGCTGTTCCCCCTGTGCGGCACCGCCTGCGTGAATCTGGACAGCGCCCGGGCCGACGAGGTTCTGGCGGCGGCACAGAGCGCCGGCCGGGTGCTGACCTTTTCGGAGCGGGACCCGGCGGCGGACGTCTACGCCGATCAGGTGGAGAAGGAGGGCAACGGCATCCGGTTCCGCGTCCGGACCCCCGGCTATACCCGGGTCCTGCGTCTGACCATGCCGGGGCTGTTCAACGTGGAGAACGCCCTGGCCGCCGTGACCGTCTGCCATGCCCTGGGCGTGCCGGAGACGGCGGTGGCCCGCGGGCTGGAGCGCGCCCGGGTGCCGGGGCGCATGGAGGTCTACACCAGCGAGGACGGCAAACTCACCGTCATCGTGGACTACGCCCACAACCGCCTCAGCTTTGAGCGGCTGTTCCGGTCCGTGGCGGAGGAATATCCCGGCGCGCCGGTATCCATCGTCTTCGGCTGCCCCGGATGCAAGGCCCAGGAGCGCCGCCGGGACCTGCCGGAGGTGTCCAGCCAGTACGCCTGCCGCACCTACCTGACGGAGGAGGACTGCGGCGAGGAGCCTGTGGAGCAGATCTGTCAGGAGATGGCGGAGTATATGTCGGCGCCGTACTTTATCATCCCGGACCGGGGCGAGGCTATCTTTACCGCTGTCCGGGCCATGTGGGAGGAACCCGGCGTCCTGCTCATCACCGGCAAGGGCGCGGAGACCCGCCAGAAGCGGGGCCTGCTGTATATCCCGTGCCCCTCCGACGTGGAGTATACGCTGGCGGCGCTGGCGGAGTACGATCAGGCCCACGGAAGTTAAGCAGGGTGGAAAAGGAGTGATCGCTGTGTATTGGGAAAAACCCGGTCCGGAAAACACGGAGCAGGTGGTGACGCTGGCCCTGGAGACGGCCAGAGCCCGGGGGATCCGGCATATCGTGGTCGCGACGACCCGGGGAAAGACGCCGGAGTATTTTGACGGCCGCCTGGGGGACATCACGCTCACCTGCGTGACCCACGCCTACGGCAGCATCGCCTACGGCAAAAACAGGATGCCCGAGGAGACCCGGGCGGCCCTGCTGGCCAAAGGGTATCAGGTCTGTACCGCCGCCCACGCCCTGAGCGGCGCGGAGCGCTCCGTCAGCTCGCGGTTCAGGGGTGCCTATCCCGTGGAGCTCATCGCCGCGGCCCTGCGCATGTTCGGTCAGGGCACCAAGGTCTGTGTGGAGATCGCCGCCATGGCCGCCGACGCGGGCCTGATCCCCGCCGGTGAGCCGGTGATCGCGGTGGCCGGCACAGGTATCGGCGCCGATACGGCGGTGATCCTGCGGCCGTCCTATTCCGCCAGTATCCTGGATACCCGGGTGGAGGAGATTTTATGTAAACCTATCCTGGGCAAACCGCCGGAGACCCCGTCGCCTCTGGCGTCCATGAAGGTGTGAGGAACGGAATATTCCATAAGAAAAAACAGGGCGTGCTGCAGTGCAGCACGCCCTGTTTTTGTAAAAGAATGAGAGAGAGCTTCCATCGAAGACTGCGGTGCGCTTACCAGTCGGAATCCCAGTCCGACCAGCCGGAATCCCAGTCGCCGCCGGAGTCCCAGTCGCCGGAGTCCCAGTCACCGGAATCCCAGTCGCTGTTGTCCCAGAAGGAGGATTCCTCATAGTAGCCGCTGTCCTGGAAATCATCGACGCCGTATCCGCTCTCATAGGGGCCGACGTAGTAGTCGCCGTAATTTGCCTCCAGCTCTTCGTCCGCGAAGATGGGGATCCACTCGTCGTCGTAGTAGTAGTACCAGTCGTCCCCCTGGCTGTAATAGTAGCCGTCGTCATAGCGGTAGTAGCCGGACCGGGGGGAGTGGCCCATGGACAGGATGGCGGCGGCAATGAAAAAGATCACGAGAATGAGAATGGCCAGATGGCTTCTGACAGGAGCCCGTCTCCGGCCGCCTGCCGGATATCCGGCGCCGCTTCCCGGCGGAGGCGGATTGTGGCTGCGCTGGTTTGCGATCTCCGACTTCAGCTTCTGGTAGATCTCATTGACCGCGTAGGCCTCGTCGCTGCCCGTGTAGCGCACGGCCCGGGAGCCGTCGGACTTGTTCTTGTATACGACGAAATTGCCGCTTTCATCTTTGTAAATACCGTAGGCCCGGGGCTCCCGATAGTCCTCGCCGATGAAGAAGCGCATCTTCTCCAGGGGCAGATGATGGGCCTGACAGAAGGCCAGCAGCTCCTCAACGGTCTTCGGTACGCCTGTGCCGCTGCGCTGCATTTTGTCGTTGGTGCCGCCGCAGTAGGGGCAGACGGAATCGGTATCGTCAATGAACCGGTCGCAGTATTCGCATTTGATCCTCACGGGCCCCACCGCCTCTCATTTCGTCTTTCGCCCATCTGCGGCGACCGTATCAGGGGCATACACGCGCAGATGGTCACTTCAGCAGGGCCGCGGTGTCCGTGGCGATCATGAGCTCCTCATCGGTGGGGATCAGCAGGATCTTCACGGGAGAGTCGTCGGTGGAGATGACCAGTTCCTTGCCCCGCTGCTGATTGCGCTCGGGATCCAGCTTCAGCCCCATGAACTCAAGACCGGCGGTAATATCCCGGCGCTGAGCAGGACCGTTCTCGCCGATACCGGCGGTGAAGATCACGGCGTCCAGACCGCCCATGGCGGCGGCATAGGCGCCGATGAGCTTCTTCACGGCGTAGTTGAAGCAGCCAATGGCCAGGATCGCCCTGGGATCGCCCTTTTCCGCCGCGTCCTCCAGGTCGCGGAAGTCGGAGGACAGGCCGGAGATGCCGAACACGCCGGATTCATGGTTGAGGACCTTGAGCATCTGGTGGATATCAAGATTGTGCCGGGTCATGATATACTCCAGGACCCCGGCGTCCAGATCGCCGGAGCGGGTGCCCATGGGCACGCCGGCCAGGGGGGTAAAGCCCATGGAGGTATCCACGGACTTGCCGCCGTCCACCGCCGTGACGGAGGAGCCGTTGCCCAGGTGACAGGAGATCAGCTTGAGAGACTCGATGGGCTTGCCCAGCATGGCGGCCGCCCGGCCGGCAACATATTTATGGCTGGTGCCGTGGAAGCCGTAGCGCCGGACCTTGTCCTCGGTGTAATAGGAGTAGGGCAGGGCATAGGTATAGGCCGCCGGCGGCATGGTCTGATGGAAGGCAGTGTCGAACACCGCCACCATGGGCACGCCGGGCATCATCTGCTGGCAGGTGCGGATGCCGATGATATTGGCGGGATTGTGCAGAGGCGCCAGGGGAGAACAGGCTTCGATCTCTGCCAGGACATCCTCGGTGATGAGGACGGACGCGGTAAAGGCCTCGCCGCCGTGGACCACGCGATGGCCCACCGCGTCGATCTCCTTCATGTCGGCGATGACGCCGATCTCCGGGTCGGTCAGATACTGCAGCACGGTCTGCATGGCCTCGCTGTGGGTGGGCATGTCGGTCTTCAGGCCCTTGATGGGCTCCCGGCCCGTGGGCTTGTAGGTGAACAGACCGTCGATGCCGATCCGCTCACAGACGCCCTTGGCAAACACCTCGTTTTTCGCGGGGTCCATCAGCTGATATTTCAAAGAAGAGCTGCCTGCGTTGATGACCAGAATTTTCATAACTCCATGTCTCCTTATCTGTTCTCCGCCGCTGCGGAGACGTTTTTTTGCGCTTAGTCTACATTTTAGACCCTTTTGTAAAATCTTACAACCCCTTTTCCCAAAAACTGTGGTACAATAGGGCCAGCGGGGCGCGTCCCGCACAAGAGACAGAGGAGGCGAGGACAGTGCGCACGGCAGGGATCGTGGCGGAATACAATCCCTTTCACAGCGGTCATCAGTATCATATCGCGCAGACCCGGGCCCGGCTGGGCGCGGACACAGCCGTCGTCTGTGTGATGAGCGGCTCCTTTGTCCAGCGGGGAGAGGCAGCTATTGCGGACAAGTGGGCCCGGGCGGAGATGGCCCTCCGTTCCGGTGCGGATCTGGTGCTGGAGCTGCCCCTGACGGCGGCGCTGTCCTCCGCGGAGGGCTTTGCCCGGGGCGCAGTGCAGACGCTGGCGGCCGCCGGTGTGACGGACGTGCTGTCCTTCGGCTGCGAGAGCGGCGCGCTGGAGCCGCTGCAGGCGGTAGCCGACTGTCTGAACAGCCCCGCGTTCTCTGACGTGCTGCGGGGGGAACTGCGAGGCGGCATTCCCTTTGCCGCGGCCCGGGAGCGGGCGGTGGAGGCCCTGCTGGGCCGCGAGGCCGCCGCACCGCTGCGGCGGCCCAACGACATCCTGGCCATTGAGTACCTGCGGGCACTGCCCGGTACCGGTATGACGCCTCTGGCTGTCCGGCGGCAGGGCGCGGCGCACGACGGTACGGCGGAGGAGTCGGAATACCCGTCCGCTGCCGCACTCCGCGCGCGGCTGATGAAGGAGGAAACGCCGCCGGCAGGGTGGATGCCTCCGGCATCCCTGGCCGTCTGGGAGCGGGAGTGTCTGGCCGGCCGCGCCCCGGTGGACATCGAGCGGGGGCAGCGGGGCATTCTGGCCCTGCTGCGGACCCGTACACGGGAGGATTTTGCGGCCCTGCCGGACAGCGGCGGCGGGCTGGCGGACCGGCTGTACCGGGCCTCCCGGGAGGCGGGAAGCTGGCAGGAGCTGCTGGAACTGGCGGGAACGAAGCACTACACCAACGCCCGGATCCGGCGGCTGTTCCTCCGTGCGGCGCTGGATCTGCGGGAGCAGACCCTGCCGCCCTGGCTGCGGCTGCTGGGCAGCAACGCCCGGGGCAGGATGCTGTTGGCCCGGATGCGGGACGACCTGCCGATACTGACCAAGCCTTCTCACGTCCGACGCATGGGACCGGAGGCGGAGGCGGCCTTTTCAGCGGACCTACGGGCCGCTGACCTCTACGGTCTGTGCATGCCCGTCGTCACGCCCGGCAGCCGGGAGTGGCGGACCAGCCCCGTAACGCTGGAGTAAGAAAGGAAAAAACCGGTCGGGAACGAAAATTTTATACTTGCGTCCCGGCCGGGTTTCCGTTATACTGTATATGCTTTGTTTCCGGCGGGAAGCAAGGCCGCACTAGTCGGGGAGCCAGCGGTGCCCTGTCGCCTGCAAGCCGCTATAGCAGGGATGAATCCCGGCCCCCGGGTGTGCGATGTGTCGTCTGCCCCTGTTAAGAGGTGTTGACGGATCGGTCCTGCGCAACGGAGGCCCGCGAACCATGTCAGGCGGGGAACCGAGCAGCATTAAGCGGTGTCCGTCGTGTGCCGCAGGGATACCGTTCCTGAGCTTTCTGGCCGGGTTACGGACATGTCGTGCATTCAAAGGCCGGTGTGCGGTCTTGCTTTCCGCCGAAACCAATACGGAAGCCAACCGTCGGGAGGTGTCGGCCGTGTATCAGGCGCTGTACCGAAAATGGCGGCCCCGCACGTTTTCCGACGTGGTGGGGCAGCCCCATATCACGCAGACGCTGGCCCGCCAGGTGGAGACCGGCAGGATCTCCCACGCCTACCTCTTCACCGGGACCAGAGGCACCGGCAAGACCACCGTGGCGAAGATCCTGGCCCGGGCCGTCAACTGTGAGCATCCCGTCCACGGGGACCCCTGCAATGAGTGCGCCGCCTGCCGGGGCATTGAAAACGGCAGTATCCTGGACGTGGTGGAGATGGACGCCGCCTCCAACAGAAGCATAGATGATGTCCGCGCCCTTCGGGACGAGGCGATCTTCTCACCGGCCTCTGTGCGCAGGCGTGTGTATATCGTCGACGAGGTCCATATGCTCACGCGAGAGGCCTTCAACGCCCTGCTGAAGATCATGGAGGAGCCCCCGGAGCACCTGCTGTTCATCCTTGCCACCACGGAGGTCCACAAGGTGCCCGCCACGGTGCTCTCCCGCTGTCAGCAATTCGCTTTCCGGCGGATCCGGACGGAGGACATCGCCGCCCGGCTGGGCTATGTGGCCGAGCAGGAGCAGATCGACCTCACCGCCGACGGAGC
Source organism: Oscillospiraceae bacterium (assembly GCA_017516065.1). Lineage (GTDB taxonomy): Bacteria > Bacillota > Clostridia > Oscillospirales > Oscillospiraceae > RGIG5644. Next base: position 94,946 of record JAFWDQ010000015.1, read on the forward strand.
CAGACTGCTGGCGCAGCTCTCCGACGGGGCCCTGCGGGACGGCCTGTCCCTGCTGGACCAGTGCCGGGGCGGCGGCGGGACCGTCGATACAGCCCGGGTCCTGGAGTCCACAGGTCTGGCCGGGAGCCTTGACACTCTGCGGCTGTACCGGGCTGTTGCGGAACAGGACGGCCGAAGCGTCCTCCGGGTGCTGGACGAGCTGTACCTGGCCGGCAAGGAGATGGGCGCCGTTCTGAGCGAGCTGTCCGCGCTGCTGCGGGACCTGCTGGTGCTGGAAACGGCGCCGGAGGAGGAGACGCTGCTCTCCGGCCGCTTCGACCCTGCGGAGCTGAAAAAGATATCCCTGTCTCCGGCCCGTCTGCTGACGGCCCTGGACGTTTTGCGGGAGGCCGCGGGCCGCATGAGCCTGAGCGCCAACCGGCGGCTGGACGCGGAGGCCGCCCTGCTGCGGCTGTGCGATCCTGCAGTGAACGGGGACACGGCGGCGCTGACCGCCCGGATAGAGCGTCTGGAGGCCCTGTTGGCCGACGGCGGGACGCCCCGGCACAGCCCGGAGCCCGTGAGACGGGAGCCGGAGCCCCCGAGACATGTGGAGACCGTGCCGGAGCCGGAAAGACCGGTTCCGAAAGCGGCGAGTGCACCGCCCTCCCCGGAGCCTGTGGTGCAGTCCGTTTCCCCGGAGCCTGCGGTGCAGCCCGTCCCGACGGAGCCCGCCGCACCGGCGGAGGACGGCGAAGCCCTGCGCGGCGCCATGCTTCCCCTGCTGCAGGCAAAGCACATTCCCAGCGCACTCCGGGCCCTCAGCGACAGGGAACAGGTGGAGTGGCGGCTGGCCGGAGACGGCGTACTGCTGCTGACAGCGGACGACGACACCCAGCGTCAGCTCAATCGCGCCGGGGTACGCACGGCGCTGACGGCGGCGGTGGAGGAGCACTTCGGCGCCCCATTGCCGGTGACGATCCGGCAGAGGACCGACCGGGACGGCCGCCAGACCGCGCCGGAGGCGGAGAAAGAGGAAAAAGAGGATAAATTTGACGGATTGCTTGCTCTCGGCGAGAAGTTCGATCTGTCTACCAAATAGAGGAGGAGAATACAATGGCGAAGGGATTTCGTGGCGGATACGGCGGCGGCGTGAGCCCCAACCTGATCAAGCAGGCGCAGAAGATGCAGCAGGATATGCTCAAGGCCCAGCAGGAGATCGAAGAACGGGAGTTCACGGCTGAGGCCGGCGGCGGCGTTGTCAAAGCCACCGTCAGCGGCAAGAAGGAGCTGCTGCGGCTGGAGATCCAGCCGGAGGCAGTGGATCCTGAAGACGTGGAAATGCTCCAGGATCTGGTGGTCGCGGCGGTGAACGAGGCGATCCGCAGCGCGTCCAAGGCCATGGGCGACAGCATGGGCCAGCTGGCCGGCGGCTTCGGCGGCGCGCTGGGCCTTTGATCCGACAAAAAAAGAGGGAACGTTTCAAATGAAACGTTCCCTCTTTTTTATTGATGTTGCGTTTGCTCTGCTGACGAATTACTCGCCCACGGCCTCGTTCACGGCCTCGGCAGCGTTATCGGCAGCGTCGCCCACAGCGTTGGCAGCGTCGTTCACGGCACCGGCAGCGGCGTCGGCAGCATCGCCGGCGGCGTCAGCAGCGCCCTGAGCAGCGTCCTGAGCGGCATCGACAGCGTCGGAAGCAGTGTCCTGAGCAGCGTCGGCAGCGTTCTCTGCAGTGTCAACGACCGTCTCGGCGGCCTCGTCAACAGTCTCAACGGCCTCATCGACCACGTCGGTGACAGCTTCTTCCGCATCGTCAACAGCGGGAGGCGCTTCGTTACCACAGGCGGCCAGAGCAACGACCAGAGCCAGAGAACAGGCAATGATAAGCAGCTTCTTCATTTCTTTTCCTCCTAAAAAACTTGGGCGCTTTACGCGTCCTGTGATGGATCGTGAAGCGGGCGGATCCCGCTTCCTTTCCAAATAGTAAGAGCATTTTATGGAAAAGTCAACTGCGTTTTGTGAGAAGTTTCCCCGGTTTTTTCTCAAAAACCGGTCTGGATCAACAAATAATCAGGGCAGAGAAGCATAATCTCCCGTTTTCACGAAAAAAAGGCCCGGGAGACGGCGGCATGAAAAAGAGCCGCGCAGAAGCGGCGGATGCGGAGTCACTCCGCAGGGGCGCTGCACACGTCGATCCAGGCCTCCGCCCCGGCGTAGCCGAACAGCTCCTCACAGGTCAGCTCGATGGCGGAATTGGAGCTTCCCGCGGCGGGGAAGACGGTGTCGAACCGCTGCAGGGACACGTCCAGATACGTCTTTACCGTATCCGGGACGCCGAAGGGACACACGCCGCCTACGGCATGGCCGGTGAAGGCCGACACCTGCTCCGCGGAGAGCATCTTCGCCTTGCAGTGGAACTGCCCCTTGAATTTGGAGTTGTTGATTTTCACGTCTCCCGCAGTGACGATGAGGACGCAGGCGCCGTCCACCAGGAAGGACAGGGTCTTGGCGATCCGGGCGGGGATGACGCCCACGGCCTGGGCCGCCAGCTCCACGGTTGCGCTGGACACGGGAAACTCCAGGATATCTCCGGCCCGGCCCAGGGGCTCAAAATAGGCGCGGACAAGTTCGATGGACATAGGGGATACCTCCTCGGAAGAGATGGGAAACGGGGGCGTATGCCCCCGTTTGAAACGGTCAGAAGCCGCGCAGAATTCCGCATCAGCGGAAACCCTGCGCAGCGGTTTCGATTTGAATTTACTCCGCTGCCTTGCGGATCAGGATAAAGGGCGTCAGCTCCGTGCTCTGACCGGCGGGATTGTCGTCGATCATCTCCAGCAGCTGACTGTCGGTGAATTCATTCAGGGCGTCTGCCTTGCCCAGGATCTCCCGGGTGATGTCGTTGGCGTCCACGATCATCATCCGCACGCCGGTCTTTTCATAGACCTCGTTGCACACCCCGGCGGGATTTTCCGGGATCCGGATGCCGTAGTTGCCGTACTCCTCGAATTCGTGGTCGTAGAAGCCGTCCAGACCCGTGACCTCCTGGCCCACGATATCGTAGAAGATGCCGTGCTTGCCCCGGAGCTTGCCCAGGGCGCTGCGGAAGGTGGCCCAGAGGACCTTGCCCAGACCGCAGTGATCGATGGCGAACTGCATCTTCCAGGGGCTGTCCACCCCGATTCCGGCGTCGCTGTGCATGGCGAACCGGGAGAGAAATTTTGCCCAGAAGGACAGACGCATATCTTTTTTATAGACCACCCGCTTCTGACACAGACCGATGATCTTCTCGCTGCTGGAGAGGATATCGCCCTCCTGCCACAGGGGCTTGACGTACTGCTCTACCAGCTGACAGTAGTCTTCGCCGATCTTGACGAAGTGGGTCCGGATAGCGTGGCGGTCGTAGGCGCCCAGACTCGTCTGGATGCGGACCTGTTTGCCGGCGTTTGCTTGGAACTCCATGATGATTCCTCCTGCTTGTTGTATGGCCGAACTCAGCGCTTGCGGCGGACTTTTCGGGTGACGAAGACCATGGCGATGGCCAGGATGATGACAACGATGGCGATGATGGTGCCGGTGCTGATGCTGCCCCCGTCGGTCTTGACGTCCAGCCACAGCTCATCCATCAGCTGTGTGGCCTCACGGTCCAGGACCAGGAAGCTCTCGCCCCGGGCCAGGGTCTCCTCAGTGGGATAGACCACCTCGCTGGTTGTCATCTCCGGGTCCATATACTGCTTGGCCTCGGTCATGGGCGTGGCATAGCCGAGATACTCCAGATTCTCGGCGGAGATCTTCGGATCGCAGAGGAAGTTGATATAGGCCTCGGCGGCCTCCGGATGCTGGCTGGTCTTGGGGATGCACATGGCGTCGATGAAGATATTGAAGCCCTCCTCCGGGAAGTAGAAGCCCAGCTTGTCGTTCTCCTTATACATGAGCAGGAAGTCGCCGGCATAGTAGGGGGCGATCCAGGCCTCCTCCCGTTCCATGGTCTCGAAGATCTGGTCCATGACATAGCTCTGGACCAGAGGCTGCTGGGCCTTGAGGAGCTCCGCGGCGTCTCTGAGCTCGTCCGGGTCATTGGTGTTCAGACTGTAGCCCAGGCTCAGCTCGGCGATGCCGAAGGCGTCACGGCAGTTGTCGAACATGAGGATCTTGCCGCTATACTTGCTGTTCCACAGCAGATCCCAGGAGCCTGTGTCCGCCTCATCCACATAGGCGGTGTTGTAGATGATGCCCACGGTGCCCCAGGTATAGGGGACGGAGTAGATGTTGTCCGGGTCGTAGTCGGTGTTCAGGAAGGCGTTGTCGATGTATTTGTAATTGGGGATGTTGTCGAAGTTCAGCGGCCGGAGCATATCCTCGTCGATCAGCCTGGCGATCATATAGTCGGAGGGGATGATCACATCGTAAGTGGCGCCGCCGGTCTTGAGCTTGGTGTACATGCTCTCGTTGGTGTCGTAGGTGGTGTAGTTGACCTGGATGCCGGTGGCCTCGGTGAAGGCCCGGTTGACGTCGATATAGCCGTCGGTGCCGTCGGAGATATACTGGCCCCAGTTATAGACGTTGATGGTGATGTTTTCGTCGTTTTCCGGCGCGGCGGCGGCGCCCAGAGGCAGGACCAGCAGGGCCAGCAGCAGGACGGCGGAAAACAGGGGCAGTACTCTTTTCTTCATCGATATTCACCATGTCATGGGCGCGGCCCATGCCTTTCTCCCTCATGGGGTGGATTGATCCGCAGGCGGCTGCCTGCGTTTTTAAAAATGTTACATACCGTGCTGGCGCCGGCGGCGCTCCTGCCGCGCATCCCTGGCCTGGAGGAGATTCATAAGGACCATGACCACCAGAATGGCCAGGAACAGCAGGGTGAACAGGGCGTAGATCTTCGGCGGCAGAGGCTTTTTCGTGTAGTTATAGATCTCCACCGGCAGGGTCACGAAGGTGGGGCCGAAGACGAAGTAGCTGATCACGAAATCATCCAGACTCATGGCGAAGGCCATCAGGAATCCGGCGGCGATGCTGCTGGTCAGCTCCGGGAGCGTGACCTTGAAAAACGCCTGGATGGGCCTGCAGCCCAGGTCCAGGGCCGCGTCGGTGAGGGACGGGTCCATCTGGGTCAGCTTCGGCATGACGGACAGGATGATGTAGGGAAGTCCGAAGGTGATGTGCGCGATCAGCAGCGTCGCAAAGCCCAGGATGTGGTTGGTCTTCAGCAGCTGTCCCACAAAGGCAAACAGCAGGGCAAGGGAGACGCCGGTGACGATATCGGGATTCATCAGGGGGATGTTGGCCAGTCCCAGAGCAAGCCGTCTGGGGGTTTTGTTCATGGCGTGGATGCCGAGAGCGGCAAGGGTGCCCAGGATCATGGCGCAGACGGATGCGGTAACGGCAACGATCAGGGAGTTGCCCAGCAGGGGCAGCAGAAAATGATCGTGGAACAGGGCGGAGTAATTGTGGAATGTAAAGGACTTGAACGCCGCCGGGTCCGAGCCGCTGTTGAAGGACGCCACCGCCAGCAGCAGGATGGGGATATAGAGAAAGAGGAAGATGATAACGGTGACGACGCGCTGGACCTGCTTCATACGAGCATCGCCCCCTTCTCATCACCGGAGACGCGGTTGGTCAGACCGATGCAGATGAAGATGAGGATCATCAGCACCAGGGACAGCGCCGCGCCGAAATTGGGGTTATAGGCGGCCTTGAACTGGGATTCGATGACGTCGCCGATGAGGGCCGCGTCGGTACCGCCCAGCTTTTTTGAGATATAGAACGTGGACACCGCCGGGACGAAGACCATGGTGATGCCGGACACGATGCCCGGGGCGCTCATGGGCAGGGTCACCTTTGTGAAGACCTGCATATCGTCGCACCCCAGATCCTGGGCCGCCTCGATGAGCCGGGGATCCATCTTCTCCAGCACCGTGTACAGAGGCAGGATCATGTAGGGCAGGTAGTTGTAGACCATGCCCAGGACGATGGCGGCGTTGTTGCGGATCAGGGGCAGGGGCCCGATGCCCAACATGCCCAGGAAATTATTGATGACGCCGGTATCCTCCAGCAGGGACACCCAGGCCATGGTCCGCAGCAGAAAGCTGATGCACATGGGCAGGATGATGAGCATGAGGAGGAACCGCTGGAGCCCCGCCGGAGCCTTGGCGATAAAGTAGGCCACGGGATAGCCCACCACCAGGCAGATGACGGCGGACACCAGAGCCAGCCAGATGGACTTGATAAAGATGGACAGGTAGTTGCCCATGCGGGCGATATTGTGCAGCGTCAGAGCGCCGGAGTTCACGTCGGTGAAGGCAAAGTAGACGACCACCGCCAGAGGTACCAGCACGAAGAGGATCATCCAGATCAGATAGGGCGTGGCCAGGAATCTATTCCTCATCGCTGTTCTCCTCCTCCGCGTCCGCGTCGGGATCGCCCATCTCCTCGTATTCCTCGGAGTAGGAACTGTAGTCGCCGAAGAGACCGGAGTACTCGCTCTTCGGCATGACGTGGATGTCCTCCGGATTCAGACGGATGCCGATATAGGAGCCCACGGCGTGGAAGTCCGTGGTCTGGATGAGCCATTTGAAGCCCTTGAAATCCACGATAATATCGTAGTGGATCCCCTTGAAGGTGACGTTGGTGACCGTGCCGCACAGATGGCCGCTGTCGGGGGGCAGGATATCGATATCCTCAGGGCGGATGACCACGTCCACCGGCTCCCGGGGGGCGAAGCCCTTGTCCACGCAGACGAAGCGCCGGCCGAAGAACTCCACGGCGTAATCTTCCAGCATGATGCCGTCGAGGATATTGGACTCGCCGATGAAATTGGCCACGAAGGCGTTTTTCGGCTCGTTGTAGATATCCTCCGGGGTGCCGATCTGCTGGATGCGGCCATGATCCATGACCACCACGGTGTCGGACATGGCCAGGGCCTCCTCCTGATCGTGGGTGACATAGATAAAAGTGATTCCCAGTTGCTGCTGGATGCGCTTGAGTTCGTTCTGCATATCCTTGCGCAGCCGCAGGTCCAGGGCGCCCAGGGGCTCGTCCAGCAGCAGGACCTGGGGCCGGTTCACCACGGCCCGGGCGATGGCAACACGCTGCTGCTGACCGCCGGAGAGGGAGACCGGTTTTCGGTGCTCGAAGCCCCGCAGACCCACCAGCTCAAGCATTTCCGTCACTCTTGCGTCCAGTTCCTTCTCCGGGATCTTCTGGAGCCGCAGCCCGAAAGCCACGTTCTCATAGACGTTCAGATGGGGGAACAGGGCGTATTTCTGAAAGACGGTATTGATCTTCCGCTTATGGGGCGGAACGTCATTAATCCTCACGCCGTCGAACAATATATCACCGGAGGTAGGCTTCTGAAAGCCGCCGATGATACGCAGCGTTGTGGTCTTTCCGCAGCCGCTGGGTCCGAGCAGAGTGAGGAATTCCTTATCATTAAAATATAAATTGATAGAATCAAGTACAGTTTCATCGTCAAACACCATGACACAATCGACAAGGCGAATGAGCTCTTTGGACATTTATCCTCCCCCATTTCAAACCGATTTGCCGGGTACAAATCCCCGGACATACCTTAAAATATTATAATGAAATAAATATACCGGGAAATCCGTCAAAAGTCAATGGAATTTGAAAAGAAACTTCCGCGGAGGGAGCAATTTCCCGCCGCGGAACAGAAGAGGAGGGGAGAGGCCCCCGTTTCGGTTCAGTTTTCCTGCAGGTGATACCCGAAATATTTCTCGGCAAATTCCACCCGCTCCACCTGGAACGACCGGTCCCGGAGATATTCCAGAGGCCCCGCGTCGGTGGTGAAGGAGAAGATCAGCTTGTAGGAGTACAGAGCCTGCCGGGTCTCGCCGTACTTTCGGTTCACATCGCCTCTGCCGTACTTGCCGTCCCCCAGCAGGGGGCAGCCGAGATCGGCGAAGGAGGCCCGGATCTGATGGGTGCGCCCGGTGAGGAGCTCGCACTCCACCAGGGACAGCCCGCCCTTTGTCTGCAGGGTCCGGTACCGGGTGACGGCGCTGCGGCCGTCGGGAACGGGCCGGTGGTAGACGACGACCTGGTTGCGTTTCTCGTCCTTTCGCAGGAAGCAGGAGATCTCTCCCCGGGGGGGAGAGGGGCGGCCCAGAGTGACGCAGAGGTACCGCTTCGTGATCTCCCGGTCCCGGATCTTCTGGTTGACGATCCGGAGAGCCTCGGCGTTTTTCGCCGCGATGACGATGCCGCCGGTGTTCCGGTCGATGCGGTTGCACAGGGCCGGGGCGAAGGAGTTCTCCTCCCGGGGCTTCCACTCGCCCTTCTGGTACAGATACGCCTGCAGGTGGGTCAGCAGGGTGTTGACCTTTTCGGCCTCGTCGGGGTGCACCGGCAGACCGGGCCGCTTGTCCAGCAGCAGGATGTTCTCGTCCTCGTAGACGATGCTCAGATCTGTGCGATAGAGCCCCAGGAAGGCATTCTCCGGGGAGGGGGCGTCGAAGAACTCATCGTTGATATAGAGATACACCACGTCGCCAACAGCAAGCCGGGTATCCCGTTTGGCGCCCTTGCCGTTGACCTTGATGCGCTTTAGGCGGATATACTTCTGCAAAAGGGCGCCGGGGAGCAGGGGCACCGCCTTGGATACGAACCGGTCCAGACGCTGTCCCGCGTCGTTGGCCTGTATGGTCATGGTGCGCATGACGTTCCCTCCCAGGAAGAACTGGCTTCGGCAGCCTTCTCAAATCGAGGCCCGATGAAGCGGCCCGATCTGACGCTTTGCGGCCATTATATCATATTTCGCAGTGCCCCGGGCGGTTTTTCAAAAAAATGTGCCCCGGAGCACCGAAAATATTTGACAAGGCCCGCAATTTCCTTTATAATGTCATGCGGTATTCTTTTGCATTCTCGTATTCGCTGATGAGGTGAACCATGCGACTGGATTTGAACCCCATCCTGCACCGCCCCGGCGAGAAGATCCCATTTCGGGTGGAGTTGGACTTTTCCGACGTGGATTTTTTCGGCCAGACTCCGGCTTCGACGGCGCTGTGCCTTGAGGGCACGGTGCGCAACGCCGCCGGCGCCTTGACGGTGGAGGCTCTGCTGTCCGGTCAGCTGGAATGGGTCTGTGACCGCTGCGGCAAGCCCTTTGCCGAAACGCTGTCGCTCCCGGTGAACACCCTGCTGGCCGAGGAACTGGCAGACGAGGAGAATGAGGGAGAGATCGTCCTGATCGACGACGGCCGACTCGATGTGGAGGAGTTGGCCCGCACCGCATTCATCCTCGGAATGGATACCAAGCATCTTTGCAGGGAGGACTGTGCGGGGCTCTGTTCCCGGTGCGGCGCCGACCTGAATGAAGGCCCCTGCTCCTGTGAAAAGGAGGGGGACCCCCGACTTGCCGTCCTGCGGCGGCTTCTCGACGAATCCTGACGCCCGGAGGGCGGCTATCCGAAGGAGGTGTCATCATGGCAGTTCCCACTGGTAAAGTATCCAAGGCAAGACGCGACAAGCGGCGCAGCTCCCACTGGAAGCTGGAAACTCCCGGCCTGACCAAGTGCCCGAAGTGCGGCGCGTATCGTATGCCCCACCGAATCTGCAAGTCCTGCTGGACCTATGACGGCCGCAGCTTTGCGAAGACGGCGGAGAAGAATTAACCCCCGTATCCCTTGTTCCGCGATGCGATCAGTTTGTATATTCTTATGAACTGTCATGTCCGAGGGCAGACAGTGAAGCGCGCTGTCTGCCCTTTCTTTTGCCCTGCGGCTGTCCCCCCGGTGAAGCGGCAGGCCCATACCCCCCATTTCGGTTTTATCACGGGGGAGAGGCAGACCCAATTTTGTTAAAAATTTAACTAAAAAACCGGGTTTGTCTGCCTTGAAAAGGAAAGCCCCTTCCCACCGCCGCTGCCTGACAGCGCTCCGAATTGCGGGATAGCCCATAGAAAAAGACTGATAAATACAGGATTTTTCGGACTTTCCCGGCCTGTCCTCCTATCGCGGACAGGGGGAGGGCCAGTTGTGTTTTGAGAGTAGGGAAGCCCCGCCAAACTTTGTTAAAATTTTAACTTAGTGGCGCTGCGGAGCCGACTTTTTGTACGTACCCTGTATATAATGTGCAAAAGCCGCGGGAAAGAGAGCGGCGGCTTTCACAGAATATAAAAAACAAAACTGCAAATTATCGCTTCAAAAGAGAAAGGAGGTGTATCTGCTATGGGTGTTTTGCAAGAGACGGTGTTTGAGATTTTGCACAACTCGGAAAACGTGGCTGACATGATCGGCGAGAAGATGGCCGTCAACGAGGCGTTCCATTTTACCATCGGCAACATGCGCATCGCCGTGGACGACGGTATCTTCGTGTCATGGATCGTCATCGTGGTGCTGGCTGTGCTGGCTTTCTGTCTGACCCGCAACCTGAAGGTCACGAATATCTCCAAGCGGCAGGCTGCGGTGGAGTTCGTCGTGACGAAGCTGGAGGGTATCTTCTACAATACGCTGGGAGAGCACGGCAAGGAATATGTGCCGTACCTGACCACGGTGCTGCTGTTCCTGGGTCTGTCCAATATCATGGCCGTCTTTGGCTTCAAGCCCCCCACGCGGGACCTGAACGTCACCATCGCTCTGGCGGTGATGAGCATCGTTCTGGTCCAGGCGGCATCCATCCGCAGACACAACGTATTCGGCTGGATCAAACAGTTTGCGCAGCCCACGCCGGTGGTCACCGTATTCAATATCCTGGATATTTTCACCCGGCCTCTGAGCCTGTGCATGCGACTGTTCGGCAACATCCTGGGCGCGTTCGTCATCATGGGACTGCTGGAGCACATCCTGCCCATCTTCCTGCCCGCCGTCTTCTGCCTGTATTTCGACTTCTTTGACGGTCTGCTGCAGGCGTATATCTTTACGTTCCTGACCGGTATCTACATCCATGAGGCCATTGAGGATCCGGAGCCGAAGGAAAAGAAAGTGAAGAAAAAGAAAAAAAAGGCTGTCGCTGCGGAAACGGCGGCAGTGGAAGCGTAATTCACGACCTATAAATAACGGAAGGAGCATTCTATTATGGAATTTATCGCAATCGGCGCCGGTATCGCTATCCTCACGGGCGCTGGCGCAGGTCTCGGCATCGGTATCGCCGCCGGCAGAGCGGCGGAGGCTGTCTCCCGTCAGCCGGATGCCAGCGGCAAGATCACGTCCATCCTGATCCTGGGCTGCGCCCTGGCCGAGTCCACCGCTATCTACGGTCTGGTCATCGCCCTGCTGATCCTGTTCACCCTGTAAGATTGTTTTTATTTCTGGAAGGCAGGTAAGGAAATTGTTTGAAAGCATCAATGCACCGAATATTATTTTCACGGTTATCAATATCCTGATCCTCTTGATAGCTATGAAGTTCTTCCTGTTCAAGCCGATCCACAAGGTGATTGCGAAGCGGCAGCAGCTCATCAACGACTCGGTGGCCGAGGCGGAAGCCATGAAGGCCAGCGTGGCGGAGATGGAGCGCGAGCACCGCGAGTCCCTTGCCGGCGTGGAGGAAGAAAAGGCTGCGATCATCAAGAGCGCCCGGGACCATGCGGTCCACGAGCGCGACAAGATCATCGAGGAGGCCCAGGAAAAGGCCCAGGCCATTCTCAACGAGGCCAAGTCCGAGGCCGGTCTGCGCAAGAAGGAGATCCTCAATCAGACGCAGTCCGAAATCTCCGAAATCGTGGTTACGGCGGTCGAAAAGCTCATGCTGCAGAAGCAAGCCGTTGGCGCCGACGATGCGCTTTACGATGAGTTTCTGACAAAGGCGGGTGACGACCATGATAACTGAGGCGATCCTTGATTATGTAAACCGAATTGCTCAGTTCCAGATCCCCGACACCACGGTCCGTCAGGTCAAGGATATGTTCGAGGCCATCCCCGCGCTGTCCGACCAACTGTCCGATCCCAGCATCGACATCGCCCGGAAGCACCAGGTCATCGACAAGGTGTTCCCCCTGGAGATGCGGGATTTCCTCAAGCTGCTGTGCGACAACGGCGATATCGACCAGATCGGCAGCATCTTCGAGGCCTACGAGCAGGCCGGCAAGCAGGAAGATGAGTTCACGGCCGAGCTCCACTGCATCAATCCCCCCAGCGAGTCCCAGTTCGAGCGGATCCGGGCATATCTGTGCAGGAAGTACAACCGGGACGACATCGACCTGAAGGTGAAGGAGGATCCCTCCGTTCTCGGCGGCTTCCGCATCCTGGTGGGCGACGATATCATCGACTGGAGCGTCAAGGGGCGCACGGATCAGCTCAAGGAGAAGCTGAGCGCCACCACGGCTCTGAGTACCGAGAACATCATCGACATCCTCAAGTCCACGGTGGAGGATTTCAACCTGGCCGTGGAGAGCAGGGAAGTGGGCACTGTCAAGTCCGTGGGCGACGGCATCGCCGTCATCGACGGTCTGGACCACGTCTGCTACGGTGAGATCATCCTCTTCGACAACGGCGTCAAGGGCATGGTGCAGGATATCCGCCGCAATGAGATCGGCTGCATCCTGTTCGGCTCTGACATCGACATCATGGAGGGCACCCGGGTGGTGCGCACCGGCAAGACTGCCGGCGTCTCCGTGGGCGAGGGTTATCTGGGCCGCGTGGTCAACGCTCTGGGCGCACCCATCGACGGAAAGGGCCAGATCGAGGCCGCCGGGTACAATCCCATCGAGGCCCAGGCTCCCGGCATCATGGACCGTCAGTCCGTCAGTGTCCCCATGGACACCGGCATTCTGGTCATCGACTCCATGTTCCCCATCGGCCGCGGTCAGCGTGAGCTGATCATCGGCGACCGTGAGACCGGCAAGACCGCCATCGCGCTGGATACCATCATCAACCAGCGGGGCAAGAACGTCATCTGCGTCTACGTCGCCATCGGCCAGAAGGCCAGCACCGTGGCCAAGGTGGTGGGCACCCTGCACCGCCACGACGCCATGGATTATTCCATCGTCGTCAGCGCCACTGCCAGCGAGCCCGCGCCGCTGCAGTACATCGCACCGTATGCCGGCTGCGCCATCGCGGAGTACTTCATGCGCCGCGGCAAGGACGTGCTGATCATCTACGACGATCTGTCCAAGCACGCCGTGGCCTACCGTGCCCTGAGCCTCCTGCTGGAGCGCTCTCCCGGCCGAGAGGCGTACCCCGGCGACGTGTTCTATCTGCACTCCCGTCTGCTGGAGCGCTCCGCCCGCCTCAACGATCAGCTGGGCGGCGGCAGCATCACGGCTCTGCCCATCATCGAGACCCAGGCCGGCGACGTGTCGGCCTATATCCCCACCAACGTCATCTCCATCACCGACGGCCAGATCTTCCTTGAGAGCAATCTGTTCTTCGCCGGTCAGCGGCCCGCGGTCAACGTCGGTCTGTCCGTCTCCCGTGTCGGCGGCGACGCCCAGACCAAGGCCATGAAGAAGTCCGCCGGCTCCCTCCGGCTGGACCTGGCCCAGTACCGCGAGATGGAGGTCTTTACCCAGTTCTCCAGTGACCTGGACGACAACACCAGGGAACAGCTCCGCCACGGCGCGGCGCTGATGGAGCTGCTCAAGCAGCCCCAGTACCATCCCATGACCCTGTCTCAGCAGGTCATCACCCTGATCGCCGCCAACGAGCGGGCCATGAAGCATGTGGATACCAAGGGCGTCAAGGCCTATCAGACGGCCATGCTGGAATGGTTTGAGTTCGAGAAGGCTGATATCTGCAGAGAGATCGAAGAGACGAAGGTCGTCTCTCCGGAGCTTCGGGAGCGCATCGTGGAGGCTTTGGAGGCGTTCAATGCCGAACAGCAGGCCAGAAACGGGTGATTGAATGGAGAGCGCGAAGGAGATAAAAAGCCGGATCAAGAGTGTCCGGGACACCCAGAAGATCACCAACGCAATGTATCTGATCTCCTCGAACAAGCTCCGCCGGGCAAAGCGGGAACTGGACGCCACGCGTCCGTTCTTCGATATGCTCCGGGGCGAGATCGTGAAGATCTTTGACAATGTACCGGAGGCCACGGGGCGGTATATCGCGTCGCCGAAGAAGACGGAGACCGCCGATTCCAAGTCCAAGGTCCACGGTTATCTCGTGGTCACGGCGGACAAGGGCCTGGCCGGCGCGTACAATCAGAACGTCCTCAAGCGCTCCCTGCAGATGATGGAGCAGGAGGGCGAGTACAAGCTCTATGTCGTGGGCGAGTTCGGCCGGCAGTTTTTCCTGCAGAAGAACATCGGGATCGAGCGCAGCTTCCTTTACACGGCGCAGAACCCCAACATGTTCCGCGCCCGGGAGATCGCCGAGATCCTGCTGGAGCCCTTCGACAGCGGAGAGCTGGATGACATCACCGTCATCTACACCTATATGCAGAACAACATCCTGGCTCAGACGAAGGTAAACCGTCTGCTGCCCTTCTCCAAGGAGCATTTCACCGAGACGCCCAAGGGAGGGGACGCGGCGCAGGAATATGAGTTCAATCAATACGAGTTCAATCAGTATGAGTTTTACCCCAGCGTCGAGGCCGTACTGGACAGCGTTGTGCGCAGCTATCTGTCGGGATACATCTACAGCGTCCTGGTGGAGAGCTTCTGCAGCGAGCAGATGGCCCGTATGACCGCCATGGACGCGGCCAGCCGCAACGCCGACGAGATGCTTCAGGCTCTTTCCCTGAGGTACAACACGGTCCGGCAGGCGGCCATCACCCAGGAGATCACCGAGGTGGCGGCCGGCGCCAAGGCGCAGAAACGAAAGAAGAGTATGAATAAGGGGGCGATGGTTTGAGTATCGGATATATCGTAGCCGTTTCCGGCCCTGTCGTCGACGTGGAATTCCGCGAAGGACAGCTGCCGAAGATCCGGGAAGCCCTCGAGGTCACGGTGGAGGGAAAACGCTGCATCATGGAAGTGGCGCAGCATCTGGGCCTCGGGACCGTGCGCTGCATCATGATGAGCGGCAGCGACGGCCTGTGCCGTGATATGGAGGTCAGAGCCACCGGAGACAGCATCACCGTGCCGGTGGGCGAGGTTACGCTGGGCCGCCTGTTCAACGTCCTGGGCGAGCCTCTGGACGACGGCGATCCCATCCCGGAGGATGCGGAACGCTGGAGCATCCACAGAAAGGCCCCCAGCTTCGAAGAACAGAGCCCGGTCATCGAGGTCCTGGAGACCGGCATCAAGGTCATCGACCTGCTGGAGCCCTACGCCAAGGGCGGTAAGATCGGCCTGTTCGGCGGCGCCGGCGTCGGCAAGACCGTCCTGATCCAGGAACTGATCCACAATGTTGCCACGGAGCACGGCGGCTATTCCATTTTCACCGGCGTCGGTGAGAGAAGCCGTGAAGGCAACGACCTGTATTATGAAATGAAGGAGAGCGGCGTTCTGGGCAAGACCGCGCTGCTGTTCGGCCAGATGAATGAGGCCCCCGGCGTCCGTATGCGCGCCGGTCTGTCGGGCCTGACCATGGCGGAGTATTTCCGCGACGTGACCCACCGGGACGTGCTGCTGTTCATCGACAATATCTTCCGATTTGTCCAGGCCGGCAGTGAGGTCTCCGCGCTGCTGGGCCGTATGCCCTCCGCCGTGGGCTACCAGCCCACCCTGGCCACGGAGATGGGCGATCTGCAGGAGCGGATCGCATCCACCCGTGAGGGCTCCATCACCTCCGTCCAGGCCATCTACGTTCCCGCCGACGACCTGACGGACCCGGCCCCGGCCACCACCTTCGCCCACCTGGACGCGACGACGGTCCTTGACCGTAAGATCGCCGAGGAGGGCATCTATCCCGCCGTGGATCCTCTGGCATCCTCCTCCCGTATTCTGGACGCCGAGGTGGTGGGCGAGGAGCACTATGAGGTCGCCCGTAAGGTCCAGGAGGCCCTGGAGAAGTACAAGGAGCTGCAGGACATCATCGCCATCCTCGGCATGGAAGAACTCAGCGAAGAGGATAAGGCCACGGTGTACCGCGCCAGAAAGATCAAGAAATTCCTCTCCCAGCCCTTCAGCGTCGGTGAAAAGTTCACCGGCATGCCCGGCCAGTACGTGCCGCTGAAGGAGACCATCCGCGGCTTCAAGGCCATCGTCAACGGCGAGATGGACGATTATCCCGAGGAGGCCTTCTTCTATGTGGGCACTCTGGACGACGTCATCGCCAGGGCCAAGAAGCTGGCCGGAGAGAGCGGTGAGACCGAATGAGTGAGTTCCGTCTGATGATCCTTGCTGCGGACCGGCCGTTTTACGACGGTCCCTGTGAGTCCGTGACGGTCCCCTCCGTGGATGGCGACATGCAGTTTTTGGCAAACCACAACAAGCATGTCGGTGCCGTGATTCCCGGCGCTCTGCGCTATCGCCGGCCCGGCGAGAGCAATCAGACCGTAGCCGTGGGCGGCGGCATCGTCCGCGTCTCCGGCGAGGACGTGCTGGTCCTGGTGGACTACGCCATCGCGCCGGAGGAGATCGACGCCGTCCGCGCCCAGCGGGAGGCCGACGAATACATGGAGGCCATGCGGCAGGAGCAGAGCATCCGGGAGTATAAGCTGACCCAGGCCAATCTGGCCCGGGCGCTGAGTCTGCTGCGGGTGAAAAACAGCGTCAATCTCTAATTCCGTTCCATCCCGAAAAATTACCCTCTACCCAGGGGAATTTTGCGTTTTTGAAAAGCAGGGGGAACCGCCTTTTGTGCGGTTCCCCCTGCTTTTTCCGTTTTTTATCCGGCCGGAAGCACGGCGCCCGCCGCGAAAAAATTTGACGGAACACTATGCAAACGTGGAAAAATATATTACAATAAAAGTCCGGGGAAACCCGGAAGGGAAGGGATCATGCATGAAGGAACCGAAATACAAGCGCGTGCTGCTGAAAATCAGCGGCGAGGCTCTGGCCGGAGATCAGGGCAGGGGCCTGGATTTCACTGTGATCAACGACGTCTGCGCCGTCATCAAGCGCTGCTGTGAATGCGGCATCCAGATCGGCGTTGTCGTGGGCGGCGGCAATTTCTGGCGCGGCGTCAAGGACGGCGGCGGCAAGATGGAGCGCACCCGGGCCGATCACATGGGAATGCTGGCCACGGTCCTCAACTCTCTGGCGGTGGCGGACGTTCTCGAGCAGATGGGCGTGGACGTGCGGGTCCAGACCGCCATTGAGATGCGGGCCATCGCCGAACCGTATATCCGCTCCCGGGCGATCCGGCATCTGGACAAGGGCCGGGTGGTCATCTTCGGCTGCGGCACCGGCAATCCGTTCTTCTCCACCGACACCGCGGCGGCGCTGCGGGCGGCGGAGATCGGCGCGGATGTGATCTTGTCGGCCAAGAACATCGACGGCGTCTACAGCGCTGACCCGAAGCAGGACCCCACGGCGGTAAAAT
Source organism: Oscillospiraceae bacterium (assembly GCA_017516065.1). Taxonomy (GTDB): domain Bacteria; phylum Bacillota; class Clostridia; order Oscillospirales; family Oscillospiraceae; genus RGIG5644. The sequence goes on from JAFWDQ010000015.1 coordinate 112,252, forward strand.
ACGACTCCATCACCTATGACGATGTGCTGCGGCAGCATCTCGGCGTCATGGACAGCACCGCCGCGTCGCTGTGCGCGGACAATCACATCCCGGTGATCCTGTTCGCGCTGAAGGATCCGGAGAACATCTACCGCGCCGCCATGGGCGAGCGCATCGGAACCATCGTATATAAAGGAGGAACAGACAATGAGTGACCTTATCAAGGAATATGACGCCAGAATGCAGAAGACCATAGACTCCGTCGTCGGCGATTTCGGCGCCGTCCGGGCCGGCCGGGCCAGCGTCACCGTGCTGGACCGCATCAACGTGGACTACTACGGCACGCCCACGCCGGTGCAGCAGGTGGGCAACATTTCCAGCCCCGATCCCCGGACCCTGGTGATCCAGCCCTGGGATGCCAGTCTGCTGCCGAAGATCGAAAAGGCCATCCAGGCCTCCGATCTGGGCATCAATCCGCAAAACGACGGCCGTGTGATCCGTCTGGCCTTCCCCCAGCTGACAGAGGAGCGCCGCGTGGAGCTGACCAAGCAGGTACGCAAGTACGGCGAGGGCGGCAAGGTGGCCATCCGCAACATCCGCCGGGAGGCCATGGACAAGATCAAGGACCAGAAGAAGAAGTCCGAGATCACCGAGGACGACCAGAAGGATCTGGAGAAGGAACTTCAGGAACTGACGGATAAGTACTGCAAGGAGCTGGACAAGCTGACAGAGAGAAAAGAAAAGGAGCTCATGTCGGTGTAACTGCCGACCCATCAAAGCGGACCCGCTGTGCTGGGCCCGCTTTGAGAAGGTTCCGCTCCTTCGGCGCACAGAGTGCGCAGGTGGAGTGAGAAGCTCTTTTCAGAAGGGGGCGGCGCCATGGCGCGCTTCGGGCGAGCACACAAGACACTGGAAGAGGTGGACCGGACCCGGCTGCCCCGCCATGTTGCCATCATTCTGGACGGCAACGGCCGCTGGGCGAAGAAGCGGGGCCTGCCCCGGACCGCCGGCCATGCCGTGGGCGTGGAGCGGTTCCGGGACATCATCCGTTACTGCGACGAGCTGGGCATCCCCTTTCTCACCGTTTATGCCTTTTCCACGGAGAACTGGAAACGCTCCGAGGAGGAGGTCTCCGCGATCATGCGCCTGCTGGAGAAGTATCTCCACGAGGCCATCGACACCATGGAGAAGGACAATCTGCGCCTGTTCGTCCTGGGAGACCAGAGCAGACTGGCTCCGGTCATGCGGGAGCTCATCGCCAGAACGGATGAGATCTCCAAGCACACCACCGGCACGACCCTGGGCCTGTGCCTGAACTACGGCGGCCGGGATGAGATCGTCCGGGCGGCCCGGTCCTTTGCCGAGGACTGCGCCGCCGGGCGCTGCAGGCCAGAGGACCTGACGGAGGAGGACTTCTCCCGACGGCTCTACACGGGGGATTTCCCGGACCCGGACCTGATGATCCGGCCCGGCGGCGAGTTGCGCCTGTCCAATTTCCTGATCTGGCAGAACGCTTATGCGGAGATGTATTTTACCGACGTGCTGTGGCCGGATTTCAGCCGCAGAGAGTTTGACCGGGCGCTGATCGCTTACCAGAAACGCTCCCGCCGCTTTGGAGATGTCAAGGAATGAAAGCAAGATTGATCGTAGCCGGCGTCGGCACCGCGTTTCTGCTGGTGGTGCTGCTGGCTCTGCCGGCGGCGGCGACCATGGTGCTGGTGGCGGCGCTGGCCGTCGTGGGAGCCCATGAGCTGGCCCACGCCGTGGGCATAACCGGCCGCCTGACCGCATATACCATGGTGGCGGCGGCTCTGGTGCCGATCTGGTGCTTTTTTTCGGGAAACCCGCTGGTTTTGGAGATCGGCGCGTTTCTCTATCTGATCCTGCTCTTTGTGGAGCTGATCCTGCGCTACGGGACGCCTCGCAGCATCTCCTACACCGCCGCGCTGACCATGCTCTTCGGCGGCGTCGGGATTCCGCTGCTGCTCTGCGCGCTGCTCGGTCTGCGCATGGAGCCGCTGACCATGGGCAAATGTCTCGTGCTGGCGCCGCTGGTGGCGGCCTTCTCCTGTGACAGCGCGGCCCTCTTCGCCGGTATGCTCTTCGGCAAGCACAAGCTGGCCCCCGCCGTCAGCCCCAAGAAGACGGTGGAAGGCGCGCTGGGCGGTCTTGTGGGCAGCGTGGTCTGCATGATCCTCTTCGGGGGCGTCGTGGGCCTGTTCGGCTGCTTTCTGTCCTGGCCCTTCCTGCTCCTCAGCGGCGTGCTGGGAGCCGTGGCGGGCCAGCTGGGGGACCTGTCCTTCTCCGTCATCAAGCGGGAGTGCGGCATCAAGGACTACGGCAGGCTCCTGCCGGGCCACGGCGGCGTGCTGGACCGCTTTGACAGCGTGATCTTCACCGGGCCGCTGCTCTGGCTGCTGTGGTCCCTGCTGGGATAAGAGAGATACGATCGAGGAACAGTCATGATGAATCAACACAGGATATTGTCCGTTCTCGGCTCTACGGGCTCCATCGGCCGACAGACGCTGGATACGGCGGCGCGCCTGGGCCTGTCTGTTGCGGCACTGACGGGAAATCGAAATACGGAACTGTTGGAGCAGCAGGCGCGGCGTTTTCGTCCGCGCCTTGTTGTCACCTGTACGGAGGCCGCCGCCCGGGAGCTGCGCATCGCGCTGGCGGACACGGATATCGCCGTGGCCTCGGGCCTCACGGGCCTGACGGAGGCTGCCGCCCTGCCGGAGGCGGACACGACGGTCACCGCCGTGACGGGGATGATCGGGCTCAAGCCCACTCTGGCGGCCATCGAAGGCCGCAAGCGCATTGCCCTTGCCAACAAGGAGACCCTTGTATGCGCCGGGGAGCTGGTGATGGCCAAAGCCCGTGAAACCGGCGCGGAGATCCTGCCGGTGGATTCGGAGCACTCCGCCATCTTCCAGTGTCTGGAGGGCAACCGGGGCCGCCCCGTACGCCGGATCCTGCTGACGGCCTCCGGGGGTCCGTTTTTCGGGATGACCCGGGATCAGCTGACTTCCGTGACCCGGGAGCAGGCCCTGCAGCACCCCAACTGGAGCATGGGCGCCAAGATCACCGTGGACTCCGCCACGATGATGAACAAGGGCCTGGAGCTCATCGAGGCCATGCGGCTGTACGGCCTGCCGGCGAAGAACATCGAGATCGTTGTCCACCGGGAGAGTATCATCCACTCCATGGTGGAATACTCCGACGGAGCGGTGCTGGCCCAGCTGGCCATGCCGGATATGCGTCTGCCCATCGAGTATGCGCTGACCTGGCCGGAACGGGGCGAAGAAATCGTACCGCCGCTGGATTTCACCGCCTGTCCGCCGCTGACCTTTGCCAGGCCGGACGAGGCGACCTTTGGCTGTCTGCGGCTTGCCAGAAAGGCTGCGGAGCGCCCCGGCACCGCCTGCGCCGTTCTCAACGGCGCCAATGAGGCGGCAGTTCACAGATTTCTCCGGGGCGAGATCGGGTTTCTGGACATCGAAGCGCTGGTGGCCCGGGCCCTGGAGGAGGTGCCCGGAGTATCGGACCCGGGTCTGGAGGAGATTCTGGCCGCCGACGCCGCGGCCCGACGGTCTGTGGAGGCAGGCTGATTTCAGGAAAGGGGAATTTCAGTGATTCTGCTCTATGTCGTTGTCGGGATCATCATCTTCGGCGTGCTCATCGCTGTCCATGAATTCGGACACTTTGCCGCGGCGAAGAGTCTCGGCGTGCAGGTCAATGAGTTCTCCATCGGCATGGGCCCCCAGGTCTGGAGCCATCAGGGGAAGGAGACGCTGTACTCTCTGCGCTGTCTGCCCATCGGCGGCTACTGCGCCATGGAGGGCGAGGACGAGGCCACGGACAATCCCAGATCCTTTGCCGGCCAGAGGGCCTGGAAGCGGCTGATCATCCTGCTGGCAGGCGCGCTGATGAACTTCATCTTCGGCGTGCTGATCCTCGTCTGCCTCTACGCCGGGGCCTCCGCGTTCTACGCCCCTGTCATCGACGGCTTTATGGACGGGTTTCCCCTCCAGGGCGAGGAGGGTCTGCTGCCCGGGGACCGCATCGTCTCCATTGACGGCCACAGGATACTGGTCTACACGGACCTGTCCATCTACTTTGCCCGGAGCAACGGGGAGACCATGGACCTTGTGATCGAGCGGGACGGGGAGAAGCTGCTGCTGGACGACTTTCCCCTGCATCTTGACACCTACGAGTACGAGGGGGAGACCGCCCAGCGATACGGCCTGCTCTTCTCCGCCGTGCCTGCCGGCCCCGGAGACCGGGTGCGGGAGGCGCTGTTAATGAGCGTGGATTTTCTGCGCCTGACGAAGATGGGGCTGGGAGATCTCTTCGCCGGCGGCGCCGGACTGCAGGACCTGTCAGGCCCCGTGGGCGTGGTGCAGGTCATCGGGGAGGTAGGGAGCCAGTCCGCCTCCGCCCGGGATGCCTGGATGAACATCCTGTTTCTGACGGCGCTCATCGCCGCCAATCTGGCGTTCATGAATCTGCTGCCCATCCCGGCGCTGGACGGCGGGCGGATCCTGTTTCTCATCATAGACCTCATCATCATGCTCATCGCCAGGCGGAAGATCAATCCCAGGTGCGAGGCATATATCCACTACGTGGGGATGATCTGCCTGCTGGGCCTGATGGTGATCGTGACCTTCAGCGACGTGTGGAAGCTGTTTCAGTAGGAGATATGACCATGACCAGACAGATCCATGTGGGGACCGTCCCCGTGGGCGGCGGCGCTCCCGTTTCCATCCAGTCCATGTGCAACACCCGCACCGACGACGTTGCGGCGACGGCGGAGCAGATCCGCCGTCTGGCGGCGGCGGGCTGTGAGATCGTCCGTGTGGCCGTGCCGGATGCGGCGGCGGCCCGGGCCATCGGCGCGCTGAAGGAGCGCAGCTCTCTGCCCATCGTGGCGGACATCCACTTCGACTATAAGCTGGCGCTGGAGGCCGCCGCGGCCGGCGCCGACAAGATCCGCATCAACCCCGGCAACATCGGCTCCGCCGACCGGGTGAAGGCGGTAGCGGACGCCTGCCGGAGCCGGGGCATTCCCATCCGCATCGGCGTGAACAGCGGCTCTCTGGAAAAACGGCTGCTGGCCCAGTACGGCGGCGTCACCGCCGAGGCCATGGTCCAAAGCGCCCTGGAGCAGATCGAGCAGCTGCACCGGTTTGATTTCGAGGACATCTGCGTGTCTCTGAAGAGCTCCCACGTGCCTCTGACCATTGCCGCCTGCCGTCTGCTGGCGGAGCGGTGCGACTGTCCTCAGCATCTCGGCGTCACGGAGAGCGGCACCCCCGCCATGGGCATCGTGAAATCCGCCATGGGCATCGGCGGCCTGCTGTGCATGGGCATAGGGGACACGCTCCGGGTTTCCCTGACGGCGGACCCCGTGGAGGAGGTCTTCGCCGCCCGGAAGATCCTCAAGGCCGCCGGCATCCGCCGGGAGGGGCCGGATATCATCTCCTGTCCCACCTGCGGCCGGACGAAGATCGATCTGATCGCCCTGGCGGAGGAGACGGAGCGCCGTCTGGCAAACTGCACCGCACCGATCACCGTGGCGGTGATGGGCTGTGCCGTCAACGGCCCCGGAGAGGCCTCCGCGGCGGACTACGGCATCGCCGGCGGCGACGGCGAGGGCGTGGTGTTCCGCCGGGGACAGGTGGTGCGGAAGGTGTCCCAGGACAAGCTGGTGGACGCGCTGCTGGCCCTGATGGAAGCGGACGGCGTCCTGTGACCGCCGCAGTGCCGTTTTCGGGACAGGGAACGTGATAGACTGAAATTGCCGGGACTATGTCCCGGCAATATACAGGGGCGCGGCAGCCGTCGGGCAGGCCGCATTTTCAGACGAAAGCCCTGACGATAGAAGGAGAAACTATGGAGATACCCTTTTGCGAATTGTTTTCCGCCCTCTCGCTGCCCGATGCGGCGGAGGCGCTGCTGCGGCAGGCGACGGTAGACAAGGAAAGCGTCATCATCGACCGCGAGCGGCGGGAGCTGACGATGACGCTCCGTTTTCCCGTGCCCGCAGACACGGATGTTGAGGCGGACGTCTGCCAGGCCCTGCGCCGGCAGTTCGACCTCCGGGACGTGTTCCTCACCGTAGAGGCGCCGGAGCCCGCTCCCGCTGAGGCGCCGGAGAGCGCTCTCCCCCCGGAGGCGGCGCCCGTCGACGCCTTCGACCGGACGGAGGCCCTGCGGCAGGCGGCCATAGCGGCCCTTCCGGAGGAACGGCGGGAGGGGAGCGGCGGCGTTCTGTACGGCAAGGCGATCAAAAAGAAGCCCATCCCCATGGAAAAGCTGACGGGGGACAGGAAGAACGTCGTCGTCACGGGCCGGGTGTTCTCCACCAATCACCGTGAGATCAAGAAGCGGGGCGGCTGGGTCGTCTCCTTCGATATGACCGATGAGACCGAGGCGGTCCGGGTCTCCCGCTTTCTGCCGGAGGAGGAGGGCCTTGCCCTGAGCCGAAAGCTGGAGTCGGGTACATACGTGGCGGTGCAGGGCGATTACCGCTTCGACCCCTATGAAAACGACCGGACCCTTACTCCTACGGCCATCGTTACGGTTCCGGCACCCGGACGGTACGATACCGCCGAGGGCCCCAAACGGGTGGAACTGCATCTCCACACCCGGATGTCCGCCATGGACGCGTTGACGGACCCGGCGGCGGCGGTGACGTGCGCCGCGGACTGGGGGCATCCCGCCGTCGCCATCACGGACCACGGCGTGGTCCACTCCTTCCCGGACGCCTGGGACGCGGCGAAGAAGTCGGCCAAGGCCGGCAAGCCCATCAAGGTCCTCTACGGGACCGAGGCCTATCTGGTCAACGATGTGGATGAGCGCCCGGTGCTCCGGGGCACGAAGGACGGTCCTCTGAACGGTACGTTCGTCTGCTTCGACCTGGAGACCACGGGCCTGCGGGCCGCCACGGAGGCCATCACGGAGATCGGCGCCGTGCGGGTGGTGAACGGTGAGGTGACGGAGGCGTTCAACACCTTTGCCGATCCGGAGCGTCCCCTGCGCCCGGAGATCACAAGACTGACGGGGATCACCGACGATATGCTTGCCGGAGCGCCCTCCCAGGAGGAGGCCCTGCGGGCGTTCCTGGCCTTTGCCGGGGACGATATCCTGGTGGCCCACAATGCGGATTTCGATGTGGGATTCCTGCAGGAGGGCTGCAGCCGCTGCGGGATCCCCTTTGCGCCCACCCAGTTGGATACCCTGTCCCTGTCCCAGCATATGCTGCCGGAGCTGCGGCATCACAAGCTGGATCAGGTGGCGGACTATCTGGGGCTGGCGGAGTTTCGGCACCACCGGGCCTCCGACGACGCCCGGACAGCGGCGGGAATCCTGATCCGGCTGCTGGAGCGGCTGGAGCGGGAGGGCTGCCGGCGGGTACAGGAGCTCCCGGCGGCTCTGGCGAAAAAGGGAGACAACGCCGGGAAGCGGGGCACCCATCACCTGATCGTGCTGGCCAAAAATCAGACTGGTCTGCGCAACCTCTACAAGCTGGTGACGGAGTCCCATCTGAAGTATTTCCACCGTCATCCCTGTATGCCGAAGAGCGTCATTGACGCCAACCGGGAGGGACTGATCCTGGGCTCCGCCTGTGAGGCCGGAGAACTGTTCTCCGCAGTCGTCGCGGGGCAGAGCCATGCCGCCCTGCGGCGCATCGCGTCGTGGTACGACTATCTTGAGATCCAGCCCGTGTGCAACAACGCCTTTCTCCTGCGAAACGGCAGGGCAGAAGACGTGGAGCAGCTGCGGGAGTTCAACCGCACCGTGGTCCGGCTGGCGGAGGAGCTGGGCAAGCCCGTCTGCGCCACCGGCGACGTGCATTTTCTCAATCCCGAGGACGAGATCTACCGCCGCATCCTGCTGGCGGGCCAGAAGTTTGAGGACGCCGACGCCCCTCTGCCCATCTATTTCAAGACCACCGACGAGATGCTGGCGGAATTTGCCTATCTGGGGGAGGAGACCGCCCGCAAGGTGGTGGTAGAGGACCCGCAGAAGGTGGCCGGCTGGTGCGACGAGGTGGAACCCCTGCCCAAGGGCCTCTTCCCGCCGGATCTGCCGGGGGCGAAGGAGGAGCTGGAGAGCCTGGTCTGGGGCCGGGCCCGGGAGCTGTACGGCGAAAAACTGCCGCCTCAGGTGGAGGAGCGCATCACGGCGGAGCTGCGGGACATCATCGGCTGTCACTACGAGGTCATCTATATGTCCGCCCAGAAGCTGGTCAGCAAGTCCATGGAAAACGGCTATCTGGTCGGTTCCCGGGGCTCCGTGGGCTCCTCGGTGGTGGCGTACTTCTCCGGCATCACGGAGGTCAACGCCCTGCCGCCCCACTACCGCTGCCCGTCGTGCAAATTCTGCGATTTCGATGTGGATGCCCAATACGGCTGCGGCGCGGATATGCCGAACCGGATCTGTCCGGTCTGCGGCACGGCGCTGGACAAGGACGGCTTCCGGATCCCCTTTGAGACGTTTTTGGGCTTCGGCGGCGACAAGGTGCCGGATATCGACCTGAATTTCTCCGGCGAGTATCAGGCCAGAGCCCATCAGGACACTGTGGATATGTTCGGCAAGGACCACGTCTTCCGGGCGGGCACCATCGGCAAGCTGCAGGACAAGACGGTCTACGGCTTTGTGAAAAACTATCTGGAGGAGCGGGGCCTGGAGCTGGGCCGCGCCGCGGAAAACCGGCTCATCTGCGGCTGCGTGGGCGTCAAGCGCACCACCGGCCAACACCCCGGCGGACTGGTGGTCATCCCCCAGGACAAGAAGATCTACGATTTCTGCCCCGCCCAGCATCCGGCGGACAAGGCGGACAGCGACATCATCACCACCCACTTTGACTATCACGCCATGGAGTCCAACCTCCTGAAGCTGGACATGCTGGGCCACGATGATCCCAGCATGCTGCGGATGCTGGGGGACCTCACCGGCGTGGACGTGCGAAAGATCCCGCTGGATGACCCGGAGACGATGTCCATTTTCAAAAGCTCCGAAATTCTGGGCTATGAAAACGACGAGATTTTGGGCCCCACCGGCGCCACGGCGATCCCGGAGTTCGGCACCGCTTTCGTCCGGGGCATGCTGGAGGATACGCGGCCGGAGGCCTTCGATATTCTGGTGCGGCTGTCCGGTTTCTCCCACGGCACGGACGTGTGGCTGGGCAACGCCCGGGACCTCATCGTCTCCGGCACAGCCACCGTCGGGGAGGCCATCGGCTGCCGGGACGACATCATGCTCTATCTCATCTCCAAGGGCTTCGACCCCAAGCGGGCCTTCAAGATCATGGAGGCCGTGCGAAAGGGCAAGGGCCTTCCGGAGGGCGCGGAGGAGGAGATGATCACCCACGGGGTGCCGGCCTGGTACATCGGCTCGTGCAAAAAGATCAAGTATCTGTTCCCGAAGGCCCACGCCGTAGCCTACGTCATGATGGCCTTCCGCATCGCCTGGTTCAAGGTCCATGCGCCCCTGGCCTTCTACGCAGCCTATTTTTCCATCCGGGCCAAGGCCTTTGACGCGAGATATATGACCGGCGGCATGGAGGCGGTGAAGACGAGGATGCGCCAGCTCCAGAATCTGGACCGTGACCGCACCGCCGTGGAGGACGACATGCTGGTGACCCTGGAGGTCTGTTACGAATTCTATCTCCGGGGCTACACCTTCCATCCCATCAGCCTGTATGAGTCGGACGCCACCCGCTTTGTCGTCAGGGACAACGGCCTGATTCCGCCCTTCACCGCCGTGGCGGGCCTGGGCGAGTCGGCGGCGGGAGATCTGGTCCAGCAGCGGCAGGGGAGATCCTTTGTCTCCGTGGAGGACGTGGCCGCCGCCTGCCCCAAGGTCTCCAAGACCCACATCGAGCAGCTGCGGCAGCTGGGAGCCTTCGGCGACCTGCCGGACACCAGCCAGCTGACGCTGTTTTAAGAGAGAGGAGGCGCCCCCGTGGCGTATCTTGCACCGTCCATGTCTCCGGAGGAGCTGGAAAAACTCAATCATCTGGCCCTGGCCCATGTGGGGGACGGGGTCTATGAGCTGCTGGTGCGGACCTGGCTGTGCCTCCATCAGGGGCACAGCAACCGGGATCTGCACCGGGAGACGGTAGCCCGGGTCTGCGCCGGAGCCCAGTCCGCCGCTGTAGGCCGCATCGAAGGGCTGCTCACGGAGGAGGAGCACACGGTCTACCGGCAGGCCCGCAACACCGCCGTGGGGGGCATCCCGCGAAACGCCACCCCCGGGGAATACCACCGGGCCACGGGCCTGGAGGCCCTCTTCGGCTGGCTCTGGCTGACGGACCGCCGGGGGCGCATCGAGGAGCTGTTTGCCTGTATCATGGAGGGAGAACCGATAGGAGAGGACGCCTGAGCAAGCTGTTATAAGAACGGGAAGAAAGCTGTGAGAGAGACGTGAAAAACATCGGACAGGACCGCGTATTGACCGGGATGCTCTGTGCTGTGGGCTTTGAGGCGCTCTACGGCCTGAGCTTTCTGTTTACAAAGCAGGCCACAGAGATGGCCAGTATCTTCACCCTGCTCAGCTGGCGCTTTTTTGTGGCCGTCGTCGTCTTGAGTCTGCTGGCGGCCTTCGGCGTTGTGAAGATCAACCTGAAGGGAAAGCCTATCAAGCCGCTGCTGCCGGTGATCCTGTTCGATCCCTGCCTGTATTTTATCGGGGAGACCATCGGAGTCGACCGCACGACGGCGACGGAAAGCGGCGTTTTTCTGGCCTGCATCCCGGTGGCCGCGCTGCTGGCCTCCGCTGTCGTTCTGAAAAAAAGACCCTCCGGACGGCAGATCGTCGGGATCCTGATCACGCTGGTGGGCGTACTCATCACGGTGCTGGCGGTGGGCGTCTCGTCGAGTCTGTCAAAAGTGGGATATCTCCTGCTGGTGGTGACGGTGCTGTCCTATGCGCTCTACAGCGTGTTTGTGGATCGGGCCGCCCGATGGTATACCGGTGCGGAGATCACCTACAGTATGCTGATCGCCGGCGCGTCCCTGTTCGTGATCCTGGCGGTGATCGAGGCGCTGATCCACGGGAATATGACCACGCTGGTGACGTTCCCCTTCCGGGAGCATACCTTCCTGACGGCCATTCTCTATCAGGGGATCGGCTGTTCCATCGTGGCGTTTCTGCTCAACAATATGGCCATTGCCAAGATCGGCGTCAACCGGACCGCGTCCTTTACAGGTGTGCAGACGGTGGTGACGATCCTCGCCGGCGCTCTGTTGCTCCGGGAAACCTTCACCTGGTGGCAGCTTCTCGGCGCGGTGGTGATCCTTCTGGGCGTCTATACGGCCAACGTCAGGAAAAAGCGGCAGGAAGAGAGCACCGTCGCCTGAACACTGAAAAACAGACGCGGAGCCGAGACTGTTGCAGCGTTCCGCATACCGGAAGGAGGAGTGAGTCATGCCGCTGGACGCCGTAACGCTGCGGGCCGTCGTCCATGAACTGCAGCCTGTGGTCGGTTCCCGGGTGGACCGACTGCACCAGCCTGCCCCGGACGAGGTGCTGCTGGCCCTTCGCGGCCCCATGGGGAACGTCCGGCTGCTGCTATCGGCCAATCCCGGCCGTCCCCGGCTGCAGCTGACGGCGCTGCCCCGGGAAAATCCCGCCGCGCCGCCCATGTTCTGTATGCTCCTGCGCAAGCACCTGTCCGGCGGCCGGCTCACCGGTCTGACCCAGCCGGGCCTGGAGCGCGTGGTCCGGCTGGACTTCGATATCATAGACGAGCTGGGAGAGCCCGGGACCCGGAGCCTGATCCTGGAGGCCATGGGCCGCCGGGCCAATCTGATCCTGCTGAACGGCGACGGGCGGATCCTGGACTGTATCCGCCGGGTGGATCCCTCCATGTCCCCGGACCGCCCCGTACTGCCGGGGCTGTTTTACCGTCTGCCCCCGGACCAGGGGAAGGCGGATTTTCTGGAGACGGAGGAGAGCGCGATCGCCGGATTGCTGGCGGCGGCGCCGGAGGAAAGAAAGATATCCGATTGGCTGCTGGACACCTTCAGCGGCCTGTCGCCGCTGCTCTGCCGGGAGACGGCCTTTCTGGCCGTCGGTGACACCGAGGGCCGCATCACACCGGAAAACCGGGACGCGGTCAAGGCCGTCCTTTTCCGCCTGCACCGGCGTATCCGGGAGAACGACTTCACCCCCGTGGTCCTGACCCGGGAGGACGGCGGCATGGACTTCTCCTGTCTGCCCATTCTGCAGTACGGTCCGGTCATGGAGGAGCGAAAGACCTTCTCCGACCTGCTGGACGGCTTCTACGCCGCCCGGGATCTGCGGGAGCGGATGCAGCGGCAGGGAAGAGAGCTGTTCCAGACTGTGTCCCTGGCCCGGGACCGGCTGGCCCGGAAGCTGGCGGCCCAGAAAAAAGAGCTGGAGCGGGCCGGGAACCGGGAGAAGGACCGGAAGTACGGCGACCTGGTCACCGCCAACCTTTATCGCATGGAGCGGGGGATGCAGAGCCTGAAAACGGAGGATTTCTACGATCCGGACCAGCGGGAGATCGAGATCCCCCTGGACCCCCTGCTGACGCCCCAGCAGAATGCCGCCCGGTACTACAAGCGGTACAACAAGGCGAAGACGGCGGAGCAGGTGCTCCTCCGGGAGGTGGAGAAGGGGGAAGAGGAACTCCGGTATCTGGACAGCGTGGCGGACCTTCTCAGCCGCGCCGAGAGCGAGAGCGAGCTGGAGGACATCCGCCGGGAGCTGGAGTCCGGCGGATGGCTGAAAAAGCGGGGCGGCAGGAAAGCCGCAAAGCGTCCTCCCGCCAGACCGCTGGAATTTCACAGCAGCAGCGGCGTGCCGATCCTGGTGGGCCGCAGCAACACGCAAAACGACGAACTGACCCTGCGGACGGCCCGGAAGGACGAGATCTGGCTCCACGTTCAGAAGCAGCCTGGCTCCCACGTGATCCTCCGCACCGAAGGCAGAGAGCCGGACCAGCGGAGCCTTGTGGAGGCGGCGCAGCTGGCGGCGTATTATTCCCGCGCCCGGGACAGTCAGAACGTCCCCGTGGACTGGACCCGGGTCAGGTATGTGAAAAAGCCCTCCGGGGCCCGGCCCGGCATGGTGATCTACACCAACTACAGCACCCTCACCGTGGACCCGAAGGGGCCCGGCGGACGCTGATCTGCTTTGGAGCGTCAGATGAACTGTCAAATCATGTTGAACGGGCGACAGGTGGAGTATGAGCTCCATCGAAAGCCGGTAAAAAACATCAACCTCAGGATCCGGCCGGACGGCAGTGTGTACGTCTCTGCCAACCAGCTTGTCCCGCAGTTCGTGATCGAGAACTTCCTGCGGAAAAAGGCCGACTCGATCCTCGGGGCGCTGGACCATTATGCCCGGACGGAGGCCTGCTCCCCCTGGGCGAAGCGGTATGCTGACGGGGAGACCATCCGGGTCCTGGGCCGTGACAGACGCCTGCGGGTGGTACAGGCGGCAAAGAACCGCGTGGAGGACGACGGAGGACTCCTGACTCTGGCGGTGAAGGATCCGGCGGATATCGAGCTGAAAAAGCGCACTTTGGACCGGTGGCTGCAGCAGCTGTGCCGGGACACCGTGCGGTCCCTGTGCCTGCAGGTCTGGCCGGTATTCCGGGCATATGGCGTGGCGTTTCCGGAGCTCAGATTCCGTACCATGACGTCCCGCTGGGGCAGTTGTCAGCCCACCCGGGGCGTCGTGACGTTCAACTATACCCTGGTGGGGATGCCGATCCCCTGCATCGAATACGTCGTGATCCACGAGTTCACGCACTTTCTGTGTCCCGATCACTCCGAACGGTTCCATGCCCTCCTCTCCGGCTTTCTGCCGGACTGGCGGGAGCGCAAATACATGCTGGATCACCCGTATACCTGCAGGTAACGGGTACACGGCAAAACAAAACAGCGCCGGGCAGAAGCTGCCCGGCGCTGTCGTGCGTTTTTCGGTTTTCCGGCCCCGCTCACTCACCCGGCACTTCCCCGGGAAGGGGCTGCCCCGGCGTGAGAGGCGGCTCCATGGCCGCGGCCCGGACGTCCTGGAGACGGTCGCTGACGGCGGAGAAATAGGTTCCCAGCCGCTCAAAGACGCCGGTGACGTCCTGCAGCTCCTGACGGAACTTCGCATAGGCGGAATCCGACTTGACCCAGGTGTCGTCATAGGCCTGCTGGGCCTCCAGCACGGCGGCCAGCAGGTCGCCCTTGAGCTGGTCGGCATGACCGCAGGCGGCGGCCTCGATGGCGGCGGCCCGGGTGTGGGCGTCCAGCTCGATGCCGGTGAGACGGCTCTGGATGGCCTGATATTTTTTGGACAGGGGCTCGAGCTCCTCGTTCTTTGCGTTGGCCTCGCTGAGCTGTTCCCGCAGGGCGTCCCGCTCCTGCTTCACAGACTCCAGCTCGTCATTTGCGGCCTTCAGCGCCGCCATTTGCTCCTCCATCTCGGCGATCTGCCGCCGCAGGCCGTCGATCTCGCCCTGCAGGGCGGTCTTTTCCTCCCTGAGAGCCCGGATCTCCTGCTGGTCGGTCTCGGAGCGTTCCTGACAGGTGCGGGAGGCGTCCTCGATGTAGTGCAGGACGTCGTCGCGGTTGAAGCCGCCGAGAAAGCTGCTGCGAAAGCGTTTACTCTCCATAGATGTTTCCTCCCACATAAGACAATTTTTTCCTGTTGTCCCGATTGTAGCACATTTTATCCGCCGGCGCAATCCTCATTTCGCCCTGCGGATCACCCCGCCGCCGACGACGACGTCCCCGTCGTAGAACACGGCGGTCTGCCCCGGCGTCACCGCCCGCTGAGGCTGGTCGAATTCCAGCACCGCGCCGTCCTCCGCGGGGTACAGAGTGGCGGGGGCGTCCTTCTGCCGGTACCGTGTCCGGGCCGCTACCCGGAGCGGCCTCGTCAGCGTTTCGAAGGGATAGTAAAGCACGTCGGTCACCCAGGTCCGGGTGGTGTAGAGCATGGATTCATCCCCCAGCACCACGGCGTTGGTCTCCGGCCGCTTGTCCACTACGTAGAGCCGCCGGTCCGACGCCACGCCGGTGCCCCGCCGCTGGCCCAGAGTGTAGCAGGGGAGCCCCTGATGCCGTCCCAGTACATGGCCCTGGGCGTCGACAAAATCCCCCTCGGTCAGCGGCAGCCGGGACCGGAGAAAGGGCAGATGGTCTCCGTCGGGGAGAAAGCAGATATCCTGACTCTCCCGGGAAGAGGCGCAGGTAAGTCCCGCCTCCTCCGCCAGGGCCCGGACCTCCGGCTTCGTCAGCCCGCCCAGAGGGAAACGGATCTTCGACAGCTGCGCCTGGGTGAGCCCGGCGAGAAAGTAGCTCTGATCCTTGGTGGGATCTGCGCCCCGGAGCAGGATCCGGCGTCCGCTGCCCGAGTCATATCGGAGCCGGGCATAGTGCCCCGTGGCCACGGCGTCACAGCCCAAAGCCAGGGCCTCCTCCAGCAGCGCGCCGAACTTGACGGTCCGGTTGCAGAGCACGCAGGGATTGGGCGTCTCGCCCCGGCCGTAGATGGCGGCAAAGGGTTCCATCACGTTTTCCCGGAAGGCCTTCCGGAGATCGAAGACATGATGGGGGATCCCCAGTGCCCGGGCCTGTTCTTCGGCGGCGGACACGTCGGCGCCGTCAAACAGCAGCGCCGTACCGCCCACCACGTCATGTCCCTCCCGGAGCAGCAGCAGCGCCGTAACGGTGCTGTCCACACCGCCGCTCATGGCGGCCAGTATCTTCATATACCGCACCTCCTTACGGGTCCGTCTCCGCGGACTCTTTTTTGCGGCGAAGGAAGGAGAATTTTGTCTCGGCGGAGAGGACCGCCAGGAAGATCAGCACGAAGCCCACGGCGGCCCGGGGTGTCAGGGTGTCCTGGCCCACGAGGATGGCGAACAGAGCCCCGAAGACGGACTCCAGAGACAACAGTACCGCGGCGGCGGCGGGGGGACAGTATTTCTGCCCGATGTTCTGGAACAGCAGCGCGATGACGGTGCACATCAGCGCAAGATACACCAGAGGCAGGAGGCTTCCGGCGGGCAGAACGTCGGGCATGCTGCCGGTGCCCAGACAGAAGATCCAGGACAGCACCGCCGCCATGACAAATTGGAGCACCGACAGCAGCAGCACGTCGTATTTCTGGGCAAACCGTGCGCCGCAGATGATGTGCAGAGCGTAAAACACCGCGCCCAGCAGGGTCAGCAGATCGCCGCGCCCCATGGAAAATCCGCCCCGGAGGGACAGAAAGCCGATGCCCGCCACCAGCAGCACCGCGCCGATGACGTGGAACAGATCCGGCCGCTGCCGATAGAACAGCCAGGCGAAAAACGGCACCATGACGCAGTAGGCGGCGGTGAGAAAGGCGTTGTTGGAGGCGGAGGTCTCCGCCAGCCCGTAGGTCTGGGCGGTATAGGCCAGAAACAGCAGCACGCCCATGAGCAGGCCCCGGGGGAACAGCCCGGCAGGGGAGCCCTTCCACCGGCGCAGAAAGATCAGTCCCAGCAAAACGGCGGCGACGGTGAAGCGAAAGGCCAGAAGGAAAAAGACCGGCACCTGATCCACCGTGTTCTTCATGATGAAAAAGGAGGAGCCCCAGATCAGCGCCGCGGCGAAGAGCATGGGCCGGGCCAGCTTGGAAAGCGTAGATTTTTCAGACATCAGCAGTGATTCTCCGATCCGTCAGATTTCATCTTCCGCCAGTGTGAAGCGCCAGGGGAAATCCACGGCCTCCTCGGCATAGTCGATCCCGATGCGGGGCCCGGTCCCGATATGAAAGGGCCGTTGGGGCACGGAGGGCAGTCCCGCGTCGGCGGGGTCGTCGCAGAGAAACAGCGTCTGCCCGCACAGATCCAGCCCGTTCTGCGCGGCGGTGAGGCCCATGGCCAGGGTCAGCTTGCCGGGCCCGTTGAGAAAATTCTTCCGCCGGTAGGCCGTCCAGCCCCCGGCGGAGCCGCCGAAGCGATGCCGGAACAGAGCGCTCTCGTCCCCTGCGGGGGCGGCGCCCCGGAGCAGCACGGCGCAGGGCTCGCCCTCGGGCTCCGTGACGATATTGAGGCAGTAGTACATGCCGTAGATAAAATAGATATAGGCGTGGCCCGGGGGCCCGAACATGACGGAGGTCCGCTTCGTCCTTCGGTAGTTGTAGGCATGGCAGGCCTTGTCGATGGGGCCCACATAGGCCTCCGTCTCCGTCAGACGGACGCACAGGGTCTCGCCCTCCAGCCGGTGGACCAGATACTTGCCCAGCAGCTCCCGGGCCACCGTGACGGTATCCCGCTCATAGAAGGCGCGGTCCAGCTTCATGGAATCATCTCCGTTTTACAGCTTCTTCATCTGGGCCATGGCGGTCTTGAACAGCAGCCGCTTCGTGCCCACCCGGTCAAAGGCGATCTCCAGCAGGGCGTCGCCGCCCACGGGCTGCACCTTCGTCACGGTGCCGCGTCCGAAGGCCCGATGCTCCACCTGATCGCCCGCCTGCAGAGACACCTTTGGGGCTGTCCGGGGCGCCGCCGTCGGGACCGGCTTTTTGTTTCGGGACGGCAGAGAGGCGGCAGAGCGATATTCCTGCCGGGGCTGGGGCGGCGCCTTGGGACGGCTGCCCATGCGCCGGACCAGCTGCTCCGGGATCTCCTCCAGAAACCGGGAGGGTGGATTGGCGCTGGTGCGGCCGAAGAGCATCCGGTGCTCCGTGTGCAGAAGCGTCAGCTCCTCCTTGGCCCGGGTCATGGCCACGTAGCACAGCCGCCGCTCCTCCTCCAGATCCTCCGGCTCGCTGAGACTGCGGTAGCCCGGGAAAATACCCTCCTCCATGCCCACCAGGTACACGCAGGGGTACTCCAGTCCCTTGGCGCTGTGCATGCTCATCAGGTGCACGCAGTCGTCGCCCACGGATTCGTCGTCCAGATCCGTATAGAGGGCCACCATGTCCAGAAAGCCTGCCAGAGAGGGATCGTCCTCCGCCTCGGCGTACTGCTCCAGACTGGTCTTCAGTTCCTTTACGTTCTCTGCCCGGGACTCATTTTCCCGCTTGCCCTCCAGGGCCTGCAGGTACCCGCTGCGCTCCAGCAGCAGCTCGTACAGCTCCGGCAGAGACAGGGTATCCATCTGGGCGCGCAGGTCGTCGATCATGGCCGTGAAGGCCAGAAAACGGGGCGCGGAGCGCTGCAGCTCCGGGTACCGGTCCGCCCGGGAGATGACGGTATAGAGGGAGCAGCCGGCCTCCTCGGCCAGAGCGGCGGCCACCGCCAGGCTCCGCTCGCCGATACCCCGGGGAGGATTGTTCACCACCCGCCGGAGCCGCAGCTCGTCGGCGGGATTCAGCAGGACCCAGAGGTAGGCGATCATATCCTTGATCTCCGCCCGGCTGAAGAAGGGTGTGCCGCCGTAGACCCGGTAGGGGATACCGTCCCGCTTGAAGGCATATTCCAGCTGCTGGGACTGAGCGTTCATGCGGTAGAGCACCGCCGAATCCCGCCAGGGGCGGCCCCGGCGGCAGGCGTCCAGGACCCGCAGGGCCACATACTGGGCTTCCTCCCGCTCATCCGCCGCCATGTAGACGGTGATGGGACTGCCGGCGCTGTGTTCCGTCCACAGCTCCTTGCCCTTGCGGCCCTGGTTGTTCCGGATCACGGCGTTGGCGGCGTCCAGGATATTCTGGGTGGAGCGGTAGTTCTGCTCCAGTCGGATCACCCGGGCGTTGGGATAGTGCTTTTCAAAATCGAGGATATTCCAGATGGTGGCTCCCCGGAATTTATAGATGCTCTGGTCGTCGTCGCCCACCACGCAGAGATTGCCCCGGCCCCCGGCCAGCAGGGAGGCCAGCAGATACTGGGCGTGGTTGGTGTCCTGATACTCGTCGATGAGCACGTAGTGAAAGCGGTTCTGCCAGTGCAGACGCACGTCCTCGTGCTGCTGCAGGAGCCGGACGGTCCAGTGGATCAGATCGTCGAAGTCCATGGCGTTGGCCTCCCGCAGGGCCTGCTGATAGGCGGCGTAGGCCTTGGCGATGCCCGGCAGGCGCACGTCATAGCTGTCGGCGGCCTCGTCGGCCAGCTCGCCGGGAGAGCGCAGGTTGTCCTTGGCCTGGGAAATCCTGCCCAGCACGGTTTTGGGCGGGTACATCCGGTCATCCAGATTCAGTTCCGCCAGCACGCGCTTGATCACCCGGAGACTGTCGTCGGCGTCGTAGACGGTGAACCGGGTGTCGAAGCCCAGCCGGTCCGCGTCCCGGCGCAGGATGCGCAGGCAGGCGGAGTGGAAGGTGGAAGCCCACACGTCCCGGCCCCGGGGCCCCAGCCGGTCCTCCAGCCGCGCCTTGAGCTCGTTGGCGGCCCGGTTGGTGAAGGTGATGGCCAGCACCTGCCAGGGTGCAGGCGGCTCCACGGCACACAGACGCCGCAGACGGTCCGGATCCTCGTCCGGGCTGCAGGTCTCCAGAAAGAGCAGCTCCTCCTCTGTGACCCACTCCGGCACCTCGTCGCAGTCGGAGCCACGACCGAACTGGAGCAGGTTGGCGATCCGGTGGATCAGCACGGTGGTCTTGCCGCTGCCGGCGCCGGCCAGCAGGAGCAGAGGCCCCTCCGTGGCCAGCACGCCCTGCCGCTGCTGGGGGTTCAGGGCGTCGAATTCCCGGGCGATGCAGGCCCGCCGTGCTCTGCAGTATCGGTTGTTCAGCGTATCGTTCATGGCGCTCTCTTTCCCTGTATAAGTATCAAATTATTTTATCATATTTCCACCGTCAATGCAAGGCGGTTGCGTCGGGGGACGGGCGTACAGAAGGAGAAAGGAGAGCCCCAAAAATTTTTTCGGGCAGGGGGTTGACAGACAGGGAAAAGCGTGCTATCATAATACCTACAAAACACATAGGCGTTATGAGAATATGGAGATGACCCACAATGACTGTCAAATATCCATACGGGCGATGTTGAGGCCGAAACGGTCCGTGTGAAACGCAAAAAACTGAATTATCTTAATGAAAAAGGAGAGCATGACCATGAACGTATATGAAAAGATCACCGACCTGATCGGCAACACCCCGCTGCTGAAGCTGAGCAATTACAATAAGGAAAATGCCCTGGACGCCGATATCTACGGCAAGCTGGAGTATTTCAATCCCGCGGGAAGCGTGAAGGACCGCATCGCCCGGGCGATGATCGACGACGCGGAGGCCAGGGGCCTGCTGAAGGAGGGCTCCGTTATCATCGAGCCCACCAGCGGCAACACCGGCATCGGTCTGGCGGCTGTGGCGGCCTCCAGAGGCTACCGGATCATCCTGACCATGCCCGAGACCATGAGCGTGGAGCGCCGCAATCTCCTCAAGGCCTACGGCGCGGAGCTGGTTCTCACCGACGGCGCCAAGGGCATGAAGGGCGCCATCGCCAAGGCCGACGAGCTGGCGGCGGAGACCCCCAACAGCTTCATTCCCAGCCAGTTCACCAATCCCGCCAACCCTGCCATCCACCGGGCCACCACCGGCCCCGAGATCTGGGCGGACACCGACGGCAAGGTGGACATCTTCGTGGCCGGCGTGGGCACCGGCGGCACGGTCACCGGCGTGGGCGAGTATCTCAAGTCTCAGAACCCCAACGTGAAGGTCGTAGCGGTGGAGCCCGCCGGCTCCCCGGTGCTGTCCAAGGGCACCCCGGGTCCTCACAAGATCCAGGGCATCGGCGCGGGCTTCGTGCCGGACACTCTGAACACGGACGTCTACGACGAGATCATCGCCGTGGAGAACGAGGACGCCTTCAATACCGGCCGGACCCTGGCCCGGAAGGAGGGCCTGCTGGTGGGCATCTCCGCCGGCGCGGCGGTCTGGGCCGCCACGGAGCTGGCCAGACGCCCGGAGAATAAGGGCAAGGTCATCGTGGCCCTGCTGCCGGACACCGGCGACCGCTATCTCTCCACCCCCATGTTCTCCGAGTGACCTCCATCAAATCAAAACCGCTTCGCCGGGTTTTGATTTGAGAGAGCTGCGCTTCGCTTCCCGCACGCCATAGGGCGCACGGGCGCTCCGCGAGAAGTGTTTTTCCGCAGCACAAAGGGGTGCGCCCGGCATTCCTCCTGATACAACTCTTGTACAAACCTAAAAGAAGTCCGCCGCAGTGAAGAACACTGCGGCGGACTTCTTCTTATTGCAGCCGGTATCAGTTAGCCAGCTCAGTGATGCCGTCGATGCGGATATCGAAGTAAGGAGCGCTGCGGGTCTCGGACTCATGGAAGTAGCCGTCCCAGATGCACTCCACGCCCTCGTAGAAGCCGACCTCGTCATAGGAGTCCAGATGCTCGCCGCCCACGGTCCAGGTGGAGCAGTCGAACACGTGCAGGGAGCCGTCGATGATGCCGGCCTCGACCTCAGCGACCTTCTCCGCGGTGCCCTCGGCGCAGGACTCGCCCAGGGGGGAGATCATATTGGCGCCCTCGGCATAACCTCTGGCCCAGTCGGTGGCGATCTCCTCACCGTTGAGCAGGCAGTTGAAGGCATAGGTATAGTAGACGCTCCAGTCGTTCTGAGCGGAGGTCAGAGCGGCCTGAGGAGCCACGGACAGCATGTCGACGTTGTAGCCCACGCAATAGACGGTGGTACCGGCCTCCAGAGCGGCCTGGCAGGCGGAGGGAGCGCCGGTGGAGTCGGCGTGCTGGCTGATGATGATGCAGCCGTCGGCCATCAGGGAATTGGCGGCCTCGGCCTCAGCGGTGGGATCGAACCAGGAGTTGGTATAGGTGACGGTCATGGAGACGTTGTCCACGATGCTGCGCACGCCCAGGAAGAAGGCGGTGTAGCCGGAGACGACCTCGGCATAGGGGAACGCGCCCACGTAGCCGATCTTGATGGTGCCGTCGGGAGCCATGTTCTTGTCGGCGACCTCGCCGTTGGCGACCAGCTCGGCCAGCTTCATGCCGGCCACGACGCCGGAGACGTAGCGGGACTCATAGGTGTTGCAGAAAGCGTTCTTCAGGTTGGGCAGACCGGAAGCGGCGGCGTTGTCGCCGGTCATGGACACGAAGGTGATATCGGGATACTCCTCGGCAGCCTGGGCGGCATAACTGCTGTGGCCATAGCTGTCGGTGATGATCAGACTGCAGCCGGCCTCGGCCAGATCGACGCAGGTGTCGTAGCAGGTCTCATCCTCGGGGATGTTGTACTTGAAAACGATGTTGTCGGCGGACAGGCCGCAGTTCTGGGCAGCGGTCAGGGCGCCGGCAATATGGGCCTCGTCATAGCCGGTGTTTTCGTCATGGATGCAGATGACGCCGATCTTCACATCGGAAGAGGCCTCATTCCCGGCATCATCGACGACGGCGGCGTCGCCTTCCGGGGCGGCGTCAGGGGCGTCCGTGGACGGAGCGCCGCAGGCGCACAGCGCGATGACGAAGGCCAGAGACAGAAGCAGAGCAGCGATTTTCTTCATGTGGTGTTCCTCCTTCAGTTTGATTTGATTATATTTGACCCCCTCGGGGTTTGGATACGGAACAGGGGCGGCAGTCAGCAGAACTCCACGCCGTTCTCCACGCTCATGGCGCGGATCCGGGCCAGGGACTCCACCCGGACACCCTGACTGCGCAGGGCTTCGCCGCCGGGCTGAAAGGCCTTTTCAATGACGATACCGGCGCCGATGAGGGTGGCGCCGGCGTCGCGGACCAACTGAATCAGCCCGGTGAGCGCCGCGCCGTTGGCAAGAAAATCGTCCACCAGCAGCACGCGGTCCTCCGGGCCGAGAAAATCCTTGGATACGATGATGTCATATATGCCGCCGTGGGTAAAGGACTCCACCTGGGAGGTCCACACCTCGCCGGCGATGTTTTTTGTCTTGCTCTTCTTGGCAAAGACCAGGGGGCAGCCCAGCTTCTGGGCGGTGATGCAGGCGATGCCGATGCCGGAGGCCTCGATGGTCAGCACCTTGTTGATGCCGCAGCCGTCATACAGCCGGGCAAACTCAGCCGCCAGCTGCTCAAAGAGGGGGATATCCATCTGATGATTGAGAAAGCTGTCCACTTTCAGGACGCCGCCTTCCCGCACGATGCCGTCCCGACGGATCCGATCCTCCAGAAGCTGCATGAGCCACCCTCCTCTCAAAAAACCACTTACAGTTTACAGGATTGCGGACGTCCTTTGCAACCGGTTGCCCGAAAAAAGTTTGGGATATTTTTGAGAAAATGCCTGCCGCGTTTTGTCCAATTTGTGCAAGAAAGGAAAAAACGTGGGAAAAGGGGCCGGGCGCACCGGTCCGTTCACGCAAAAAGCCGGCGCGAAAGGTTCCGCGCCGGCGGTTGATGCGGGATGCTCGATCAATTCTCCTGTTTGCCGGAAAGCTCCGCCTGCAGGGCCATGGCCTGCCGCAGAAGGACGGATTTTTCGTTCGGCAGGGAGTCCTCCATCACCTCATCCAGCAGACGGTCCAGTATCATACCCATGACAGGGCCGGGCATAAGGCCCAGCCGCATGAGATCGTCGCCGTCCACTGCCAGATCCCGGCGGCAGAAGCAGTCGCCCCGGGTCATGACCTGATCCCGGAGAAGAGCCAGCTCATCGATGGGGTCCAGCCGTTCCGGGGGGCAGGTGCCGCTGGCCAGATTGTCCGCCCGCTGCAGCAGGTACAGCTCCTCGAACAGCTCCGGACCCATCTCGGACAGGCGCTTGCGTACGGCGGCCTCCGTGATGTCGATGTACTTGTCGTGATCCCGGATCAGGCGGCAGACGTGGCTGATGGTCTTCTGGTCGAACCGCAGGGCGGTGAGCCGCTCCAGCGCCATTTCCGCGGACCGGTCCGGATGGCCGTAGAAGTGGCCCACGCCGTTCTCATCCACGGTGAAGCAGTCGGGTTTGCCCACGTCGTGAAACAGGGCCGCCAGCCGCAGGATGGGATCCGGCGGTATCTCCGCCACCGTACGAGTGGTATGAGACAGCACGTCATAGGCGTGGTAGCCGTTGCACTGGTCAAAGCCTTTCATGGGCGGCAGCTCCGGCAGGACCACACCCAGGATATCGGTATAGCGCAGGATCACCCGCTCCGCGCCGGCGTACAGCAGCATCTTCGTCAGCTCCCGCTGGAGCCGTTCCGGTGCGATCTCCGTCAGCAGCGGCGCGCAGGCGCGCATGGCCGCCTCCGTGTCCGGATGGATGTTGAAGCCCAGCTGAGAGGCGAAACGCAGGGCCCGGAAGATCCGCAGGGCGTCCTCCCGGAACCGCCGCTCCGGGTCCCCCACGCAGCGGATCAGCCGCCGCTTCAGATCCGTCCGGCCGTCGAAGGGATCCAGCAGCGTGCCGTCCGGGGTCTGGGCCATGGCATTGACGGTGAAATCCCGCCGGGCCAGATCCTCCTCGACGTCGGTGATGAACTGCACCTGATCGGGGTGGCGGCGGTCGGAATATGTACCGTCGGAGCGGAAGGTGGTGATCTCCAGCACCTTTCCGTCGAAGACCACGCCCACGGTACCGTGCTTTTCACCCGCCGTCACGAAGTCATGGCCGGGGAAGCAGGCCTTGACCTGCTCCGGCAGGGCGGAGGAGGCCAAATCGTAGTCATAGGGTTCGATACCCAGCAGAGCGTCCCGGACGCAGCCTCCCACCAGACAGGTCACATATCCGGCCTGTGTCAGACGGTCCAGGGCCTCCAGGACCCAGGACGGGCGATGCACCCCCACGGTCAGTCCACCTCCCGGTAGACCGGGGGCATGGACAGCTTGTGAAGGCTGCGGCTGTGGTAGCGGTCGATGATGGCACGTTCCTCCTCAGAGGCCTCGCCGGTGAGGAGGAAACGGTCGATCGCGGCGTAAGTGATGCCCATCTCGCCCTCGTCGGTCTGTCCCTCGAATAGTCCCGCGGAAGGCGCCTTCTCGATGGTGTGGGCGGGCGCCCCCAGATAGCGCAGGAGCTCATAGACCTCCGTGACGGTGAGATCGGCGATGGGGTTGAAGTCGCAGGCGCCGTCGCCCCACTTGGTGAAATAGCCCATATACCGCTCGCTGCGGTTTCCGGTGCCGGCCACCAGCCGGTGCTCCGCGGCGCCGATGGTGTACAGAGTCAGCATCCGCAGCCGGGGCCCGATATTCGTCAGCGCGTCTTTCGTCAGCTCCGCCTGCTCGCCGAAGATGCGCACGGCGTCCGCCTTCAGATCACTGATGTCGACGATCCGCTGGTCGATATGGAACTTTTCGCCCAGAGCCAGGGCGTCCTCCCGGTCGGTGGTATAGTTCTGCTTTGACTGGCAGGGCATGATAAGCCCCACGGTGTTGTCGCAGGCCATCTTGCACAGAATGCCGGTGAGGGCACAGTCCTTGCCGCCGCTGTTGCCGAAGATGATGCCCTCGGCGCCGCTGGCGGCCAGACGCTCCCGGATAAATTCCACCCGGGACTCCACTTCGGTTGCATAGTCACGCATGATTAACAGCTCCTTACTTCTATCTATATTACCTGCGGATAGGCGTTTCGTCAAAAGGCCCAGTTGCCGCCGCGGAATACCGCCACGCGCTTCCCGTCGGCGGTGACGGCGTCAACGGACAGATCCTCCGTGCCGATCATGAAGTCCTGATGGATCATGGAGTCGTTGATCCCCTTGGCACGGCACTCCTCCAGCGTGTACCTGTCGTAGTCCCGGATACAGTTGGGGAACCCGGCCCCAAGGGCAAGATGGCAGGCGGCATTCTCATCAAAGAGGGTGTTGTAGAACAGGATCTCCGAGTTGCGGATGGGACTGTCGTAGGGCACAAGGGCGCACTCGCCCAGAAGGGCGGAGCCCTCATCCATGCCGATCATGGTCCGCAGCAGGGCCTCATTTTTTGCCGCTTTTACATCCACGGCCCGGCCCTTCTCAAAGGTGATGGAGAAGTCCTCGATGAGCTCGCCCCGGAAGGACAGCGGCCGGGAGGTCACCACGATGCCCTCGGCGTCCCCGGCTTTCGGGGAGGTGAAAACCTCCTCGGATGGGATGTTGGGCTGGAAGGCCACGCCGCCGCCCAGGGTGGTCTCGCTGCCCGCCAGAAACTGCGCGTCGGGAATCAGCCCCACCCTGAAATCCGTGCCGCTGGCTGACTTATACTCCAGCGCCGTGGCCTGCAGACCGTTGAGATAGGCACAGCGGGCCTTGAGATCGGCGTTGTGCTCGTCCCAGGCTGCCATGGGATCCGGGCCGTCGGCCCGGGAGGTGTAGAGGATGGCCTGCCACAGCTTTTCCACAGCCTGGAATTTCGTGCAGCCGGGAAAGACCTTCTTTGCCCAGGCAGCGCCGGGCACGGCGGCGATGCACCACTGATATTTGTTCTCCATCTCGTCCCGGAAGGGCTTGAGGATGGGATACCGGGCCTGGGAGGACCGGGCCAACTTTTCCTGATCGATGCCGTTCATTCCGTCGGGGTCCGAGGACTCCAGATAGATCATGGCCGGGAGGGTATCCACCCGGTGGCGCAGCTTGGCCAGCTCCCACTCCTCGATGCGGGAAAGGGTCTCCAGAGACCGGTAGCGCATATGAAGCTTCGACATGGGCTGATGCTGCCACTCCATCAGGACGGTTTCGGCCCCCGCCCGATAGCACTCCTCCGCCACCATCTCCGCGAAGGCGGGCTGATCCAGCTCAGCGAAGATGACGACCTCCTGCCCCTTCTGGACGTTGACGCCCTTTCGGGCGATGAGCCGCGCATAGTTGCGCAGAGGGGTTTTGTTCATGGCACAGGACCTCCCTGATGTAAAATAAAAGGGTAATACAGCCGCGGTATCAATAAAAAATATTATACAGGAAATCCGGGGCCGGATGCAAGGAAAAATCTTCCGAAAAGGCCGCGTATGACACGAAAAGAAGGGGGAAAGCTGAAAAAAACGAGATACTTTGCCATAAGGAGTGATTTTGGAATGAGTCCGGCGCCCCGACGCAGACGGATCCGGCTGTGGACCTTTGTCCTTGCCATGATCCTTGCCCTGACCGGCCTGACGGTCCAGAAGCAGCGGCAGGTCCGCCAGCTGGAGTACGTCATGGACCTGAACTACCGGCATTCCTTCGCGGAGCTGGCCGCCTATCTGGGCGAGGTGGATACCGCCCTGAAGAAGAGCTGTTATGTCACCGCTCCGTCCCTGACGGCCTCTCTGTGCGCCGAGGTCTACGCCAAGGCCATGGCCGCCCAGACGGCGCTGAGCCGGCTGCCCTGCTCCGATGTGACGCTGGAGCAGACAGCGGACTTCATTTCCAGAGCCGGAGACTACAGCGCCATGCTGGCCCGGCAGGCGCCGGTGCAGGGGGGCTGTACGGCGCAGCAGAGGGCGGATCTCTTCGCCCTGTCCGCCGCGGCGTCGGACCTGACGGGACGGCTGGCGGCAGTCCAGGCGGATCTGGAGAGCGGCTCTCTGTCCCCGGAGACCCTGGAGCAGGTCCGGGGACAGCTGGAGGCGCCGGAGGGCGAGGGCACGGCAGGCAACTTCCAGCAGGTGGAGGCGGAGTTCCCCGAGGTGCCGTCCCTGATCTACGACGGCCCCTTCTCCCAGCATCTGGAGCGGCAGACGCCCCGGAATCTGGAGGGGCTCCCGGAGCTGACGGCGGAAGAGGCCCGGCTGGCCGCGGCGGCGTGCTGGTCCCTTCCGGGCCGGGCCCTGACGCTGACCGGAGAGAGCGCCGGCAAGCTGCCCACCTGGAATTTCTCCGCCGGGACCGGAGACCGGTCGTACTATCTTACCGTGTCCAAACAGGGGGGACAGCCGGTGCTGCTGTACTGCACCCGCCCCATGGGAGAACCGTCCCTGACCCCTGAGGAGGGGGCGCAGAGGGCGGCGGCGTATCTCCGGGACATGGGCTGGCCGGAGATGGCCGAGAGCTATCACACCGTATGGGGCGGCGTGGTCACCGTCAACTTTGCCGCCGTCCAGGACGGGGTCGTCTGCTATCCCGATCTGGTGAAGGTGTCCGTGGCCCTGGACGACGGCAGCCTCGCGGGCTTCGAAGCGGCGGGCTACCAGATGAACCATACCAGCAGAGAGCTTCCGGAGGCCGTCGTCACCGCTGATCAGGCCATGTCTCACGTACTGCCGGAGCTGACGGTGCTGTCCCAGCGGCTGGCGGTGATCCCCAGCAGCGGGCAGTACGAGCTGCTGTGCAGGGAACTGACCTGCCTGACTCCGGACGGGGCCCATGTACTGCTGTACGTCAACGCCGTGACGGGAACGGAGGAGAAGCTGCTGCTTCTGGTGGAGGATGAGACGGGGACCCTGACGGTCTGAGGACTGGACAAGTGCCGTCCTGCCGTGGTATGCTGAAGGCAAACGGAGAAAGGACGGCCTTTTCGGCCGCAGGTGTGATAGATGAGACAGAGAGAACAGATCCGGATGACCTTTGAAATCCTCCGCAGCCGGGGCGCCGGAGAGGCCTACGGCTATTTGACCCAGGTCATCGGTACGGCGGAGCCGGAGGATCGGGCGGCGCTCTATCCCTACTGCATCAGCCTCGCCGTGCTCTGCGGCAAGACGGCGGAGGCCTTGGCGATTCTGCAGTTTGCCGTCAAGACCGAGGGCTTCTGGTATCTGCCGGAGGTCTTTGAGAGCAACGAGCTGGACGACATTCGGGACGAGGCGGCGTTCATCGCCTGTCAGGAGCTGTCCGAAAAGCAGTACGCCAAAGCCCTTGATGAGGCGGAGACCTACTGCACCTGGCAGGGGAAGACAGGCGAGAGCATCGTCCTGGCCCTCCATGGGAACGGGGAGAACTGGAAGGACGCCAGAGACGCCTGGGGCTTTTTCCGGGACCGTCAGGTGGAGTATCTCCAGAGCCGGGAGCTGGACCGCTGGGGCGTTTACTGCTGGGAGGATGACACCGACGGCTGGCAGCAGATCCCGGAGACCTGCGGGAAGATCGGATGGACAGACTACCGGGAGCGTATCCTCTGCGGCAGCGGCGCCGCCTGCAACGCCATTCTGCGGGCCGTGGCCCGGGGCGATACGCCCTGTCAGGCTCTGGTCCTGTATGCGCCCTGGGTGCCCATGCTGGTGACCGGCGAGGCTGAGGAAATGCTGAAAAATCTCAAGGAGCAGGGGACGGCCCTGTACCTGCTCTGCGGCGCGGAGGATGAGACGTGCCTGCCCCAGGCGGAGCGTCTGGCGCAGGAGGCCGCTGCCGCCGGCATCCCCTGCCGCACGGACTGGATCGAAGGCCGGGGCCGCGGCTTGCCGGAGGATCTGGCGGAGCGGGTCACGGCGCTGCTGGGGGCGTAAGAAAAATTTCCCCGGAGCCCTTGACAAGCGGGCCGGAATTGAGTAAAATAGCTCACTGTAAAGCTCAACAGCTTTACAGTGAGCTGTTTTTGATGGGAGGCCGCCGCAGAATGAAGAGCAAGGCGTATCGTATGGCAATGCTCTACGATTTTTACGGCGAGCTGCTGACGGACCGGCAGCGTGACTTCTTCGAGCTGCACTACAACGAGGATCTCTCTCTGGCCGAGATCGCGGAGCACTACGACATCACCCGTCAGGGTGTCCATGACGCACTGACCCGTGCCGAAGCGCTGCTCACGGATATGGAGGAGAAGACCGGCCTGGTGGGCCGGTACGAGACGGTGCAGGCCCGCCTGCGTGAGATCGAAGACGCGGCGGCGGAGATCACGAAGCTGAACCGGTACGGAAACGATGAGATCACCACCCTGGCGGAACGGATCCGTACCGCCGTGGGACAGTGTAAGGAGTAACGAGCGTGGCGTTTGAGGGACTGACAGAAAAACTCAACGGCGTTTTCAAGCGTCTGCGGGGCAAGGGCCGCCTGTCGGAGAGCGACGTCAAGGAGGCCATGCGGGAGATCCGCCTTGCTCTGCTGGAGGCCGACGTCAGCTACAAGGTGGTCAAGGACTTCGTCAAGAAGGTCTCGGAGCGGGCCGTGGGCTCCGATGTGCTGGAGAGCCTGACCCCGGCCCAGATGATCGTGAAGATCGTCAACGAGGAGCTCACCGCTCTCATGGGCGGGGAGAACCAGCGCCTGACACTGAGTTCCAACCCGCCCAGCGTCATCATGATGGTGGGCCTGCAGGGCTCCGGCAAGACCACCAACGCGGCCAAACTGGCGGCGCTGCTGAAGAAGCAGGGCCGGCGCCCGCTGCTGGCGGCCTGCGACATTTACCGTCCCGCCGCCATCAAGCAGCTGGAGGTCGTGGGCGAGCAGGTGGACGTGCCGGTATTTCAGATGGGTCAGGCAGACCCGGTGGACATCGCCAAAGCCGCCGTATCCCATGCGAAAAAGCACGGCAACGACGTGGTGCTGCTGGATACCGCCGGCCGGCTCCACATCGACGAGGAGTTGATGGAGGAACTGTCCCGGATCAAGGCCGCCGTGCCGCCGGATGAGATCCTTCTGGTGGTGGACGCCATGACCGGCCAGGACGCTGTCAACGCCGCCAAGACCTTTGACGAGAACTTGGACATCGGCGGCGTGATCCTCACGAAGCTGGACGGCGACGCCAGAGGCGGCGCGGCCCTGTCCATCATGGCGGTGACGGGCAAGCCCGTGAAATTTGCCGGCGTGGGGGAGAAGCTGGACGCCCTGGAGCCCTTCCATCCCGACCGGATGGCCTCCCGGATCCTGGGTATGGGCGACGTGCTCTCCCTCATCGAGAAGGCGGAGCAGGCCTTTGACGAGAAGAAGTCCAAGGAGATAGCGGAGCGTCTGCGGACCAACCGCTTCACCCTGTCTGATTTCTATGACCAGATGGTTCAGCTGCGGGGTATGGGGTCCCTGTCCGATCTGGCGGGGATGCTTCCCGGCGTCAGCAAGAAGGACCTCGGCAGCATGAATCTGGACGAGAAGCAGCTGCGGCGCATGGAGGCCATCATCCAGTCCATGACCCCGGAGGAACGGGAGGATCCGTCTCTGCTCAATTACTCCCGAAAGCGCCGCATCGCCGCCGGCAGCGGCACGGAGATCGTGGATATCAACCGGCTGCTGAAGCAGTTCGAGGGCACCAAGGCCATGGTGAAGCAGCTCTCCGGCGGCAGGATGCCCCGGTCCATGCAGCGGAAGCTCAAGGGCTTCGGCGGCGGCAAGTTCCCGGGCCTGGGCCTGTAAGATCAGGTGGAAAGCGCGTAAGCGGACGCAGGTCATGCCCCGGACGCTTCGACGCACCATATAGAAACAACACTTTTGGAGGTGAAGATACATGGTTAAGATCAGACTGCGCAGAATGGGCGCCAAGAAGGCTCCTTTCTATCGTATCGTGGTCGCCGACTCCCGTTTCCCCCGCGACGGACGCTTCATCGAGGAGATCGGTACCTATGACCCGCGCAAGGAGCCGTCCGAGATCAAGGTGGACGGCGAGCGGGCCAAGGATTGGATCAAGAACGGCGCTCAGCCCACGGATACGGTGAAAACTCTGCTGAAAAAGGCAGGCGTTCTTTAAAGGAAGGCGGCTTTGACATGGCAGATTTAAAGGAATTGCTGACGTATATTGCCCAAAACCTGGTCACCAAGCCGGAAGCGGTCTCCGTGACCGAGACGGAGGGCCGGGACGGGCGCGTCCTTGAGCTGCGGGTGGCCCCCGAGGATATGGGCAAGGTCATCGGCCGCCAGGGTCGAAACGCCAAAGAGATCCGCACGGTGATCCGCTCCGTTGCCCAGCGGCAGAACGAGCATGTCTCCGTGGAGATCGTAGACTGAGACTGAGACGGCGCAGGGGATCCCCTGCGCCGCTTCAGCATGGCGGCAAGATCCCGAGGAAGGACAAGCTGTCTCCAACGGGAACCCGGTACCCGCATGGGCGGGGGAGAGTACGTATCCTATGCTTTTGTCAGGGAGGAGAATTCTATGCCGAAGCTGCTTGAGGCCGGCCGGATCGTGAACACCCACGGCGTTCGGGGAGAGGTCAAGATCGATCCCTGGTGCGACGGGCCGGAATTTCTCTGTGATTTCGACATTTTCTATATTGACGGCGCCCCGGTAAAGGTCCTGCAGGCCCGCCCTCACGGCGCCTGCGTGCTGGCGCGGCTGGAGGGCGTGACGGATCTGGACCAGGCCCTGGCCCTGAAAAACAAGGTGGTGCATATCGACCGGACCGGCATTGAACTGCCGGAGGGCCGGTATTTCATTGCCGACCTGCTGGGCCTCACCGTGCTGGACGACGCCACCGGCGCCGAGGTGGGCAAGCTCACGGAGGTGCTGCCCCAGCCCGCCAGCGACGTATACGTGGTCGTGGGCGAAGGGAAAAAGTACATGATCCCCGCCGTACCGGCCTTCCTGGCGGCGGTGGAGCCGGAGAAGGGGACCATTCGGGTCCGGATGATGGAGGGACTGGCAGTCGATGAGAATTGATATCATGACCCTGTTCCCCGAAACTGTGGGGGACATGGTGTGGGACAGTATCCTGGGCCGCGCCCAGGAGCGGGGCTACATCCGCGTCGAGTGCCACCAGATCCGGGACTATACCGTCAACAAGCAGAAGCAGGTGGACGACTATCCCTACGGCGGCGGCGGCGGCATGATCATGCAGGCCGATCCTCTGTACCGCTGCTGGGCGCACATCTGTGAGGAGGCCGGCTGCCGGGTGCATACGATTTATATGTCCCCGGCGGGCAAGATCTTCACGCAGGAGGACGCGAAGCGCCTGAAGAACGACTATGACCGGCTGATCCTTGTCTGCGGCCACTATGAGGGTGTGGACGAGCGGTTTATCGAGGAGTGCGTGGACGAGGAGCTGTCCATCGGCGACTTCGTTCTCACCGGCGGCGAGATCCCGGCTCTGGCCGTGGCCGACGCCGTGTGCCGTCTGGTCCCCGGCGTTCTGGCGTCGGAGGAGAGCTTCACCAACGAGAGCCACTGGGACGGCCTTCTGGAGGGCCCGCAGTACTCCCGGCCGGAGCTCTGGCACGACCGGAAGGTGCCGGAGATCCTGCGCTCCGGCAACCACGCGGCCATCGCCGAGTGGCGGACACTTCAGTCTTACAGCCGCACCCGGGCCCGCCGGCCCGATCTGTGGGAGGCGTTCCTTGCGCGGGAACACGATAAAAACGAGGCAAAACTGCTCCGAAAGCTTGACGGGCAGCCGGAAAAATAAGATACAAATAATTACAATTTTCAGACCCCCTCTGTGGTTTTTCAAAAAATAATTGGGCGGTTAACCCCACATCTTGGGGTAAACCGCCTTTTTTTCGGGTTTTACGCTCCACCTGGTGGGACTTGACAAGGCAACAGAGAAAATGGTATAGTCAAGTAGATACAAAAAATAACAAACTGTCAACCAAACAATAACAAACTGTCAACCGAACGGGAACAACAAGGAGAGCATTATGGAACGGACAAAAGAGACCACAAAACGGAACAGCCCGCTGCTGCGGGCAGTCATCTGTGCGGTCCTGGCTGTACTGATTTTGTTCTCCGCAGCGTTCTTTGCCAGAGGCGCGGACGGCCTCGACAGTATGGACCTTCCTACTGTGGCAGAATATAACGCCGACCTCACCGACCAGCTGGAGGCTGCCGGTGTAGAGTTGGGCCTGGAGGACTACATCTCCGTGGGGCCCGAGGGCGGCGTACTTGAGCTGTGGATCGCACGTCGGAATACCGTTGACGTGACGGTGGACGGCGTTGAGATGAAGATGCTCTCCAACGGTGAGCATCTGGGGACACTGCTGGAGATTGCCGGCGTGACGGTGGGACCCGAGGACCTGCTGATCATCGGCCGTGGAGACGGTGATACGACCTTCCGGCTGACCGTGGTGCGCTGCACCTCCTGGGATGAGTACCGGGATGTTACCATTCCCCGGCCCGTATCCCAGGTGACGGACGATACGCTTTTCGAGGGCTATACCCGCACGCTGCAGATGGGGTATGACGGTCTGCAGCGGGACACCTATCGCGTATACCAGCTCAACGGGAACTATACCTACGAGGTGCTGACGGACTCCCGGCGGGTAACGGAGCCTCAGGAGCAGATCGTTGCGGTGGGCACTCTGCCTGCGCCGGAGCTTCACTGGCTCAGCGTCAGCAATGACCGCATCGTCTCTCAGGACGGCAATACCATCACCATGACCTCCGGCGAGACGTACCACTACTCCAAGGTGATCAACGTGCTGGCCACCGCTTATACCACCGAGGGCATGAAGTGGAACATCACCTCCACCGGCACCACCGCCCGTGTGGGCGCCATCGCCGTGGATCCCCGGGTCATCCCCTATAACAGCAGGATGTATATCGTCACTGATGACGGTTCGATCATCTACGGCATCGCCACCGCGGAGGACTGCGGCGGCCTGATCAAGGGCAACCGCGTCGATCTGTTCTTCAACACCCGTTATGAGTGCATCCAGTTCGGCGCGCGCAACTGCACGATCTATATTCTGGACGACTGATCCGGCGTCGGCTGGCGGCCGGAAACGGAGACAAAACTCACACAACGTAATTAAGGGCGGGCCCACGGCGACGGTCGGGGCCCGCCCTCAGTCTGTATAAAGGGCTTAGGAGGCCGTGCCGTTTTTATCCGGTTGCAATCCGGCGGCGGCTGTGATATGCTGTCCCTGTCACCTATCCACCCGGAACGGAGAAAGGAGCTGTCATGAGACATAAGAGAATCTGCCGTATATTGCCTCTGCTGCTCATCCTCAGCATACTCCTGGCGGGCACGGCCTCGGCGTCGGTGCTCGGCACCGCCATCGACGGCACGGAGCAGGATGTCCTGCGCACGGTACAGCTGGCCCGGGGAGTCTACTGGACCGGGTCTGACTACCGCAGCGAGAATTATATCGAGTATACGCCCAACGAGTCCGTAGTGCCCATGGTGGTCTACGGCTCCAAGGTGTGCAATTACGGCCGGTTCGGCACCATGACGGCGCCGTTGGAGCAGCAGGGCTACCATGTCATCGCCGGGGTCAACGGGGACTATTACAACACCTCGGACTATCAGCCTCTGGGCATCGTCGTGTCCGACGGCATCCTCCGCTCCTCCGACGGCGGGAACTGGGCCGTGGGCTTCTATGACGACGGCAAAGCCGTCATCGGCAGACCCTCTCTGTACATCTCCGTAGAGACGCCGGGGACCGCCTTTTACGGCGTAACGCTCAACAAGACCCGGACGGTGAACACCCTGGCGCTGTTCACCTCGGATTTTTCCTCCACCACGAAGAACGTCCGGCCGGGCTATGACGTGATCCTGATCCCGCAGGATGAGGCGTATTTCACCACGAACTGCACCCGCACCTTTACGGTCGGCTGGGTGGAGGAGGCCGGCGGCGCCCGCAGTCTGGAGGCGGGTCAGGTGATCATGAGCATCAACGCCGCCTCGGATGAAGCCATGGTTGCGGCGGTGCAGGCCCTGCAGCCCGGCGACGAGGTGACGATTAACATCCAATGCGCCCCCGGCTGGGAGGACGTGCAGTATGCCGCCGGATCCCTGTACAAGCTGGTGACCGACGGCGTGGTGGAGTCCGGCCTGGACGGCACCGCCGCGCCCCGCACCGCGGTGGGCCTCAAGCCGGACGGCACGCTGGTCCTCTACACTATTGACGGCCGCCAGACGGGCCTGAGCGTCGGCGCCTCCATGACCCAGGTGGCCCAGCGCCTGACGGAGCTGGGCTGCACCGAGGCCACGGTGATGGACGGCGGCGGCAGCACCTCCATCAATGTGGTCCTGCCCGGCGACACCGCGGCTTCCCAGATCAACAGTCCCTCCGACGGCTCCCAGCGTGCCGTGACGGAGTATATCGTCCTTGCCACGAAGGAGCGGGCCACCGGTCAGGCGGAGCGCCTGGCCCTGTATCCCCGGAGCCTGCATCTTCTGGCCGGCGCGTCCCAGGTGCTGACGGTGAAGGCGGTGGATGAGAACGGCTATCCCGCCCAGATCGCGTCCCTGCCCCAGTATTCCGTGTCCGAGGGCGTAGGCACGGCCAGCGCAGGCGAGTTCCACGCAATTGCCGCCGGCACCGGCACCGTCACCGTCATAGCCGACGGGGTGGAGTCGGATTCCGTTCCCGTGACGGTGGTGGAGACCCCGGATCAGATCCAGATCCGAAACCGGGGCATCGCCTTTACGAGACTGGTCCTTGAGGTGGGACAGAGAGTGGACCTGTCCGCCACGGCGATGTTCAATCATCTGAACCTGACCTGCCAGGACACCTGCTACACCTGGACGGCCACCGGCGGCGTGGGCACCATCACGCCGGAGGGCGTCTTCACCGCCGCGGACAAAAAGGCCAGCGGGACGATCAGCGCCTCCGCCGGCGGCCGGACGGCCACGGTGACGGTGGAGATCATCTATCCCGAGGGCTACTGGGACAACCCCTTCACCGACGTGAAGGAGGGCGACTGGTTCTACGAAAGCGTGCAGTATGTCTGCATGGAAAACCTCTTCAAGGGCATGACGGAGACCACCTTCGCACCCAACACGCCCCTGAGCCGGGCCATGGTGGCCACGCTGCTCTACCGGATGGCAGGGGAGCCCGACACCGCCGGACTGGCCAACTCCTTCAAGGACGTTGCCGCTGACGCATGGTATGCCCGGGCGGTGACCTGGGCGGAGGACGTGGGCGTTGTCACCGGTGTTGCCCCCGGCGCGTTCTCCCCGGACACCTCCGTGACCCGGGAACAGCTGGTGACCATGCTGGACCGCTACCGGGAGGCCATGGGCGGCCGGCCCTCCGAGCTGGATCCCGCCGTCTATGCCCGGCAGTTCACGGACTGGAATAAGGTCTCCGACTGGGCCGAGTCCTCCATGGCGTGGGCCGTGGATGCGGGGATCATTCAGGGAGATGAGAACGGCGCCGTCCTGCCCGGCGGCTCCGCCACCCGTGCCCAGGCCGCGGCCATCCTTCAGCGGTATCTGGACCTGTAACAAAAATTATGTAAACAAAAAAGGACGCGCTGCACAGCGCGTCCTTTTGCTTTTTGGAGGCGATACCCTGCCGGCACGCATCCGAAATATCCGAGCCTGGAGGAGGGCACCGGCTACGGCACCGGCGCCGGCCTGGGCGGCTGGAATTGCCGGCACAGTTTCCATCCGTGGTTCGAGGGCAGCCCCAGGACCTGGACGGACGAGCAGCTGGAGGCGCTGAAGGACAAGACGGTCACGTATAACGGCGAGAAGCTGACGGAGTACGAGGCCAGCCAGAAGCAGCGGTACATCGAGCAGCAGATCCGGAAGTGGAAACGGGAGGCCGAGGCGCTGGAGGCCGCCGGGCTGGATCCGGGCGAGGCCAAAGCAAAGGTCCGGCACTGGCAGGCCACCATGCGGGACTTCACCCAGCAGACCGGGCTGAAGCGGCAGTACGATCGGGAACAAGTGGCGACGGTCCAAGGGTTGAATTCTTCGCCAGCAAGTGGTACAATTAAATCGTTAGATATCGATGATTTTGACGTACTTGCCGAAGCACATGGCATTTATCCAGAAGTGTCGCGTATAATAACCAGCACGATCCGGGAATATGAGCGTCAGGGCGGTGTGTTTTTTGCGGACGTAAAATACGGGGAATTCTATGATCATCGAACAGGGAAACCAGCACTACTTCAAACTTCATTCAATAAATACGGGCAAGTTATTTTGAATGTAAATAGTAAACTTCTCGGTGGGCATTCTATTGAAGAAATAGATGGTCGAATAGCTGCTACAAAGTCGAATCTTCCTCAAAGCCTTAGAGAAGCAACAATCCATGAATGCGGTCATGCCAAAGCATATTATGGGAAAACCGAAAAAGAGATTGAGACTATGAACACGAAACTTGCTGCAAATGGGGTACCAGGTATCAGTTCTATAGCAGAAGAAGATGGTGCCGAGTGTATTGCAGAGGTTGAGGTGTTACTTTCCCGTGGCGAAGAAGTTCCTGTGGAAGCCATGGAGCTATATGAAAAATACACGAGAGGAGTGGGAAAATGATTATCCTTGACTACCCGTGTGACAACTGTAAGCATCAAAGAGAAAACATTGACGGCTGGAAATGCGCATGTGATGCATTTCCAGAGGGAATTCCAGGTCGCTTTTTTCGAGATGTCGATCCATCAAAGTTGCCAGAGTGCAATAATGGCATAAAGTTTGAACCGAAAGATTAAAATGAAAACCGCACCGGTTGACGAGTGCGGTTTTCTTATGCCCGAAAGGAGGCAGCGATGATGACAATCACAGTATGCGGAACACCTGAGCGGATCTCAGCACTGATCCGGAACATGCAGGAGGACCACGTGGAAGCGCCTGACGCGGAGCCGCTGGAGCTGCGGGCGTATCTGGTGGACCACTCAGAGCTGACCGGGGTGCTGTATAACGACGCGCTGCGGGTGCTCATGAGGCGGAAGACGCCGCCCGTGTGACCGGGCGGCGCGGCAAAGTTACCTACTTCCAAGAAGACGGCTCCAGGTAGAGCCTTTTTCCAAGGTGTAGGTGGCGGGCTGACCCGTGAAATGTGCGATTGCCGTTACAACAAAGCCGCATTTCACGAGATGAGCCACCTCATCGCCAGAAGAGACAAAGCGTTTCTTCTCTTCGGATACCAAAATATCACCTCCTTTCTCCGGTTATAGTACTATGAAACGGGAAAGAGAGGCAAGTAAACATCGTTGACGAAAGCACTGCGCAGCTGCGCCGTGCTTTTTTCATACCTATTTCGCCGGGTGCCGGGCGCAACGGGCACGACCGCCGATCGGGGCCGCACCCCGACAAAAAGCGAAGGCGGAGAAAGGAGCAGGAATGAAACGGGAATTCCTCAAGAACCTCGATCTGGGCGAGGGGGCGAAGCTCCCCGACAGCGCCGTGGAGGCCATCATGGCCGAATACGGCAAGACCAAGCAGCAGCAGGACCAGACGATCAGCACGCTGCAGAGCCAGCTGAGTGAGGCCAACAAGAAGCTGGAGGGCTACGACCCGGAGTGGAAGACCAAGGCAGAACAGGCGGAGCAGAAGCTTCAGAGCCAGCAGTTCGATTTCGCCCTGGAGCGGGCGGTGGCTGCGGCGAAGCCCCGGAACGCAAAGGCTGTCATGGCGGGAAACCGCTGGAATTATGTAAACAAAAAGGACGCGCCATGCGGCGCGTCCTTTTGTTATCTCTGATGCCGGACCGGCGTCACTCCGCCGCGGCGATGGCTGCCTCCAGCCGGGCGATGCCGTCCCGGACCCGGCGCAGGGATTCCTCCCTGCCCAGAATGGCGCAGATCTCCGTGGCGCCGCCGGGGGTGGACTGCTTGCCGGAGACGGCCACGCGGACCGGCCACATGACCCGGCCGTTCTTCAGCTCCCGGTCGGCGGCCAGCTTCATCAGCAGCGCCGCCAGCGCGTCGTTGGACCAGTCCTCCAGCGCCTCCAGCTCCGGCAGGGTGAACAGCAAAGCCTCCCGGCAGTTTTCCAGGGTGGTCTTCATCTTCTTGTTGACGTACAGAGCGCAGTCGTAGTCCGGCAGAGCGTCGAAGAAATCCACCTTTTCCGGGATGTCGGAGAGCTTTTCGCACCGCTGCTGCAGCAGCGCGGCGATGGCGGCGGTGTCCAGAGCCGGATCCTTCACGCTCTGACGGATCCAGGGCTCCGCGGCGGCATGGAATGCCTCCGGCGTCATTGCCTTGATCCACTCGGCGTTGAAGTGGTTCAGCTTCAGCGGGTCGAAGATGGCCGGGGATTTGGAGATGCCCTTGATGTCGAAGACCTCCGCCAGCTCCCGCAGGGAGAAGATCTCCCGCTCGCCGCCGGGGCTCCAGCCCAGCAGAGACACGTAGTTCACCACGGCCTCCGTCAGATAGCCGGCGGCGATGAGATCCTCATAGGACGGATCGCCGTGGCGCTTGGACATCTTGTTGTGGGCGTCCCGCATGACGGGGGAGCAGTGGATATACACCGGCACGTCCCAGCCGAAGGCCTCGTAGAGCAGATTGTACTTGGGCGCGGAGCTGAGATACTCGCTGCCCCGGACCACGTGGGTGATGCCCATGAGGTGATCGTCGATGACGTTGGCAAAATTGTAGGTAGGCAGACCGTCGGACTTGATGAGGATCTGATCCTCCAGCTCCTCGTTGTCCACGCTGATCTCCCCGAAGATCACGTCGGAGAACGTGGTGCGGCCCTCGGGTATCTTCTGCCGGATGACGTAGGGGATCCCGGCGTCCAGCTTCTCCCGGATCTCGGCCTCCGACAGGTGCAGGCAGTGGCGGTCGTACTTCACCACGTCCTTGCCGCCGCCCCGGGCGCGCATCTCGGCAAGACGCTCCTCGGTGCAGAAGCAGCGGTAGGCGCAGCCCTTTTCCAGCAGCAGCTCGGCGTATCTGCCGTAGATGTCCCGGCGCTGGGTCTGGATATAGGGCCCCACGGGACCGCCGATATCCGGTCCCTCGTCGTGGGTCAGGCCGCACTGGGCCATGGTCCGGTAGATGACCTCGGCGGCGTCCTCCACCAGACGCTCCTGATCCGTGTCTTCGATACGCAGCAGGAACGTGCCCCCGGCGTGCCGGGCGATGAGCCAGGCGTAGAGGGCGGTGCGGAGATTGCCCACGTGCATATAGCCGGTGGGAGACGGCGCGAAGCGGGTCCGCACGCCGCCCCTGGGGATGCGGGCCTCCATTTCGGCAAAATAAGCGGGATCAACAGCCATGGAAATACCTCCCGTTCATGAGTAAGATACGTGATTTCATTATATTTTAACGGCGGAAAAAGTCAAGCGGGAGACGGGAAAAGGGCAGGGGAGGCCGCCGGGGAGCCGAAAAATCTCCATATTGCGCTTTTTCTATTTCCGTGCTATAATAATAAGCCAGATTTTTGCGCTGGTTTTCCCCGGCGCCTCCGGGCGTCTGAAAGGCAATGAGAAAAGAAGAAGGTTCGTAGTTTATGGACGAGAAAAAGAGAATGCTGTCCGGCATCCAGCCCTCCGGCGACCTGCATCTGGGCAACTATCTGGGCGCCATCCGCAACTGGGCGGAACGGGCGGAGACCTTTGACTGCTATTATTTCATGGCGGACCTGCACACCATCACCGTGCGGCAGACCCCTGCGGACCTGCGCCGCCGGACTCTGGAGCAGCTGGCCCAGTATATCGCCTGCGGCCTGGACCCGGAGAAGAACACGCTGTTCGTGCAGAGCCATGTGCACCAGCACGCGGAGCTGGGCTGGGTGCTCAACTGCTACACCATGTTCGGCGAGCTGTCCCGGATGACCCAGTTCAAGGACAAGAGCGCCAAAAACGCGGAGAATATCAACGGCGGTCTGTTCACCTATCCGGCCCTGATGGCGGCGGACATCCTGCTCTATCAGCCGGACTTCGTGCCGGTTGGCGAGGACCAGAAGCAGCACGTGGAGCTGTGCCGGGATGTGGCAAACCGCTTCAACGGCATTTACGGCGACGTGTTCAAGGTTCCCGAGCCGTTCATCCCCGAGGTGGGAGCCCGGGTCATGAGCCTGGGCACGCCGGAAAACAAGATGAGCAAATCCGATCCCGCCGGCTGCGTATTTCTGATGGACAAGCCGGAGGATATTCTGCGCAAGTTCAAGCGCGCCGTCACGGACTGCGACACGGAGCGCTGCGTCCGGTACGCCCCCGACGAGAAGCCCGGCGTGGCCAACCTCATGGGCATCTACGCCGCCGTCACGGGCATGGACTACGCCGCCGTGGAGCGGGAGTTCGAAGGCCAGGGCTACGGCGCCTTCAAGCCCCGGGTAGGCGAGGCCGTGGTGGAATGCCTGCGTCCCATCCGGGAGGAGACGACCCGGCTGCTGGCGGACAAGGGCTATCTGGAGTCCGTATACCGCGCCGGCGCCGAGCGTGCCGGATACATGGCGGAAAAGACCCTGCGAAAGGTCTATAAGAAAGTGGGCTTTCTGGCCCGCTGAACGACGAAAACGCGAGAGGATTGATCCTGTTGAGTAAGGATATGTCCCTGTTCCTGATCCCCCTGGCGGCGCTGGTGCTCTCATTTGTCATCTCCTTTGCACTGACGCCGCTGGTGAAAAAGTTCGCGCAGCTGGTGGGCGCCATGGACGTGCCCAAGGACGGCCGGCGGATGCACAAGGTGCCCATACCCCGTCTGGGCGGTCTGGCGATCTTTCTGGGCTTCCTGCTGACGGTCCTGCTTCTGGTGGACCTGACGCCGCAGCTGCAGAGCATCCTGCTGGGCAGCGTGATCATCGTGGTGCTGGGCGTCATTGACGACATCCAGCCTCTGCGGGCATGGCTGAAGCTGATCGTACAGATCATCGCCGCCCTGATCCCCGCCTGCAGCGGCGTGGTGGTGCACATCCTGTCCAACCCCGTCTTTTTCACCGAGAACAACTACATTCAGCTGGGCGTCCTGGCCATCCCCATCACCGTGATCTGGATCGTACTGATCACCAACGCGGTGAATCTCATCGACGGTCTGGACGGCCTGGCTGCCGGCGTATCCGTCATCGCCTCCCTGTCCGTCATCGTGGTGGCGCTGGTCCTGGGCGACGGCATCACCGCCGTGATCATGGCGGCCCTGGCCGGCGGCTGCGTGGGCTTCATCCCCTATAACTTCAACCCGGCCAAGATCTTCATGGGCGACACCGGCGCCACGTTCCTGGGCTATATCATGGCCACCGTCTCCGTGATGGGCCTGTTCAAGTCCTACGCCATC
Source organism: Oscillospiraceae bacterium (assembly GCA_017516065.1). Classification (GTDB taxonomy): domain Bacteria; phylum Bacillota; class Clostridia; order Oscillospirales; family Oscillospiraceae; genus RGIG5644. The sequence goes on from JAFWDQ010000015.1 coordinate 154,724, forward strand.
ATCTCCTTCGTGGTGCCCTTCCTGATCCTCGGCCTGCCCATTTTTGACACATGCTTCGCCTTCTGCCGCCGTCTGGCCCACGGCAAGAATCCCATGGCGCCGGACCGCAGCCATGTCCATCACCGGCTCATCGACATGGGCCTGAACCAGAAGCAGGCCGTGGCTATCCTGTATGTGGTGTCCGTGATCCTGGGCCTGTCCGCCGTGGTGCTGGCCACCAGCGGCGCCCTCAAGGCCATCATCGTGCTGTGCGCCATCTGCGCCGCCGTGCTGGTGGCGTCCCAGATCTTCCGCCACAGCCATATCATGCAGATGAGCCAGGGAGAGAAGATGATCACCCCGGAGGAGGAGACCCCGGAAACGGAGGAGACTCCGGAGCCGCCCGCAGAGGGATCCCCGGCGGAAAAGCCCGAGGCGACGCCGACGGAAGATCCTCAGGACCCGGAAGGGGAGGCGTAACATGGAAAAACGGACTGTCATGGCCGTGTTCGGCACCCGGCCGGAGGCTATCAAGATGGCGCCTCTGGTACTGGAACTGCGCCGCCGTCCCCAACTGCGCTGTCTCTGCTGCGTGACGGCCCAGCACCGGGAGATGCTGGATAATGTGCTGGACCTGTTCGGCATCGAGCCGGATTTTGATCTGAATATCATGGCCCCCCGCCAGACCCTGGCTCACATCACGTCCCGGTGTGTGGAGGGCATGGATAGCGTGCTGGAGACGACGAAGCCGGAGCTCGTGCTGGTGCACGGGGACACGACGACGACGCTGGCCGGCGCGCTTTCGGCCTTTTACCACAAGATCCCCGTGGGTCACGTGGAGGCGGGCCTGCGCACCGGGGACCGCCTGTCCCCGTTCCCGGAGGAGATGAACCGCTGCCTCACCGGCAAGCTGGCGTCGATGCACTTCTGTCCCACCCGCTCCAATGCGGAGAATCTCCGCCGCGAGCGGCTGGAGGGGGAGATCTTCATCACCGGCAATACCGTCATCGACGCCCTGCGTACCACCGTGCGGCCGGATTACCGCTTCTCCGGCGAGGCGCTCAACGAGCTGGATTTTGAAAACAGACGGGTACTCCTGGTCACGGCCCATCGCCGGGAAAACTACGGAGAGCCCATGGAAAACATCATGCGGGCCCTGGTCCGAATCGCCGAGACCCACCCGGAGACGGAGCTGGTCTATCCCGTCCATCTGAGCCCCTATGTTCAGGAGACGGCGAACAGGTTCCTGCGCGGCGTGCCGAATATCCGGCTGCTGGCGCCCCTGACCCCGGATGAGATGCACAACCTCATGGCCCGCTGCTTCATGGTGCTGACGGACTCCGGCGGCCTTCAGGAGGAGGCCCCCGGACTGGGCAAGCCGGTGCTTGTCCTGCGCCGGGAGACGGAGCGTCCCGAGGCGGTGGAGGCCGGCACCGTGGTCCTGGCCGGGGTGGAGGAGGAGAATATCTTCCAGACCGCCTGCCGTCTGCTCACCGACGAGACGGCATACCGGGCCATGGCCCGGGCGGTGAACCCCTACGGCGACGGCCACGCCTGTGAGAGGATCGCGGACGCGATCCTGTGGCACTTCGGGGAGCGGACTGCGCCCCCCGACGACTTCTGTCCGGAATCATGAAGAAGAAATTTCCACTGCCCTCCGTCATCGTCGCCGTCGTGATCGTGGCGGCTGTCCTCGTGGCCTTTGGCCACAGTCTGTTCCTGCGCACGGCGCCGGTGCTCCTGCCGTCGCCGGAGGACGGCGCCGCCCAGCCCGGCAGCATCAGCGCCGGAGACACGGACGTTCTGCGGGTGGGCGTGACGCCGGAGACGGTCCAGGCGGTGATCGCCACCCTGTCCCGTCCCGAAAGCTATGCCCGGACGCTGACCATGGAGTATTTCTGGGGCGAGAGCGGCTCCGGCTCCGCTTCCGCTCAGGTCTGGGTGCAGAATGACTGCATGCGTCTGCGCATGACCCAGCCGGACGGCATGATCCGCAACGTCCTCGTGGGCGGCGGCCGCTGCTGTATCTGGTACGACGGCGGCAGCGGCTGGTATGAGTACAGCGCCGCGGACTACACAGCCGACAGGGAACAGCGGATCCCCACCTATGAGGATATACTGGCTCTGGATCCGTCTGCCATCACGGCAGCAAATTATGTAAACCTAAACGGCACGGACTGCATCTATGTGGAGACCGCGGAGACCAACGGCTCCGTGGAATGCTACTGGGTGGACGTGACCACGGGTCTGCTGACCTGCAGCGAGACCCGGGTGGACGGCGCCGTCGTCTATCGCGTCACCGGCGGCCGGATCTCTGCGCCCTCGGAGGCGAACGATCGGTTCCTGCTGCCCAACGGGGCCGCATTCCCGTTCTGATCACAGGCCGGGGAGGAGCAGGAACAGCAGCGCCAGCAGAAGCTCTTCGTCCCCGCCGTCCTGAAAGAGAAGCAGGATCAGCAGGAGCAGCAGCAGATCGCCGCTGTCGGAGAGCAGTCCCCCGAAGAGGGGCGCGGGCGGCCTCCGGTGCGCCGGGGGACCGGGCTGCGGCCCCGGCGACGGCGGCGGGGCAGGAGTCGGCGGCGGCATTGGCCGCGGCGGCGCGGGCTCCGGGCCGCTGATACGGACATAGCCGCCGTCTCTGGGAACGTAGCGGTTATACAGCTCCTCCACCTCCCCCCATGGCCCCCATGGCCGTTTTCAGGACCCGGCTGAGCCGGGCCATACGAAGAGCCCGGTCGATGCCGGCCGCCCGCTCCGGCCGCAGAAAGGGGCGCAGGGCCTCCAGCAGGGCGGTCTTCCTGTCGTCCGGCCGGTTATACTCCTGCATCAGTTGGGTCAGAAGCCCCGCCATGCGGGGATCCGGCTCCGGTCCCGGCGGGCTGTGGGCCGGCTCCGAAGACGGGCCGGGGGACGCCGCTCCGTCCAGACCCAGAGAGCGGGCCATGGACTGGAGCTGTTCCATGGCCTCCGGCGAGGCCATCAGTTCTGACAGCGCGTTTTCCAGTTCACTCACGGCGGAGCCCCCTTTCCCATCAGAAACAGCAGATGATATCCGGCTCAGGAGAGCCGGTGTTTTTCAGTTTTTCGGCAGATTGCGCCGGAGCGCCTGAGCGAGTCTTGCCCCTTCCGGTGTCTGCAGGATCGCCGCCAACTGTCGTGTCAGCTGTGACGGATCCCCCTGCATAGCCTGCTGTGCCGCCCGGGGCAGTTCCCCCTGACGGTTCATCAGCTCCATCAGTTGCCGTCCCTCCGGGGAGGCCATGAGCGCCTGGAGGGCATCGCGGTTTTTCAGCAGCGCCTCCGCCTGGGGCGATTTCAGCGGATCTGTCATGTTCTCACCTCCCGGCGGTACCGAGTCTTCCGCCTGTACCACTATATGCCGGGAGGGCACAAAACTTTCATGCCACAGGAGGCGTTCCATGAAACTGCTGATCTGTTCCGATTCCCACGGTGCCCGCCGGAGCCTGCTCCGCATCGCGGAGAAGGAGACGCCGGACGTCATGCTGTTTCTGGGCGACGGCCTGCGGGACGCGGACTATGTGGCCGGGCGCTGCCCGGCGCTGCAGGTGCTCTCTGTCCGGGGCAACTGCGATTACAGTCTGGACGGTGCCCCGGAGGACTGGCTCACGGAGTTTGAGGGAGTGCGGATCTATCTCTGCCACGGTCATCGGTACGGGGTCAAGACAGATCTGAGACGGCTTCGGGAACGGGGCCTGAGCATGGGAGCGCGGCTGGTGCTCTTCGGCCATACCCATCGTCCTCTGCTCCGGGAGGAGCCGGAGGTGACCCTGCTCAATCCCGGCAGCGTGGGGGAGGGCATGACGGCCTCCTATGCCGTGGTTCGGCTGTCCGGCGGCGGCAGGATGGAGTGTCAGCTGCGGTCTCTGTGACGGCGGCCTGTCTGCGGCGGGGCAGAGGTTGACGATTTCGGTTTAACGTGTTAAACTGTCGTACAAGAACAGGGCGGCGCAGAATGCCGCCGGGGAGGAAGTCAAAATGGCGAAGCGACCCGGTAGATCTGAAACTGACGACTTATACAAGGCGATTTTGACCCTGGAGACAGTAGAGGAGTGCCGTGCATTCTTCGATGACCTGTGCACCATTGCGGAGCTGTCCGCCATGGAACAGCGCTTTGAAGTGGCTCAGCTGCTCAGCGAGGGCCTGATCTATAACGATATTCTCAGCCGCACCGGCGCCAGCAGCGCCACCATCAGCCGCGTGAACCGCTGTCTGCAGTACGGCACGGGAGGCTACCGGACGGCGCTGGACCGGCTGAAGACGGAATGAGCGCCTACGAGACCCTGGCCCCGGTCTACGACCGACTCACCGCCGACGTGGACTACGCGGCATGGGCGGACTATGTGGAGCGTCACTTCCGCAGGCAGAAACGGCCGGTCCGTACGGTGCTGGACCTGGCCTGCGGCACGGGGACCATGTCCTGCATCCTTGCGGGGCGGGGGTATGAACTCATCGGCGCGGATGCCTCGTCGGACATGCTGGCCGTGGCGGAGGAAAAAGCCAGGACAGCGGCGGGGGTCCGCCCTGTTTTTCTGTGCCAGTCCATGGAGCGGCTGGATCTGTACGGCACGGTGGACGCCTGCATCTGCCTGCTGGACAGCGTGAATTACGTGACGGAGCCCGCCAGACTGGCAAAGGCGTTCCGGCGGGTATGGCTGTTTTTGGAGCCCGGCGGCCTGTTCCTCTTCGACGTGGACACGCCGGAAAAGCTGCGGAGTCTGGACGGTCAGGTCTTTCTGGACGAGGACGACGACGTGTTCTGTCTCTGGCGTGGCGCCTGGTCGGAGAAGCGGCGGTGCTGCACCCTTGGGATGGACCTGTTCCTCCGTCAGGGGGAGATCTGGCGCCGGACCCAGGAGGAACACCGGGAGCGGGCCTATGAGCCGGAGGAGCTGGAGACCATGCTGACGGAGGCAGGATTTGTCCGGATCCGCCGGTACGGCGAGCGAAAGATGCGCGCCCCCGGCCCCGGGGAACAGAGGATTTTTTTTACGGCGCAGAAGCCGGAGTAATAGGGAACAGGGAGGAAACACATGGCGGACGAGCGGATCCATGCGATCGCGGCGGAAGGCCGGATCAAGGCGGTGGCAGTCACCGGCCGGGCGCTGGTAGAGCGTGCCCGGCAGATCCACCGTACCCTTCCCGTTGCCACGGCGGCCCTGGGGAGGACCCTGCTGGCCGCCTCTCTTCTGGGCAGCGACCAGAAGGTGGAGGGGGGCTCTCTGACCGTCCGCATCGGCGGCAGCGGCCCTCTGGGCGTCATCACCGTGACGGCTGACCCGGAGGGGAACGTCCGGGGCTATGTCCAGAATCCCGCCGTGGACCTGCCTCTGAAGGCCCCGGGCAAGCTGGACGTAGGCGGCGCCGTCGGTCTGCCCGGCCGTCTGACGGTGGTCCGGGACCTGGGCATGCGGGAGCCCTATGTGGGCAGCGTGGCCCTGGTCAGCGGCGAGATCGCCGAGGACGTCGCCTCCTACTGCGTCATCAGCGAGCAGGTGCCCACCGCCTGCGCTTTGGGCGTCCTGGTGGACCGGGACCAGTCGGTGCTGGCCGCCGGCGGCTATCTGCTGCAGCTGCTGCCCGGCGCGGGGGAGGACGTGGTGTCCCGTCTTGAGCAGAGTGTGGCGGAGGCAGGCCCTGTGACGCCGCTGCTGAATGACGGTCTGGACGCAGAAGGCCTGCTGCGCCGCGTCCTGAAGGGCTTTACCCCGGAGATCCTCACCCGGGAGAGCATAGAGTACCGGTGCTACTGCACCGAAGAGCGCGTTTCCCGGGCCCTGCTTTCCATGGGCAGGGAGGAGCTGGAATCCCTGATCCGGGAGCAGGGGGAGGCGGAGCTCACGTGCCAGTTTTGCGACAGAGTGTATCGCTATGACCGCGCCCGGCTGGAGGAGCTGCTGCGTCAGGCCCGCTGAAGTCCTGCCGCAGTAAAAAAACACAAAAAAATCCGCTGTATGTCTTGACAGAACAGCAGACCTTTAGTATAATACTCCTTGCCGTTTTGAGCGGATTAACGGTTCGGGAGCATAGCTCAGCTGGGAGAGCACATGCCTTACAAGCATGGGGTCACAGGTTCGAGCCCTGTTGTTCCCACCACATTTATTTGGCCGAGTAGTTCAGTCGGTTAGAACGCTAGCCTGTCACGCTAGAGGTCGAGGGTTCGAGTCCCTTCTCGGTCGCCATACATGCCTCGGTAGCTCAGTTGGTAGAGCAGCGGACTGAAAATCCGCGTGTCGCCAGTTCGACTCTGGCCTGAGGCACCATCGCGCGGGCGTAGCTCATCTGGTAGAGCGCCACCTTGCCAAGGTGGAGGTAGCGAGTTCGAGCCTCGTCGCCCGCTCCATCCCCGGCGACATAGCCAAGTGGTAAGGCAGAGGTCTGCAAAACCTCCACCCCCGGTTCAAATCCGGGTGTCGCCTCCAAAAAAAGCAGCAGGCAGAACGCCTGCTGCTTTTTTCTGCCCCTGGGGCTCCGTCACAGCAGACTGCCGAAAATTTGTCTATTTTGCTGAAACATGTTCAGAAATGGAGAAAAACCCATTAAAAACAGGCGAAAACTTCCTCTTAAAGCCTTAAAAGGAATTTTATGGAATAGCATGAAAGCGAAAGTCCTTTTCCTGCGCAAAAGCGAAAAAACATTGAAATATCAACAAAAATTAAAAAAATACAAAGGTTATGTTGTATATTCAAAACAAGGAATAGATGAAAATGTGACCTTAGTTTTGTGATATCTGTCAATAGACGATAGAAATGAAAATAGGTTACAATATAAATACATAATAATGGTTGTTTTCAAAAAGAGAATGATTCTTATTCGCAGCCATCGTTATTGTGCTGCGGCAATTCGTGAGAACGAGGTCAGTTGCCGCGGCGCAGCTCCCAAGCGTCCCCTGGTATTAGTAAGCGGTTAGTCAAAAAATCAAAAAAAAGGAGAATGTATTTATGGGTGGACCGAGATTTAGACCTGTCAACGCTGATCTGATGTGGAACCTGACCTGCCTGACCCCGAGAACGATTGAACTGAGAAGACAGCACGCTGAGGCGCCTGTCGTTATCTGCCCCGAGGACTCCTTCCTGTTCACCGAGTCCTATAAGGAGACCGTTGGTCTGCCTGAGACCCTGCGTTATGCCTATGCTTATGAGAAGATCGTTGAGAATTGCCCGATCCTGATCCGGAAGGAAGAGCTGATCGTCGGCTCCCTGACCAAGGAGATCCGCGGCGCCAACCTGATCGCCGCTGAGTGCCCCGCCAACGTTCTTGATTCCATCGCCTCCGGCGGCTTCACCCGGAAGATGTCCGAGTGGACCAAGGCTGACATCTCCGAAGAGGATATGGTCAAGCTGAAGGCCGACGCTGAGTACTGGATGGAGCGCGTGCCTGAGCACGAGGTCAACAAGCTGCTTGTCCACGAGTTCGGCGAGGAGCATATGGACCTGATGATGGACCGTGCCATGATCTTCGAGGGCATCCCCTTCCGCGCTGAGACCGAGATGGGCCTGTGGGGCCCGATCTTCCCCGAGAGAATCGGCCGCGGCACCACCTCCTTCCGCGCCAAGCCCGTTCATGTTGGTCTGAACCACATCATCGACCTGTGCGAGAAGGAACTTGTTAAGATGGACACCGAGGGTTATTATCCCGGTTGCCTGACCAGAATCACCCCGGCCTACAAGAGATGCCTCATCCGTGCGATGATCATCTGCGCCAAGGCCACCATCCGCTGGGCTGAGCGTCACGCTGAGGAAGCCCGCCGCATGGCCGCTCTGCCTGAGAACGCCGAGTATAAGGACGTTCTGCTGCAGATCGCCGAGAACTGCGACTGGGTCCCCGCCAATCCGCCCAGAACCTATTGGGAAGCTGTTCAGTCCTATCGTTTCCTGAACGCCTGCGACCAGAAGATCAAGCCCTATCGTAAGGACACCTGCCTGGGCCGTCTGGACCAGATCCTGTATCCGTACTATGAGGCTGATCTGCAGGCCGGCAAGATCACCCGTGAGTTCGCCGCTGAGATCCTCGGCTGCTTCTTCATCAAGCTGCGTGAGGGCGAGGGCTTCGATCCTGAGAAGCGCGAGGTCGCTCACTCCCAGGGCACCTTCCTCCCCGACATCACCATCTGCGGCCGCGACGAGCAGGGCCGTGACATGACCAACGAGATGAGCTACCTCGTCCTGCGCGTCATGGCCGACATGAAGTTCAACGAGCCCACCATCTACATCCGCTGCCACGACGGCATGAGCGATGACTTCTATCGTATGGCTGTTAAGGCCAACATGGAGCACCGCGGCGGCTGCCCCGCTTTCCTGAACGACGAGCTCGGCACCAGACGTTATCTGGACCGCGGCGTTGCTCTTGAGGATGCCTGCGACTGGAACTGCTCCGGCTGCCTGGCTTATCACCTGGACTGCGCTGAGCACACCGGCGGCTTCATGCACCTGAACCTGCTCAAGTGCTTCGAGATGGCCATGCGTGACGGCTATGAGCCGCGTTGGGGCAAGCAGTTTGGCCCGCACACCGGCGACTTCACCAAGATGAAGAGCGTCGACGAGATCCTGGAAGCCTGGTACAAGCAGATTGATTACTTCTGCGACCTGCTGAACAGAGACTATGCGATCCGTCGTTCTCTGGAGCTGTCCTATCCTCTGGTTTCCGGCCTGAACGGCGTTATGTGGTATGACTATGCTCTGGAGTATGGTGAGATCCCCGTCCGCGGCGGTACTCCGTATCCCATCACCGAGGCCATGTGGCTCGGCAACCGTGGTCAGACCGACGTGGCTGACTGCCTGGCCGCCATCCAGAAGGTCGTCTTCGACGACAAGAAGGCCACCCTGGCTGACGTCCTTGACGCCTGCAACAAGAACTTCGAGGGCTACGAGGACCTGCAGCAGATGCTGCTGAACGCTCCCAAGTACGGCAACGACGACGACTATGTCGATGACATCTTTGTCAAGCTGTGCACCAAGGTTGACGAGATCATGACCAAGCGTCCCGATCCCATCAACGGCCAGAAGGTGTTCCTGTTCAAGGGCGCCGCTTCCGCTCACGTGGTCTATGGTATGGTCTCCTGGGCTCTGCCCAACGGCCGTAACGCTGGCGTTTCCTGCAACGACGGCGCCGTCTCCGCCATGCCCGGCATGGACATCGAGGGCCCGACCGCTCTGATCAACTCCGCTTCCAAGTTCGACTTCTGGCAGTATGCCGGCGGCGTTCTGAACATGAAGTTCACGAAGGACCTGCTCGACAGCCCCGAGAAGATCGACAAGGTTATTGCTCTGATCAAGACCTTCCACCGCAGAGGCGGCTGGCACGTTCAGTTCAATATCCACAGCCAGGAAGACCTCGTCGCTGCCCGTCACGATCCCGAGAACTGGAAGGATCTGCTGGTCCGCGTCGGCGGCTATTCCGCCAACTTCGTCGACCTGCCGCTGCCGCTGCAGGACGAGATCATCCATCGTACCCCGCACGCTGTGTAATCAGCATCGCATTCAATCGCATCAAGTAGCAGCTTAGCTCCCGCTGGAGCTATAGAGGGGGCGGGTCTAATCAGACCCGCCCCCGTTTTCTCTATATCAACACGCAGGCATCACCCCCAATGCCCTGCCGAAGACGGCGGCGCAGCGGTGAGTCTGCCCAAGGAGGATTTATATGGCCGGAGAAACGGGCATGATCTATAATATCCAGAAGTACAGTCTCGATGACGGCCCCGGCATTCGTACCATTGTTTTCATGAAGGGTTGTCCTCTGCGCTGCAAATGGTGTGCCAACCCCGAGTCTCAGGAGACGTTCCGCCAGGTCGGTCACCGTGCGTCCACCTGTGTGCTCTGCGGCAAGTGCTATATGGCCTGTCCCAAGAAGTGCATTACCCTCGCGCCCGACGATGAGCGTAAGGTCATCATCGACCACGACGTCTGCGACAACTGCGGCGCCTGCGTGGAGGTCTGTCTGCATGACGCCATGCGGTTCTATGGCCGTGTGGTGACGGTGGACGAGGTCTGGAAAGAGGTCAAGAAGGACCTTCACTATTATTTCGACACCCACGGCGGCGTGACGATTTCCGGCGGTGAACCCATGTATCAGCCTGACTTTGTCGCGGCGCTCCTGAAGAAGTGCCGGTCTGAGGGCGTCCATACCGCCATCGAGACCTGCGGCTTTGTATCCCCCGAGAGCCTGGACAAGGTGCTCCCCTTTGTGGACCTGTTCCTGTTCGATATCAAGCATATGGACAGCGACGAGCACAAGAAGTGGACCGGCGGTCCCAATGAGCCCATCCAGCAGAACATCGAGACGGTGGTGAAGGCCGGCAAGGACATCACGATCCGCTTCCCGATGATCCCCGGCGTCAATGACTCTCACGAGCACCTGGTCAAGCTCGCAGAACGCATGGTGGAGCTCAACGGCATGGCCAAGAAGCCCATCGGCATCGACATCATGCCGTTCCATAACTTCGGCGAGAACAAGTACCAGAACCTCGGCATGCCGTATTTCTTTGCAGGCATGGATCGTCCGCCTCAGGAGAAGAAGGACGAGGTCATGGAGATCATGACCAGCCACGGCATTACCTGCGTCGTTCGCTGAACGGAGCGCGCATCAGACGAAAACGAACTCTGCCGCGGTTATTCTGCGGCAGAGTTTTCTTTTTCACTGTTCACAGAAATTTTTCATATCCGGGTATGTGCAAACAGAGGATAATATGCTATACTAAGGCTCCAGAGGTATGCACGAGTGCCGTGCGTGCCGGATAGGATAGAAGATAGCACGGTTTTAAGGAGGGTTGGCCATGAAGCTTGAACTGACGAAAAAGCAGTACCGCAGACTGTTGGATCTGGTTTATATCGGGAATTGGATCCTGAACTCCACCCGGGGCGAGGACCGGATCCCGGACTATGACGTTGTGGAGAGTTTGCTGTTCGGGCAGGCCGCCACCCAGGGCATGGAGGCGCTGGCGGAGATCCGGAACGGAGAGATCGTTCCCTCCCGGGCTTTTTCCGAGGGCGGGATCCATGAGGCCATCATCAACTATGAAAACGCCGTCTTTTTCGACATCCTGGCGGAGGAACTGGCCCGCCGCGATATGGAGGAGGATCCGGCGACCCCGGCGGAGTACGCCGAGCTGGAGCAGAGGATCGACGCCTATATCGTGGAATTCGAGACCCACGGCACGGACAACATCCAGGTGGACATCTGATTTGAACATCAAAACGGCCTGCTGCATCTGGCAGCAGGCCGTTGTTTTTTGTGCTTCTACCCGGTAATCAACTTACGTGTGCGCCACTTGCCGCTGATGAGGTAGGGTACGACAAAAAAGACGGTGGTGTAACCGCCCACGGAGCAAGAGATCCAGAAGCCGTAGTAGCCCATGCCAAAGGTAATGCCCAGCAGGATCGCCAGGATGCCCCGGGAGAAGATGCACTCGGTGATGGCGATGCTCATGCCCAGCTTTGGGAAGCCGATGCCGCTGACCAGGGCCAGCAGGGGAGAGCGGACGGCGAAGCCGATGAAGGTGATCACCGCCATGGGTACGAACCGGGGAGCCAGTGCCAGCACCTCCGGATTCTGGTCGAAGATGCCGAAGATCGTTACAGGGATCAGGATAATGATGATACACAGGATGATGGCAACGGCCAGGTTGATGGCCAGGATGATACCCATAGCCCGCTTGCAGCGTTCCGGTTTTCCGGCGCCCAGATTCTGGCCGATGGTAGCGGCGCCTGCGGCGCAGAGGGAGGCGGTGATCACGTTGATGACACTGTTGAGCTTGTTGCCGATGCCGGTAACTGCGGTGACAATGATACCGAAGCTGTTGATGTAGGAGCTGATAAAGATCAGGGAGATGGCGATGGTGGCATACTGGATGGCTGTGGGAATGCCCAGCTTCAGCTGCATGCGCACGCAGGCCGGGTCCGGCTTGAAGCTCGATGGCTTGAAGTCGAAGTGGAACGCCTCCCGCCGCTTGTAGAGGAAGCGCATGGCGAAGACAAACGCCACGATCTGACCGATGATGGTGGCATAGGCGCTGCCGGCGGCTTCCATATGGAGAAGGACGACGAAGACGAAGTCCAGCACGATGTTGGTGATGCAGGCGATGGCGATGAACAGCAACGGATGCTTGGAGTCGCCCATGCCCCGAAGGATGGCGCTGGCCACGTTGTAGCCGAACATGGCGAACAGACCGATAAAATTGATGATGAGATAGGCCTTGGCATGGGGATAGGTGGCCGGCTGGACGTTGAGCATGTGCAGCAAAGGGTTGACAAAGCAGATGCCCACGACGGTAAGGATCAGACCAACCAGGATACAGAGGGTGAACATGGTGCCGATGGCCTTGTTCAAGGTCTCTGTCTGCTTTTTCCCCACGTATTGGGCGACGATGGTCTGGCAGGCCAGGCTCAGGCCGATATTGATAAAAAAGGGGAACTGGACCACGTCGCTGCCGATGGACACGCCGGTCAGAGCGTCGGTACCGGCAAAGCGGCCAATGAAGATCATGTCCACGATGTTGTAGAGCGTCTGGAGGAAATTGGCCAGCATGATGGGGAGAGAGAACACAATCAGCTTTTGGGCCAGATTCCCCGTGGTCAGGTCACGGATCATGGTTTTCTGAGCCAAGGAACGACACCTCCCGCGAAAATCCTTACAGTGTCTATTATACGGGAAATGACGAAAAAGGAAAGCCGATAAAGTGCTTGAAAAATTTTCTGTTCATGCTACAATGTGTAGTATCAAAAAAACGAAGAGGGAATGCGGTATGAAATTGTATGATCGTGTCCTGTATTACTGGATTAGCCGGAATTTTACAACGGAATACCATGAAAACGGGGAAGAGATCCTGTTGTCGGCCCCGCTGCTGCTGGAGCAGGAGCGGGAAATGAGCGGACATGTTGTATTGACCTGCGCGGCGGACACGGAGGGGTGGAAAACACCGCTTTCCCGGACGTTGCTCCTCTGTCTGGGACAGCCGGCCTGTTCCGCCGAACAGTTGAGCGATCACGTGCTGATACTGCCGGAGGAGACGTCGGAGGCAAAGGTCATGAACGTGCTCTGCGAGGTGTTCGAGCTTTTCTCCCGGTGGGAGGCCACGGTGCTCCGGGCCATGGACGAGGAGTGGGGCTTCAGCGCCATCATCAACAGCTGCGACATGCTGGTGGAGGATCCGCTGGCCCTCAGCGACACGCGGTTCCGCTATATCGCCTACAGCAAGATGGCGGTGGAAAACGGCTTCGAGGCCCGCTACGTGGGCCCCGACGGAGGTCTGAGCCCCTCGGACGTGGACTATCTCATCTCCCAGCCGGGGTTCAAGGAACTGGAGAGCCGGCGGGACGAATTCTATGACCAGCACTTTGAAAACGTCATCCATAAGAACGTCTTTTACGGAGATGCCTATGTAGGCCGTCTCGGCCTGCCGTTTACGGACGACACGGTGAAGAATCAGTATTATCAGTACATTCTGCGGTATGTGGCCCGGTATGTGGAGCAGCTCTACGCCCGGTACGGGTCCTTCCGCAATGAGCTGGCCGCCGCCGACGAGCTGCAGAAGATGCTGGCAGAATATCTGGACGGCCTGCGGCCTGAGCTGGATCTGCCCCTGCTCCAGGCCAGCGGATTTCGGAGCGGAGATCAGTACTGTCTGGTGCAGTTTCAGCTGAATACGGAGAAAAACCTGTACGGCGCGTATCTGATGCAGCAGGTGGGCAGCGCCCGATGGGAGGGCAGCTGCTGCTTTTCCTGTGACTGCGGCGTGCTGGCTCTGGTTGACCTCACCGAGTACCGGCAGGCACAGCAGAAAGATTTTGCGGAAAGTCTGAAGGATTTCCTCCGGAGCAACCGGATCCAGGCCGGGGTCAGCCGCTGCTTCCGGGACTGGAACGCTCTGCACCCGGCCTTCCGGCAGACGGACACGGCGCTGAAGCTGGGCCGCATCGAGGACCCCGGCGGCCTGTACTATCCCTTTGACGCCTATGCCTTCCAGCGGCTGCTCCGATCCGGGGTCGAGGGATTTACCCCGGAGCAGATCGCCGCCCCGTCGCTCCTGGCGCTGCGGCAGTACGACCGGGAGAACGGGACTGCATTCTGTGAGACGCTGCGCAGCTTCATCCGCTGCCGCTACAACGCATCTCTGGCGGCCCGGGAGCTCTATATCGCCCGAAGCACATTTCTCAATCGGATGGAGCGCATCGCAGAGCTGACGGAGCTGGATATGGAAGACTGGGATGCCCGACTGTATCTGGAGCTGTCGCTGAAGCTCCTTGAAGCATGAAAAAAGGCTCTCCGAAGCAATTCGGAGAGCCTTTTGCGTTTGAGGCTTACCACTTGAGCAGTTCCATATTCTCTTTGCTCTTCCAGCAGTCGATCTTGAACAGCTTCAGCTCCCGGTCGATCCGCTCCCGAAGGGTGGTGCGGCTGCCGGGGACCGGCAGCAGGATCCCCACGACGCAGGAGAACAACAGCGCGGGGAGCATGGTGAAGGGGAAGCAGACCAGCAGCAGAATGGTCATGACGATGGGCAGCCGCACTGCCTGGGTGATCAGTGTGCCGCAGACGATGGCGGAGCAGAAGACGGGGTCCAGATGCAGCAGGGCGGCTATGCCGGAGCCGAGGGCAATCCCGGCAAAGATGAGGGGGAAGAAGAAGCCGCCCTTCCAGCCGGACTCGATACACAGATTGATGGTGAACAGCTTTATGATACCCACAGCCACCAGGGCAAAGGGGATATAATTCATGTAATTCTCTGCCACGTGGGCCATGAGGGACTCGCCGGAGCAGAGGATCAGAGGGAAGGCGGTGCCCAGGATGCCCAGGCCCAGACCGCCGATGAGACCGCAGAGGATATAGCGGCGCCTGACCTTCATCCCGGCGAAGAACAGCCGGCACCGGCCCCGGACCCATACGTAGAAGCGTCCGGCGAAATAGCCCACCACCAGCAGCAGCGGGATCGCCGCGATGTCCCGCCAGGCCACGGACGCAGCGGGCATGGGATCCAGGTCAAAGCCGCCGCCGATGATGAAGCACAGGCCGAAATAGGTGATAAAGCCCCCGGCCGCCACGATGAGCCACAGACCCACAGCCCGCTTGACCGGCTGAATGGAATCGCGGTGAGGGGGCGGATAGCGGGAGATCAGGACCTTGATGATGTCCCTGTGGGACACATCACCGGAAGCGTAGACGTAGTTGAGATAGCGCAGGCAGTCGTTGGACCAGAAGATAACGCTGATCACGGAGCTGACCAGACCGGCCTCGGGTCCGATACTGCCGCCCAGGGCGATGGTGACAACAGCGCAGAAGGCATTGAGGATCACCCTGGTGTTGGGCAGACTTTTATCCTGGATGGAGAGGCGCCGAAAGGCCTCGTCCATGGTTTCCGGGTAGTTGCCGAAGCGCAGGTGCATGCCGCCCACAATGACGCCGCCGATGAGGCAGAGACACAGGGTGTACAGGTGCGATTTCACCCATGCGGGCAGAGCGACCCAGAAGAAGGTGATGCCGATGGAGACCAGGGACAGATAGATCCAGAAAAAAGCGCCGATCAAAACGCCGCACAGCAGGGCAAACAACCGCAGGCGTGTTTTTGTAAAGTGCAGTTTTTTCGTTTTCATAATCATACCAGCCGGAGAGGGTCTCCGACGATCTTTCTATGGATGATCCGTCCGCCTGTGGAGGACGGAGGGGCGCGGCACAGTACGTCGGGCCGGACGCGGAACGGACGAGCCGTGAATATACGCGTTACTATACTATATCACAGCCCGCTGTAAAATACCAGAGAAATTTTTATAAATAGGTATCCGACGCATTTCAGACGCTGCCGGAGGGAAAAAGGAACTTGCGGTATGGCAGAGTCTCTGATATAATATACAATTAAGATAATAGACGTTTTGCAACTCTGGAAGGAGAGAGCATATGAGCACAGGCACCGTGGATCTGGTGCGCGGCTGGCGCACCATCAACTGCGGCTGGTGCGGCGCCAACGGCGAGATCATGGGCGAGGAAAATCATCTGAAGCTGCAGCTTTTGGCTGACCGGGCCCGTCTCGCGGCAGTCCGGGAGCTGGGAGAGCTGGGCCGGGGCGATTATGACCGCTCCATGGCCTCGGCGGAGGTTCTGGCCGTGATTTTGGGCTACGGCATCTGCCGTGATCTGGAGGAGCAGCGGCTCATCGGGCAGAACGCCTTTGTCATGACCCGGAGCTATGCCGGCCCCACGCTGCGTGCCGTGCTGGCTCTGAGGGGCTTCTTCCGGGACGAGCCGGAGCTGGAGACCGTGCCCCTGCCCGATTTTACCGCTCGGTGTCAGCAGGGGCTTGTGCCCGGCGTGGATGCCGCGGCGGATACCCTGGCCCACGGTATGTCCGTGGCGCTGGGAATGGCCCTGTCCGTCCGGGTGGACCGGATCGACCACGACGTCTATGCCCTGCTGGGGGACGGTCCTCTGGAGGATGCCCGGGAGAGCCTGGAGCTGGCCGTGAGGGCCAAAGCCGACCGGCTTGTGGCGTTTGTGGAGGACCGGACGCCACTGGGCCGCCGGGACGATCTCACGTCGGCAGGCCGCCTGTTCCACGACTGCGGCTGGAGCGTGCATGAGGTGGACGGCCACAGCGTCAAGGAGATCCGAGCCGCCATCTATGACTGCCGGATGATCACCGGCAAGCCCCACGCCGTGATCCTTCACACCGTAGGCGGCCGGGGATGTACCTTCGCCGAGGAGGCGGCGGACTGCACCGACCTGCGGCCGACCCATACCATGATCGGCAGCGCCTGCCAGACCCTGCAGGAGCGCATTGAATTCAACGCCTCGGAGCTGGAGGACGTGGTCTCGGGGGTGCGGTCATGCCGGTGATCCTCAATGATCTCCGGGGCCACCGGGACCCGGACCTGATGATGGACGTCTGGACCCGGACCCTGTTGGAGCTGGCGAAGGAGGACCGGAGCCTGGTGGTTCTGGACAGTGCGCCGGAACCGGGCCGGGGCGCAGGCCATTTCGCCGATAAAAATCCAACCCGCTACTTTGACTGCGGCCCCAACGCCCGACAGATGGTCGGCATCGGGGCAGGACTGGCCGCCGCGGGCAAGCGGGTCTTCGGCGCCGTCTCCGCCGACAGCGTGGAGCGGGACGCCGCTGCGATCCTGCGGCTGGCAGTGCTCCCGAAGGCGTCCATGGTCCTGGCGGGCCTGGACCCCGGCGTGATCTGCGGTCTGAACGCAGGCCCGGTGCTGTCCTGCCGGGACGGTGCTGCGTTCCGGGGCGTGCCCGGCGTGACGATCCTTGACCCGGCGGACCCTGTCCAGCTGCGGACGCTGCTGCGCGGATCGCCGGACCGGGAGGGGCTGACCTACCTGCGTCTGCCCCGCCGGGACGTGAAAAAAGTCTATGAATCCGGATCGACCTTTGCCGTGGGCCGGATGCCTGTTCTGATGGAGGGTTCGGACGTGACGATCGTTGCCTCCGGCGTTGTGCTGGACGAGGCCCTGCAGGCCGCTGAGCAGCTGGCGGGGGAAGGGATCTCCGCCGCCGTGCTGGACGGTTTTTCCTGGCAGCCGCTGGATCGGGAGACCCTGGCCCTGTGGGCCGGACGCACCGGCGCCGTGGTGACGGCGGAGAACCACAGCCGCACTGGCGGCCTGGGCACCGCGGTGGCGGAGGCACTGGCGGAGCTCTGCCCCGTGCCTCTGGAGCGCGCGGCCGTCCCCGACGGGTTTGCCGGCCGGGCCGTGGCGTCCGCCCTGATGGACCGATGCGCCCTCCGGGCCCCGGATATTGCCGCGGCCGTCCGCCGGGTGATGGAAAGAAAGTAAAGACTCTGTAACGGATAGAGGAGTTTTCAATGAAGAATTTCAATTACTATGCCCCTACGCGGGTGGTCTTCGGCATCGGCGCGGAGACGCAGACCGGCGCCCTGATCCGTGCCCAGGGCGGGACGCGCGTCCTGGTCCACTACGGCACCCATTTTGCCCAGGAGAGCGGACTGCTGGACCGGGTCTGCGCCTCGCTGCGGGAAGCAGAGCTGCCCTATGTTCTGCTGGGCGGCGTCGTGCCCAATCCCCGGGTATCCCTGATCCGGGAGGGCATCGAGCTGTGCCGCCGGGAGAACGTGGATTTTCTGCTGGCCGTGGGCGGCGGCAGCGTCATTGACGCTGCCAAGGCCATCGGCTACGGCCTGTGCTATGACGGAGACGTGTGGGATATCTACGCAAAAAAGGCGGTGCCGACGGCCTGCGCGCCGGTGGGCGCCGTGGTGACCTTCTCCGCCGCCGGCAGCGAGATGAGCGATTCCTCCGTCATCACCAACGAGGACGGCTGGCTCAAGCGGGGCTGCAACAACGACCTGTGCCGCTGCCGCTTCGCGGTGCTGAACCCGGAGCTGACGGTCAGCCTGTCACCCTGGCAGACGGCCTGCGGCTGCACGGACATCCTCATGCACACCATGGAACGGTATTTCACCACGGAGCCGGACACGGAGCTGACGGATGCCATTGCAGAGTCCCTGCTGCGCACGGTGATCCGAAACGCCAGAGCGGTGATGAAGGATCCCGGGGACCTCAACGCCCGCAGCCAGATCATGTGGGCGGGCAGTCTGTCCCACAATGGGCTCACCGGCTGCGGCACCGTGGGAGACTGGGCCTGCCATCAGCTGGAGCATGAGATCAGCGGCATGTTCGACGTGGACCACGGTGCGGGCCTGGCCGCCATCTGGGCCAGCTGGGCCCGGTACGTCTATCAGGAGAAGCCGGAGCGCTTCGCCCAGTTCGCCACCCGGGTCATGGGCCTGAACCCCAAGGGCCAGACTGCGGAGTGGACGGCGCTGGCGGGCATCCGGGCCTTTGAAGCGTTCCTGACGGAGATCGGGATGCCCATCTCCATCGGCGGTCTGGGCGTCGCGGTGACGGACAAAAACATCGAGGAAATGGCCTGGAAATGCAGCTTTGAAAACACGCGGACCATCGGAAACTTCCGCAGGCTGGAGCTGGAGGATATCCGCCGCATCTATCTGGCCGCAAGATAAAAGAGACCGGTGCCCGGGCATTTGACCGGAATAGGGAGGAGGAGACCGATATGAAGCACGACAGCGGAATCGTGGAATACGTCCCTGAGAAGATGACCGGTACGCTGGAGAAGATCTATGACATGAAGATCTTCATCGCCGGCGTAGGCGCCGTAGGCAGTCATATTGCCGAGGCGCTGTACCAGCACGGCGTCGGGATCCGGAAGGGGAATCTGTATCTCAACGACTACGACCATGTGGACAACAGCAACTATACGAAGCAGAGCGGCGTCTACAAGGCAGCGGATCTGAGCAAATCCAAGGCTCAGGCGCTGGCGGACAACATCAACGAGGTGGTAGGCCGGGAGGACTACTGCGTGCCCATGAATATGGACATCTGCGATCTGGGCACGGAGTATTTTGCCGACTTTGACGCGGTATTCATCGCGGTGGACAACTTCAAGGCCCGGATGCACATCAACAAGGTCCTCAAGCACTGCAGCCGTATCCCCATGGTCTTCACCACCGGCACAGGCTCCAACAAGGCCGAGAGCATCTGCCTGGACATGAAGAAGCTGTGCACCCGCTGCCTGTGGTCGGAGAAGTGGCTGGCAGGGGAGAAGGTGCCCACCGGCTGCCGGTTCGCCTACGAGACCCAGATCAAGGCCGGGACCACTCCCACCTCCAAGATGCTCAGTGCCTTTGCCGGCCTGCTGGCCTTCGCCCAGTTCAACGCCTGGGTGGAGGGCCATGAGGAAGTCCTCAACAAGCGCAAGGAGATCGTCATCACCGACGACGGCGTGGAGTGCCACACCTCCAGGCCCATCCGCAAGCCCGGCTGCCCGGACTGCGACCTGGGCCCCGCCGAGGAGCTGAAGGCCCTGCCCGGCTCCGTATACACCATGACCCTGCGGGACCTGTTTACCCTGCTGCGCAAGGAACTGGGCCCCGATCAGGAGTTCCAGATCCCCACGGACAGCGGCGGTTTCCTGCTGGAGGATTTCTGCCCCGTCTGCGGCCGGCAGAAGAAGGTCCTCAAGCCCGCCCGCCGTGTCAAGCAGGAGTCCCTGATCTGCGAGGAGTGCCGGGGCAGGCGCCGGAAGACGGATCTGCCCAATCCGATAGCGATCACCGAATTCACCATGGAGTGCCCCGACGAGGTGCTGGACATGCGCCTGTTCGACCTGGGCTTCCGGGTGAAGGGCTACGTGGTGGCCGAAAGCATCATCGACCTGTGGTCCGACGACGACGAGGAGATCAGGCACTGGTTCTTCTATCTGGACGAGAACAGGAACTGAGTATTCCAGCGCCCGGCCGAGAGGGCGTGATCCATCAGTAAAGAGGGGAAGTAGTACATGACTGATCGAGAAGCAGAGGTCCGATGGCTCAAGCAGAGTCTGCAGGAGGTGCGGCAGAAGCTGGCGCCCTGCAGTGCGTATATCAAACTGGAGCGGCTGAGCAACACCAGCCTTCACATCACGCTGGACGGAGAGGCGTTCTACGCGGCCACCGGCTGCCGGCGCAAGGGCCCCTTTACCTACGTGGACAACGGCACCAACACGCCGTCCCCGGCGGAAAAGAACGGATTCCGTCTCAGCTTCGCCATCCGGCCCTTCACCATCGTCTTCGATGAGCGGCCGGCCCATCCCAACGTCTACGACGTATCCAAGCGCATGTGCACCGGGTATCAGACCTCCACCACGTCCATGCTGACGCTTGTGGGCAAGGCCATGCGGGTGATCCTCTTCGATCCCGGCATCGTGAACACCCACAGCGCAGCCTGCGGCAAGGAGTTCACCTGGTACCGCACCATGCGGGATCAGGGCAAGTTTCCCTGCGTGAATCTGGCCGCTTTCTTCTCCGGGGAATATCACGAAGACTAACCGAAAGGAGCCGTATATCATGCCACGAGTCGTGTCCGTATCCAGACCTGAGGTCCACACCATCACCATGGACGAGGTCATTGCCCTGTGCGGCGGCAAGTCCGAGGTGTTTGCCGACCCGAAGGACGCCCCCGGCGCCGTGATCTTCACCCCGGAGGGCAGGGGCGACCTGTTCCAGTTCATCCACTGGGGCGAGTATCATCCCAACAATCTCAAGGAGCAGCAGTGCATTCCCGTTGGTTACAACTGCTTTGACCCGGTGCGGAACATCCCCTTCATCGTGGTCACCGCCACGCTGCACCTGTACTGCGTCAGGCGCTCCCGTGCCAACTCCGCCCTGGGCGATCCCCACCATCAGGCCATGGTGGAGCAGCAGATCACCGATGAGATCGCCTGCATGAACAGCATCGCCGCCCCTGAGGGCCGCGAGGTGGGGCTCCGGGGCAACGATCAGATCGCCCCGATCTTCCGGAAGCTGGGGAAGCTGTCCATGGTAGGCAAGATCCACACGCACCCGCAGATGGACGTGTTCCTCTCCGGTACGGACAAGCTGGGCCACGTCAACGGCGCCGATTTCTGGGTCAGCATGGTGGCCAATCCCCAGTATAAAAAGCTCTCCGCCTTCGGCGGCAAGGCCGCCAGGGCCTGCACGATCCTGTTCTGCGACCGGGCGGAGGAGACAGAAGAATAAACAAAAAGTTGAGAGGAGAATACGATCATGAGCGACGCTTATTTCACCATTGAGGTCTCCTGCATGCAGGGCGCCGGCACTGTGACCATGGACATCACGGAAGAGGATACCCCGGAGGGCATCCTGGAGGCCGCCATCGAGGCTCTGGGCCTGCAGGAGCTGGTGGACTCCGGCAAGTTCTATCCCGTGTTCACCAACGACCGGGAGGAGACCCGTCCCGTGGACGAGTATCCCATCGGCGATTTCGTCCGTCCCGGCGAGCGCCTGCGTCTGAACGCCTTCGGCGACGTGGCGTAAGAAAGTACAAAAAGACCTGCCCGCAGGCAGGTCTTTTTTCAATCGTCGACAAAGGCAAAGCCTTTGCCGACGAGAGAGCTTGCGGCCCGCTGCAGCGCACGCAACGCGCACGCTTGCGGGCCGAGAGGTGTTTTTTCCGTGATACATGCTCCCGGAAAAAACGGATTTCACTCTATTCGCGCCTGCGGGCGCGAACTCTGCGAGACTTTGTCTATAGACAAAAAGACCTGCCCGCAGGCAGGTCTTTTTTATATCCTTTTTGCGTTTCACAGCCCCCGCATCCAGTCGGGCCGGAGCCGCTGGCCGCCTGCCAGAGCGCTGTCCAGCCGGGCGATCATGGCGGCCCTGTCCCGGTTGAGGGTCCCGCCCAGAGGCAGGTAGTTGGAGGCGTGATTGGACCGGAAGATACAGCCGTCGCAGTCGGTGTGCTCCAGCATCAGCTTCGTCTCCCGGAACACGCCGTCGGTGGGGTCCAGAGGATGAAACTCGCCCCGGCGGTACCGGGCGCCCAGAGGCGTCTGGGGCTCGATGATCAGGGTCAGCAGACCGATATAGTCCGGCTTCATGGCGGTGAAGGCCCGGCCGGTCTCCACGGCGTGCTCCTCCCACAGCTCCTGTCCGCCGAGGCCGGAGATGGCTGTGACGGACAGCTTCATCCCGGCGGCCTTCGCCTTGTGTCCCGCCTCGATGATCTGGGCGGCGGTGGCGTTCTTGCACATATCCTCCAGCACCGTGTCGCTGCCGGACTCCAGCCCCATATAGACCATAGCCAATCCCAGCTGACGCAGTTGCGTCAGCTCCTCCGGAGTCTTCAGCAGAAGACTGCGGGGGGAGGCGTAGGTACTCACCCGGGTGCACTCCGGGAACTGCTCTCTGATGCAGTCCAGCAGGGCGATCCAGTCCTCCGTGGGCCGGATCAGGGCGTCGCCGTCGGCGAAGAAGATCCGTTCCACCCGGGTGTAGAAGGCCCGGGCCCGGAACAGATCCTCCAAAACCTCCTCCAGCGGCCGAAGCCGAAAGACCTTCTCCCGGAACGCGCCGCAGAAGTGGCAGGTGTTGTTGCTGCACCCGATGGTGGACTGGATGATCAGGCTGTAGGCCTCGCTGGGCGGCCGGAAGATGGCGCCCTCATATCGAACAACGTCAGTATACATAGGCAAAACCGTCCTGTCGAATCGTTTTCTTGATTATAGCGGCTTTCCCGCCGGAAAGCAAGGGGATCATTGACTTTCCCCCACCGGGATGATAGACTGATCTCATCCTGCGGAAAGGAGGGGGCGTCATGGATCTGTTCACCCTGTGGCGTGATACGGGCGTGCTTTCCGGCTCGCTGGCGCCCAAGCTGATTTTACTGATCGGCGTGATCGTGATCATCCTGCTGGCGGTAGGCATTGTATTGCTGGGCCGGCGTCAGCTGCCCTCTCCCGAGGCGATGGAGCGGGAAAAGGCCCGTTCCGCAAAGAAAAAACGAAAGCCCCGGAGAAAACCGAATGCAGTGAAAAGGACGCCGTCCGCGCCGCCGCGAAAGACCGGTGCCAAGCCCGCCGGGCCGACTGCGGGGCAGAAGGGGAAGCGGCCGCCGGAGAAAAAGCTGGCCTCCGCCGCCGGAAAGACCCCTGCCGTAAAACGGAAAAAGCCTGCCGGTCCGGCAGGAAAAAAACCGGAGCCCCGGGAAAGAGAGAAGGACATGTTCCCCGGTACGGCCCGGGAGGTACGCAGCAGCATGCCCCATGGCCTCCTGTCCTTCGGCCACCTCCTCCACGATGAGGACAAATGGGAAGACGAGGAGTGGGAAGCGGAGGAAGAGGAACGCCGCCGGGCGGAGGAGAGCGGCGATCCTGAGCCCGAGCCCCGGGACGGGGAGGACCGGGACAGCTTTGCTCCGCAGGCTTCCTCAGATTCAGATCAGCCGCGATAGGTTTACATAAAACTTAAATCGAATATGAAAACAGCAAAAAGAACGCCATGACCGAAACGGTCATGGCGTTCTTCGCCGTTGAGGCGTCAGCCGGGGGGCTGGACCGACACGCGGATATGGTCCAGGATATCCTCCGCCTCCTGGATGCCGATCCCGATGCCGTAGCAAAAATATGTCTCGTTCGGTGTGACACACTCCGCCCACAGGCGGTCGCCGTAGGTTTTGAGCACGAATTCTCGCCCGTCCGCCGCGGTAAAGCATGCCACGTTGTCATAATTGTCCCGGATCACGAAGTCCGTACCCCAGTCGATGGCGTTGGCCTCGTAGCTGTACTCCATCTGGAAATACCGGTCGCTTCCATCAAACCAGCAGAGCGCTCCCGATATGCCCAGAAGCCGGCCTGCCTCGTCTTTGACGATCTCAAGCCGATCGCCGAAGGGGATCAGCGCCAGGCCGGTATCCGCCAGATCGGCGGCAAAGATGACGCTGTCCGGGTCCGCGCCGTTGAGGGATTCCAGCGTTTCGGCGACGTACTGTGCCTTGTACCATCCGTCGGAAGTGACGGCGTGCCGCTTCCACAGGGGACCCTCCGAGCAGTCGAAGCCCGCAAAGGTCCAGTACTGCTCCTGTCGGATCCCAAGCAGCTGAGTATTTACGGTTATATTGTCCTGCCAGTGATCTGCCGAATAGGTCGCGGATTTGAGAAAACTCTCCAGGGGGGCCTGTTCCGGGTTGGGGGCACTGTAGGAATATGACGGGTGCTCCCTGCGATCGATTTGTGTTTCCGCCATATCGGCGGCGATGGACTCCATTTCCTCCGCGTTCTGCACGATGATCTCGGATCCGAAACGGGAGATAAGGTAGGTGCCGCCCGCCGCGCCGATCAGCGCGACGACGAGGATCGCCGCGATCAGAATTGCGCCGTATGCCGGGCGGGCTTTTTTTCTCTGTGCTGTCTCACCCTGTGAGACGGAGACGTTGATTTTTTTCATTGTCAGCTCCTTGATCCGGGCGGGCTCGAACAGATCGTTCCGCTCCCTGATGACGGCTATTTCATCGCCGCAGTCAAAGAGCTCAGAAATCTTCATCTTCAATGAAATAGCCTCCTTTGGTCAGCTCGCGGCGTAAATTTTCACGGCCCCGCCGGAGCCTGGACTGTACGGTGTTGACGTTGATGCCCATCGCATCCGCGATCTCGGCTGTGCTCTGATAGAAGTAGTAGTGCCGCAGAAATATCGTGCGGTCCGGCTCCGGCAGATCGTCCACGGTGCGGCGGAGCGCCGTATATGTCTCTCGCCGGATCAACTCGGACTCCGGACCGGGTGCGGGTATCTGCACCGTATCCTCCTCCAGCGGCAGCGCCTGCCTGACATCACGCAGAGCGTTCAGAGCGCGCCGCCGCGCGATGACGGCCAGATACCCCTTCAGCTTGCCCGGCCGGACCTTGTCGGCGCTGTACCAGAGCAGACGGAAGCTGTCGGCCACGACTTCCTCCGCATCCGTATGGCTCAGCTTTCCCTGAAGGATATTCCACACGATCGTACCGACGTAAGCTGTGTACCGGTCAATGATGTGCCCCAGGGCCGCCTGGTCGCCGCCGCGCATGGCTTCGACCAGCGCATCATCTGCGACGATATGGGCCATTCCGTCACCACCTTTGAAAGCTTTCACCTATAGTATCACGGAAAAAGCCGCTTTCCGTGCAGCAAGGCGTAAAAAAAGCGTGGTCCCCAACCGGTTTGTCAGGGACCACGCGTAAAATCTGTTCCGTTTGATCCGGATAAGCCGGACTTACTTCACCATGCTGGCGATTTCAGCGGCGAAGTCCTCCTGCTTCTTCTCGATGCCCTCGCCCTTCTCGAAGCGGACGAAGTCCAGCACCTCGACGGTGCCGCCCAGCTCCTTGGCCACGGCAGCCACGTGCTGCTCCACGGAGACCTTGTTGTCCTTGACAAAGATCTGCTGCAGCAGGCAGTTTTCCTCATAGTACTTACCCACGCGGCCCATGACCATCTTCTCGATGATGGCGTCGGGCTTCGGCTTGGCGGCATTCTTGTTCTCCTCGTGGGCCTGAGCCAGAAGGATCTCCTTCTCACGGGCCAGGGTGGCCTCGTCCACGTCGGATTTATCCCGGAAGGAGGGACGCATGGCGGCGATCTGCATGGCGATGTCCTTGCCCAGGACCACGACCTCCTCGTTGTCCTTGAGGTTGTCGGAGACCTTCAGATTCACCAGAACGCCGATGCGGCCGTTCATGTGGTTGTAAGCAACGCTCATGTTGCTGTCATAGCGGGCAAAGCGGCGGATCTTGATGTTCTCGCCGATGACCAGGACCTTGTCCTGCTGCTCCTGCTCGATGGTGCGGCCGGTGCCGGGATAGGGCAGGAACATCAGCGCGGCCAGATCCACGGGGGCGAACTTGGCGATGACGCCGGCCACGTTCTTGACGAACTCCACGAACAGGTCGTTCTTGGCCACGAAGTCGGTCTCCGCGTTGACCTCCACCACGACGCCCACGTCGTCGTAGACGGCGGCGTAAGCCATGCCCTCGGCGGCGATACGGCCGGCCTTCTTCTGGGCGGCGGCAAGGCCCTTCTCACGCAGGAACGCCACGGCGCCGTCCATGTCGCCGTCAGAGGCGGCCAGCGCCTTCTTGCAGTCCATCATACCGACGCCGGTCATCTCGCGCAGCGTCTTGACATCATTTGCAGTGAAACCCATAATCAAATTCCTCCTATATTACGCTGTCAGCTCCAGCGTGTGTCAGGGACCGGTACGCGGTCCCGCAATATCGATTCTCTTACTCCTCAACGGGAGCGGCGGCCTCTTCCTCCACCGGGGCGTCTTCGCCCTGGCGGCCCTCGGCGATGGCGTTGGCCATGACAGAGGAGATGAGCTTGATGGCGCGGATGGCGTCATCGTTGCCGGGGATGACGTAGTCGATCAGGTCGGGATCGCAGTTGGTATCGACGATGGCCACGATGGGGATCTTCAGCTTGCGGGCCTCGTTGATGGCGTTGCGCTCCTTGCGGGGGTCGATGATGAACAGGGCGCTGGGGAGCTTGCGCATATTCTGCACGCCGCCGAGATACTTCTCAAGCTTGGCGATCTCGTTCTGCAGCTTGATGACTTCCTTCTTGGGCAGCATGTCGAAGGTGCCGTCTTCCTGCATCTTCCGCAGCTGATTGAGACGGTCCACACGGCCGCGCATGGTCTTGAAGTTGGTGAGCATACCGCCCAGCCAGCGGGCGTTGACGTAGTACATGCCCACGCGCTCGGCCTCCTCGCGGATGGCCTCCTGGGCCTGCTTCTTGGTGCCGACGAACAGCAGCGTGCCGCCGTTTTCGGACAGCTCGCGGACGAAGTTGTAGGCCTCCTCCAGCTTCTTCACGGTCTTCTGCAGGTCGATGATATAGATGCCGTTGCGCTCGGTGTAAATGTAGCTGGCCATTTTGGGGTTCCAGCGACGGGTCTGGTGTCCGAAGTGGACGCCTGCTTCGAGAAGCTGCTTCATGGATACGACTGCCATAGTGATTGTTCCTCCTGTAAATTTTGGTTTTTCGGGGCTCAGCCCCGCCTCCACTCTGCTCTGCCCTGACCGCAAATCTTTCCCGGAAACCGGCAAAGACACCGACGCGGCAGGATACAGGGTGTGCGGAATGCTGAAATATTTTATCACAGAGGCGTACGATATGCAAGTAAAAAGATCGAAGAATAAAAATTTTTTTTCTTTTTTTTGGCTTTTTTTTCGGCTTTTCCGGCGAAGGTCCGTCGGCTCACCGCAGAAAAGGGGAAGGGGAGGCCCGAAACCTGCGAAAGCATGGCCGGGATCGAAAAAGCCCCTGACAGGCAGGCAGCATCCCTCGGGGGCAGGTATCCCGCGAATGTCGGAGAAAACTGATTGCAAAACGTGCGAACATGTGTTAAAATAAAAATGGCCAAAAGGGGGAATCGACCATGGCGCACTCGACAAAAGGGCTGATGGCGGAATCACTGAAAAAGCTGCTCAACACCAAGCCGTTGGACAAGATCACCGTCAAGGAGCTGGTGGAGGACTGCGGCGTCAATCGGCAGACGTTTTATTACAATTTCAGAGATATCTATGATCTGCTGGAGTGGGCCTTTGAAGAGGACGCCCGCCGGATCCTGGAGGAGCAGAAGGATTACAAGAACTGGCAGGAGATTTTCTGGGCCGCTTTTCACTACCTGCTGGATAACAAGACTCTTGTCCTCAATACCTTCAACTCTGTGGGCCGCTCCTATCTGGAGAACCGGCTGAAGACCCGGCTTACGCCGGTGGTGCGGAATATGCTGGAGCAGCGGGCCGGTCATCTGGTGATGAGCGAGCTGGATAAGGACTTTATCGTCCATATGTACACCGTGGGCCTGATCAGCGTGATGTTTGACTGGTTTGCCAACAATATGCGGGACGGAGATCAGGAGCAGATGCAGATGTTTCTGGACAAGATCGACCAGAGCATCGAGTCCACGCTCTCCGGATTTACAGCTAAATAGAGTGGCTTGGCAAGCTGAAAACCGCAAATTACCGCATCATTTTACAATAACAGGAAATAATTTTCGTACAAATCCGCATGCTGTGTCTAAATTTAAACACAGCATGCGGATTTGTATATTTTGTTTTTCAGACAGATTGAAATATAATAAAATCACTAGATATAAGGTTTCGGAAAAACCTTTTGAAAATATGAAAGGAGCAGAGAGAGAAATGGCATTTGATCTCGGTTTGAGCGTGAAGAAGGTCGCGCTGAATCAGGCGTTCAAGTATCTGGAGAAAGACCCGGAGAAGAATATCCCGAAGATGCTGGAGCTGGTGGAGAAGCTGGACATCGGCAAGGGCGTCGGTCCCCAGCTGCAGCACATCAAGAAGCTGCTGTCCGATCCGGAGAACGCGTGGTATAAGTACGTGATGAGCCTCTGGACCGATCTTGACGCCGGCGTGCGCAAGGCGCTGTTCGAGAACTTCGTGGTGAATGCCAACATGATCGGCAACCCCAGACGGAAGGAGTTCCGGGAGAAGTATCAGTGCAACATCCCCTGGGCTATCCTGATGGATCCCACCTCTGCCTGCAACCTGCACTGCACCGGCTGCTGGGCGGCGGAGTACGGCAACAAGCTGAATCTGTCCTTCGATGATCTGGACAGCATCATTGAGCAGGGCAAGGAGCTGGGCGTGTTCTTCTACATCTTCTCCGGCGGCGAGCCTCTGGTCCGCAAGAACGACGTCATTGCCCTGTGCAACAAGCACCCCGACTGTCAGTTCCTGTCCTTCACCAACGGCACGCTGATCGACGAAGCCTTTGCCGACGAGATGCTCCGTGTGAAGAACTTTGTTCCCGCCATCAGCGTGGAGGGCTTCGAGGAGGCCACCGACTCCCGCCGCGGCGCGGGCACCTTCCAGCGCGTTATGAACGCCATGAAGATCCTCAAGGAGAAGAAGCTGGCCTTCGGCGTGTCCTGCTGCTACACCAGCGCCAACGTGGACGTCATCGGCAGCGAGGAGTACTTCGACAAGATGATCGAGTGGGGCGCCAAGTTCTGCTGGCTGTTCACCTATATGCCCGTGGGCAAGGACGCGGTGCCGGAGCTGATGGTCAGCCCCGAGCAGCGCAAGTTCATGTACGAGCAGGTCCGGAAGTTCCGGCCCGTCAAGCCGCTGTTCGTCATGGACTTCTGGAACGACGGCGAGTATGTCGAGGGCTGCATCGCCGGCGGCCGCCGGTATCTCCACATCAACGCCAACGGCGACGTGGAGCCCTGCGCGTTCATCCACTATGCCAACGTCAACATCCATGACTGCACCCTTATCGAGGCCCTGCAGTCCCCGCTGTTCAAGGCCTATCATGACGGTCAGCCCTGGAATCAGAACCATCTGCGGCCCTGCCCGCTGCTGGACAATCCGGACTGCCTGATCCACGCGGTGGAAGTCTCCGGCGCGCACTCCACGGATATGCAGGCGCCTGAGGACATCCATGATCTGGGCGAGAAGTGCCGCAAGGCCTCTGAGGCTTGGGGCAAGACGGCCGATGAGATCTGGGCCTGCACCCATGACTGCTCCACCTGCGGCGCAGGCTGTGCGAAGTAAAAAATAAAAAACAAAGGCAGCCATATGGCCCGGCCATATGGCTGCTTTTTCTTTCCGATCAAGAGGAGGATATGACCGATGAATACGAAGAGACGACCGGGCCGAAAGGGCGCGGCGCTGCTGTGCGTGGCGGCGCTGCTGCTCCTGCTGACGGCTGTTGCCGGCTGCGGCGGAGAGCCTTCCGTCGATCCGGGCCCCGAGCCCGTTCCCGCGCCCCAGACCGCCGACCCCGTTGAGGATACGAAGGACACCGACTACTCCGCCCTGACGGGGGACTGGTTTGAGGAGACCGGTTACGGTATGTTGACGGTCTACGAAAACGGCGGCTTCTGCATGGATACCGTGGAAGGCCGGCAGGAGGGCTACCTGGTCTACACGGAGGAGGACGGCGATATGTGGGAAACCGGTCCCCGCTACGAGCTGTATCTGGAGAACAACCAGCGGGTGCCCGGCGTGTTCCTGGCCTTTGACGACAATCACCCCGGCAAGCTTGCCTACGCTGTAGGCGGCGGCGCGCAGCTCTTCTCCCGGGACGTGCCTCCGCTGTGGGAGGGCTTGCCTGCCGTGGAGGTGAGCTGGGCCGAGGACCTGATGCTGGGCAGCTCCGACCATAACACGTTTACGGCCGATACGGAGGAGCCCCAGGTCCAGATCGCCTTCACGGCCAACGGCGTTGTACGGGATTTCAAGGTGCTCTCCCTCTTCCTGCAGGACGTGGACGACAACGGAGAGCCCACGTTCCTGGTGAAAGACCTGTACAGCCAGGATCTGCTGACGCCCTGGCGCCCGCTGGTGGTGGAAACCACGTTCTACGGCGATATCCCCAACAACGGTATCTCCTACGTGGACGCCGACGGCGTCACCCACTATTATGCCGTAAGTGAGAGCGGCATGGACGGATCCCTGCTGCTGACGGAATTTTGATTTGAGAAGGCTTCGTTCCACATATTCTGCGAGGCTTTGAATACCGTAAAAACGGGTGCGCTGCACGGCAGCGCACCCGTTTTCTGTCTGCTTTTCGGCGGTTCACGGCGCTTCCCCGCCGGATATTGTTTTCAGCACCCGTGCCGGGACGCCGCCCACGACCGTGTCGGCGGGTACGTCCTTCGTCACCACAGCCCCGGCGGCGATGACCGCGTTGTCCCCGACGGTGACGCCGGGGAGCACCGTGGCGTGGGCGCCGATCCACACATTTTTGCCGATGACGATGGGGGCGGGAAGCAGATCGGCCCGGTGAGCGGGGTCCAGGTCATGGTTCAGAGTGGCCAGCACCACGTTGTGGCCGACGAGGGATCCGTCGCCGATGGTGATGCCGCCCTGATCCTGAAACCGGCAGCCGGAGTTGATGAACACATTTCTGCCCAGCCGGATATTTTTCCCGCAATCCGTATAGAAGGGCGGGAACAGGGCAAAGGTGTCGTCCACGGGCCGTCCGGTGAGCCGGGTCATGATGTCCCGGAGCTCCTCCGGCGTATGATAGCCGCCGTTGAGCTCAGCGGTGAGGCGCAGCGCCTCCTGGGACAGAACATGCATGCACAGATGGACCGGCGAGCCGGCAGTCACCCGGGCCCCGCTGTCCAGATACGCTAAAAATTCCTGCAGTTCCATATCCGATCTCCTTTTTTGATAGATGTAAGAAAGCCTCGCAGAGTTCCGCCGCCCGCAGACGGCGGAACGGAATCAAAATCCGTTTTTTCCGGGAGCATGTATCACAGAAAAACACGTTTCGGCCCGCAAACATGCGCCCTTTAGGGCGTGCGCTGTGGCGGGCCGCAGTCTTCTCAACTCGAAAACCAGAAAAGCGTTTTCGAGTTGAAACCGTTTACAGCCTCCGGATCCCTTCCCACAGGGCCATCATCACCACGGAAGGGACGAATTTCGCCACGATCCAGTGGAGAAAGCAGATGATCCCCGGGGTGGACAGCCACATGCCGGACCGGCTTGCCAGCCACGCGGCCTTCACCACGGACTCCGAGTGGCCCGCCAGCAGGAAGTGGCGCACGTCCCGGTGCCCGCCGGCCTGTGCGGTGGGGATGAACTCCGTGTCCTTCACCCAGTAGGGGCACACGGCGGTGACGTGGATGCCTTTGGGGTGCAGCTCCCAGGACAGGGTCCTGCTGTAGCGGTAGAGGAAGGCCTTGGAGGCGGCGTAGACGCCCAGCCGCGGCAGGGGCTGGAAGGCGGCGGTGGAGGCGACCTCCAGAATGCGGCCGCCCCGATGGATATAGGGCAGGGTCATGGCCGTCACCAGCGCCGCGGCCCGGCAGTTGAGGTCGATCATGGCCGCCGTGTCGGCAGGAGAGATCTCGTCGATACGTCCCATCCGGGCCGTGCCCGCGTTGCAGATGAGCACGGCCACCTCCGGGGCCTCGGCCTCCAGCAGGGCCCGGTAGGCCTCCAGATCGGTCCCGTCCGTCAGATCCAGGGGCAGCACCCGGCAGGGCACCGGCAGCTCTGCCGCCAGTTCCTCCAGCCGATCCCGACGCCGGGCGATGAGCCAGAGCTCCTCCGGCGGGTCCTTCCGGACCAGCAGCCGGGCGAAGTCCCGGCCCAGCCCGCTGGACGCGCCGGTGATCACGGCGATCTTCATGGTGCATGGCCTCCTTTTTTACGCCCGACGGAGCGGAAAGAGTTGAAAGGGGCCGGCGCGGAGGCCGACCCCTTTTATACGCTTGTTCAACCCGCCGCGGCCGCCGGCTCCTCCTCCTCGGCCAGCTTCTTTTTGGCCGTGGTGAGCAGCAGCTTGATGCGGTTGAGCTGATTGACCTCGCTGGCGCCGGGGTCATAGTCAATGGCCACGATGTTCAGCCCCGGGATGGTCTCCCGGACCCGCTTCATGACGCCCTTGTTGCAGATGTGGGCGGGCATGCAGGCGAAGGGCTGGCAGGAGATGATGTTGTCGATGCCGTCCTCCACCAGCTCCACGATCTCGCCGGAGAGGAGCCAGCCCTCGCCGGAGTGGACGCCCAGGGAGATATACCGGGAGGCGTACTCCGCCAGCTCCCGGACCTTGATGGCGGCGTGGAAGCGCTTGCTCTTGTCCAGAGCGATATCCACGGGCTTGCGGAAAAACTCCATGGCCTTCAGACCCACATGGCTGATGGGGATGGTGATCTTCTTTGCCCCCAGATGCCGGGCCTTGAAATCGTAGTTGAACATATACACGGCGATCAGGGTCATCAGCTCCGGGAGATAGGCCTCCGCGCCCTCCCGCTCCAGCAGCTCGATGAGATTGTTGTTGGCCAGCGGCAGGAATTTCACGTAGATCTCGCCCACGATGCCCACCCGGGGCTTGCGGACGTCTTCCCGTATGGGCAGCTCGTCAAAGTCCTGGACGATCTGTCGGATGGCCTGCTTGTAGCCGTGCAGGCTCCCGTGGAGGATCAGCTTGGCGCATTTGTCCACCCACTTGTCGCACAGCGCGTCGGCGGAGCCCGGCGTCACCTCGTAGGGCCGCGTGCGGAGGACCAGTTTCATGAGCAGGTCGCCCAGCGTGCCGATCTTCATCATGTCCACCATCAGAGGAGGGGACATCTTGAAGCCGGGGTTCGTCTCCTGCCGGTTCATGCTGATGGAGATCACGGGGATATGCCCCAGGCCCTCCCGGGCCAGGGCACGGCGGAGGAAGGGCAGATAGGTGGACACGCGGCAGGCGCCGCCGGACTGGAACATGAACACGGCCAGCCGGTCGGTGTCGTATTCTCCGGAGAGGATGGCGTCCATGGCCTGCCCCACCATGACCATGGCGGGGTAGCAGGCGTCGTTGTTGACATACCGCAGGCCGGTATCGATGGCCTTGTGAGTGTTGTTGCCCAGCATGACCATGTGATAGCCGTGCTTTGCCATGACGGTCTCCAGCAGCCGGAAGTGGATGGGCGCTACCGGGGGGCACAGGATGGTGTAGCCCTTGTCCTTCATGTCCTTGGTGAACATCGTCCGGGGGAAGCTGTAGGGGCGGATGGCCCGCTGCTCGTTCTTCTCCTGCCGGATGCGGATGGCGGCGATGAGGGAGCGGATCCGGATCCGGGCGGCGCCGAGATTGTTCATCTCGTCGATCTTGATGAGGGTGAACAGCTTGCCTGACCCGGACAGGATCTCCTGCACCTGATCGGCGGTGATGGCGTCCAGACCGCAGCCGAAGGAGGTGATCTCGACCAGATCCAGATCATCCCGCTTTTTGACGAACTGGGCCGCGGCATAGAGCCGGTACTGGTACATCCACTGGTCGATGACCCGCAGTGGCCCGTCCAGAGTGGCCATCTGGGAGACGCTGTCCTCGCTGAGGACGGCGAAATTGTACGAGGCGATCATCTCCGGGATGCCGTGGTTGATCTCCGGATCGATGTGGTAGGGCCGCCCCGACAGGACGATACCCGGGGTGCCGGTCTCCTCCATCCAGGCGAGGATGCGCTTGCCCTCGGCGGTGATCTCGGCCCGGACGGCCAGCAGCTCCTTCCAGGCCGCGGAGACGGCGGCGCGGACGGTGCCCTTGTCGATGCCGAACTCGTCGTGGAAGACGGTGCAAAGCTCCAGCGCGGCGGCGGACTCGTCCAGGAAGGTCATAAAGGGGACCACCAGCTTCACCTGGCCG
Organism: Oscillospiraceae bacterium; assembly: GCA_017516065.1. Lineage (GTDB taxonomy): Bacteria > Bacillota > Clostridia > Oscillospirales > Oscillospiraceae > RGIG5644. The sequence continues at coordinate 189,168 of JAFWDQ010000015.1, forward strand.
GTCATGACCTCCGATACGTTGTTGCGGATGTTCTCCGGATAGCAGGAGATCACCGGACAGTTGTAGTGGAAGGGCCCGCTCTCATTTTCCTTGCGCTCGCTGATAACGGCGGGGTAGAAGATGGTCCTGACGCCCTCGTTGATGAGCCAGTGGATGTGGCCGTGGGCCAGCTTGGCGGGATAGCAGGCCGTCTCGCTGGGGATGGAGTGGATGCCCAGCTCATAGAGACTGTGGGTGGACTGGGGAGACAGCTTCACGGAGAAGCCAAGCTCCCGGAAGAAGACCGCCCAGAAGGGGTAGTTTTCATACATGTTCATCACCCGGGGGATGCCGATGACGCCCCTGGGCGCCTGGTCTTCCGGCAGAGGCTCATAGTCGAAGATGCGCTTGAGCTTCCAGGCGTACATATTGGGCACGTCCTTTTTCTGGACCTCGCCGCCAAGAGCCCGCTCACAGCGGTTGCCGGAGATGAACCGCCGTCCGCCGCCGAAGTGGCTGACGGTCAGCAGGCAGTTGTTTTCACACCGGCCGCACCGGGCCGTGGTGGTATCGTATTCAAGAGCGGCGATCTGCTCAAAGGAGAGGATGGTACTGGGCTGGCAGGCATAGCGGTCCATGGCGATGAGGGCCGCGCCGAAGGCGCCCATGAGCCCGGCGATATCAGGCCGGACCACGTCGCCGCCGGTGGTCTTCTCAAAGGCCCGGAGCACGGCGTCGTTGAGGAAGGTACCGCCCTGGACCACGATCCGACGGCCCAGATCCTCGGCCCGGGTCAGCTTGATGACCTTGAACAGGGCGTTTTTGATGACGGAGTAGGCCAGACCGGCGGAAATGTCCTGCAGGGACGCGCCCTCCTTCTGGGCCTGCTTGACGTTGGAATTCATAAAGACGGTGCAGCGGGTGCCCAGATCGATGGGCGAGGGGGCATAGAGGGCCTCCTTCGCGAAATCCGGGGCGGAGTAGCCCATGGAGTTGGCAAAATTCTCGATAAAGGAGCCGCAGCCGGAGGAGCAGGCCTCGTTGAGCATGATGCTGTCCACGGCGCCGTCCTTGATGCGGATACATTTCATGTCCTGCCCGCCGATATCCAGGATGCAGTCCAGGTCAGGGGCAAAGAAAGCGGCGGCCCGGTAATGGGCGATAGTCTCCACCTCGCCCTCGTCCAGCTGGAAGGCTGCCTTCAGCAGCGCCTCGCCGTAGCCGGTGGCGCAGGCTCTGCCGATGACGGCGTCCTCCGGCATCTTGGTCGCCAGATCCGCCAGAGCGGTCATGGCCGTGCGGACGGGATTGCCGTTGTTGTTGGAGTAGAAGGACCACAGCAGCCGCCCCTCGCTGTCGATGAGGGCCAGCTTTGTGGTGGTGGAGCCGGCGTCGATGCCGAGGAAGCAGAGGTCCTCGCAGGAGGCAAGGTCGCCCTTGACCACCTGATGCTGGTCATGTCTGGCCTTGAAGGCGGCGTAGTCCGCCTCGTCAACGAACAGGGGCTCCAGACGGCGCAGCTCAAAGTCCAGCGCCACGCCCTTGTCCAGCCGGTCGATGAGGTCGGAGAGGCTGGCCTCCGTCTCCCCGGCGCAGAGGGCCGCGCCGGTGGCGGCGAAGAGATGGGAGTCGTCGGGTGCAAAGACCTGCTCCGGTGTCAGCTTCAGGGTGCGGATAAAGGCTGCCCGCAGCTCGGAGAGGAAGTGCAGCGGGCCGCCCAAAAAGGCCACGTTGCCCTGGATGGGCTTACCGCAGGCCAGACCGCTGATGGTCTGGTTCACCACGGACTGGAAGATGGAGGCGGCGATGTCCTCCCGGGTGACGCCGTCGTTGATGAGAGGCTGGATATCGCTCTTTGCAAAGACGCCGCAGCGGGCGGCGATGGGGTAGAGGGTCTTGTAGCCCTTGGCAAACTCGTTGAGACCCTCGGCGTCGGTCTGGATCAGGGCGGCCATCTGGTCGATAAAGGAGCCGGTGCCCCCGGCGCAGATGCTGTTCATGCGCTCGTCGAGACCGCCGGTGAAGTAGATGATCTTGGCATCCTCGCCGCCCAGCTCCACGGCCACGTCGGTCTGGGGGGAGTAGAGCTCCAGAGCGGCCTGATCGGCAGCCACCTCCTGCACGAACTCCAGACCCAGCTGCTTGGCCAGGGTGATGCCGCCGCTGCCGCAGACGGCGATGTCCACACGGTCCGCGCCGGTGGCCTCCCGGGCCTCCCGGAGCAGCACCGCCAGCGCCTCCTGGATGTGGGCGTGATGACGGCGGTAGCCGCCGTAGCAGTGGTTCTTATTTTCGTCCAGCAGCACCAGCTTGACGGTAGTGGAGCCGATGTCGATGCCGGCAATATAGCGATTGTCCATGAGGTTCACACTTCCCATTGTCTGCTTGACCTATGCTCGGTCAGATACATAATATAATATTTTACAACAAAACCAATGGAAAAGTCAACCTTTCAGCGCCGTGGAAGAGGGTCAAAAACACAATGCTCAGAGGGTTGACACTGCCGGAATCAAATCGAGGTTCTATTCTGTTTCTTCCATCCTCCGGCGCAGCTTTTCCAGCGCCTTTTTCTCAATGCGCGATACGTATGAGCGGGAGATGCCGCAGCGGTGTGCGATCTCCCGCTGGGTCCGGGGCGTCAGACCGTCGAGACCGTAGCGCAGGCGGATGATCTCCGCCTCCCGCTCGGTGAGACAGAGATCCACCTCCCGGCGCAGCCGCCGGCAGGCCTCCCGGAGGTCCAGCCGCTCATACATATCGTCGTCCACGCTGACCACGTCCATCAGAGACAGGGCGTTGCCGTCCCGGTCCGTCTCGATGGTCTCGGACAGAGAGACCTCGCCGGCGGTGCGCTTTTTGGCGCGAAAGTGCATCAGCAGCTCGTTTTCGATACAGCGGGCGGCGTAGGTGGCGAGTCTGGCGCCCTTATCCGGCCGGTAGGTGGACACGCCCTTGATCAGACCGATGGTGCCGATGGAGATCAGATCGTCGGGGTCCTCGTTCTGTGTATAATATTTTTTGATGATATGGGCCACCAGCCGCAGATTGTGTTCGATGAGCATGGCCCGGGCCGATTCGTCGCCCTGGGCGGCTCTGGCAAGGCACCCCCGTTCTTCCTCGGGCCGCAGAGGCCGGGGAAAGGAGCCGGTGCCGCCGTCCAGCCGCAGGGTCATGCAGAGATGGCTGAGCAGAAGCAGGAAAGACAGCAAGAAGATCCCCCTCTCGAGACCGGATCGGCGGCCTCCGTGATGGCGCGGCGGAATGCGCGCTCTCCATCCTATGCCGGAGGGCCCGGCCCCGTTCCCACCGTTGAAATTTGCAGGGGAAAAGAGCCCGCAGTTCCTTGACGGCGGGGCCGGAGTGCGGTAAAATAAAGGGTAGGCAAAAAACGCGGAGAGACCGCCGGCAAACGGACGCCGCGAAGTTGAAAAGGAGGTTACCGCATGCAAAAGAGAGTTCTTGTCATCGGAGGCAGCTATTTCGTCGGCCGTGTCTTCACCATGGTAACGGCGAACTTCGGCGAGGGCGACTATGAGATCCACATGGTCAACCGCGGCCGGTACTCCTACAAGTGCCCCACGATCCATGAGTATCACTTTGACCGCCACGAGGCCGCCAAATTCGGCACGGAGCTGCCGGAGCTGGACTTTGACGCCGTGGTGGATTTTTGCGCCTATGAGCCGGAGGATATCCGCAGCGTTCTCGCCAATCTCAGGGGCAAGGTCGGGCAGTATATCTATTTCAGCACCGCCAGCGTCTACGATCCCTCTCTGAACACCGCGGTGAAGGAGACGGACGCGCTGATGGAGCCGAAGCTCATCGGCCATCGGCAGGCGGACTACGTGGCCAAAAAGCTGCTGCTGGAGCAGGAGCTGCAGGCAGTCTGCGGGGAGAAGAACATCCCCTATACCATCCTGCGGCCTACGTTCATCTACGGTCCGTATAACTACGCCCCCCGGGAGAGCACGTTCATCAAGCTCATCGTCAGGGAGATGGAGGTGCCCTGTCCGCTGCAGAGCCCCGGCAAGTTCAACTTCGTCTATGTCAAGGACGCCGCCAACGCCGCCGGCCTGTGCATCGGAGACCAGCGGGCCTATAACAAGGTGTTCAATCTGGCAGAGGACCGGTCCTTCAACTACACCACCATGTTTGCCGCCTACGGCCAGGCCATTGGCAGTGCCGTGCTGATCAAGTATATCCCCGTGGGCGAGGCCATGAAGCTGGATCTGCCGTTCCCCATCGACCACTCTGAGCTGTGCGACGGCAGTCTCTTCGCCGAGACCTTCGGTTTCACGTATACACCCTTTGAAACGGGCTTCAAAAACACCTATGACTACTTCAGTTCCATCTTTGCGCAGGACGGCTGATTTGACAAACATCCGATTATTCTGTATAATAATACAGAAAAAACTTCGAGCGGGAGGGACAGACCCATGAAACGCCCTTTTATCACAAAAGAACAGGGAGAGGCGCTGGCGGCGCAGTTTCCGACGCCGTTCCACCTCTATGATGAAAAGGGCATCCGGGCCAACGCCCGCAGACTGATGGCGGCCTTCTCGTGGAACCCCGGCTTTCGGGAGTTCTTTGCCGTGAAGGCCACGCCCACCCCGGCGATCCTGAAGGTGCTTCAGGAGGAGGGCTGCGGTGTGGATTGCTCCTCCCGGACCGAGCTGATGCTGGCGGAAAGGTGCGGCTTCACCGGACCGGAGATCATGTTCTCCTCCAACGACACCCCGCCGGAGGAATTCGCTCTGGCCCGTAAACTGGGGGCCACCATCAATCTGGACGATCTGACCCATGTGGACTGCCTGCGGGACACCTGCGGCATACCGGAGCGGATCTGCTGCCGCTTCAATCCCGGCGGCACCTTCGCCATCTCCAACGCCATCATGGACAATCCCGGTCAGGCCAAATACGGCTTCACCCGGGACCAGCTGACGGAGGGCTTCCGGCGGCTGATGGACCTGGGGGCGAAGTCTTTCGGCCTCCACGCGTTTCTGGCCAGCAACACGGTGTCCAACGAGTACTATCCCGTTCTGGCCGGCGTGCTGTTCAAAGCGGCGGTGGAGCTGAAGCGGGAGACCGGCGCGCAGATCGACTTCATCAACCTTTCCGGCGGCGTGGGGATCCCGTACCGGCCGGGCAGGAGGCCAACGACATCGCCGTCATCGGCGAGGGCGTTCACCGGGCCTTCGACGAGATCCTGCTCCCGGCGGGAATGGACAACGTCGCCATCTATACGGAGCTGGGCCGCTTCATGCTGGGCCCTTACGGGCATCTCGTGACCCGGGCCATCCATCAGAAGCACATCTACAAGGAATACGTGGGCGTGGATGCCTGCGCCGCCGACCTGATGCGGCCGGCCATCTACGGCGCCTACCACCACATCACAGTCCTGGGCAAGGAGGACGAGCCCTGCGACTGTGTCTACGACGTCACCGGCTCCCTGTGCGAAAACAGCGACAAATTTGCCGTGGACCGGCCGCTGCCCCGGATCGACGTAGGGGACCTGCTGGTGATCCACGATACCGGCGCCCACGGCTATGCCATGGGCTACAACTACAACGGCAAGCTCCGGTCTGCGGAGGTGCTCCTGCAGGAGGACGGCACGCCCCGTCTGATCCGCCGGGCCGAGACGCCGGACGATTACTTTGCCACCATGATTTTTGAGTGAATATAAAATAAGTTAAAGGAGACAGCATATGGACCGCATCAAAATGATCAACCCCGTCGTGGAGATGGACGGAGACGAAATGACCCGTATCCTCTGGCAGGACATCAAGGATCAGCTGATCCTTCCTTTCGTGGATCTGAAGTCCCTGTACTTCGATCTGGGCCTGCCGGAGCGCGACCGCACCGACGACCAGGTGACCTATGACGCTGCCGAGGCCATCAAAAAGTACGGCGTCGGCGTCAAGTGCGCCACCATCACCGCCAACACCCAGCGGAAGGAAGAGTACAACCTCAAGCAGCTGCTGCCCAGCCCCAACGCCACCCTCCGTGCCGCTCTGGACGGCACGGTCTTCCGCGCCCCCATCGTGGTAAACGGCATCGATCCCTCCGTCAGCTGCTGGAAGCGCCCCATCGTCATCGCCCGTCACGCCTACGGCGACGTGTATACCGCCGTGGAGCACCGTGTGGAGGGCCCGGGCCTGGCTGAGCTGGTCTTCACCGCTGAGGACGGCACTGAGACGAGAAAGCCCATCTTCCGCTTCGAGGGCCCCGGTATCCTGCAGGCCATGCACAATCACGACGCCTCCATCTACTCCTTCGCCCGCGCCTGCTTCCAGTATGCGCTGTCCGAGAAGCTGGAGCTGTGGTTCGCCACCAAGGACACCATCTCCAAGATCTACGATCATCGGTTTAAGGACATCTTCAACGAGGTCTATGAAAACGAGTTCAAGGAGCAGTTCGAGGCCGCCGGCATCACCTACTTCTACACGCTCATCGACGACGCCCTGGCCCGCATCATCCGCTCCGAGGGCGGCTTCCTGCTGGCCACCAAGAACTACGACGGCGATATCCTCAGCGACCTGATCTCCCGGGCCTTCGGCAGCCTGGCCATGATGACCAGCGTGCTGGTGAGCCCCGACGGCAAGTATGAATACGAGGCCGCCCACGGCACCGTAACCAAGCATTATTACCGCTACCTGAAGGGTGAGAAGACCTCCTCCAACCCCGTGGCCACCATCTATGCCTGGACCGGCGGTCTGCGCAAGCGGGGCGAGCTGGACAACCTGCCCGATCTGGTGAAGTTTGCCGACGATATGGAGGCCGCCGTGATCCGGACCATCTCCTCCGGCATCATGACCGGCGACATCGCCGCCCTGTACGACGGTGAGGCGACCCAGGTCACCAGCACTGAGTTCCTGGCGGCTATCCGCAAGTCCTACGAGGACAATCTGTAAGAAACAACTGCCGCCGCAGGGTGCAGCTGCACCCTGCGGCGGCTTAAACTGTAAAAAGACCCGCAGAGTCCGCGGCGTGTGCCGCAGCCTGCTCAACGAAAAGCCCAGCGAAGCGGGTTTTCGTTGACTTTTCTACTCATCCTCGTCGATATAGTCGGCGCTGGCGAAGCCCGTGACGCCGCCGAACTCCACGCTGTACCAGTTTTCATACCGCCCTGTGAGGATCAGCCGGGCGCCGTTATAGGCCCGCGCCGCCACGGGCGCGGCGGTGGTGGGACGGCTGCGGATGTTCAGCCAGCCGGACCGGACGGACACCGTGCCCACGGATACCGGCCCCGGCTCGATGAGCGGCAGACCGAAATACTCCGTCAGGGACAGCACCAGATTCCGGGCGATGGCGTCGAGATTTCCCGTGATCCACGCCGCGTCCTCCACGTTGTCGTGGTATGCCAGCTCCAGCAGAACGGCGGGAGCCCGTGTCCGCCGCACCTCTCCAATGGCGGTGGTGGCCTCCGCCCGGACCAGGTCCGGCAGGGGATAGATCATCTTGAGATTTTTCACGATGAGATCGGCTGCCCGCTTGCCTGCGGTGCTGCCGGGATAGTAGAAGGCGATGCTGCCTCTGGTCTGACCGTAGCTTACCTCAGGCGAGGCGTTGGAGTGGAGCGCCAGATGCAGCCTGTAATTCCCGGCATTGGACGCGGCGATGGAGGAGGCCGCCGTCATATCCGGAGTGTTGCGGGTGAAGCTGATGCCGCTGGAGCGGAGCCACGGCTCCATGGCGTTTGCCAGCAGATTCATGTAGTACTCCTCCGTATTGCCGGAGACGTAGAAGTTTCCCTCCTGGGTGGAGGGGCTGAGATAGAGCATGGGCATGGGGAAACCCTCCTTTTTTGCCCATGGTATGCCGGGGACCCTGCGTTGTTGCCCCGGCACGGGACACCCCCTTCACGCATAGCGTGGCGCAGGGGGGTGTTGTCATGTATACGGTATTGGAGATCATCGTGGCGGCCCTTGCGGCCTTCGGACTGTGTGCCGCGGGCTGGCTGCTGTTCGGCCGGCTGCTGACGCCGGTGGGCGCCTGCTGCAGCGCGCCGGTCTTCGCCGTGATCCGGGCCCGGGGCGACGGCGAGGGCCTGGAGCAGACGGTGGACGGCCTTCTGTGGCTGGCAAACGGCGGCTGGGTGACGCTGCGGATCATCCTGCTGGACGACGGCCTCACGGAGGCGGGCCGGTGCCGGGCCCTGCGCCTGGTGGAACGGGGCCCCCGGATCGCGTACTGTCCGCCTGAATCCGTCATGGAGGCCATTGCTGCGCTGGAACGGTAGTTTTTTACGAAGGAGGGAGAGAAATGGACCAGGACCTGATGACCATCGAGGGCGAGCTGGAGAGCCGCCTGTTTCAGAATGAGGACAACGGCTACGCCGTGGTGCGGGTCGCCCTGGAGGACGGGGAGAGCTGTACCGCCGTAGGCTGCATCCCCTGCGCCACGCCGGGAGAACGTCTGACGATGGTGGGCAAGTGGACCGTCCATCCCTCCTATGGAGAGCAGTTTGCCGCCGAGCGGGTGGAGCGCTTCCTGCCGGATACGGAGGACGCTCTGCTGGCCTGGCTGTCCTCCGGTGCCCTGAAGGGCGTGGGGACCGCCACGGCCCGGCGGCTGGTGGCCGCCTTCGGCACGGACGTATTCCGGGTGATCCAGGAGGAGCCGGAGCGTCTGGCGAGGATGCGGGGCATCACCGAGGAAAAGGCCCTGTCCCTCCGGGACAGTCTGCACTATCAGCTCAGCCTGCGGCGTCTGCTGGCCTTTCTGGGCCAGTATGAGCTGGCGCTGCCGGTGAGCGTCCGCCTGCTGCGGCGCTTCGGCGACGAGGCCCTGTCCGTGGTGGAGCGGGACCCCTACCTGCTGACGGAGGAGGACCTGGGGGTGGATTTCTCCAAGGCCGACGCCATCGCCATCGACCTGGGCGTCCCGGCGGACGACCCGGTCCGGGTCGAGGCCGGCGTCCGCTTCGAGCTGCGGCACAATCTGCGGCAGGGCCAGGTCTTTCTGCCCCGGGGCAAGCTAATCGACGCCTCCCGCCGTCTGCTGGACATGGATGCCGACACCGTGGAGCGGGCTCTGGACGCCCTGCTGGCCAGGGGCGAGGTCATCGGCCAGACCCTTGCCGGGGAGGACGCCTGCTATCTCGGCGAGCTGTATCGGCAGGAGAAGGAAACGGCGGACCGCCTGCGGCGGATGTGCGCCGCCGTTCCGGACCGGCGGGTGGCCGACCCGGAGCGCCTGCTGCGGCAGATGGAACTGGAGAGCGGCATTACCTACGACGAAGGCCAGCGGCAGGCGGTACTGGGCGCCGCGGAGCACAGCGTCTATCTGATCACCGGCGGCCCCGGCACGGGCAAGACCACGGCCATCCGGGCCATTCTGGCCCTCTTCGGCGCCATGGGGCTGGATACCCTGCTGGCGGCCCCCACCGGCCGTGCCGCCAAGCGCATGAGCGAGCTGTGTCAGGCCCCGGCCCAGACCATCCACCGGATGCTGGAGGCAAAATTTGAAAACGGACGGCCCGCCTTCGAGCGGCGGGCGGGCAATCCTCTGAAGACCGACGCGGTCATCGTGGACGAGATGTCCATGGTGGATCTGCCTCTGTTCCACGCCCTGCTGGAGGCGCTTCCGCCCCACTGCCGGCTGGTACTGGTGGGGGACAGGCATCAGCTGCCCTCCGTGGGGCCCGGCTGTGTGCTGGACCACCTGCTCCGCAGCGGCTGTATCCCGGCAACGGAGCTGACGGAGATCTTCCGCCAGTCCGGGGACAGCGCCATCATTCTGGCCGCCCACGCCATCAATCGCGGGGAGACGCCGCGGTTTTCCAACGCCCGAGACACCGACGCCTTTCTGCTGCGGTCCCGGACGCCGGAGGAGGGCGCGGCTCTGGTGGAGCAGCTGTGCAGGACCCGATTGCCCGACAACATGGGCATCCCCGCCGACGAGATCCAGGTCCTGACCCCCACCCACCGGGGACTTCTGGGCACCCGGAGCCTGAATCAGTGTCTGCAGGAGGCCCTCAATCCCCCGGCGGAGGAAAAGGCGGAGTACGTCACAGCCCACGGTGTGTTCCGGGTGGAGGACCGGGTGATGCAGGTGCGCAACAACTACGACCTGCTCTGGCTCACCGACGACGGCACGGTGGGAGCCGGCGTCTTCAACGGCGACGTGGGCCGGATCCTGGCCATCGAGGGCGACGGCCCGGAGGCCGTGCTGACCATCCGCTTCGACGACCGGACGGCGGAGTATCCCGCGGCCCTGCTGGCGGATCTGGAGCTGGCCTACGCCATGACGGTCCACAAGTCTCAGGGCAGTGAGTACCGGGCTGTGATTCTGGCGCTGGAGGACGTGCCCCCGGCTCTGCGGACCCGGGGCGTGCTCTACACCGCCGTGACCCGCGCCCGGGAGCTGCTGATCATCGTCGGAGATCCTGCCATTCTGGACCAGATGGTCCATAACGACAGGCCCCTGCGCCGTTACAGCGGCCTGCGCTGGCGGCTGGTCCACGAGGAATGAGCCGGGGCAGAGGCTGGCTGAACAGGCTGGCAGACCTGTTCTTCCCGCCGAAATGCGTTTTCTGCCGCCGTCTCCTCCGGGAGGGGGAGACCGGGTTCTGCCGCGGCTGCCGGCAGAAGCTGCCATGGGCCGACGATCCCGTTTTCCACGGCCCCTTTTTCGACGCCGGCGTCGCACCTCTGCGCTATGAAGCCATGGCCAGAGATTCCCTTCTGCGCTACAAATTCGGAGGCATGTACCGCTATGCCGATGTATACGGCGCCCTGCTGGCGGTGTCGATCGCCGCGGAGCTGGAGGGCCCCTTCGACTTCGTCACCTGGGTCCCCGTCTCCCGAAAGCGGAAGCGCCGCCGGGGCTACGATCAGGCGCAGCTTCTGGCCGCCGCTGCGGCGGAGCGGCTGGGCCTGCCTCTGCGCGGGGTGCTGGAAAAGACGATCCACACGCCGCCCCAGTCCGGCCTGCAGGAGGCGGATCAGCGCCGGGCCAACGTCCTGGGGGCATATCGGGCCACAGAGGACCTCACTGGCTGCCGGATCCTGCTCATTGACGACGTGGTCACCACCGGCGCGACGCTCTCCGAGTGTGCCGGCGTCCTCCGGCAGTCCGGCGCCGCCGACGTCTCCTGCGCGGCACTGCTGCAGACGGTGCGGGGAAAATAGGACGTCATCAGCGCAGGCAGGAGGCTCTGACAGAATCCACCGACACACAGGAGACGGAGCCTGCCGCCGCCAGCCGGGACCCCTTTGCCCGCACCAAGCTGCCTGACGCGAGAACAGAAAACGCCGCCACTGAGGGCGGCGAGGAAGTGCGGTATAGCAGGAAACAAGACGTACTTGCACTGCAAGACGTGGACTGGATGGATGACTTTTCTTCTATTAAGCAAGAACTTGAAAAGCATGCAGACGAAATCAACGCTATGGAACCTGTGGCCGTAGTGGAATATAGTCCCATGACAAAAAAGCAGGTGAAAGATCTCACCGTTGAACAGCTTGGCAAGGTTGGCGGTGGGCGCATGATACGCAACGGTATCAGCTTTGACTTTGAAGCTGGAATTGGCACCGTCTTAGCACACGCAAGCGAACACAGAGAATATGCAGCTATACTTGCGTCTCCTTATGTCGCAAAGTACGGGAAGCGGATTGCTGGTCACAGAAACCACAAGAAAAAAGGCAATCCCACGCTGACGTATGCCGCGCCTGTGGTCATCAACGGGGAAACTGTCAATGTTGGAGCGGCCATATTGTTCACGGCCGATGGGCGTTCTCACGCTGTGAATGTCGGGCTTCAGAGCGGTGGTGCATTCCGTATAAAAATGACGAAAGCACCTCAGGGATTTCGCAGTCGTGTTTACCAATACGGTAAAGGGACGGCTCTGCCCACAACAGGTGCTTTCGATAGTAAAGTACCACACACTGCCGCTGAAAGTCAAGAAGAAAATTCTGCCACGCCCATTGAACAGGAGATCACATCCGAAGATACAAGCCTCAATCAGATCCCTGCGTTGTTCAAACATGATGACGTTCAATTCGGTAAGACAAACGTCGATATCGGCGGCGGGAAATAAGCTGACCGTTCTGGTCGAAATGACCATCAATGGCAAACAAGCCATCGTTCCCATCAACATCGGCGGGGCAGGTACCGCCAACGGCTATACCATTGATTCTAATCTCGCTACCACATTCCACGGAAACCAGGATGCCATCAACAGGTTGGTAGAAGCCATCGAGACGGACAGTGACGAGCACTGCGCGGTCTATTACATAAACAAAAACAAGGCCATCGCAGCTCTCAGGTTGGCTGGGAATCCAATACCCAGGCAGCTGAGTCACCTTGACGGCCTCACCCATAAGATAACAGATCCAGGATCACCTGTCAAGATGCGATTTAAAGACCAAACGGAAACAGGCCAGTTTAAACGGTGGTTTAAAGGCAGCGTTGTCGTCGATGAAAACGGGGAGCCGTTGGCGGTATATCACGGCACGTCTGAACGCTTTACCGTATTTGACCCGACAAAGGGCAGGGCGAACATGGACATTCAGGGTATGTTCTTCAGTCCGTGGGAGATCGACGCAGGCGGGTACGGGGAAAATGTGGGCGCTTACTATTTGAGCATCAAGAAACCTGCCGACGAAGCGACGGCATACAAGGCACTCAACCGTTTCAAAGGGCAGAACAATGCCGGAGTCAAGGCGAGAGAATACCTGATCTCACAGGGGTATGACGGCGTTTACAATGGCTACGATGAGTACATTGCGTTTTATCCTGAGCAGATCAAATCCGCCACAGACAACATCGGAACCTTCGACACGGAAGACCCGGACACCCGCTACTCCCGCCCCGGTGTGCGTGAAGCACTGGACGAATTGATCGACGAGTACGGCGCTATCCCACCCGGCCAGAATCCCGCAAGAGACGTGCAGACGGCGTAAAAATAGACAATCCTTATATTGACAATAAATGGTAATAACTGTAAAATATAAACCGACGGCTCTGGCGGAGCTGTCGGTTTATATTTTACATGGGGAAGTGAGCCTATGAGAAAGCGGCACGGGTGGAGCCGGGATATCGGGGTCGATCTGGGGACGGCCTCCATTCTGATCTACGTCAGAGGAAAGGGGATCGTGCTCCGGGAGCCGTCGGTGGCGGCGGTGGATCGGGAGACGGGAAAGCTCCTGACGGTGGGCAGGGAGGCCCGGCAGATGCTGGGCAGGACCCCGGAGAACATCGTGGCGGTGCGCCCCCTCCGGGAGGGCGTCATCTCCGACTGTGAGATGACGGAGAAGATGCTCCGGGAGCTGTTGCGGCAGGTCCGCCGGAGGGGGATGCTGAAGCCCCGGGTGGTGATCTGCGTGCCCTCCGGCGTCTCGGAGGTAGAGGCCCGGGCCGTGGTGGAAGCCGGGACCCGGGCGGGCGCCCGGCAGGTCTTTCTCATCGAGGAGCCGGTGGCTGCGGCCATGGGGGCGGGGATCGACATCGCGGGGCCTGACGGCCGCATGGTGGTGGATATCGGCGGCGGCACCAGCGATGTGGCGGTGCTCTCCCTGTCCGGTGTGGTGGAGTCTGCCTCCGTCAAGGTGGCGGGGGACCGGTTCAACGAGGCACTCATCCGGTATATCCGCCGCGAATACGGTGTTCTCATCGGTGAGCGCACGGCGGAGGAGATAAAGCGGACCATCGGCGGCGTCTGTCCCCGGCCGGAGGAGCTGCGGATGGAGATCCGGGGCCGCAGTCTTTCCGACGGTCTGCCGCGGAGCGTCACCGTCACCGACCGGGAGCTGGTCGAGCCCCTGACGGAGGTGGGGGAGCAGATCATAGAGACGATCACGGGCGTACTGGAGCGGACGCCGCCGGAGCTGGCGGCGGATGTGGCGGCCAACGGCATCGTCATGACCGGCGGCGGGAGCCTTTTGTGGGGCATCGACGAGCTGGTGACCCGGCGCACGGGCATCGAGACCCGGGTGGCGGACGACGCCGTGTCCTGCGTGGCCTGCGGCACGGGCATGTGCCTGGATAAGCTGTCCGGTATGCGGGCGGGGACTCTCCACCGCCCGGACCGGCGTCAGAGGGCATAAAAAACGCCCCGGACCGGGAGAACCGGACCGGGGCGATGAGGTGCGGAGTCTGGTCAGTGCATGGCGGCGGTGATAATGGCCATCCGATAGATCTCATCGGCGCAGCAGCCCCGGGAGAGGTCGTTGATGGGGGCGTTGATGCCCTGCAGGATGGGGCCGTAGGCGCTGAACCCGCCGAGACGCTGTGCGATCTTGTAGCCGATATTGCCGGCGTCGATGTTGGGGAAGATAAAGACATTGGCCTCGCCCGCCACATGGGAGCCCTTGCACTTGGTGCAGGCAACCACCGGGGAGACGGCGGCGTCGAACTGCAGCTCACCGTCGATATCCAGCTCCGGGGCGGCGTGCTGGGCCTTTGCGCAGGCCAGTCGGACCAGATCCACCGTGGGTCCCTTGCCGGAGCCGTGGGTGGAGTAACTCAGGAAGGCGATCTTGGGTTCGATACCGAACTGCTTTGCCGTCTCGGCGGTCTCGATGGCGATCTCAGCCAGTTCGTCCTCGTTGGGGGCGATATTGATGGCGCAGTCGGCCATGGCGATGCACTCTTCGGAGCCGTCGTCACAGGGCCGGACCAGGATGAAGACGGAGGAAACGATGGAGTGACCGGGCTTTGTCTTGATCAGCTGCAGAGCCGGCCGGACCGTATCGGCGGTGGAGTAAGTAGCGCCGCCCAGCAGGCAGTCGGCGATGCCCATCTTCACCAGCATGGTGCCGAAGTAATTGCTCTTGGTCAGGGCGGAGCGGCACTGGGCCAGGGTCATCTTTCCCTTGCGCAGCTTGAACATGGCGTCCACCATTTCCGACATCTGGGGATAGGTGGCCGGATTGAGGATCGTACACTTGGAGATGTCGAAATTATGCTCGGCGGCAACGGTTTTCATCTGCTCCTCGTCTCCGGTGAGGATCACGGACATGAGGTCCTCGGCAGTCAGCCGGGCTGCAGCCTCCAGCACCCGGGGATCCGGTCCGTCGGCGAGAACGATACGGCGGGGATTTGCACGAAGCGTCTCGATGAGTTGATCGAACATAGTGATGCCCTCCTGTATATGGATAGAGTGTAAGTGGGGTCGTTTCACGAGGCTTCTTTTTCCACCTCTCTATTGTACGCCCTTTTTTTCTCCGGCACAATGCCCCAAAGGCGCTGAAATGAAAAAATTTTTTCTGAATTTGCTTGCAATCCCGGAAAATGTGTGTTATATTTATTGAGCTGTCCAGATAGCGCCGCTGCTGCGGACAGAAATGTGCGCCTGTAGCTCAGCCGGATAGAGTGACTGGCTACGAACCAGTAGGTCGGGGGTTCGAATCCCTTCAGGCGTGCCACGTCGGAACAAGCACCTGTTGCTTGTTCCGACGTTTTTTTATGCCGCAGTCCGGATCGATTGCCCTGGAAGAAACTCTCTGAAATCATTGGCGCATCCCCGTCGCCGTGGGTATAAATCCTCATGCCCGGGGGAAAATCTCGGTATGACCCTATATAAAACGGGAGGGAGTACCGTGGAGGAAGAGACGAGAGCCCTGACGGAGGAGGAGCTGACCGCCCTGGCGGTCCGGCTGGCGGAGAGACCCACCCTGCTGCGGCGGAGAAAACCGAAGCAGCTGCGCCAGAGCGCGGAGATGTGCCTGCGCCGGATCCGGACCTGCTGCCGTCTGACAGCGGACCGGGCCGCCCGGGGAGAGACCGTGCCCCCGGCAGCGGAGTGGCTGCTGGACAACTGGTATCTGGCCCAGCGGGAGGCAAAAGAGAGCCTCCTGGCGCTGAAGGGTGCGGGCCCCGTGGCCTGGGTGCAGGCGGAGGAGCGCCCCGTGCCCCGGGCCTATCTGCTGGCGGCGGGACTGGTGCGAGGCGGGGAGAACGCCGTCTGTCAGGAGCGGATCCTGCTCTTCCTGCGGGCCGTGCAGGAAGCGGAGCCCCTGACGGAGCGGGAGCTCTGGCTTTTCCTGCCCCTGCTCCGTCTGGCCCTGACGGAGGCCATCGCCGGACTGTGCGGCCCGCTGTCGGCGGGGGAGACCGGGGCGGAGCTGGACCGACGGATGGCCGACGCTTTCACGGCGCTGCGGCTGCTGTCCACCATGGACCTGGGACAGGAGCTGGAGCGCGTCAGCTGCCTGGAAAACCTGTTCCGCCGGGACCCGGCGGGGATCTACCCCCGCATGGCGGAGGAGACCCGGAGCCGGTACCGCCATGAGACGGCGCGGCTGGCCGAGCGGCGCCGGATTTCCGAGCGTGAGGCGGGGGAGAGGATCCTGCAGCTGGCCCGGGAGTCGGAGGAAGCGTGTCACGTGGGCAGCTGGATCTTCACCCGCCCTCTGGGCGGCGCGCCCCGCAGACGTCGGGGCGTCTGCTATCTGGGGGGCATCCTGCTGGCCACGCTGTTTCTGACGCTGCTGGCGGGATTTTTGCTGCGCAGCCCGATTCCGGCTCTGCTGCTGCTGATCCCCGTCTCGGATATCGTGAAGAATGCGGCGGATTTCCTCTCCGTGCATATCGTGCCGCCCCGCTTTGTGCCCCGGATGGCGCTGGAGGATGGGATCCCGCCCCAGGGGCGGACCCTCTGCGTTGTGACGGCGCTCCTCACCGACGACGGCCGGGAGCTGACGGACCGGCTGGAGCAGTACCGGCTGGCGAACCGGGACGCGGGGCCGGAGCTGCTGCTGGGATTGCTGGCAGACCTGCCGGACAGCCGGAAACCCATTGGGGAGCCGGAGCGGCGTCAAGTGGAGGCCTGCGCCGCACGGATCGAGGCCCTCAACCGCCGCTGCGGCGGCGGTTTTTTCCTGTTTTTCCGACAGCCGGTCTTTCAGGACCGGGACGGGCGCTACATTGGCTGGGAGCGCAAGCGGGGCGCCCTGCTGGAGCTGGCCCGATACCTGCGGCGGCGGCAGAGCGGCATACAGGTCCTGGCCGGGAATGCCGGGGCGCTGAACGATGTCCGCTATCTGCTGACGCTGGACGCGGACACGGAGCTGACGGTGGGAGCGGCCCGGGAGCTGACCGGGGCCATGCTGCACCCCCTCAACCGTCCCCGGGTGGACCGCCGCCGCCGGGTGGTGACGGAGGGCTACGGCCTTCTGCAGCCCCGGATCTCCGTGTCGCTGGAGGCCGCCGGAGGCAGCGCCTTTGCCCGGATCTTCGCCGGGCGCGGCGGCATCGACCCCTATGGCGGCGTGTGCAGCGACGTGTTCTGCGATCTGTTCGATCAGGGCAGCTATACCGGAAAGGGCATTTTAGACGTGGACGCGTTTCTCGCCTGCCTGGACGGCCGCCTGCCGGAGAACCGGGTCCTCTCCCATGATCTGCTGGAGGGGTCCTATCTTCACACGGGGCTCCTCAGCGACGTGGAGCTGACGGACGGCTATCCGGCCAGGGTGACGGCCTGGTACCGCCGCCTGCACCGCTGGGTCCGGGGCGACTGGCAGATTTTTTCCTGGCTGCTGCCCCGGGTGCCCGACGGCCAGGGCGGCCGGGAAAGGAATCCTCTGCCGCGGCTCTGCCGCTGGAAGATATTCGACAATCTCCGCCGCAGTCTCGTACCGGTGCTGATCCTTGCCGTACTGCTGCTGGGCCTGTTCCTCCGGGGCCGGATCTTTGCCGCGGCGGCAATCGTCGCCGTGGTCTGCGCTCTGTCCCAGCTGCTGCTGTCCGGGGCGGCCATGGCGGCGGGGAGGCACAGACGGGAACGGTATCACTCCTCCATCGCGGCGGGCTTTCGCGGCGCGGCGGCCCGGACGGCGGTGGAGCTTCTTCTGCTGCCCTGTCACGGCTGGGTGTGCCTGTCGGCCCTGCTCACCGCCCTGTGGCGGATGCTGGTCAGCCACCGCAATCTGCTGGCCTGGGTGACGTCCCTGCAGGCGGAGAGAAAGAAAAACGGCCCTCTGGTCACCTGGCTCCGTCTCTGGCCGGCTGCCGCAGCCGGCCTTGCCGTGCTGCTGTTTTCCCCGTGGCCCGCGGCCCGGGCGGTGGGGATCCTCTGGTTTTTCACGCCTCTGCTTGCCTGGTGGCTGAGTCGGCCCGATGGGGAGATCAAAGCTCTGTCAATGGGGGACAGGGCCCTGCTGCTCCACGAGGCGGCGCTGATCTGGCGCTATTTTGACGATTTTCTCCGTCCGGAGGACCACTGGCTGCCCCCGGACAACTGGCAGGAGCACCCCGCTGTGGGCCTGGCCCGGCGGACGTCTCCCACGAATATCGGCATGGCCCTGCTGTGCGTGCTGGCGGCGGCGGATCTGGACCTGCTCCCCGGGGAGCGGGCGCTGACCCTGCTGGGGCACATACTGGATACCGTCGAGGCCCTGCCCAAGTGGCAGGGACACCTGTACAACTGGTATGACACCGTCACGGCCCGTCCCCTGACGCCCCGGTACGTCTCCACGGTGGACAGCGGCAATCTCTGCGGCTGCCTCATTGCCTTGGCGGCGGGGCTCCGGGAACGGGAGGACGGCGACGCGGCTGCGCTGGCGGACCGGGCGGACCGTCTGGCCGTCGGGATCTCCTTCCGGCCCCTTTTTGACGAGCGGGCGAGGCTGTTTCGCATCGGGATCAACGCGGAGACCGGGCGTCCCACGGAGGGCTGGTACGACCTGCTGGCCAGCGAGGCCCGGCAGACCAGCTATATCGCCGTGGCCCGGGGCGAGGTGGAGCTGCGCCACTGGCGGCGGCTGGGCCGGGCCCTGGTGGAGGAGGACCGCTACCGGGGCATGGCCTCCTGGACCGGCACCATGTTCGAGTATTTCATGCCCAATCTGCTGCTGCCGGCGTACCCGGACACCCTGCTCTATGAGAGCCTGTGTTTCTGCGCCGCCATCCAGCGCCGACACGCCCGGGGCCTGCCTTGGGGCGTGTCGGAGAGCGCCTTCTACTGCTTTGACGCCGGCATGAGCTATCAGTATAAGGCCCACGGAGTCCAGAAGCTGGGTCTGAAGCGGGGTCTGGATAGTGAGCTGGTGGTAGCGCCATACGCCACCTATCTGACGCTGGCCGTAGCCCCGGTGCGGGCGGTGCGGAATCTGCGGCGGCTCCGGGAGATGGGTCTGGAGAGCCGCTATGGCCTGTATGAGGCGGTGGATTTCACCCCCTCCCGGCAGACAGGCGGCCGGGGCTTTGAGCCGGTACGCACCTTTATGGCCCACCATCTGGGGATGAGTCTGCTGGCCATCGACAACGCGCTCCGGGACAATATCATGCAGCGCCGGTTCATGACGGACCGGACCATGTGGGCCTACCGCGTCCTTCTGCAGGAGAAGGTGCCGGTGGGCGCCGTCGTCATGCGCGCCCCGGTGCGGGAGGTGCCGGAGCGCATCCGGCGAAATACGGAGCGGACCTGGGTCCGGGAGGGAACGTGCCGGGAGCCCCGGTTCATGGTGTGCCATCTGCTCTCCACCGGCTCCGGGCACCTGTATCTCACGGACCGGGGCCCCTTCCGTACCGTATTGAACGGCCTCGAGTTGTACGGAACCGAAGGCATGGACCTGTGGGCGGAGGACGGCGGCGGGTCGAAGTGTGCCACCTTCGAGCCGGCCCAGGCGGAGGCATATCGCTTCCTGTGGCGCTTTGCGGGCAATCAGGCCGTCTATACGGCGTCGCCGGAAGGGGAGGGAATCGGACTCTCCCTCCGGGTCCTGCTGTCCGCCGACGAGACCGGCGAGGTCCGGGAGCTGACGGTGATCAATCGGACCGGGATGCCCTGGCGGGGCGCGGTCTGCTGCTTCTTTGCGCCGGTACTGCAGAAAAAAGAGGACTACGACGCCCACCCGGCCTTCTCCCGGCTGATGCTCTCCACCCGCCGGGAGGAGCGGGGCGTCCTGCTGCTGCGGGAACGGGCACAGCCGCCGGTCTGCGGCGCATTTCTCTGCTCCGAGCCCGCGTATTTTGAGACGGACCGTGCCGCCCTGGGCCGCCGATCCCATCGGCAGGCCGCCCGGTCGTACGTGGCGGACGGGCGCTTCGGCGTCACTCTGGACCCCTGCATCCTGTGCCGGGTCCCGCTGTCTCTGGAGACCGGGGAGAAGGCGGCGGTCCGATTCGTCTTCACCGCGGGCCGGGAGCCGGAGCCGGTACAGGCGGCGGCGGAGCGGCTGCTCTCCCGGCCTCAGCCGACAGGTCCGGGACGGCTGGACATCTGCATGCGCCGGCTGGACCTGTCCCGCACAGAGGCGGAGGCGGCCCTGCAGATGCTGCCGGACCTGCTGTTTCCCTGCGCGGCGTCCGGCCCGGGAGAGGAGGCGGGCCAGCCGGGACTGTGGCCCTACGGGATATCCGGCGACCTGCCCATCCTCTGCTTCCTGCTGCATCGTAGAGAGCAGCTGGACCGGGCGGCTCTGCTGATCCGCCGGCACCGGCTGCTGACCCTCTGCGGCGTGTCCTCCGATCTGGTGTTCCTTATTCGGGAGGACGGCGACTATCGCCGGCCTCTTCGGACGGCTCTGGAGGAGGGCCTGCGCCATCTGAAGCTGGAACAGCAGCTCGGGAAGCGGGGCGGGATCCATCTGGTGGACGGGGACGCGCATGCCGTACGCGCCTGTGCCGCTCTGCGGCCGGACGAGCCACAGGAGGCGCAGCCGCAGCCTCTGCCGCTGGCAGAACTGCCCCGTTTCTCCGCAGAGGAGGAGCAAAGCCTGAGAACAGAGTGGTGCGGGGAGTATGCCTTTCGTTTTCGGCTGTACGGCACTTTGCCGCCGCTGGTCTGGACCCAGATCCTGGCCAACGACACCTTCGGCACGATCCTGGCGGAGGCGGGCCCTGTCCACCTCTGGTATGAAAATGCCCGGGAGGGCATGCTTACCGCATGGAAAAACGATCCACTGCTCTGCCGGGGCGGGGAGCGCTGGACGGTCCGGGATAGCGGCCGGGAGATGTCCCTCTTCGCGGAGGGAGACGGTCCGGCCTGCACGGTGACGTACCGCCCCGGCTGCGCCGTCTGGGAGCGGCAGAGGGCGGGCCTCACGGTCCGCACCACCGCCTTCGTGCCCCCGGGGATCCCGGCCCGGGTATTCCTCGTCGAGATCACCGGCGGCGACGCGCCGGAGCTTGCGGCGTGCATCCCCCTGCGCATGGGGAGCAGCGACATGGAGGCGTCCCACATCCGGGTCGCTGCGGGAAAAGACAGCCTGACGGCGGAAAACACGTATCACAGAGACTTTCGGGGGAAGCGGCTGTGCCTGGCCGCCTCCCGGCCCTGGACGGGCTGTACTGGCTCCATGGATTCCTTTCTGGCCGGACGGTGGGACGGCCGCACCGGCGGAGCCCGGACGCCCTGCCTGGCCGCCCTCTGGCGCGGCGCTGGAACGTATGCGGTGGCAGTCGGTATGACAGACCCGGGAGAGACGGCGGCCCTTGCCGCTCTGGCGGACCCGGACCGGGCCCGTCAGGCGCTGCAGGAGACTCTGGACTGGTGGGAAGGTCACACGTGCGCTCTCCGGGTGAAGACGCCTTCCGAGCCCCTGAACCGTTTTCTCAACGGCTGGGGACCGTATCAGACTCTCTGCTGCCGCCTTTTCGCCCGCTGTTCCGTCTATCAGTGCGGCGGGGCCTATGGCTTCCGGGACCAGCTTCAGGACGCCTGCGCTCTGGCGGATACGGAGCCGTCCCTTCTGCGGGAACAGATCCTCCGATGCTGTGCCCATCAGTATCGGGAGGGGGACGTGCAGCACTGGTGGCATCCGGAGCCCGACGGCCCCGGCCACGGCGTCCGCAGCCGCTGCAGCGACGATCTGCTGTGGCTTCCCTGGGCCGTCTGCCGGTACGTCGAGGTCACCGGCGACGAGAGTATATGGGAACAGACGGCGCCCTGGCTTGTCTCCCCGACTCTGGCGGAGGGGGAGCGGACGCGGTACGAGAGTCCGGCGGTATCGGAGGAGAGGGACACCGTCCTGACCCACGCCCTCCGGGCGGCGGAGCGCGTACTGGCCCGGGGCACGGGAGAACACGGACTGGCCCCCATGGGCAGCGGCGACTGGAACGACGGCATGGACCGGGTGGGCGCCGGCGGCAGGGGAGAGAGCGTGTGGCTGACCTGGTTTGCCGCCCACGTATTCCGGCTTCTGGCGGAGCGCCGCCCGGAGGAGGCCGGGCATCTGCGGGAGACGGCCGAGACGTGGGAGCGGGCGGCGGAGGCGACCTGGGCCGGCGACCGCTACCTCCGTGGCTTTTTTGACGACGGCACGCCCCTGGGCGCACCGGGGGCCTCCTGCTGCGCCATGGATTCCGTGGCCCAGAGCTTTGCTGCCCTGTGGGGACAGGGAGCGCATGGCGCCGAGGCTATCGGCACGGCGGCGTCGCAGCTCTTTGACCGGGAGCGGGACACCGTGGCCCTGCTGACGCCGCCCTTCGACGGCTCGGGCCCGGATCCCGGCTATATCGCCCGCTATCCCACCGGCGTCCGGGAAAACGGCGGCCAGTACACCCACGCCGCCGTTTGGCTGGCCATGGCGCTCTTCCGTACCGGCGATAGGGAGACCGGCTGGCGGCTGCTCCGGACCCTGCTGCCGTCGGAGAAGGATGTCGGGATCTATCGCGGCGAGCCCTATGTTCTGGCGGCGGACGTGTGCACGCATCCCGGCCTGGAGGGCCGGGCGGGCTGGACCTGGTATACCGGCTCCGCCGGCTGGATGGTCCGGGCCCTCCGGGAGGAACTGCTGGGCATCCGGGTGGAGCAGGGGAGACTGATGGTCCGCCCCCGGCTCCCTGCGGATTGGGACGGCTACGAGGCGATGTATCGCCTGAACGGGCGTCAGTACCGCATCACCGTCAGACGCAGGAATGAGAGATATGAAGTAGAAATTATGTAAACTAAACAAGCAAAGAAGGCGCACCCGGACAGGGTGTGCCTTCTTTGCTGCTGACGAAAAGAAAGAACTTGACAGAGGACGAAAAAACGCGTATTATAAGAACAGATGTTCGAAGAACATACGTTCTGTGTAAAGAGAGGGAGAGACCATGGACCTGATGGAGAAGCTGACGATCCTGTCCGCTGCGGCCCGGTATGACGCGGCCTGTACCTCCAGCGGCGTAAAACGCGGACCTGCCGCCGGGGGGATCGGCGCCGCCGCCGACATGGGCTGCTGTCACAGCTTTTCCGCCGACGGGCGGTGTATCTCCCTGCTCAAAGTGCTCATGACCAACGCCTGCGCCTATGACTGCCGCTACTGTGTCAACCGCCGGTCCAACGACGTGCCCCGGGCGGCCTTTACGCCCCGGGAGCTGGCGGAGCTGACCATCGGCTTTTACCGCCGCAACTATATCGAAGGGCTGTTCCTCAGCTCCGCCGTTTTGCGCGATCCGGACTACACCGTTGAGCGGATGGTGGAGACCCTGCGGATCCTGCGGTATGAGTATCACTTCAACGGCTATATCCACGCCAAGGCCATCCCCGGTGCAGATCCCGCTCTGCTGGAGATCATGGGGAGGCTCTGCGACCGGATGAGCGTGAATATCGAGCTGCCCTCGGAGGCGGGGCTGAATCTGCTGGCTCCGGACAAGAGCAGGCAGGCCATTTTCGGCCCCATGGGCCAGATCCGGGACGGCATCACGGAAAACCGGGACGCCGTGGCCCGGTACCGCCACGCGCCGCGGTTCGTCCCGGCGGGACAGGCCACCCAGATGATCATCGGCGCCACGCCGGAGACCGATCTGCAGATCCTGCGGCTGAGCCAGGGCCTGTATGACCGCTACCGGCTCAAGCGTGTCTTCTACTCCGCTTATGTGCCGGTGGTGGAGAACACACTGCTGCCGGCTTTGGACACGAAGCCGCCCCTGCTCCGGGAGCACCGGCTCTATCAGGCGGACTGGCTGCTGCGGTTTTACGGCTTCCGGGCGGAGGAGCTGCTGGACGAGGAGAACACCCAGCTGGATATCCGGCTTGATCCCAAGTGCTGCTGGGCTCTGCGTCATCCGGATTTCTTCCCCGTTGATGTCCAAACGGCGGACTACCGGACGCTTCTCCGGGTACCCGGGGTGGGTGTGCGGTCTGCCAAACGCATCGTCAGCGTCCGGCGGACAGGCTTTTTGCGCTTTGAAGACCTGAAGAAACTGGGCGTCGTGCTCAAGCGTGCACAGTACTTCCTTCTGTGCAGCGGTCGGGCGGCGCCGGGCCTGCGGATGGGGGAGGATACGGCCCGCCGTGCTCTCCTGCGGCTGGAGGCGCCTTCCGGCTGCGCGGGAGAGCAGATGTCATTCTTTGCGCCATGCGAGAGATGACCTACGTCTACGACGGCACGTTTTCCGGTTTTCTGTGCTGCGTGTATGAAAGTTATGTAAACCGAGAAGATCCCCTGTTCTTCCGCACGCCGGAGGAGGGAGAGCTGACCCTGCTGCCGGAGCGGCAGGTATTCACGGACCCGGCCCACTGGACCCGGGTTTACGATTCACTGGACCGCCGCATTTCGCCCACGGCCCGGCGGCTCGTGGAGGACGGCTTTCTCACCTGCATGGAGGAACGGGAGCGCGCCCTGCTGGAGCTGATCCGTCTGGGCTATGAGGCGGGCCCCTCGGTGACGAGGCGGCTGCAGGATGAGCGGGTATACCGCGTCTTCCGTGCGGTGCGGGCCCTGCGCAACGAGGCGGAGCAGTACCGGGGTTTCGTCCGGTTTTCGGAGTTTGACGGCATGCTGGCCGGAGAGATCGAGCCGAAAAACCGGGTGCTGTCCCTGATTGCGCCCTTCTTCCACGCCCGGCTCTGTGGTGAGACCTTTTTACTCTTCGACCGCACCCATCGGGAGGCGCTGCTCCACAGCGGGGGCCGATGGCGGATCCTCGCGGACGTGTCCTTTCAGATGGAGCGGGCAGATGAGCGGGAGCGGCAGTATCGGCAGCTCTGGACCCGGTTTTACGACACGGTGGCCATTGCCCAGCGGGAAAACCCCGTCTGCCGCCGGACCCATATGCCCAAGCGTTTCTGGGATCAGCTGACGGAGCTGCAGCCGGAGAACAGGGTCACTCCCAGTTCTCCCGCATCCGGTCGATCGCCCGCCGTTCCAGCCGGGAGATCTGTACCTGGGATACCCCCAGTACCCGGGCGCACCGCTCCTGGGTCAGACCCCGGTAATAGCGCAGGAGGATGACCTGCCGTTCCCGATCCGGCAGCCGGTCGATGGCGCTGCGGAGAGTCAGCCGCTCCAAAAGCCGTTCCTCGCTATTCCCGTCCCCCAGCATCTGTTCCAGAGACAGACCGTCGGCGGTCTCCGCCTGCAGGGAGGCCACGTCTGCCACGGCGGTCTCTGCGGCGGCGATCTCCTCCGGGCTGAGGCCGGTCTCTCTGGTGAGCTCCGACAGCGCCGGCTCCCGGCCCAGGGATTGCCGCAGCCGTGCCCGCGCGGCGTGAATGGCCTGGGCTCGCTCCTTGACGCCTCGGCTGACTTTTACCGGGCCGTCGTCCCGGAGAAAACGCCGGATCTCTCCGGCGATCTTCGGCACGGCGTAGGTGGAGAACCGGGTGCCGAAGGCGGGGTCAAAATTCTGCACCGCCTTCAGAAAACCGAGACAGGCCAGCTGGTACAGGTCGTCGGGCTCCACGCCCCGGCCGTAATAGCGGCGCACGATGCTCCACAGCAGGCCGGTGTTCTCCCGCAGGAGGGCCTCGCATGCTTCCCGGCCGTCCTCCCGGCGGGCTCTGGTCAGCAGCGCGGCGAAGTGATCGGTATTCACCGCACAGCGGCCCGCTGCGCGATTTTTTTCTTCATGGTGACGGTAGTGCCCCGACCCGGCACAGATCGGATCCGAAGGCTGTCCATAAAGCTCTCCATAATGGTGAAGCCCATGCCGGAGCGGTCCGCGCCGCCGGTGGTGAACAGAGGCTCCCGGGCCTGCTCTATGTTCTCGATACCGCAGCCCCAGTCCCGGACCACGATTTCCAGAACGTTGCCGTCATGATGCCGCAGCTTCAGCGCAATGGAACCGATGGTATCCGGGTAGGCGTGGACGATGCAGTTGGTCACCGCCTCGCTGACGGCGGTCTTGATATCTCCCAGCTCCTCCAGTGTGGGATCCAGTTGGGCGGCGAAGCACGCTGCCGCGGCCCGGGCAAAGCCCTCGTTGGCAGAGTGGCTGGGGAACTGCAGATCAGCCTGATTGCGTGCGCGTTTCATATGTATCACCTTGCCTTACAGCCCCGAGGGGGCTTTTTTTCCATCCATGGGGATCAGCCTGTCCAGTGCGGCGGCCCGGAGGACCTTGCCGGGCTGGTCAGGGACGTTTTTCATGCAGACGCTGCCGCCCAGCTCCTGCATCCGGCGATAGGCCCGCATGACCACGGCGATGCCGGAGCTGTCCATGAACTGCAGACCGCCGAAGTCCAGCACCAGATTCCGGGGCAGCTGTTCCTCCAACTCCTCATCCAGAGCGTGCATGGCCTGCTTTGCCGCGTGGTGGTCCAGCTCCCCGGCGAAGGATACCTCCAGCTCTGCTCCGCGGGGGATGCTTTTCAGCTCCATATCGACCCCTCCCGTCTCATAATGACATGGTATAGTTATCGGTAGTATGCCCGTTTTTTCCCATTATAGACCGGGTCTGCGCAGGATTTTGTCAAAAAACACAGACAGGGTTTGGCTTCCAAAACCAAACCCTGTCTGTGTTTTCAACCCGTTCACGGGGCGAGATATCCGTGGGAACTCATGCTGTAGCTGTCTTCGGTGACGGTCATGTACAAAACCTCGTCTCCGTCCTTGAGCTGGACATAGCACACGCCGTCCTCGTCGAACTGGTCCGTGATCTCCAGTGTCTGGCTGTGATAGTACACCCAGACGGAGCCGTCCTCCCGGAACTCCACTTCCGGCGAATCCAGGTGCTCGATGATCTCTTCTTCCGTCAGCGCACGTTCCCGTCCGAACATATCATACGCGACGCCGCCGCCCGACTGCTCACGGATGTTCCCGTCTTCGTCCTCATAGGTGAGGGTGTACGAGCCGTCCTGGACCTCCAGCACGGCGTCCGTCTGATCCCCGCGGAACCAGATCTGGATGTTGCGCTGGATCCCGCCGATATCAGCGGCGTAGGTGATGGACGCCAGCCCCAGCACCAGGACCACGATCGCGCACACGGCCGCCAGCTTCGGGATGTAGACCCGCTTTGTCTTTTTCATATCGTTTATCTCCTTCACACAGTCGTCGGAGGCATGAAGCACCGAAAACGCTCTCTGATACTTTTCTTTATTCGTCATCGTTCCATTCCTCCCTGAGCATGTTTTTCAGGAGCACCCGGCCTCTGCTCAGCTGACTTTTCACCGTTCCGTCCCGACAGCGCAGGATATGGGCGATCTCACGCACCGAATATTCCTCATAGTAATACAGATGGATCACAATGCGGTATTTTTTCGGCAGGTTCATGACGGCCTCGAAGATCCGGCTGTCTGCCGGGTCTTCAAATACCGCCTCACCCATGTATTCCTCCCATGTGACCTTGTTTTTCCGCCAGAAGGACGTTGTCAGATCCTTGGCTCGATTGACGGCGACGCGGATAAGCCACGCTTTGATGTGCTCCGGACTCTCAAAATCCCGGTTCTGTGTGTGGTACTTGAGAAAGGTGTCCTGGACCACGTCGTCCGCATCCGCCCGGTTCCGGCATACGCTGAAGGCGATCGCGAAAAGCCGGTCTCCGTACAGGCGGAAAGCCTCTTCTGCTGACAGTCTCATACCATGCTCCTTTGTTGTACTCGAAGGACCCTTCGCGTATAATACGATTCAAAGGCGGAAAAGGTTGCAGCTTTATTTCAATCCGGCAGGAAATAATAGAAACGGAGCAGATCGATCTCTGCTCCGTTTTTGCTTCTTTGCTGACGGAAGGATATCTGTATCGCCCGAACCGCAGACGGTACGGGCTTATTCCAGCTCAAAGGCGCCGGTGTAGAGCTGATAGTACTTTCCACCCTGGGCGATGAGCTCCCTGTGGCTGCCCCGTTCAATGACGCGGCCTTTTTCCAGCACCAGGATCACGTCGGAGTTCCGGACGGTGGAGAGCCGGTGGGCGATGACGAAGACCGTGCGGCCCTTCATCAGAGCGTCCATGCCCTGCTGAACGATAGCCTCCGTGCGGGTATCGATGGAGCTGGTGGCCTCGTCCAGGATCATCACCGGCGGGTCCGCCACGGCACACCGTGCGATGACCAGCAGCTGACGCTGTCCCTGGGAGAGATTGCTGCCGTCGCCCTCCAGCATGGTATCGTAGCCCTGCGGCAGACGCATGATGAAATCGTGGGCGTTGGCCAGCTTTGCCGCCTGTTCCACCTCTTCGTCGGTGGCGTTGAGACGGCCGTAGCGGATATTGTCCCTGACGGTGCCGGTAAAGAGATTCACGTCCTGCAGGACGATGCCCAGACTCCGCCGGAGATCCGCCTTTCTGATCTTGCGGATCTCAATGCCGTCGTAGAGGATCCGGCCGTTGTCGATGTCGTAAAAGCGGTTGATGAGATTGGTGATGGTGGTTTTTCCCGCGCCGGTGGCGCCCACCAGAGCAATCTTCTGTCCCGGCCGTGCGATGATGTCGATGTCGTGGAGGATCGGATGGTCCGGCTCGTAGGAGAAGTCCACATCCTGCAGTTCCACGTCGCCCTCCAGGGGGGTATAGGTCACCGTACCGTCCCGATGGGGATGTTTCCATGCCCAGTGGCCGGTGTGCTCCGGGGATTCAGTCACGGTGTCGCCGTCGATCACCGCGTCCACCAGGGTCACGTAACCCTCGTCCGCCTCCGGTGCCTGATCCATCAGCTCAAAGATGCGCTCCGCGCCGGCCAGGGCCATGACGATATAGTTGATCTGCTGGGACAGCTGGCTGATGGGCATATTGAAGCTGCGGCTCAGCTGCAGGAAGGAAGCCAGGGCGCCCAGCGTCATGGCGCTCAGACCGGTCAGAGACAGGTTGCCCGTGCCGGAGATGGCGATAAAGCCGCCGGCAATGGCCAGGATCACATACTGCAGATGGCTGACATTGATCATGATGGGCATGATGATGCCGGCATAGATCTGCGCGTTGGTGGCGTCGCTGCGCAGCTGTTCGTTGAGCGCGTCGAACTCCTGTCTGGATTTTTCCTCGTGGCAGAAGACCTTGATGACCTTCTGACCCTGGATGCGCTCTTCGATAAAGGCGTTGACCTTGCCAAGGGATGCCTGCTGCTGAACGTAGTATTTACTGCTGTTTTTCGCCAGGGACCGGGCGATCAGCAGAGACAGAGCCACGATGATGAGCACGATGACGGTCAGCCAGATGCTGATGGACAGCATGGCGATAAAGACCACGATCACGGTGAAGACGGAGGACACGATGCTGGGCAGGGTCTGGCTGAGCATTTGCCGCAGGGTATCCGTGTCGTTGGTGTAACGGCTCATGACGTCGCCGTGAGCATGGGTGTCGAAGTACCGCAGAGGCAGGCTCTGCATCTTGTCGAACATCTCGTCGCGGATCTGCCGCAGGATCCCCTGGGAGATAACCACCATCAGGCGGGAGTAGAAGAAAGCGGCCAGGGAGCCTGCCAGACAGACGCCTGCCATCATCATCACGGCGTCAAAAAGGGGCTGGAAATCCGGCGTCTGGGCACGGATCAGAGGCACGATGAAGTCGTCGATAAGGGTCTGCAGGAACATCGCGGCGGCGACGGTGGTGAGAGAGTTGATGAGGATGCAGAAGATCACCACGATAAACAGCACACGGTACCGGCCTTTGATATAGGACAGCAGCCGCTTCAGGGTCGCGCCTGCGTTTTTTGCCTTGCGGCCGCCCGAGGAAGCGCGGGGAGGACTCATGTATCGTCGCCTCCCTTCACCTGGGATTCGTAGACCTCGCGGTAGATGTCGCTGGTGGCCAGCAGCGTCTCATGGTCGCCCACGGCGCTGACGGTGCCGTTGTCCATGACGATGATGGTATCCGCGTCCTGGACCGAGGCGATGCGCTGGGCGATGATGAGCTTTGTGGTGTCGGGTATCTCCTCTAGGAACGCCTTTCGGATCTGGGCGTCGGTAGCGGTGTCCACGGCGCTGGTGGAGTCGTCCAGGATCAGGATCTTCGGCTTCTTCAGCAGGGCCCGGGCAATGCACAGCCGCTGCTTCTGCCCGCCGGAGACATTGGAACCGCCCTGCTCGATATAGGTGTCGTAGCCGTCGGGGAACTCCCGGATGAAGCTGTCGGCCTGGGCAAGGCGGCAGACCCGTTCCATCTCCTCATCCGAGGCGTTTTCGTCGCCCCAGCGGAGATTTTCCCGGATGGTGCCGGAGAACAGGACGTTCTTCTGCAGCACCATGGCCACCTGATCGCGCAGGGCGTTGAGATCGTAATCCCGCACGTCCACGCCGCCCACATAGACGGTACCGTTCGTCACATCGTAAAGGCGGGGGATGAGCTGGACCAGGGTGCTCTTGGAGCTGCCGGTGCCGCCCAGGATCCCCACGGTCTCGCCGGCGGCGATCTCCAGATCCACGTGGGTCAGGCACAGCTTATCCGGGTCGCCGGCATAGCTGAAATCCACGTTTTCAAAGCGGATGGAGCCGTCCTTCACCTCGGTGACGGGGTCGGCGTGGGTGGTGATATCGCTCCGCTCGTCCAGGACTTCGCAGACCCGCTCCGCGGAAGCCCGGGAGATGGTGATCATGACGAAGACGACGGAGAGCATCAGCAGACTGAACAGGATATGGAAGGCGTAGTTGGTGATGGCGATCAGCTCACCGGTGGTCATGACGCCGCTCGTGATCAGGTGCGCGCCGAACCAGGAGACGAGCAGCAGGCATGCGAAGATGCACAGCTGCATGATAGGGATACACAGGGAGATGGCCTTTTCCGCCTTGGAAAAGAGCCGGAAGATCCGCTCGGACACGTCGTAAAATTTTTCCCGCTCATGCTCCTCCCGTACGAAGGCCTTCACCACACGAATGCCCCGCAGGTCCTCCTGGACCACGTTGTTGAGGCGGTCATAGAGGGTGAAAACCTTGCGGAATCTGGGATGGGCGTATCGGATGATAAAGACCAGACACACGGCCAGTACCGGGATGGCGCCCAGATAGATCAGCGCCAGCCGCCCGTTGATCCGGAAGGACATGATCACGGCGAAGATCAGCATGACGGGGCTTTTCACCGTGATCCGGAGGATCATCATGTAGGCGTTCTGGATATTGGTAACGTCGGTAGTCAGCCGGGTGATGAGGCTGGCGGTGGAGAACCGATCAATATTGCGGAAGGAGAAATTCTGCAGGTTGTAAAAGAGGTCCTGACGCAGATTGCAGGAGAAGCCCGCCGAGGCCTTGGAGGACGCCCAGGCGGCGGCGATGCCGCAGATAGTGGCCAGCACCGCCAGGATCAGGAGCCGGATGCCCGTGGTCCAGATCACCTGCATATTGCCCACGTTGATGCCGTTGTCGATGAGCCCGATCATCAGCTGGGGGATCACGACGTCCGCCAGACTTTCTCCGATGACCAGAATAGGCGCAAGGATCGAGAGCAGTGCATATTGCCGGACACTCCCGGCGAGAGTCTTGAGCATATCGGGGCGAAACCTCCTTTCCGCTGCATGTGTCGCAGAATCGGCATAAAATATACCGTATTTTCCCCGCCGTGTCAAGCAAAACACGACAAGAGCGGCATCCCGGGCCCGCAGACCGGGGATGCCGCTGAAACGTGTCAGTCCAGACCGAGCAGCAGTCGGACAAAATGATCTTTGGGGTCGGAGCAGATCCGGTCCGGCGTGTCCAGCTGGACCACCTGTCCGGCATCCATGACCATGACCCGGTGGCCCAGCTTCAGGGCCTCCCGGATATCATGGGTGATAAAGATGATGGTGACCTTCAGCGTCTGCTGGAGACGGCACAGCTCGTCCTGCAGCGAGCGGCGGGTGATCTCATCCACCGCGCCGAAGGGCTCATCCATGAGCATGATGGCCGGCTCCAGAGCCAGAGCCCGGGCGATACCCACCCGCTGCCGCTGCCCGCCGGAGAGCTCCGAGGGATAGCGGTCGGCAAAGTTCCGGGGCAGGCCCACGATATCCAGCAGCTCCGCCACCCGCCGGGTCCGGGTCGGCTTGTCCCAGGCCCGGGAGAGGGAGGGGACATAGGCGATGTTCTTTCCCACGGTCATGTGGTAAAACAGACCCACGTTCTGGATCACGTAGCCGATGCTCCGGCGCAGGGCGATCAGGTCCGTGCCCGACACATTGACGCCCTCCACCTCCACGGTGCCGCTGTCCGGCAGCAGCAGACCGTTGATCATCTTCAGCATCGTGGTCTTGCCGCAGCCGGACCGGCCGATCACCGTAAGGAATTCCCCGCGTTCGACGGTAAAGGAGAGGTGATCCAGCACCGGCGGCGAGCCGGGATAGATTTTTGTGACGTCGTTAAACCGAATGATCGGTTCAGGCATTTTGCAGCAGGCCAAGTCCGGCCAGATAGTCATAGGCCACCTGATGCTCGTCCATGCCTTCGACTTCGACCTTGTAGTTCAGGCCGATCATATCCTCTTCTGTGAGGATGCCGTTCATCAGCTTCAGCGCATCCTCCAGGCCGGGATACTTGGCCAGGGCGTCGTTGCGGACCACGGTGGCGGCATAGTACTCCGTCTGGGCGTTCAGGTCGTCCTCCAGTACCACGCACTTGCCGGTCTCCAGCTGCGCGTCGGTGGTATCGACCTTGATCACGTCAACCTCGCCGCTCTCCAGCGCAGCGTAGCGCAGGCCGATATCGATGTCGATGACATCCTTGAAGTTCAGACCGTAGGCGGCGGCGATGCGGGGGAAGCCGTCCTCGCGCTCGATATAATCGGCGTTGGCGCCGAAGACCAGCTGATCGGACACGGCGGCCAGCTCGGAGCAGGTGGTGAGGTTATACTCCTCGGCCACGGCGGGACTCACGGCCAGACCGTAAGTGTCGTTGAAGCCATAGGGCCCGATCCAGCTCATGTCATAGGTCTCGCCGTACTCGGCGTCAAGCAGCTCGATCAGGTCGCTGCCCGCCGCCTCGTCGGAGGTGTGGCCCAGCACCAGGATCCAGCCGGTGGAGGTGTACTCGGGGTACAGATCAAACTCGCCGTTTTCCAGGGCGGGCATGATGATGGTGGTGGCGCCCAGACCCTTGGTGACGTTGGTGGTGTAGTCCGTCTGGTCCTCGATGAGGATCGACAGCATCTCGCCGAGGATATAGCCCTCGGTAACGGGCTTGGTCGCGATCTCGATGGGCTCGGTGGGGGCGGGGGTATCCGGGGCATCGCCGCCGCCGTCGGGGGCGGGCGCGGGCGCGCTGCCGCAGGCTGCCAGAGCCAGGATCAGAGCCAGGGCCAGGATCAGGATCAGAATTTTTTTCATTTCATTCGCCTCGTTTTCTTAAGATGTTTTTCAATACGGCTGAGGATCAGGTCTGCGATCAGCGCCAGGGCGGCAATGAGGATACTGCCGGCGCAGGTCATGGCCGTGTTGTACATGGTAATGCCGCGGAAGATCGCCACGCCCAGACCGCTGGCGCCGATATAGGCGGCGATGCCGCCGGTTGCGATGATCATGACCACCATGCTCCGCAGGCCGGCCAGGATCACGCTCATGGCCATGGGGAGCTTCACCCGCCAGAGGACCTGCCAGTCGGTGCTGCCCATACCCAGGGCCGCCTCAATGAGATCGGGCTCCACGGTGGACACGCCGGTGTAGGTGTTGCGCACCATGGGCATCACGCCGTAGATGCACAGCGCCGTGATGGCGGGCTTGTTTCCAACGCCCAGCAGCGGGATCAGCAGACCCAGCAGGGAGATGGAGGGGATGGTGTAGACCACGTTGCATACCCCGATGACGGCAGGCGCAAAGCGCCGGTGCTCAGCGATCAGGATCCCCAGGACCAGACCGATGATGCCGGCGATGAGGATGGAGATGCCGCACAGACGCATGTGTGCGACAAACAGCTCCAGAAACCAGTCCGACCGGTTCCGGTACAGTGCAAAAATGGCCCGCAGCACGTGTGACGCTCCTTTGTACAGGCAGTGGGACAACTATGAAAAAAGTATACCCCGCCTTTCCTGTACTGTCAAGGAAAAGCGGGGATAAGAGGTTATTTGGGATCCAGATGCACGTCCAGCTGCGGGAAGGGAAAGGAGATGCCGCGGCGGTCGAATTCACGCTTGATCAGCTCCAGCAGATCGCACCGGACGATGTCGTAGTGCTCCGTAAGACACCAGGCCCGGACGACGAAGACGACGGCGCTTTCGCCGTGGCTGATGATCCGGGCGAAGGGAGGCGGGTCCTGCAGGATCAGCTCGTGTCCGGCGCAGATATCCAGCAGGACGGCACGGACCTGTTCCGTGTCGCTGCTGTAGGGCACGTTCACCTCGACGTCCACCCGGCGCTGGGGCTCGGCGGAGAGATTGATCACCGTGGAGTCCGCCAGGGATCCGTTGGGGATGATGATGCGGCGGTTGTCCTTGGTGAGGACCACGGTGTGTATCACGGTGATCTCCTGCACAAAGGCCTCGGGATTGCCGTCCGTGACGATGAGGTCGCCCACCCGGAAGGGATGGGTGATGAGGATCACCAGACCGCCGGCCACGTTGCGCAGACTGCCCTGCAGGGCCAGACCGATGGCCAGCCCCGCGGAGCCGATAATGGCGATGAGATTTGCCGTGGGCACGCCCAGGGTGGCGGCCACGGTGAGGAACAGGACGATTTTCAGCGCGATGGACAGAAAACTGCCGATAAAGCTCCGGGCACCGGGGTCGATCTTATCCAGGCTCTTACGCCGATTGAGAAAGCGGGTGAGGAGCTTAATTAGCTTCAGGCCCACCACGAGGATGATGATCGCGCCAATGATGCGGATGCCGGCGGCTGCAAGATACTCCGAGGCCTTGGCCCAGATCTGGGGCCAGAGGGCGGCGGCGTCAGAAACTCCCGACATGGGCAGGGACACCTCCGTGAGACAGATTGATATGCTTATTATAATCTGTCCTGTCGGGGGGTGTCAAGAATACCGGAGGGCAGACGGCTCAGGCCTTTTCTCGGGGCCGGAACAGGAGGGCGGCCAGAGCGCCGAAGAAGACGGCAGCCGCGATCCCGGCGGCGGTGCCGGTCAGCCCTCCGGAGAGGATGCCCAGGAGCCCGTCGGCGGTCACCGCCTCCCTGACGCCCCGTGCGATTTGATAGCCGAAGCCCGTCAGGGGCACGGACGCGCCTGCGCCGCCCCAGTCGGCGATGGGCTCGTAGAGCCCCACCGCCCCCAGCAGGACCCCGGCCACCACGTAGCCCGTCAGGATCCGGGCCGGCGTCAGCTTTGTCCGGTCGATGAGGAGCTGACCCACGGCGCACAGAATGCCGCCGCAGAGGAATGCCTTCAGACAGTCGGTGAGCATCATGATGGAACAGGCTCCTTTCCTTACGGCTCTTTACTGAGGACCACGGCGTGGCAGATGGAGGGAATGCTCTCCCTCTGCTGGCTGGAGAGCGGCGAGAGCAGCGCGCCGGTGGCGGCGAAGAGGATGCGCTTCCAGCGTCCCTCCCGGAGGCCGGGGAGCAGATAGCCGGTCAGCACGGCGGCGCTGCAGCCGCAGCCGGAGCCGCCGCAGTGCATATCCTGCCCTTCCGCGTCGTAGAGGAGCACCCCGCAGTCGTCATAGTTGGAGGACAGGTCGATCCCCTCCAGCCGGCACAGGTCCAGCAAAATCTCCTTGCCCAGATGCCCCAGATCCCCGGTGACGATGAGATCATAGTCCTCGGGCCCGCCGCCGGTGTCGGCAAAGTGGGCGGCAAGGGTGTCCCGCGCGGCGGGCGCCATGGCGGCCCCCATGTTGTTGGAGTCCAGAACGCCCTTGTCGACGATCCTGCCGCAGGTGACGTGGGTCAGATAGGGCCCCTGCCCGGACGCCGTGAGGATCACGGCACCGGCGGCGGTGGCGGTCCACTGGGCGGTGGGGGTCCGCTGACAGCCGTACTCCAGAGGGGTGCGGTACTGCCGCTCCGCAGTACAGAAGTGGGAGGAAGTCATGGCCGCCGTACAGGAGGCAAAGCCCCCGTCGATAAAGAGAGCCGCCAGCGCCAGACTCTCCGCCATGGTGGAGCAGGCGCCGTAGACCCCCAGAAAGGGAATGCCCTGATCCCGGAGGGCAAAGGTGGAACTGATGCACTGGTTGAGCAGGTCCCCGGCAAAAATAACGTCCACGTCAGCCCCGGTCTTTCCCGCCCGGTCCAGGGCCCGGATCAGGGCCTGCTTCTGCATGGCGCTCTCTGCCTTTTCCCAGGTCCGCTCCCCGAACAGGGCGTTGCGTCCGCTGCCGTCAAAGCAGGCGGCCAGAGGGCCCTCCATCTCCCGGCGCCCCACCACGTTGCCGTAGCCGGCCACAGACGGCGGAGTCTCCAGCCGTATGGTCTGCCGCCCCATCCGTTTTCCCGCCAAGCTGTATACCTCCTCACAGTGTGATATTGAAAGTATGAGCAGTGGAGAGAAAAATATGCCCTTTGCCTCCGGGGAAGCAAAGGACGTGGGGCTTGTTCCGGGCGATCCGTGTGCGCCTTGGAAAGCTGGGAGAGCTCCGTCGTGAGACGGAGCCCTCCTGTGTTGTTTTATTCTCTTATGCCTCGCTGAAGTATCTGCAGAGCATGGTGACGATCTGGCTTCTCAGGCAGTCGTCATTGGGCAGGAGCTTGCCGTCGGCGCCCTGGATCACGTTCTCCATGGTCATGTAGCAGAACGCCTCATAGGCCCACTCGGGCACGTCTCCCACGTCGCTGTAGTCCAGCTGGAAGGACCAGGTCCCGGTGAAGCCGCCTCCGGTGCTCTGCTCGTACCGATACAGGAACGTCACGGTCTGAGCCCGGGTCACGGTAGCGTCCGGAGAGAAGGCGGTCTCGCTGGTACCGTTGGTGATGCTCTTTTCCACTGCCCACAGGACCGCGTCATAATAGTACGCGTCGGCGCTCACGTCGGCGAAGGGATTCTCCGTCCCGGCGGCAGGAGCCGGCTCGCCGGCGGCACGCCACAGGAAGGTCACCATCTGACCTCTGGTGCAGGCGGCGTCGGGAGAGAAATGGGTCTCGTCGGTGCCGTTGGTGATGCCCTTGTCCACGGCCCAGTACACGGAGTCGTGATACCAGGCGTCCTTCGCCACATCCACGAACTTTTCCGTGCTGCCCGGCTCATCCGTCGGCTTGGGTTCGCCGGGGTCGGCGGGGGCAGGACTGCCGGGAGAACTGCCGGAGGACCCGGACCACTGCTCCGAGCCGTACTCGTCGGTGTAGTCGTCCGTGTAGAACCAGATCATGGTGGAGTTGCGGCTCAGGGTATACTGGTCGGCGGATTTGGTAGCCATGGAGCCATTGAGCTGGTATACCCAGCCGGAGTTGTTTCCGTGATCGAACTCGGACAGTCCGGCGATCTGGCTGAAGTAACCGTTGGATTCCTCCGTATATTTCTCGCCGGCGGCGTCCAGAGCCGCTACCAGGGCGTCTCTTGCCGTGACGCCGGAGCTGAGGGTGACCGTCTCATCCACGATGGAGTAGTATTTGCCGGCGTTGTGCTTATAGGTCCACTTTCCGTCGCACTCAGAGGTGTCCATACCGTGGATGAGCACCCTGACCTTGACGGTGATCGTGCCGCTGGAGGAGCTGCCGCCAGAGGAAGATGTCGGCACCAGAGAGACGTTGATCTTCTGCCGCTGGCAGGCGGTCACCTGATCCTCCGTCACGGTGACGGTGCCGGTTTTGGCGGTATAGCCCTCTGCGGAAACGGTATAGTCGTAGGTCCCTGCGCCGAGATCGTAGGACAGAGAGCCCGCTTTGACCGGGGCAACGGTTTCACCGTCGCTGTTTTTCAGCACCACGGCGGCGGTGTCGGGGATCACCTTGAAGGTGACGCCGGCGTTGACGGCGCCGGCGGCCACAGGAGTCAGCTCCTGACCGCTGAAGTCATAGATACGATAGGGCACGTCATTGGCCAGAGCGATGAGGCCCCGGAAGCCCTGCTCATTGTCAAAGGTGCCGCCGAAGCTGCTCTCAGAGACGGCGCAGGAGAGAAGACCGTCGGCCAGGGACTTGCCGTCCTCGCCGTAAGTCACCGTGGCGGGGTCTATACCAAGGGCGGCAAAGGCCGCGACGGCAAGACCCGTGGAGGCGGCGCTGGCGGTGTCTCCGCTGCCCCAGGAATCCTTTATGCCGCCGTTCTCGATCATGCAGCCCTTGACGGCGGCCACAGCCAGATCCAGCGCGTCAGCCACATCCGCGTCTGTCTCATAGTAAGGGGCCAGGGCCAGCATCATGGGGGTGGCGGCGTCGGGACCGTAGGAAGTGTCCAGCCAGGCGGATTTACAGGCCAGAGCGGCGCTTACCAGAGCGTCGATCTGGTCGGCATAGGCGTCGCCGAACTGCTGGTAGGCGATGAGGACGTAGGGCAGGGTATAGTAGAAGTAGCCGTCGTCGGCAACGCTGCCCTCCTCCGTAAAGGTCAGGCCGGTCAGCACGGCAACTCCGTCCAGAGCGTCCCCGGCGGCGGTGGTCAGCTGCGTCGGGTCAAAGCCCATGGAGACCAGAGCGATGACGTATTTGGCCGCGTCGCCGGGGCTTGCCGCCGCTTCCAGAGCGGCGATGGCGGCGTCCGCCATCTCCTGCTTCTGCTCGTCGGAGAGCTTGTTTTCCGTATCGGGGAAGGTGGCCAGATACGCGGCCATGTCCGCGGCGGCCCAGGGGGCCTGGCTGTCGGATGCGACGCCGCTCTCTGCATAGGCGGCGGCCAGATTGTGGAGCAGGTCATCCGGAGTGATGTCCTCATTCGAGGGGGGCGTGTCGCTTTCAGGGACCTCAAAGGCGACGGCGTAGAGGGTGTCGGAGTTCCAGTCGCTGTCATAGGGGGTCTGGACACGGACGAAACAGGAGAAATCGTCGCTGCTCACAGTGGCGGAAGTCTCGCCGGTCTGACCATTGTCGGCGTAGCCGTCTTCGTTGGCGGACAGATCACCGACATAGACGCCGTCGGCGTCGTAGAGATAGGCGATGCGGAGATCAGATCCGAAGTCAAGGGTCGCGGACTCCGTTCCGGCGGGGAGGGTGACGGTGTAAAGAGGGATAGAGGTTGCTTCAGAGGCATCCCATTCGGTATAGGAATAGCCGTTCTCGGTGAGTGAGATGTCCGTCACAGGGGCGCCGTCGGCGGAGACGGTGAAGGGGAAGGCCTCCTCTTCTTCCGGAACGAAGGCGACGGCA
>JAFWDQ010000016.1 GCA_017516065.1 Oscillospiraceae bacterium
CCCTTTTTAAGGGACAATTCAATAGTCGGTGCTGATTAGGGCGAGGGTCCACCCGTTCCCATTCCGAACACGGAAGTTAAGCTCGCTTCTGCTGACGATACTTGGCTGGCGACGGCCCGGGAAAATAAGTAGTGCCGACACAAAAAGACCGCAACATTCGTTGCGGTCTTTTTTGTCACGTGAACAAATCGGAGCGCCTGCCGCCAGGCGCCCCGATTTGTTTCGTCAGGCGTTTTTCTTTTCCAAGGGGACGATGTCGTCCGGACCCTTGTAGATATGGTACGGCGGGACGATGCCCCGCACGCTGCAGACGGGATAGACGACGCTGTGGGGCCCCACCACGGTGCCGGGATTGAGGACGCTGTTGCAGCCGATCTCCACAAAATCCCCCAGGATCGCGCCGAATTTCTTTCGACCCGTGGGCTGTGTCTCAGCGCCGTCCTTCACCACCACCAGAGTTCGGTCAGCCTTGACATTGGAGGTGATGGACCCGGCGCCCATGTGGCTCTTGTAGCCCAGGATCGAGTCGCCTACATAGTTGTAATGGGGGGTCTGCACGCCGTCGAAGAGTATAACGTTCTTCAGCTCCGCGGAGTTGCCCACCACGCAGCCGGCGCCCACCAGGGCGGAGCCGCGGATGAAGGCACAGTGACGCACCTCTGTCTCCGGCCCGATGATGCAGGATGCGCCCAGAAAGGCTGTGGGTGCAACTTTGGCGGTCCTGTGGACCCAGACATGGGGCTCACGTTCCTCATAGTCTGATTCCGGCAAAGTAGGGCCAAGCTTCAGGATAAAGGTTTCGATCCATTCCAGCGCCTCCCAGGGCCACTGGCACCGGGCGAGATAATCCCCGGCCAGACTGTGCGACAGGTCAAAAAGCTCCGCAGTTTTCAACATCATTGACTCCCTCGCTTCCAAAACATTCAAATCGTACGCCGGCCGTTCATTCACTCACGTCGGCAAACCGGCAGGGAACCGCCTTCTGCAGATCCTCCGGCCGCAGTTCCACCTGATAGCCGATCTTTCCGGCGCTGACCATCATGGTGGACAGCGCCTGTGCGCTGCTGTCCACCGTTGTGGGAAAAAGTTTCTTCATGCCCACCGGGGAGCACCCTCCGTGGATATAGCCGGTGAGGGGCAGCAGCGCTTTTGCGGGGATCATCTCGATGCTCTTTTCCCCTACGGCGGCGGCTGCCTTCTTCAGAGCCAGCTCCCTGCAGACCGGGACCACAAAGACGTAGTGCTGGCCGGAATGTCCCACCGTGACCAGGGTCTTGAACACCTGGGCGGGGTCCTTCTGCAGCACCTCGGCCACCTCCGGACCGGAAACGGCGTCCGTGTCCGCGTAGCAATGGCTCTCATAGGGGATCTTCTTCTGGTCGAGGATCCGCATGACATTCGTCTTGTTCTCTTTCTTCTTCATCCCGGTGCTCCCGACTGTGTTGATCTTTTTCTATTTTACGCCGGATCCGTCGACATGTCAAACGGACGCACCGTACGGCGGCTTTATCCCGGGGCAGGGGGCGTTTTGCCGCGAAAAAATTTTTTTCAAACAGGGGTTGACAGCCATCAGGCGGTGTGCTATTATACTGTCCATAAAAATTGAATCAACTAAACCGTTGAAGAAGAGTGAGTAGAGCGTATCCATCTCCTCACAGCGAGCCGTGGATGGTGGGAGCACGGCAGGGGACATACGGTCGAATGGACTTCTGAGGGCGAACAGAAAGAAAAGCTCGTCTTTTTGAGTATGTGAGACGGAGTGTGACCCTCCGTGAACAAAGGTCGGCATATTATGATGTATGCGCAGAGAGGGCGTACCGAATGTACGTCAAGCCGGGTGGCACCGCAGGATCGATGTGGATCCTGTCCCAGCAGAAATGCAGGGACAGGATTTTTTGTATTCAAGGAGGTTTTTACGTATGTTTGTCTCATTCAGACGATGGCGCCCCGGCGCCGGTTTGCAGGATTTCATGAGGAAATAGCAAGAGATAGAAAACCATAATTGAAAGGAAGGCAGAAATCATGGAAAAGATCCCTTATAAGATTTATCTGAATGAGACGGAGATGCCTAAGGCATGGTATAACGTCCGGGCCGACATGAAGAAGAAGCCCGCTCCGCTGATCCATCCCGGCACCCACCAGCCCATGACGGCGGCGGACCTGGCTCCCGTTTTCTGCGAGGAGCTGATCGCCCAGGAGCTGGACAACACGACCCCCTACATTGAGATCCCCGAGGAGATCCGGGAGTTCTACAAGATGTACCGCCCTTCGCCCCTGGTCAGAGCTTACTGTCTGGAGGAAAAGCTGCAGACTCCGGCGAAGATCTACTACAAGTTCGAGGGCAACAACACCAGCGGCTCCCACAAGCTCAACTCCTCCATCGCCCAGGCCTATTACGCCAAGAAGCAGGGCCTGAAGGGCGTCACCACGGTGACCGGCGCCGGCCAGTGGGGCACCGCGCTGTCCATGGCCTGCTCCTATTTCGGCCTGGACTGCAAGGTCTACATGGTCAAGGTCTCCTACGAGCAGAAGCCCTTCCGCCGCGAGGTCATGCGCACCTACGGCGCGTCCGTAACGCCCTCTCCTTCCATGGAGACGGAGATCGGCCGGAAGATCCTGGCCGCGCATCCCGGCACCACCGGCAGCCTGGGCT
The DNA here is from genome assembly GCA_017516065.1 of Oscillospiraceae bacterium. Classification (GTDB taxonomy): domain Bacteria; phylum Bacillota; class Clostridia; order Oscillospirales; family Oscillospiraceae; genus RGIG5644. The sequence continues at coordinate 2,654 of JAFWDQ010000016.1, forward strand.
GCGCCATCTCGGAGGCGGTGGAAGTCGCCACCACCAACGAGGGCTACCGCTACGTGCTGGGCAGCGTTCTCAATCAGGTGCTGCTGCACCAGTCCGTGATAGGTCTGGAGGCAAAGGCGGCCCTGGACAAGTACGGCGTCAAGCCCGATATGATCATCGGCTGCGCCGGCGGCGGCTCCAATCTGGGCGGCCTCATCGCCCCCTTCATGGGCGAGAAGCTCCGGGGCGAGGCGGATTACCGGATCATCGCCGTGGAGCCGGCCTCCTGCCCCAGCTTCACCCGGGGCAAGTACGCCTATGACTTCTGCGATACCGGCATGGTCTGCCCCCTGGCCAAGATGTATACCCTGGGCTGTGACTTCATCCCCGCGCCGAACCACGCCGGCGGCCTGCGCTATCATGGCATGAGCCCGGTGCTCTCGGAGCTGTACGACGGCGGCTTCATGGAGGCCGTGTCCGTGCCCCAGACGAAGGTCTTTGAGGCCGCGGAGCAGTTCGCCAGAGTGGAGGGCATCCTGCCCGCGCCGGAGAGCGCCCATGCCATCCGGGTGGCCATCGACGAGGCCCTCAAGTGCAAGGAGACCGGCGAGGAGAAGACCATCCTGTTCGGTCTCACCGGCACCGGCTACTTCGATCTGGTGGCCTATGAGCAGTTCCACAACGGCACCATGGAGGATTACATTCCCACCGACGAGGATTTGAAGGCCAGCCTGGCCAAGCTGCCCCCGGTGGATTGATCGGGAAGAGAGAATGACCGCCGGCAGAGAGCGAACGCTCTCTGCCGGCCCGCAGGAACGGTATGGGTTCGGTTGTTTTTTCACCACCAGCGATTTTGGGGATTGACAGAGCCGCAGAGGAATGATATCATAATAAAAATCGCAGGTCGAAACCCGACAGAAAGGAGTCCGCTATGAGAGAGCATGCACCCGTTTCCGTGGCTTTTGAGCAGGATTCCTATTATTACGCCTACGTTCGCTTTTTTGCGGGCTTTGATTTTTATGCCCTCAATACCGAATATTCCCGAACGTAAGCAGCGATCTTTCATAAGTACTGAAAGCGGTCCTGTTTCGTACGGGGCCGCTTCTTTTCTTTCCGGTAAAAACTGACTGCATGGGGTGAGGACGATGGACAAGCTGAAGCAAGCGCGGGAGATCATCGACGAGGCGGACCGCGGCATAGCGGCGATGTTCTGCAAGCGCATGGAGGCCGCCCGGATGATTGCCGAATATAAAAAGGAGCGGGGCCTGCCGATCTACGACGGGGACCGGGAGCGGGCGGTGATCGAAAAAAACGCCGCCTGTGTGCCGGACCCGGAGATCCGGGGCTACTATATCAGCCTGCTGCAGAGTATGATGGGTCTCTCCAGGCAGTACCAGAGCCGCCTGATGGAGGGACTCCATGTGGCCTACAGCGGCGTGGAAGGCGCCTTCGCGGACATCGCGGCCCGCCGGATCTTTCCCACCGCCCGGCACACCGGCTTTGAGGACTTCCAGGCGGCCTACCGGGCTGTGGAGGACGGGGTCTGCGACTGCGCGGTGCTCCCCATCGAGAACAGCTACGCAGGCGTCGTGGGCCAGGTCATGGACCTGATGTTCCACGGGCCGCTCCACGTCAACGGGATCTACACCCTGCCGGTGACCCAGAATCTGCTGGGCCTTGAGGGCGCCTCGATCCGTGAGATCCGCCGGGTGATCAGCCATCCCCAGGCCCTGGGCCAGTGCGCGGCCTATCTGAAGAAGCACGGCTTTGAGACGGCCAGCGCCGTCAACACCGCTGTGGCCGCCCGCCAGGTGGCGGAGGCCGGGGACCCCGCCGTGGCCGCCATAGCCAGCGCGGAGACGGCGGAGCTCTACGGGCTGGAGATTCTGGACCACGACATCAACGAGAGCGCCACCAACTCCACCCGGTTTGCGGTGTTCTCCCGGGTCGAGAGTCCTGCGGGGGAGAAGAAGGACGACAAATTCCTTCTGCTGTTCACCGTCAACGACGTGGCCGGCGCTCTGGCTAAGGCCATCAACGTCATCAGCGACTGGGGCTTCAATATGAAGGTCCTCCTCAGCCGCCCGGTGCAGGACAAGGCCTGGCAGTACTACTTCTACGTGGAGACGGAGGGCGACGCGACCTCTCCCGAGGGCAGGAGGATGCTGGCCCTGCTCTCGGAGCAGTGCGAGACGCTGAAGATCGCCGGCCACTATGCCCGGGAGATCACGCTGAAAGGCGGGGATGACGCATGATCCTGCCAGTGGACCTGAAGACCAACGCCTATCAGATCATTCTGGAGCGGGGCTGTCTGCACAGAGCGGCGGATCACCTCGATCTTGACCGCCGGGTGCTGATCGTCACCGACGACGGCGTGCCGGAGCAGTACGCCGCAGCCGCGGCGGAGCAGTGTGCGCAGCCGGACATCCTCCGCATCCCCCAGGGTGAGGCAAGCAAGAATTTTGAGCAGCTTCAAGGCATCCTCGCCCGGATGCTGGAGCTGGGCTTTACCAGAGGGGACTGCGTCGTCGCCGTGGGCGGCGGCGTGGTGGGCGATCTTGCGGGCTTTGCCGCCTCCGTCTATATGCGGGGCGTCGATTTTTACAACATTCCCACCACGGTGCTGTCCATGGTGGATTCCTCCGTGGGCGGCAAGACCGCCATCGACCTGAACGGCATCAAGAACGTGGTGGGCTCCTTCTACCAGCCGAAAAAGGTGCTCGTCGATGCGGACACTCTTGCCACCCTGCCGTCCCGGCAGATCTCCAACGGTCTGGCGGAGGCGGTAAAGATGGCCCTGACCTCAGATCGGACGCTGTTCGAGCTGTTTGAGACCGGAGATCCTCTGGCGGAGATCGATACCGTCATCGAGCGGTCTCTGCGCATCAAGAGCGACGTGGTGGTGCAGGACGAAAGGGAGCGGAATCTGCGGAAGATCCTGAATTTCGGCCACACCATCGGCCACGGTATTGAGAGCCTCGCCGACGGACTGTACCACGGCGAGTGCGTGGCCCTGGGTATGATCCCCATGTGCGCCCCCGCCGTCCGGCAGCGGCTGATCCCCGTGCTGGAGAAGCTGGCTCTGCCCACGTCGTATCCTCTGGACGAGGAGGCGGTCTATCAGGCCCTTCTCCACGACAAAAAGACCCAGGGGACAAAGATCACCGTCATACGGGTGGAGCAGGTGGGCAGCTTCCGTATGGAATCCGCGGCGCCGGAAAGCCTGAAGCGGGCTCTGACGCTGATCTCGAAAGGAGCGGAGAGAGCATGAAAAACACCTTCGGACAGAACGTATCCGTAACCCTGTTCGGCGAGAGCCACGGCGCCGGGATCGGCGCTGTGCTGGACGGTCTGGCCCCGGGGATCCCCGTGGATGAGGCCTTCATCGCCGATCAGCTCTCCCTGCGCCGCCCCTCCGGCAAGACGGGGACCGCCCGCCGGGAGCAGGACCGGTTTGAGATCCTCAGCGGCGTATTTGAGGGCAGGACCACCGGCACGCCCCTGTGCATTACGATCCCCAACGAGAACGTCAGCAGCAAGGACTACGCCGCCACCCGGCGCCTTGCCCGTCCGGGCCATGCCGACTATACCGCCAACTGCAAGTACCACGGCTTTGAGGACTATCGCGGCGGCGGCCATTTCAGCGGCCGGATCACCGCCGCTCTTGTGGCTGCCGGGGCCGTTGCCATTACGGCGCTGCGGAACAAGGGCATCGTCATCGGCACCCACGTCCGGCGCTGTGCAGGGGTCCCGGACCGGGACTTTGAAGACCTGGCGGCGGATATCGAAAAACTCAACGCCATGACCTTCGCCGTGCTGGACGACGCCGCGGCGGCTGAGATGAAGGCAAAGATCGAGGCGGCGGGCCAGGCGGGGGACAGCGTCGGCGGCGTGCTGGAGACGGCTGTCATCGGGGTGCCGGCAGGGGTCGGCGAGCCCTGGTTCGACACCGTAGAGGGCGTGCTGGCCCACGGGCTGTTCAGCATCCCCGCCGTCAAGGGCGTCCAGTTCGGCGCGGCCTTCGATATGGCGGACGCTCTGGGCAGTCAGTACAACGACCCCTTTGCCGTGGAGGCGGGGCGGATCGTCACAAAAACGAATCACAACGGCGGCGTCAACGGCGGCATCACGAACGGTATGCCCATCGTGTTCCGCTGCATGGTGAAGCCGACGCCCTCCATCTTCAAGGAGCAGGAGACGGTGGACTTCTTCAGCAGGGAGGACGCCCGGCTGCAGATCCGGGGCCGTCACGATCCCGCCATCATCCACAGAGCCCGGGTGGTGGTGGACAGCGTTACCGCTCTGACCCTCTGCGACCTGCTGGCGGGCCGCTACGGCACGGACTATCTGGGAGGGGCCGCCACATGACCTACGGATGTATCGCCCGGCGCCTGGGCCACAGCTTTTCCAGGGTCATACACGAGAAGATCGGCGACTATGACTACGTCCTGCGGGAGGTCCCCGAGGCGGAGCTGGACTCCTTTCTCACAGCCCGGGACTTTCGGGGCATCAACGTGACCATTCCCTATAAGCAGGCGGTGATCCCCTGGCTCGACGGCATTGACGACACCGCCCGGGCCATCGGCGCGGTGAACACCGTGGTCAACCGGGAGGGGAAGCTCTACGGCTATAACACGGATTTCGGCGGCATGACAGCGCAGATTAAAAAGATGCGGCTCCCCATCCCGGGGAAAAAGGTCGCCATTCTGGGCACCGGCGGCACCAGCCGGACAGCCCGGGCGGTGGTGCAGGCCCTGGGCGCCGGGGAGATCGTCACCGTCAGCCGCAGCGGGAGAGAGGGAGCGCTGACCTATTCAGACCTCTGTGCCCTCCACGCCGACACGGAGATCCTCGTCAACACCACTCCCTGCGGGATGTTCCCGGACACCGACGAGATGCCGGTGGACCCGGCGCGGTTCCCGCAGCTTCTGGGCGTCTTTGACGCCGTCTTCAATCCTCTGGCCCCGAAGCTGGTGACGGCTGCCCGGGAGCTGGGTATCCCAGCCGCCGGCGGGCTGTATATGCTGGTGGCTCAGGCGGTGCTGGCGGCGGAGCACTTCACCGGGAAGACGTATCCCGACGGCCTCATCGACAGCATCTACCGGGAAGTGCGCCGGGAGAAGGAGAATATCGTTCTCATCGGCATGCCCGGCAGCGGCAAGACCACCGTGGGAAATGTGCTCGCGGAAAAACTGGGCCGTGAGATCGTGGATCTGGATGCCTGGATCGTGCAGCAGACGGGCCGTGAGATCACGGACATCTTCGCCCGGGAGGGCGAGAGCGGGTTCCGCCGTCTGGAGCGGGAGGCCGTCCGGACCTTTGCCGACCGTACGGGCCTCGTGCTGACCCCCGGCGGCGGCTGTATCCTTGACCCGGACAACGTCCGGGTCCTGAAGCGGAACGGCAGACTGTTCTGGCTGGACCGGGCCCCCGAGCGGCTCATTCCCACAGACGACCGGCCTCTGGCCGACTCCGTGGAGAAGATGCGCCGCCTGTACGAGACGCGGCTGCCCCTCTATGAGGCCGCGGCGGACGTCCGCGTTCCCGGCGATGGCACCGTCGACGAGACGGCGCGGCTGGTGACAGAGATACTGGAAGGAGAGGTGCAGCTGTGAAACTCCTCATCATCAACGGACCCAATCTCAATATGCTCGGCATACGGGAGCCGGAGCACTACGGCAAGACGACCTATCCGGCCCTCTGCCGCCGCCTGATGGACTATGCCTCGGAGCGGGGCGTGGAGATCGAGCTGTACCAGTCCAACCACGAGGGGGATCTGGTGGACAGGATCCAGGCGGCCTACGGCACCGCCGACGGCATCGTCATCAACCCCGGCGCCTACACCCACACCAGCGTGGCCCTGCTGGACGCCGTGAAGGCCGTGTCCATCCCCACGGTGGAGGTGCATATCTCCAAGCTGGAGGAGCGGGAGGCGTTCCGGCAGATCAGCTATATCCGCGCCGCCTGCGTGGCCACCATCACCGGCCACGGCGTCGACGGCTATCTGGAGGCCATGGACATCCTCATTGACGGAGGGACGCGGCATGCAGATTGAGATCCGGCCCTCCAAAGCCCGGGGCGTCATGGCGGCGCCGCCGTCGAAGAGCGCCGCCCACCGGCTGCTGCTCTGTGCCGGACTGGCGCCGGGGGAGAGCGTCGTCCGCCGTGTGGCGGACTCCCAGGATATGCTGGCCACCATGGACTGCCTGAAGGCTTTGGGGGCGGGCGTTACCCGGGCAGGGGATGACGTGCACATCACCGGCGTCGACCCGGCCCGTACAGCCCCGGCGGTGCTGCCCTGCCGGGAGTGCGGCACGACCCTGCGCTTTTTCGTCCCCATCGCTCTGCTCTCCGGACAGGAGATCACCCTTACCGGCAGCGAAAAGCTCATGAGCCGCCCCATGTCGGTGTACGAGAAGCTCTGTGCGGACCGCGGCTTTCGCTACGAGCCGTCCCGGGACTCCCTCACCGTCTGCGGCAGGCTCACCCCCGGGGAATATACGGTCCCCGGCAACATCAGCAGTCAGTTCATCAGCGGTCTGGCCTTTGCACTGACCCAGCTGGAGGGGGACAGCGTCATCCGCATCCTCCCGCCGGTGGAGAGCAGGCCGTATATCGATATGACCCTGGACGCCTTCTCCGCTTTCGGCGTCACCGCCGCCTTTTCCGACGGCGATACCATCCGCATCCCCGGCCTGCAGCGGTTCCGGCCCTCGGACGTGACGGTGGAGGGCGATTACTCCAACGCGGCGTTCTTCGACGCCCTGACCCTTCTGGGCGGCGACGTGACCGTCACCGGCCTGAAGGAGGACAGCCTTCAGGGGGACCGGGTGTACCGCAGATACTTTGAGAGCATGAAAAACGGGACGCCCACGGTGGATCTCTCCGACTGTCCGGATCTGGGCCCCGTCTGCATGGCGTCGGCGGCGGCTCTCCACGGGGCGGTCTTTACCGGTACCCGCCGTCTGCGGATCAAGGAGAGCGACCGCTGCGCCGCCATGGCCGAGGAGCTGGCCAAATTCGGCATAGAGACGGAGGTCACGGAGGATACCATGACCGTGAAGGCCTCCGGCCTCCGGGCGCCGGACATGGTGATCTCGGGACACAACGACCACCGCATCGTCATGGCCATGGCCGTTCTTGCCACCCTCACCGGCGGCAGGATAAACGGCGCCCAGGCGGTGAGTAAAAGTCTGCCGGACTTCTTTGACCGGCTGAAAACACTTGGAATTGAGGTGACAGAGTATGGCATGGGTCTGTGAAAACAACATCCTGATCGTGGGTCTGGGTCTCATGGGCGGCAGCTACGCCAGAGCCCTGAAGCGGCTGGGCTACCACGTCAGCGCCATCGACAGCAGGGAGAGCGCCATCGAGTACGCGCTGGAGCAGGGGATCATCCATCAGGGCTCCACGCAGGTGGACGAGGCCATGGTGAGCGCGGCGGACACGGTGATCTTCGCCCTGTATCCCGGGGTGTTCCGGGAGTGGATTGAGACCTGGCAGCACCTGTTCAAGCCCGGCGCCATGCTCACGGACGTGACGGGCGTGAAGGCCTGCATCGTGTACGATATCCAGGCGATGCTCCGAAGCGACGTGGAGTATATCGCCGCCCATCCCATGGCGGGCCGTGAGGTCTGCGGCGTGGAGAACAGCGACGACCGTATGTTCCGGGATGCCAACTACATCGTGGTAGCCACGGAGAAGAACACCCCGGAGGCCATCGACTGGTGCAAGAGCCTGGGACAGGTACTGGGCTTTTCCCGGATCTCGGTGCTGTCGCCGGAGGAGCACGACCGGATGATCGGCTTCGTCTCCCAGCTGACCCACTGCATCGCCATCGCGCTGATGACCTGCAGCGACAACCGGCATCTGGTGGACTACACCGGCGACTCCTTCCGGGACCTGACCCGGATCGCCCGGATCAACGACGTCATGTGGAGCGAGCTGTTCCTGCTCAACCGTGAGCCTCTGGTGGAGGAGATCGACGTCTTTATGGGCGAGCTGGAGGAGATCAGAGAACTGCTGGTCCGGGGCGACCGGGAGGGCCTGCAGGAGAAGATGCGTCTGTCCACCACGCGGCGGGCGTACTTCGACAAGCCGGTTTAAAACGGAAAGAGAGGATGTCGTATCATGAATATGATCTTTGAGAAAAAACTGGCGATCCCCATGGAGGTCAAGGAGATGTATCCCATCTCCAGCCATCTGTCGGAGATCGTGGAGAAGCGGGCGGTGGAGCTCAAGGAGATCTTTGACGGCCGCTCGGACAAATTCCTGCTGATCATCGGCCCGTGCTCTGCGGACAATGAGGAGAGCGTCATCGACTACATCACCCGCCTGCGGGGCGTGCAGGAGAAGGTCAGCGACAAGATCTTCATCGTGCCCCGGGTCTATACGAACAAGCCCAGGACCACCGGCGCCGGCTACAAGGGGATGCTCCACCAGCCGGACCCCACGGAAAAGCCGGACCTGTTCAAGGGGATCGTGGCCATCCGCAAGCTGCTGATGCGCGTTCTGGAGGAGACGGAGTTCTCCTGTGCCGACGAGATGCTGTATCCGGAAAACTATAAGTATCTGGACGACCTTCTGGCCTATTCCGCCGTAGGCGCCCGGTCGGTGGAGGACCAGCAGCACCGGCTCACCGCCAGCGGGATCGAGACTCCGGTGGGGATGAAGAACCCCACCAGCGGCGATATCGACGTGATGATGAACTCCATCATGGCTGCCCAGAACAAGCACACCTTCATCTACCGGGGCTGGCAGGCCCATTCCCAGGGCAATCCCTACGCCCACGCCATCCTCCGGGGCTATGTGAACAAGCACGGCCAGTCTCTTCCCAATTACCACTATGAGGACCTGATCCATCTGTATGAGACGTATCAGGAGCGGGCGCTGGCGAATCCGGCGGCCATCGTGGACACGAACCACGCCAACTCCGGCAAGCAGTATCTCGAGCAGATCCGCATCGCCAAGGAGGTCCTCCACAGCCGCCGGCACAGTCCGGAGATCGCCGGTCTGGTCAAGGGCCTGATGATCGAGAGCTATATCGAGGACGGCGCCCAGAAAATCGGCGAGGGGATCTACGGCAAGTCCATCACGGATCCCTGCCTGGGCTGGGAGAAGAGTGAACGGCTGATCTACGATATCGCGGACAGTCTGTAACACATCGGAGCAAACGACAGCAGCGCCCGGGAGGCTCTCTCCCGGGCGCTGTTTGGCTATAAGTTATTCTCCCGTTACCGTTACCCACTGCAGAAGCGCGGAGCGCGGGCGGGTTGCTGAGACAATTCAGGGCTCTGCCGGCCGGGGTCGTTCTGTGGCGGTGCGCTTCCTGTCTTAGTGGAGGGGATTCCACAAGGGGGACCCCATGGTAAGGGGTCCCCCTTTGGTGCGTTCTTTGGTGACTTTCTGTCGCACACAGAAAGTCACCCGCCGGAGGCACGTTCCCCAAAAACTTTTTGTCTTCTTTCGCAGTCAAATAGGAGAAATCGCCCCGGAGTAAGCCGGTTTTGTCATGTCCGCAGACATGACGGCGATTTAGGTTCATCCGCAGTCAAACAGACCGGAATATCCTCCGTTCCCTTCACCGCCGCTGTATATTGGTGGAGATCTCACACAGTGCGGCGGCGGCCTCGGTGCGGCAGTCCATCTGCCGGGCCAGGTCCGCCAGAGCCACCAATCCTACCAGCCGTCCGTTGTCCGTGACCGGGAGGCGCCGGATCTGCCGCTTTGCCATCACTGCCGCGGCGTCCTCCGCCCTGTCCGTGGGGGCGAGGGTGAGAGGCCGCCGGGTCATGATCTCCGCTACCGGCGTATGGTCCGGGTCCTCTCCCGGCGCGATGCAGCGCAGTACGATGTCCCGGTCGGTGAGGATGCCCCGGAGTTTTCCCTCCGGCGAACACACGGGCAGCGCCCCCACGTTGTGACGCAGGAGCAGCCGCGCCGCCAGAGCCACGCTCTCTCCCGGCCCGATGGTGATGACGGCAGGGTGCATCAGATGCCTGACAAGCATGAAACCAACCCCCTTTCCGAAAGCTGTCTTCCTTATTCTGGTATGTCCGATTTCCTCCCGGAATATACATACGGACAGGAAGGGGGCGCGTGGAAGATGGAATTCTACGACGAAAGAAGAAGGCGGTACCGCAGATCCGTACCGGAATACCGACGGCCCGCGCCCCGGTACGGCAGACCGGAGGAGCCCCCTGCCCGTCGGCCGGAGGGCCAGAGAGTCCGGCGGATGGTGATCCGGCTGGTGTGCAGTCTGGTGCTTCTGGGTCTGGTGCTGGGCGGCGTCCGGCTGATGCCGGAGCGCTCCCTGCCGCTTCAGGCCCGGCTGACAGTCATGCTGACCGGAGACACGGATTTTCAGGCGGCCTTCTCCGCGGCGGGACAGTCTCTGGATCAGGGGGACACGCTGGGCTCGGCTTTGGGGCGCTTCTGCGCCGTGGCTTTGCGGGTGGACGATACAACTGCGGAGCCGGAGGAACTGTCAGAGCAGGGGGAGGATGCCGCTCCGGCTTTGCAGCCCGAAGAGGCACCGGCGGAGGACGCCGCTCTGTTCACACCGCCGGAAGAGGAGCCGACGGCGGAGGACGTTCCGGCGGACGCCACCACGGCCGTTACGGCGCTGGCGCTGGACTATGCCCCGCCGCTGGCAGAATACACCGTCACTTCGCCCTTCGGCTGGCGGGAGGACCCGGTCACCGGGACGCGGGCCTTTCATTACGGCTTGGACCTGGCGGCGGCGGAGGGCACGGCGGTCTGCGCCTTCGCCGCCGGGACGGTAGAGTACGTGGGACAGAGCGCCCTTTACGGCAACTATGTGTCCCTGCGGCACCCGGACGGCACCCGGACCCTCTATGCCCACTGCAGCACCGTCTGCGCCGTCCCCGGCGGCGAGGTTGCCCTGGGGGAGAAGATCGCGGAGGTGGGGGCCACAGGCCGCGCCACCGGGCCCCATCTGCATCTGGAGGTGATAAGGGAGAGCGTACGGCTGGACCCGGCGCAGTATCTCACCGGGACATGAGGCGGCCCCGGATCGAGATCGGCGGCGGATTTCTGCTGCTGTTGGCCCTGCTGCTGCTGACGGAAGAGCAGCTGACGGGGCCTTTTCTCATGGCCTGCGCCGTCCACGAGGCGGGGCATTTGCTCATGCTGTACGCTCTGGGGGGCAGGGCGGAGCGGATCCGATGCACCGCAGGCGGCGCGGAGATCTCCGTGGCGCCGGTCCCCTGTATCTCCTATCCGGCAGAGGCGCTGTCGGTCCTGTCGGGACCTCTGGCGGGCCTGATCCTGGCGCTGGCCGCGGCAAGGCTCGGCTTTTACGTGACAGCCGGGGTCAGTCTGGTACTGACGGTGTTCAATCTCCTGCCCCTGCGGCGGCAGGATGGTGGGCGGCTCCTGTATCTGCTGCTGGCCTGGCGGTACGCGCCGGAGACGGCCCTGCGGGCCGCCGGGGCGGTCTCATGGTCTCTGTGCCTGCTGCTCCTGCTGCTGGGGATCTGGGTGCTGCTTCGGGGGAGCGGGATCGTCCTTCTGGCTGCGGCGCTGTGGATTTTGGCTTGCCAATTTCCGGCGCGGGGTATAAAATGATAGTATGGAAAGCGCAGTTTTCTCAAACAAAAACCGGCGAAGCGTTTTTGTTTGATTTTTGGAGGACCTATGGATCAGAAACTGGAACGGATCCTGCCCCGGGTGCAGAAACCGGCCCGCTATACCGGCGGCGAATACCATGCGGTGAAAAAGGACAGAGCGCAGGTGGAACTGCGCTTTGCCCTCTGTTTTCCCGACACCTATGAGATCGGCATGTCGAATCTGGGCGTGCGGATCCTCTACGGCGTGCTCAATGAGCAGCCCTGGCTCTGGTGCGAGCGGGTATTTGCCCCCTGGACGGATATGGAACAGGAGATGCGGCAGGCGGGCCTGCCGCTGTTCGCGCTGGAGAGCGGGGACCCGGTCCGGGATTTTGACATTTTCGCTTTCTCTCTGGGCTATGAGATGTGCTACACCACCGTGCTCAATCAGCTGGATCTGGCGGGCCTGCCGGTCCGGGCCGCCGACCGGACGGAGGACATGCCCCTTGTCGTGGCCGGGGGCGTGTGCACCTACAACGCGGAGCCCCTGGCCCCCTTCATCGACCTGTTTTTCCTGGGAGAGGGAGAGGAGTTGGACGTGGAGCTTGCCGAACTGGTGCGGCAGGGGAAGCGGCAGGGCTGGAGCCGGAAGGAGCTGCTGCGGCGGGCCGCGGATATCCCCGGCTGCTACGTGCCGTCCCTCTACGACGTGACCTACAACGGCGACGGCACCGTCCGAGCCGTCACGCCGCTGGACGGCGCGCCGGCTCTCGTGACCAAGCGCATCATCGAGGATTTCGACAGCGCCTATTATCCCACGGACACCGTGATCCCCTCCACGGAGATCGTCCACGACAGAGTGTTTTTAGAGGTGTTCCGGGGCTGTATCCGGGGCTGCCGCTTCTGTCAGGCGGGCTACGCCTGCCGCCCGGTCCGGGCCAAGCGAGCGGAAACTCTGGTCCGGCAGGGGATCGCCGCCGCCGCGGCCTCCGGCTATTCGGAGATGACCCTGTCCTCTCTGAGCACCAGCGACTACCGCTGCCTGGAGCCTTTGTGCGACGGTCTGTTGGACTGGTGCGAGCCCCGTGGCGTCAGTCTGTCCCTGCCGTCCCTTCGGGCGGACAACTTCTCCGTGGAGCTCATGGAGCGGCTGCAGCATGTGCGCAAGAGCGGCCTGACCTTCGCGCCGGAGGCAGGGACCCAGCGGCTCCGGGACGTCATCAATAAGAACGTCAAAGAGGAGGATGTGCTGGAGTCCTGCCGCATCGCCTTCTCCGGCGGCTGGAACGGCGTAAAGCTGTACTTCATGCTGGGGCTTCCCACGGAGACGGACGAGGACGTGCTGGCCATCGGCGACCTGGCCCACCGGGTGCTGCTGTGCTGGAAGCGCCACGCCGCCAATAAGGCCCGGGGCGTCCGGATCACCGTGTCCACCTCCTGCTTCGTTCCCAAGCCCCACACGGCTTTCCAGTGGGAGGGCCAGGTATCCATGGAGGAGTACCAGCGCCGGGTGAATCTGCTTCGGGATCACATCAGGGACCGGGCCATCGTCTATAACTGGCACGATCCGGAGACCAGCAGGGTGGAGGCCGTGCTGGCCCGGGGCGACCGGCGGCTGGCTGATGCCGTCGAGCTGGTCTGGCGCCGGGGCGGACGGCTGGACAGCTGGCAGGAGGGCTTCTCCTTTGCCCGCTGGGAGCAGGCCCTGCGGGACTGCGGGCTGGACATGGCATTCTACGCCGACCGGGAGCGGAGCACCGACGAGGTGCTGCCCTGGTCCCATCTGTCCGTAGGCGTGCGTACGGAGTTCCTGCTGCGGGAGCGGCAGCTGGCCTATGAGGGTATCTGCACGCCGGACTGCCGGACGAAGTGCTCCGGCTGCGGGGCGAACCTTCTGCTGGAGGGAGGCGTCTGCGATGCTTAACAGCCATCGACTCCGGTTCGAGAAGGCGGGCCCCGCCCGCTATCTGTCGCATCTGGACCTGATCCGGACCCTGCCCCGGGCGTTTCGCCGGGCGGAGATCCCCATCAAGTACACGGAGGGCTTCAATCCCCATGCGGCCATGTCGATCCTGCTGCCCCTGTCTGTGGGCTTTTCCAGCGCCTGTGAGCTGCTGGACTTCACCCTGCTCTCGCCCATGGAGAAGGAGGAGTTGCTGACAAGGCTCAACGCCGCCCTCCCCGAGGGCCTGCGGGCCCTGGATCTCCTGCCGCCGGCGCCGAAGGCAGGGGCGCTGCTCCATGCCGGTTACACCGCCCGGCTGTACTATGACGACGGGGTCCCGGAGGGCTGTACCGAAGCCCTGACGGAGCTGTTTCGGCGGGAGAGCATCGTCACGGAGAAGAAGGGGAAGAAGTCCCGGAAAAACCCCTCGGGCCTCACGGAGTTTGATCTGAAGCCCGCCATCCGGACCGTGACCTTCTCAGAGGAGCCGGGGGAGGTGCGGATGCGCCTGCTGGGGGCCGCGTCTCTCAATCCCACGCTGCTGGTGAAGGCCGTCGGGGAGCAGCTGCCGGACCTGACGCCGGATTTCGCGTCCTTCCACCGGGAAATGGTCTATGACGGGGATTTAAACCCGTTTTTTTGAAAAAAAGCTTGCAAAACACATCGGAATATGATACACTACTTGAGCATGATTTTGGGATGGTCCTCTGCTGCTGCCGCTCCAAAGGATGAGCGGTCCTCTGCGCGGCATGAACGTCCGTCAGTAATAGGAGGAAAAAATGGATCTGATTAAAGTGCTGGCAGAGCAGCAGATGAAGCCTGAGCTTCCTGTCGTCAACGTGGGCGACACCGTTCGTGTCCACGTGCGCATCAAGGAAGGCGCCCGTGAGCGTATTCAGGTCTTCGAGGGTGTCGTCATCGCCAAGAAGCACGGCGGCATCGAGGAGACGTTCACCGTCCGCCGTATCTCCTACGGCGTCGGTGTGGAGAAGGTTTTCCCCATCCACTCTCCCATCATCGAGAAGGTCGAGACCGTCCGTCGGGGCAAGGTCCGCCGGGCCAAGCTGTATTATCTGCGCGGCCGCGTGGGTAAGAAGGCCAAGGTCAAGGAGAGAATCTGAACCATTCTGCGAGAACAAAAGAGCGGCTGTGCACGTCACAGCCGCTCTTTCTTTCCCATCGGGCAGATTTGCTTTGCCTCCCGCTCCGATCTGTGCTACAATGGGACTGCCGGAAGGAATATCAATTATTCACTTAGGAAAGGACGGTCGTTTATGGAAAAAGTGCTGGAATTCCTGAAAGAGAGCGGCTATTTTATGATCGCCACCGTGGAGGGCGACCAGCCCCGGGTGCGGCCCTTCGGCATCCTGCTGGACTATCAGGGCAAGCTGTATTTCCACACGGGCCGGAAGAAGAGGATCTATCAGCAGCTGATGGCCGATCCCAAGGTGGAGCTGTGCGCCATGACCCCGGACAAGCGCTGGATGCGGCTGTGGGGCACTGCCGTGGAGGACCCCAGCTATGAGGCGTCGGACAACGTGCTCAACCACTATCCCCACCTGCGGAAGATGTACGCCCCCGACGACGGCAACTGCACCACCTTCTATCTGAAGGACGTCACGGTCTCCTTCTCCACCCTCGGCCAGCCGGACGAGATCATTACACTCTGAAAAAAAGCAAAAGCAGCCCCGCGCATCTGCATGGATGCGCGGGGCTGTTTTCTGTTGCGCAGATATACGCTTGCCGACATATAGGAAAGCGGCGGGATTGCTCCCGCCGCTTATCATTCTCAATATTACTGTGAAACCGGCTGTCAGCCGAAGTACCGATACAGGAATGTCACAATCTGTCCGCGGGAGCAGATGGTGTCGGGCGAAAACGTCGTTGCCGAGGTGCCCGTGGTGATGTTGTTTTTGTAGGCCCACAGAACAGCAGTATAATAATCACTGCCGTTGGTCACATCTGCAAACGGGTTGTTTCCGCCGCTTACGGACGGCTTGCCCTCATTGCGCCAGAGGTAGGTGACAAAGCTGGAGCGGGTCGCAGGACCGTCGGGGGCAAAATTCACGTCCGTGATGATCCCCTTCTGATAGGCCCAGACACAGGCGTTGTAGTAATACACGTCGGGGTTCTGCACATTGGTCAGCGCGCTGGCACCGCTCACCGCCGGGGAGCCCGCCGCCCGATACAGGAAGGTGATGACCTGGGCGTTGGTGCAGGTCATGGTGGGGGCGAACGCGTTGTTGCCGACGCCGTTGGTGATGTTCTGCCCGACAGCCCAGAAGACTGCGGGGCCATACCAGGCGGCCGTCTGTACGTCGTTGAAGGAGTCGATGTAGTGGACATCCGCCAGAAGCAGCGCGTCATTGCCCGTTTCCAGCTTAACGGAGGTCCACTGGGACGACGTTCCGCAGTAATAGAGATCGCTGAGGGCGGGGCAGGAGTTGAAGGCGTCTCTCCCGATTTCCGTAAGACCGGAATTCAAGTATACCGTCCGCAGACTGGTGCATCCATTGAAGCATTCTGCGCCCAGTGTTCCAAGGCCCTTGCCGATCATCACCGTCTCCAGCGACGTACAGCCTTCGCAAATAATGGACGAATTGGGATTGGTGGTTACAGAGTCGGGGATCGCAATGGACTTCAGTGAAGTACAGTTGGCAAAGGCGTGGTCCTTGATCGTGGTCAGCCCCTCGTTGAGCGTGATCGACTGCAGATTGGCGCAGCTATTGAACGCCGAGGGTTCGATCGTCGTCACGGAAGAGGGAATGGTAATGCTCGTCAATCCGCTTCCTTGAAAAGAAATTAGGCCGATCGTTTTCACCCCGGAAGGTATGGTGATGGTCTGCAGACTGGTGCAGTCTTCGAACATTCCGGAGGGAACCGAACTCATGCCGGCTGACAGTTTCACCTGGGAAAGACTGGTGCAATTTTTGAACAGGGAATGGATGACATTGTTGTCTGTCATTGTGTCCGGCAGACTGATCGATTTCAAAGAGGAGCAATTGGCAAAGGCCTCGCGCCAGATCACCGTAACGCCGTAGGGGATATTGATCTCCTCCAGGGATGCGCAGTTGTAAAAAGCATGGGTATAGATCTCATTGATCGTGGACGGCAGCGTGATCTTGGTGATATGCTCGCAGTTTCTGAACGCATTTTCTCCGATCTTGGTCACCGCTCTCCCGCCGATGGTTTCCGGGATGACAAGTACGCCCTCGGCCTCCTCGTCGCAGTCGGTGATGGTAATCGTTCCGTCTTGGTTGGTCGCATAGCTCAGCTGATTGAGGTCCACGGCGCCCGCGCTGATGGCCAGGCACACAAACAGGGCGGCAACGACAGTGGTTATAATGAATATTTTCGGCAGCTTTGATTTCATATCCTGTGATCTCCTTCAAATCGTTTGCTTTCGCGCCCGTGCGCCCAAAGGGCGTGGGGGAAGCGAAGCGCAGAGTTTCAACGGGAAACCCGGCGATGCGGTTTCTCGTTGAATATCAGTCCTCGTCCCAGTTGTGCCAGACGTTCTGGACGTCGTCGTTTTCCTCCAGGCAGTCGATGAGCTTCTGCATATTCTTGATGTCCTCTTCCTTTTCCAGCTTGACGTAGTTCTGGGGGACCATCTCCACCTGGGCGGAGTCCAGGGTATAGCCCTTGGCGGTGAGGGCCTCCGCCACGGCGCCCACGGAGTCCGGATCGGTGTAGACCTCGAACACGACGCCCTCGTTGGAGAAATCCTCGGCGCCGGCGTCCAGGGCGTCCATCATGACGGTGTCCTCGTCCAGCTCCTCGTCCTCGTTGTCGATGATGATCACGCCCTTGCGGTCGAAGGACCAGGACACGCAGCCGGTGGCGCCCAGATTGCCGCCGAACTTGTCGAAATAGTGCCGGACATCCGGGGCGGTACGGTTGCGGTTATCGGTGAGGGCGTCCACGATCACGGCCACGCCGCAGGGGCCGTAGCCCTCATAGACGACGCTCTCGAAATTGTCCTGATTGCCGGCGCCCAGGGCCTTTTCAATGGTCCTCTTGATGTTGTCGTTGGGCATATTGACCGCCTTGGCCTTGGCGATGACGGTGGCCAGACGGGAGTTGTTGGCGGGGTCGCCGCTGCCGCCCTGCTTGACCGCCACGATGATCTCCTTGGCGATCTTGGTAAAGGCCTGGGAGCGCTTGGCGTCCGCCGCGCCCTTGGTCTTCTGGATATTGTGCCACTTGGAATGTCCGGACATATCGAATCGACTCCTTTTCGGATGGGTTATTTATAGTTTTATAATTGTGTGTATTTTATCACAAAAGTGCCTCTGTTTCAAGCCGCGGGGACGGATTTGTCATGCTCTGCGCCACTTGACGCCCTGGGGGGTATCCTCCAGCACGATGCCCCGGGCCTTCAGTTCGTCCCGGATCCGGTCCGCCTCGGCAAAGTTCTTCGCCTTCCGGGCGGCCTGCCGGGCAGCGATCATCTCCTCGATCTCCGCGTCCAGGTCCTTTTCCTGCTGCTTGTTGTACAGCAGCCCCAGCACGTCGGTGAACTCATGGAGCATGGCCAGCCCCTCCTTCGCCACAGTGCGGCAGGGGTCCGCCACGGCGGCGTTGACGGCCCGGACCAGCTCGAAGAGCACACCGATGGCCTCGCCGGTGTTCAGGTCGTCGTCCATGGCCTCCCGGAACCGCTGGCGGTAGTCGGGCAGGCTTGCCAGCAGGGCGGCCTCCGCCTCGCTGGGATCCCGCTCCGGGGCGTTCTCCGCCAGGAAGGAGAGATTCTCCTCCGCCGTATACAGGCGGCTCAGGGCGGCCTGGGACTGTTCCAGAGACGCCTTGGAGTAGTTCAGAGGGCTGCGGTAGTGAGCGGAGAGCATGAAGAACCGGATGGCCTCGTAGCCGTAGACGGCGGCGGCGTCCCGAACGGTGAAGAAGTTGCCCTCGGACTTGGACATCTTCTTGTTGTCGATGTTCAGGAAACCGTTGTGCATCCAGTAGTTGACGAATTTGCAGCCGTTGGCGGCCTCGCTCTGGGCGATCTCGTTCTCATGGTGGGGGAAGGTCAGGTCCTGACCGCCGCAGTGGATGTCGATGGTCTGGCCCAGATAGCGCCGGGACATGGCGGAGCACTCGATGTGCCAGCCGGGACGGCCGGGGCCCCAGGGGGAGTCCCAGGCGGGCTCGCCGGGCTTGGCGGCCTTCCAGAGGGCGAAGTCCAGGGGATCCTCCTTCACGTCGTTGACCTCCACCCGGGCGCCGGACTCCAGATCGTCGATATTCTTGCCGGAGAGCTTGCCGTAGTCGGCAAATTTCCGGGTGCGGTAATAGACGTCGCCGTTTGCCTCATAGGCGTAGCCCTTGTCCACCAGGGTCTTGACCATGTCGATGATGTCGTCCATGGTCTCCGTGGCCTTGGGGTGGATGGTGGCCGGCCGGACGCCCAGCCCCTGGGCGTCGGTAAAGTACTCGGCGATATATTTCTCCGCCACCTCCTGAGAGGAGATGCCCTCCTCATGGGAGCGGTTGATGATCTTGTCGTCCACGTCGGTGAAATTCTGCACGAAGGTCACCTGATAGCCGACATACTCCAGATAGCGGCGCAGCACGTCAAAGAGGATGATGGGCCGCGCGTTGCCCACGTGGATGAAGTTGTACACGGTAGGGCCGCAGCAGTACATCCTGATCTCGCCCTCCCGGAGGGGGACCAGCTCCTCCTTCTGACGTGTCATGGAGTTGAATACCTTCATGGGAAACCGCTTCCTTTCTGATGATTTGGAACAGATACGGGCCTGCCGTCACATGGAAAAATGGAGCAGGTCCCGGTTTTTATAGAAGTAGACGACGCCGGACCAGACGGTGGTCAGCAGGACAATGGCCACGAGGATCGTGTTCAGCACCGGATGCAGCCAGGTGATACCCGTAAGCATCACAATGATGCAGAGGATGGTCGCGGCGGTCTTGACCTTGCCGGAGAGACCGGCGGCGATGACCCGGCCTTTGTCCACCGCCACCAGCCGCAGAGCGGTGACGGCGAATTCCCGGGCAATGACGATCAGCAGCACCCAGGCGGGCATTTGCCGCTGTTCTACGAACCACAGCAGGGCGGCCGTGGTCAGCAGCTTGTCGGCCAGGGGATCCATGAATTTGCCGAAGTCCGTGATCTGGTTCCGCTTCCGGGCCAGATAGCCGTCTGCAAAGTCGGTGCCGGCGGCGATGAGGAAAACCAGCAGGGCGATCAGAGTATGACCCGGAAAGGAGAGATAGAGCAGTACGAGGAAAACGGGGATCATGATGATACGCGCCAGAGTCAGTCGATTCGGTACGTTCATATGGCCTCCTTTCCGGAATAATTCCAAAAGAGAATCGGGGTCAGACCGCCTCGCCCACAGGCTCCCCGTCCAGGGTGCCCCGAATCACCACAGTCACGAAGTCGCCCGGCTGCGGCTCCTCCGCGGCGAAAAGGATCCGACCGTCCACCTCCGGCGACTCGCCGTAAGAGCGGCCGTACCAGAGGCACAGCGCCTCGTCGTAGCCCTCGCAGAGGACCTCCAGAGACGTACCGGTGAGGGACTCGCCGTAGTCCTCCATGATCTCCGCCTGGAGCTCGCCCAGCAGCTCCGCCCGGTGCTGCGCCGTCTCCTCTGGCACCTGATCCGGCATCTCTGCCGCCGGGGTGCCCTCCTGAGGGGAGAAGGGGAAGACGCCGGCCCGCTGGATGCGCGTCTCTCTGAGAAACGCGCACAAGGCCTCGAAATCCTCCTCCGTCTCACCGGGAAAGCCCACCAGAAGGCTGGTGCGCAGGACCAGACCGGGGATCCGGGCCCGGAGCGTCCCGATCAGCAGCCGGATCTCCGCCCCGGTGCCCCGGCGGTTCATCCGGGCCAGGACAGAGTCACTGATATGCTGGATGGGGATGTCCAGATACGGCAGGATCTTCTCCTCCCCGGCAATGACGTCGATCAGAGCGTCGTCCACCGCCTCGGGATAGAGATAGTGGAGCCGGATCCAGTGGAAATCAAGTTTACATAATTCTGCAAGCAGTTCCCCCAGCCGGGGTCTGCCGTAGCGGTCGATGCCGTAGCGTGTGATGTCCTGAGCGATGACGATAAGCTCCCGGACGCCGCTCTCTGCCAGCCCCTCCGCCTCGGAGAGGATGTCCTCAAAGGCGCGGCTGCGGTACCGGCCCCGGAGGGAAGGGATGACGCAGAAGGCGCAGCGGTTGCTGCAACCCTCGGCGATCTTCAGAAAGGCTGTCCAGGGTGGCGTGGAGAGCAGACGGGGCAGCTCCGGCTCCGGGACGTCGATATCGCCCATCTGAACGGGGACTTCGTCCCGGCCCAGGGCCTGCAGGGCTTCCACGATATCGGGGAAGCTGCCGCAGCCCAGCAGACCGTCCACCTCCGGCAGTTCGGTAAGGATTTCCTCCCGATACCGCTGAACGAGACAGCCTGCCACCAGGATCTTTTTCAGCCTGCCGGCGGCCTTCAGCTCCGCCAGTGCCAGGATCTCCTCGATGGCCTCTGCCTTGGCGCTGTCGATGAAGCCGCAGGTGTTCACCACGGCGATGTCGGCGCCGTCGGGGTCATCGGCCAGGGTGAAGCCGGCGTCGGCGGTCAGAGCGGCCATCTGCTCGGTGTTGACCAGATTTTTCGCGCACCCCAGGGAGAGGAACGCCACACGATCCATACCCATGGTCACACGAACTCGAAACGGCCGTCCCGGCGGGGCGGGGCCTTTGGCACGTCGGCGGGATAGCCCAGGGTCACGGCGGCCACGAACTCTCCCTTGCCGGGGGCGAAGCGGCGGCACAGCTCCGGCCCGAAGCCCATGCGCTGGGGGGCGCTGAGCCAGCAGGAGCCGATGCCCTTGTCCCATGCGGCCAGCAGGAGATTTTCCAGGGCCGCGGAGACGCTCTGCATGGCGCCGTCCCGGTCGGGGAAGTTATCCTTCAGGAAGAAAGCCAGGATGCACACCGGCGCGCCGCCCAGGCCGGAGAAGAACTGCTTTGTCTCCTCGACGGCCTCCGGATTCTTTTTGAAGCGGTCCTCCAGCACGGGCCGGAATTTGCCGAACACCTGCCCCATGATCTCCACCAGCTCCGCCCGGCGTTCCGGACTGCGCACCACGACAAAATACCAGTGCTGGAGATTCACGGCGGAGGGGGCGTAGAGCCCCGCCTCCACGATTTCATGCAGGTCCTCGTCGGAGATGGGACGGGTGGGGTCATAACGGCGGATGCTCCTGCGGCCCAGGAGCGCGTCTCTGGTTTCCATTCGGTAAAAGCCTTCTTTCTGGTGTATGTCAGTCTTGTTTCTGCTCCTCTTCCGCTCTGTGCAGGACTTCACGGATACAGTCCCAGTCGAAGCCCCGGCGGGCCAGAGCGTCGGAGAGCTTTTTCCGCGCCGCCGGATCGGAGAGGTCCCCGCGGCGGCGGGATACGAAGTCCGCGGCCACGGCGGTCCAGTCCTCCACGATGTCCAGAGCGTCGGACCACAGCTCCCGGGAGATGCCCCGGCGGTAGAGCTCGGACTCCACCCGTCTGGGCCCCCAGTCACGGCTCACGCCCCGGCGAACCCAGGCCGCGGCATAGGCGGCGTCATTGAGAACGCCCAGCTCCTCCATCCGGTCGGCGGCAAGTTCGGCATTTTCCTCCGACACGCCTTTCCGGACCAGCTGATCCGTCAGCTCCCGGCGGGACCGGTCCCGCACTGCCAGCAGAGCGGCAGCCTGCCGCAGGGCCAGACTGCGGTCGGCAGCCTGACGCAGGGCGGTCATCTGTTCCTCCTCCAGCTCCATGCCGGGGCGGAGATCGAAGGACAGCAGCTCCTGTTCCGTGATCAGGAAGGGCGCGCCCGCCTCCGGCGTGACCTGGAGGCAGTCGCGGTGCCGGCGTGCGGGGGAGAGGGCCTCAATCCGCATCGGCGAAATCGTCGGCGGACACGTCTACCGCCCGTCCGGCGGCCCGGGCGGCGGCCCGGGACTGATTGCCCATGAGCTTGTAGGCGTTCTTGCGGATCTCCGCTTCCAGAGAGGCGGCGATCTCGGGATTATCCTTGAAATACTGCTTCACGGCGTCCCGGCCCTGGCCGATGCGGTTCTCGCCCATGGAGAACCAGGAGCCGGACTTCTGGATCAGATCCAGCTTGACGCCCATGTCCACCAGCTCGCCGACCTTGGAGATGCCCTCGCCGTACATGATGTCGAATTCCGCCTCACGGAAGGGAGGCGCGACCTTGTTTTTCACCACCTTGGCCCGGGTGCGGTTGCCGATGGGCTCCGAGCCGCTCTTCAGGGTCTCGATCCGCCGCACGTCGATGCGGACGCTGGAGTAGAACTTCAGTGCCCGGCCGCCGGTGGTGACCTCGGGATTGCCGTACACGATGCCGACCTTTTCCCGGAGCTGATTGATGAAGATGACGATGCACTTCGTCCGGTTGATGGAGCCGGCCAGCTTCCGCAGGGCCTGGCTCATCAGGCGGGCCTGGAGCCCCACCACGCTGTCGCCCATCTCGCCCTCGATCTCCGTTCTGGGCACCAGAGCCGCCACGGAATCCACCACGATGACGTCGATGGCGCCGGAGCGGACCAGAGTCTCGGTGATCTCCAAGGCCTGTTCGCCGGTGTCCGGCTGGGCGATGAGCATGCTGTCGATGTCCACGCCGAGAGCACGGGCATAGGCGGGATCCAGGGCGTGCTCCGCGTCCACGAAAGCCACCTCACCGCCCAGCTTCTGGGCCTCGGCCACGATATGGAGAGCAAGGGTGGTCTTGCCGGAGGATTCCGGACCGTAGATCTCCACGATGCGGCCCTTGGGGACGCCGCCGATGCCCAGAGCCAGGTCCAGACCCAGAGATCCGGTAGGGATGGACTCCACCTGGATATCCAGATTTTCGCCCAGACGCATGATGGCGCCCTTGCCGTAGGCCCGCTCGATCTGGGCGATGGCCGTATCCAGGGCTGTCTTCTTATTGGCGGCAGGCGCCGCCGGCTCCACTGTGGTACGTTTCTTGTCCGCCATATCCGGTCTCCTCCTTATGGTTTCACTTTGGCCAGGACGACCCGGTCGATGTCCCGGGCGTCCGGCAGGATGGTGATGTCTTCGTATTCGGGACTCCGCAGCAGGTCTGCCACGTCCTGTGCCTGGCCCATGCCCACCTCAAAGAGCAGGGCGCCGCCGGGCTTCAGGGCGCGCCGCCATTTGGCGGTGATGTCCCGGTAAAAATCCAGCCCGTCGTCCCCGCCGTCCAGCGCCATGAGGGGTTCGTAGTCCCGGACGGAGGCGTCCAGCTCCGGGATCTCCCCGCTGGGGATGTAAGGCGGGTTGCAGGCGATGAGGTCGAAGTTGCCGAGAAACGCCGAGGGCGCCTGCCGGGCGTCCGCGGCGAGGAACGTCACCCGGGAAGCGAGCTGACACCGGCGGATATTCCGGCGGCAGATCTGCAGCGCCGGCTCGGACAGGTCTGCCAGCACCACCCGGCACTGGGGCGCGTGAGCGGCGACGGCCAGACCGATACAGCCGCTGCCGGCGCAGAGGTCCAGCACCCGGGCGCCGGGTCCGGCCTCCCGGGCCAGACGGATGGCAGCCTCGGCCAGGGTCTCCGTGTCGGGGCGGGGGATCAGCACGTCCGGAGTGATCTCCAGGGTCAGACCGTAGAACTCCCACTCGCCGATAACGTAGGGCAGGGGCTCTCCGGTCAGACGGCGGCCGATCATCTCCGCCAGCCGCCGCTCCACCTGAGAGCCCGCATACAGCTGCAGGTCACGCTGGAGCTGGCTGCGCCTGACGCCTGCCGCGCCGGCCACCAGCTCCATGGCCTCCAGAGAGGCGGCCTCCACGCCGTTGGCCTTGAGAGCCCTTCGGGTGTCCAGATAGAGGTTGTTGTAGGTCTCAGCCATACAGAGAGCTCCTTACCATTTGTCCGCGCCCTCCTCCTCGGGGATCACCAGTTCCAGGGCCCGGATGGCCACGGCGATCATGGAGTCGTCCGGCTCATTGGTGGTAAAATTCTGGAGCCACAGGCCGGGAGAGCGGATGACGCGGGAAAAGCCGTTGTCGTGGCGGCCGATCCAGCGGTTGATCTCGTAGCTGACGCCCACGATGATGGGCAGGCAGACGATCCGGGTCACCAGCCGGAACCAGACGGTGGTCCAGGGGACCAGAGAGAGGATCAAAATGGCGATGATGAGCACCACGAACAGGAAGCTGGTGCCGCAGCGGGGGTGGAACCGGGATTGCTCCCGGACGTTTTCCACCGTCAGCGGCTGCCCTTTCTCGTAGCAGAAGATGGTCTTGTGCTCCGCGCCGTGGTAGGCAAAGACCCGCTTGATATCCTTGGTCCGGGATACGCCGATGAGGTAGATCAGGAAGATCACGATGCGGATGGCGCCCTCGATGAGATTGCGCAGGATGTGACTGGGCACCACCGTGGTCAGGGGACTGACCAGCACCGTGGGCAGGATGAAAAACAACCCCACGGCCAGTACGATACCGAAGAGCACTGCCACGGCCACGAGGAATTTCGCCGCCGTCTCGCTGCCGAAGTGCTTTTCGACCCACTGTTCGAATTTGGAAGGCTCCTGCGGCGTCTCCTCATCGGCGGCCAGCTCGGCGGAGTAGGACAGGGCCTTGACGCCGTTGACCAGGGATCCGACAAAGATCACGATGCCCCGGATGATGGGCCAGTTGATCACGGGATTGCGGTCCTTGTTAAGGCGCAGCTCCTCCTCCTTGACTACCATGCCGTCGGGGGTGTTGACGGCAATGGCCTGCTTGGTGGGGCCCCGCATCAGGATGCCCTCGATGAGGGCCTGTCCGCCGATGCTGGTGCGGAATTTAGTCTGTTCGTTCTGATGTTTCGACATAAGGTGGCTTCTTTCTGAAAAATATGAGTCAACTGCGCAGTTCAGCTGCGCAGAGGGATGGCGATGGTGACGATGGTGCCGCCGCCCAGGGCGTTGCCGATGGTCAGGGTGCCGTTGTGTCGGGTGACAATCTCCTCACACACGGCAAGTCCGATGCCGCTGCCCCGGGCCTTGGAGCTGCCCTTGTAGAACATGGACTTCACGTGCTCCAGCTCCTCCGGCGGGATGCCCGGTCCGTAGTCCCGGACATTGACATAGGCAAATTCCTCGGACTTGGCCAGAGACACGTCCACCCGTCCGTTGGCGCCGCCGTGCTTGGCGGCGTTGTCCAGCACGTTGGCAAAGACCTGCTGCAGCCGCTCCGGGTCGCCGGAGATGGGCAGATTGTCCACGCCGCCGTCCTCATAGTACAGCTGGATATTCTGCTTGCGGAAAAATTCCCGATAGGTATAGACGGCGTCGTCCGCCGCCTCCCGCAGATCCATATCCTCCACATGCAGGGTGAAGCGGCCGCCCTCGATGCGGGAGAACTCCAGCAGCTCCTCCACCATCTTGGTCAGACGGCTGGTCTCGCTCTGGATGATGCTCAGACCCTTCTGGATATCCTCCGGCTCCTTCAGCTCGCCGGACCCCAGGATCTCGCTCCAGCCGGTGATGGCGGTCAGGGGTGTGCGCAGCTCGTGGGACACGGAGGAAAGAAACTCCGACTTCATCTTCTCCGTCTGGGAGATCTTCAGGGACATGTTGTTGATCGCGTCGGTGAGCTGTCCGATCTCATCCTTGTTTCTGCGCTTGATCTGGACGCCGTAGCTGCCGCTGGCGATCCGCTCCGCCACCTCGGTGAGCTCCGCCACCGGACGGATGATGGAGCGGATGAAGTAGAGGTTCGACAGATACACCACCGCCAGCAGGGCGATGCCGATAATGCCGGCCATCACCATGGAAAGGGTGATCTGCCGGTCCACCAGCTTCAGACTGGTGACGTAGCGGATCACGCCGATGACGTTGCCGTTGATCACGGCGGGCCCGGACACGGCCATGATGCGCTCCCCGGTGTCGGGGTCCGGCCCGACCCACACGCTGGTATTGCTGTGGTTGATGGCGTTGGTGATATCCGCCGTACCCGGCACGGTGCCGGTGGTAAGGCCGTAGGAGGAGTATTGGATGCGGCCGGTGGCGCTGAGGAACTGCAGCTCCAGCCGATCCTTTTCCGCAAAGTTGTAGGTGTACGAGGCGGCGTTGGCCAGGTACTCCTCCCGGGTGTCATAGCGGCTGAAGAAATCGGTAGCGGTCTGGACCTTTGCCTCCAGACCGGCCCGCATGCTGTTGTAGTAATACTGGTAGAGGGAGACGGAAAAGATACCCACGGCGACGGCGATGATCAGCAGCGTGACCAGCAGACTGTTGAACATCCAGCGCCGCTGGATACCGGTGATGGTCCATTTTTTCCGCCAGGAGGCGCTGCCCCGGTCAGCTTTTACAGTCCCCATTTGTAGCCGAAGCCCCAGAGCGTGGTGATGCAGGTGGGATTGGTGGGATCGTCTTCGATCTTCAGCCGGAGCCGGCGGATATTCACGTCCACGATCTTCAGCTCACCGAAGTAGTCCCGGCCCCACACGGCGTCCAGGATGACCTCCCGGGAGAGGGCCTCGCCGGGATTTTCCATGAACAGCTTCATCAGGGCGTATTCCACCTGGGTCAGCTTGATGCGCTTCCCGTTCTTTTCCAGGGTGCGGTTGCGGGTGTTGAGGACGAAGGGGGGCTGCCGCAGCTCGCCGGGATGGGCGGGGGCCTCGTCCTTGCCCACGCGGCGGCAGAGGGCGTCGATCCGGGCGGTGAGCTCGGCGGCGGAGAAGGGCTTGGTCACGTAGTCGTCCGCGCCGGTCATCAGGCCGGTCACCTTGTCCATCTCCTGGGTGCGGGCGGTGAGCATAATGATGCCCATGTGGGTGTCGCCGGCACGGATCCGGCGGCAAACTTCAAAGCCGTCCATACCCGGGAGCATGATGTCCAGCAGGGCCACGCTGATGTCAGGATGCTCCTTGATCAGCTGCAGGGCGTCCTCGCCGCTGGCGGCCTCGATGGCCTCGTAGCCGGCACGCTTGAGGTTGATGACGATAAAGCTGCGGATATTGGGCTCGTCTTCCAGGACCAGAACTTTTTTCATGGCGTATTCCTCTCCTTTGATCCACGCTCAGGAAGAATGATTGTAGGTGTCATATGGATTTGATCGATCAGGAGTCTGTGTGACTCCAGTCGGTGATGATGCGGCGGAAGCTCTCCGAGACAAGCTCGGGGGTCAGCTGATAGCTGGCGGGCAGGGACGTTTCCGGCAGATAGGCCGCGTAAATGACCTCAGGCTGGGAGGACAGCACGAAGCGGCCCTCCAGCTGGGAGCGGTCCACCCGGTTGGCGCCGGTGAGACGGTAGAGGAACAGGAAATCCGTCAGGGCCTCGTCGGCGCCTCCCCGGACGCCGAAGATATAGGCCGTCTCGCCGGAGATGGTGTCGCTGCGGGTAACGGAGACCCGATTGACCCAGCTGCTGGGTACAATCAGGTACCAGCCGTCCTGATAGTTGTGGAAGGTGGTGGTGACGGGCACGAAGGAGCCGTCCAGACGGCAGCGCCGCCAGTTGATCAGCCAGTAGGTCTCCGTATCCGCCCCGTCATAGTAGTCCGGCATCACCACCGGCTGTGGGATCTCCGGCCGCCCGTCGGCGTCGATATCCGTGACGGTTGCGGAGTGGTAGCGCAGGGTCTCGGAGGAGACCGCCAGCTCCTCATCCAGAGTGATGTTTGTCAGCACATTCCGGCGCAGGGCCAGAACGTCGGTGATCTGACCGTTGTCGCCGAAGCTGCTGGTGGCATAGAGAGCGGGTCGGCCCTCATCCAGAAGCCCTGTGGAGATGGAGCTGATGTCGCCGGCGCCTGCGGACAGGAGGGCGGCGGAGTGGAGGGCCAGGCCGCCGGAATCCGTACGGCGGTAGAGCCGGGCGGAGGTGGGCTGATCCCCGGGCTCCGTATAGAAGACCACCAGCTCGCTGATGCCGTCGGAGTCCATGTCATACAGGGTATATCGGGCGTAGGAGGTGCTCAGCAGCTCTGCGGGCTCCTCGCCCGTCAGGTCGTAGACGGACAGCAGATAGACGTTGGGGCTCATCTGATAGCCCACCACCAGTTCGCTGGTGCCGTCGCCGGTGAGATCGGCACAGGCCAGACTGCGGAAGGAACTGGCGTTGCCGGTGATCACCGCCTTGGTCTCATAGCCGGTCTCCGTCTGCCGGAAGACGTACAGCTGCAGCGCCGACTCACCGCCGCTGGTGGTGCGGAAGAAGGCCAGGGCCTCCTCCGCGCCGTCGCCGTCCAGATCGAACATCTGCACCGGCTGCGTGCTGTTGCCGGCCAGGGGCGCGGCATATTCGGCGCCGCTGTCCAGCACGGCCTCGATCTGATCCTGCAGCAGGAGATAGTCTGCCGGCGGCTGGGGCAGGGAGTAGAGCTCCTCTCCCGCAGAGAAGAAACAGCCGCTGAGGAAAAGCAGCACCAGACACAGCGGCAGCAGAAGCCATCGGTTTTGTCTTGCCATCCCGAACGTCTCCTCACCGTGAAAGCATAAAGTTATTCATATTATTATACCATACTTTTTAAAGCTTGGATAGTCTATTTTTCAATTCCCGCGCACTTTTGTTCTTTATTATCCGGCGCCGGGAAAAACAGGGCCGGTTTTGCCGGGCCGGCGAGAAAAAGAAAAATATTTTTTCAGGAAAAAGAGGGTTTTCGCTTTTTTTGCGGTATTTAACCATGCACGGGAAAAAAGCACCGAAAAAAGGAGGTCCGGTATGATGACGCGGCTCGATCAGGAACAGCGGGAGCGGGAGATCCTCTCGCCCTACGCCTGCCTCTCCGCCGACTCCCGGGGCAGGGAACGGCCGGAGGAGGAATGCCTTGTGCGCACCTGCTTCCAGCGGGATGTGGACCGGATCGTCCACTCCAAATCCTTCCGGCGTCTGATGCACAAAACCCAGGTATTTCTGCGCCCGGAGGGGGATCACTACCGCACCCGCATGACCCACACCCTTGAGGTCGCCCGCATTGCCCGGACCATCGCCTGCGGGCTGAATCTCAACGAGCCCCTCACGGAGGCCATCGCCCTGGGCCACGACCTGGGCCATACTCCCTTCGGCCACGCCGGAGAGCGGCTGCTGTCCTCCCTGATGCCCGACGGTTTCCGGCACTATGAACAGAGCCTCCGGATCGTGGACGTGCTGGAGAAGGACGGGGAAGGGCTCAATCTGACCTATGAGGTGCGAAACGGCATCCTCTGCCACACCAGGGGCGAACAGGCCGTCACGCTGGAGGGCCGCATCGTCCGGCTGGCGGACCGGATCGCCTATATCAATCATGACATCGACGACGCCCTGCGGGCCGGGATCCTCACCGATGAAGATTTGCCGAAGGACGCCGCTGCCGTTCTGGGGACCCGGTACAGCGCCCGGATCAACACACTGATCTGCGACATTATCGAGCACAGCGCCGACGACATCTGCCAGGGCGAGGAGGTAAAAGCCGCCATGGACCGGATGCATGCGTTCCTGTTCCAGAGCGTCTACACCAACCCCGTGGCCAAGGGCGAGGAGGTCAAGGCCCAGGCGCTGCTGAAGCGTCTGTTCGAGTACTATGTGGAGCACACCGGCGAACTGCCGGACGAATTTCAGAAGATCGCCGCCCGGGAGGGCGAGAAACGGGCCGTGTGCGACTACATCGCCGGTATGACGGACAAGTTCTCCATGGACCTGTACGAGGCGCTGTTTATTCCCCTGCGCTGGGCCCAGAAGTGAGAAGCGGGCCCCGGCTTCGCAGACTTCGCGGCGTGCACGCCGCAAAGTAAACCATCTCAATCAAGATCCAATGAAATGGCTTTGATTTGAACTGAATTTAAGGGGGTGACGGTCCATGCCATTGTTTCCCGACAGCTTTATACAGGAACTCACGGAGCGGACGGATCTGGTGGAGCTGGTATCCGGCTACGTGCCCCTGACCCTGAAATCCGGCAGCTATTGGGGCTGCTGCCCCTTCCACAGCGAGAAGACCGCCTCCTTCCACGTGCTGCCGGACCGGCAGATCTACCACTGCTTCGGCTGCAAGAAGGGCGGCGGCGCCATCAACTTCATCATGGAGATCGAGAACCTCGGCTTCCAGGACGCGGTGCGCTTCCTGGCCCAGCGGGCGGGCCTGACGGTGCCGGAGACCGGCGACGCCACGATGCAGCAGAGCCGTCAGCGGCTGCTGGAGCTCAACCGGGACGCCGCCCGCTTTTTCCACGAGACCCTGCGCGCCCCGGAGGGCGCCGCGGGAGCGGAGTATTTCCGGCGCCGGGGCCTGACCGCGGCGACCATCCGTCACTTCGGTCTCGGCGTGGCGCCGGACGCCTGGGACAGTCTGCTGAAGGCCATGACCGCAAAGGGCTACACGAAGCAGGAACTGCTGGACGCGGGCCTGGCGGTGCGCAGCAAAAACGGCGGTCTTTACGACCGCTTCCGGAACCGGGTGATCTTTCCCATCATCGATCTGCGGGGCGGCGTCATCGCCTTCGGCGGCCGGGTGCTGGACAGCTCCCTGC
Source organism: Oscillospiraceae bacterium (assembly GCA_017516065.1). Lineage (GTDB taxonomy): Bacteria > Bacillota > Clostridia > Oscillospirales > Oscillospiraceae > RGIG5644. The sequence goes on from JAFWDQ010000016.1 coordinate 33,604, forward strand.
CGAAGTACATCAACACCCCGGACACGCTGCTGTTCAACAAGAAGCGGAATCTGTTCGCCCTGAATTTTGCCCGGAAATCGAAGCAGGGGCGGCTGATCCTGACGGAGGGTTACATGGATACGGTGAGCCTGCACCAGGCGGGCTTTGACTGTGCCGTGGCCATGCTGGGCACCGGCTGCACGGAGTATCACGCCCAACTGATGGCCCGGTATACCAAGGAGGTCGTGATCTCCGGCGATACCGACGGGCCGGGGCTTGCCGCCGTGCAGCGGGCCATCGGGGTGCTGGAGAAGACAGGCCTCTCCGTCCGCGTCCTGCGGCTCCCCGAGGGCAAGGATCCGGATGAGTTCATCCGCAGCAACGGCCCCGCCGCCTTCCAGCGCCTGCTGGACCGGGCGGAGAACCACATCGAGTACCGGCTGCTGCAGATCCGGGGACGCCACGACCTGACTCTGGACGAGGACCGGGTGGCGTTCCTGCAGGAGGCGGCGGAGCTGATCGCCTCTCTGCCCAGTCCCGTGGAGCGGGAGATCTACAGCGCCCGGGCGGCGGAGGCAGCCTCCGTCTCACCGGCGGCGGTGGAGAACGAGGTGGCCCGGACCCGAAAGCGCATGGCAAAGGCCGAGCAGCAGCGCCGGCAGCGCCGTGACCTGAATCCCGCCTCCGTTCTCCAGCCGAAGGACCGGAGCCTGCGGTACGACAATCTCCGCTCCGCCCGGGCCGAGGAAGGAGTCCTGCGGCTGCTGGCCATGGACCCGCACCTGCTGGAGGAGGCGGCGGGACTGCGGGGCGACCAGTTCTCCTCCCCGCTGCTGGGCCGCATCTACGAGCGGATGGCGGCGGATATTCGGGCAGGTCGGCCCTTTCTGCCGGACCTGCTGGCGGAGGAGCTCTCCTCAGAGGAGATGGACCATCTGACCACGCTGCTCCAGCAGCCGGAACAGCCGGAGAACCGGTCCCAGGCGCTGGAGGACTGCATAGAGATCATCACCACGGAGGCCTGCAAGCGGGCCGCCCCGGAGGATCCGGACCTGCTGCTGCGGATGCAGCAGCGCTATAGAGAGAAAAAATCATACGGAGGGGAACGGAAATGAACGATCGGAAAGAAAAGCTGCATGCGGAGAACCAGGAGCCTGCCCGGGAAGAGCAGGCCATCGTCCTGACGGAGGAACAGCAGAAGACCCTGGAGGAACTGGCTCTGGGCGAGGGCGCTGAGAAGCTGAAGGAGCTCATTGAGCACGGCAAGAAGAAGGGCGCCCTGACCGCCGGCGAGCTGATGGAGGTGCTGGAGGAGCTGGAGCTGGAGACCGAGCAGCTGGACAAGATCTACGACATCCTGGAGGCCCTGGGCATCGACACCTCCGGAGAGGAGGAACTGCCGGATCTGGACGACTCCAATCTGGAACCGCCCATCGAAGAGATCGAGGAGATCGAGGAGGAGGAGATCGTCGATCCCAACTCTCTCATCGACAACTACTCCATCGACGATCCCGTCCGTATGTACCTCAAGGAGATCGGCAAGGTGAACCTGCTCACCCCGGAGGAGGAGGTGGACCTGGCCAGCAAGATGACCGTGGGCCTGGAGGCCGAGCGGAAGCTGGAAGAGGCGGCCCGGGCGCTGGAGGAGAGCGGGGCGGACCCGCTGACGGCCGAGGAACGGACAGAGCTGAATCAGCAGATCAGCGTGGGCGCCGACGCGAAGCGGCGTCTGGCGGAGGCGAACCTCCGCCTGGTGGTCTCCATCGCCAAGCGGTACGTGGGCCGGGGCATGCTGTTCCTGGACCTGATCCAGGAGGGCAACCTGGGCCTGATCAAGGCCGTGGAGAAGTTCGACTACACCAAGGGCTACAAATTCTCCACCTACGCCACCTGGTGGATCCGGCAGGCCATCACCCGCGCCATCGCCGACCAGGCCCGGACCATCCGCATCCCCGTGCACATGGTGGAGACCATCAACAAGGTCATCCGGGTCTCCCGCCAGCTGCTCCAGGAGCTGGGCCACGACCCCACCCCGGAGGAGATCGCCGAGGAGATGGGCATGCCCGTGGACAAGGTGCTGGAGATCCTGAAGATCGCCCTGGAGCCTGTGAGCCTGGAGACCCCCATCGGCGAGGAGGAGGACTCCCATCTGGGCGACTTCATCCCCGACGAGGACGGCTCCGAGCCATCGGAGGCCGCCAGCTTCACCCTGCTCAAGGAGCAGCTGGTGGAGGTGCTGTCCACCCTGACCCCCCGAGAGGAAAAGGTCCTGCGCCTGCGCTTCGGCATCGAGGACGGCCGCACCCGCACCCTTGAGGAGGTGGGCAAGGAATTCAACGTCACCCGTGAGCGTATCCGCCAGATCGAGGCCAAGGCCCTGCGGAAGCTCCGCCACCCCTCCCGCTCCAAGAAGCTCAAGGACTTTTTGAACTGATAACGCATACGAAAAGCGTGCCGCGAAAAAACTCCGCGGCACGCTTTTTCTATAGGGGGACACGATCTGATGCGAATTTTATGTAAACTAAAAGCGGGGCTTAGTGGAGCATGCGGATCCGCCGGGAGATCTCCCGCAGCTCCTCCTGGGGCAGCTCCTCCAGATGCTCCAGCTTATCCAGGATCTCCGCCTTGGCGGCCTTGTACTGCATGGAGACCAGGTCGTTGTAGAAGGCCACGATCACGCCGGTGACCAGCGCGATGATCAGGATCGCCAGAATGGTCAGCGCCAGAGACAGGATCCGCCCGATGAGGGTCACGGCGATGATGTCGCCGAAGCCGACGGTGGAGAACACGGAATAGCAGTACCACAGCGCGTCGCGGTAGGAGCAGAAGGCCGGCTCCGCCAGCATGATAAAGAAGGCGTCCAGCAGGAAAAACACGATAAAAATAAGAATCAGCTTGTCTGCATACGTTTTCTTCAATACGGTCCTGAACAGTCGAATTTTTTTCATTTTCCTCACCCGAGCACCATAGTACCATAAAAATCGCGGTGCGGGTAGTGGGTCAAAAATTTTTCTTTCCCCCACAATGATCCGAGCGGTTCCCACAGGGGAGGGAGAGGCTGCAGAACGGTCCCCGCTTTAAATTTTATGTAAACTAAAGAGGGCGTTTTTTGCCTTTTTCCGCTCCGCATGGACTCAGCCCGTTTTCCCGCGCCAGCCCAGGAGCAGCGCGGAGTTTACGATCACAAAGACGGACCCGGCGTTGTGGACCAGCGCGCCGGCCACAGGATTCAGGATCCCGACGATGGCGAGGACGATGGCGATAAAGTTCAGCGCCAGAGAGAAGACCAGATTGCACTTGATGGTTGTCATCATGCGTCTGGAGAGCCGGAGCAGGTGAGGGATCTCGCAGATGTCGTCGCCGGCCAGGACCAGATCCGCCGCCTCCACGGCGATATCGCTGCCCACGCCGCCCATGGCGATCCCCACCAGGGCCTTTTTCAGAGCCGGCGCGTCGTTGATGCCGTCGCCGATCATACAGACAGATTCCCCGGCGTCCTGACAGCCGCCGATATAGGTCAGCTTATCCTCCGGCAGACAGTCGGCGTGGACCTCCGGAATGGCCAGCTGTCCGGCCACGTAACGGGCCGCGCTGTCATGGTCGCCTGTCAGCAGCACCGGCGCGATGCCGATTTCCCCGAGTTGCCGGACCGTCCTCTCCGCCGACGGACGCAGGGTGTCGGAGAGGACCAGAAAACCCGCAGCCGTTCCGTCCACCGCCGTAAAAATGACGGTGCCGCCCCGGGCGCGGTATATCTCCGCCTCCCGTGAGATCTCCTCCGGCAGAGCGATCCCGTATGCGGAGAGCAGCTTGCCGTTCCCGGCCAGGACCTGTTTTCCCTCCACGACGGCGGCAACGCCGCGGCCTGTCAGCATCTGAAAATCCCGGGAGCAGGCCGGCGCTTCGCCGTTCCCGGCCCGGTAGCACCTGACGACGGCCCTGCCCAGAGGGTGCTCCGACCACTGCTCGGCGGCGGCGGCCAGACGATAGAGCTGTGTCTCTGAGAGGCTCCCGGAGAAGCTCCTGACGGCCGTGACCTCCGGGGTCCCGTATGTCAGCGTCCCGGTCTTGTCAAAGGTGATCTTCCGCACCTTTGAAAGCCGTTCCAGGGCGTCGCCCTCCCGGGTGAGGACCCCGTGCCGCGTGGCGTTGCCCACGGCGGCCATGATGGCGGTGGGGGTTGCCAGCACCAGCGCGCAGGGGCAGAACACAACGAGGACGGTGACGGCCCGGATGGCCTCGTGGGAGACCAGCCAGGTCAGGCCCGCCGAGATAAGCGCGATGACGACGATCCATCTGGCCCATTTATCGGCCAGCCCCACGATTTTCGCCTTGCCTGCGTCGGCGGACTGCACCAGCCGGATCATACGCTGGATGGCGCTGTCCTTGTCCACCCTTGTTGCCTCCATATCGAAGGGGCCGAACTGATTGACCGTGCCGCTGAAGACCTCGTCGCCGGGCTCCCTGTCAACAGGCAGCGGCTCTCCCGTCACCACCGCCTGATCGATGGAGGTGACGCCGGTGCGTATCACGCCGTCCACAGGCACCGTCTCCCCGGGGAGGACCCGGATCAGGTCGCCCACCTTCACCTGTTCGGCGAACAGGACGGTCTCGCCGCCGTCGGTCACGACTCTGGCCGTCCGGGGCGTCAGACGCACCAGTCTCTCGATCCCGGCCCGGGCCCGGGCGACGGTCAGCTCCTCCAGGAGACTGCCCAGCTGCATGATGACGGCCACCTCGCCGGCGGCGAAGGTCTCGCCGATGATCACAGCGGCGATCAGCGCCAGAGACACCAGCACGTCGGCGCAGATGTCGAATTCCGTGACCAGCCCGATAACCGCCTCCAGCAGAATGGGCACACCGCAGAGGATCACCGCTATCCACGCCGGGTCAAAGGGGAGCCGGTGGTCGCCGACCAAGCTCATCACAAGAGCGGCGGCGGAGATCACCAGCAGGACGATCGACCGCTTCGTGCCGCCCCATTCCAAAAACTGTTCCAATCGTTCCATATGAGCCTCCTTATACCGTAGGGGGTATGGGTATATTATACCTATAGGGGTATAGGTTGTCAAGGCCCTTGACAAAATTTCGCTCCTGGGAGATAATACAAACACTGTAAAAGAAACGGGAGGCGTGATCGATGAGACAGTGCATGGATTCCGAAAATCTCCATCGGCGTCTGAAGAAGATCCTGGGGCAGATCCAGGCAATCGACCGTATGCTTGACGAGGACGTCCCATGCGAGGATGTTCTCGCGCAGATCAACGCGGCAAAGTCCGCGCTTCACAGCTGCGGAAGGGTCATTCTGGAGGGTCACATTAAGCACTGCGTCCGTGACGGCATCGAGCACGGAGACGCGGAGCAGACCATCGCCAGCTTTACGAAAGCCGTGGAGCGCTTTGCAAATTTAAACTGAGCCTGTTTCTGAAATGATAAAAGAGGGAAGCGCCGGAGCAGTCCGGCGCTTCCCTGCGTTTGAGCGGATCGTTTTGGGGTCGTATCTCTGCTCCGAAACGGCGGCGGGTCTTACCTGACAGGGAGTGAAACAGGACCCGCCGCATGTTTTATGTAAACCCGGGCGAGGGTTTATTTTTCGCCTTTTTCTGCCTCACGGCAGTTCTGGCAGTGGGGGCATGCGCCGCTGCAGCTGCTGCAGCCGCTGCAGCCGACGCAGGTGCCCCGCTTGTGGCTGCGCCAGACGTACCGGACGGCCAGGAACACCACAGCCGCCAGAACGACGATCACGAGGACGGAGCCCAGAAGAGTATTCATCGTGAGGACTCCTCTCTCATCGTCCCGCGGCCGCCGCGGCCTGTACGCTGGTCAGACGGCGCACGCCTGCCTCCGGACGGTAGCCCTTTCGCAGCAGCAGCCAGAGGATGCACACCACAAGGAGCCCCGCGATGACGGTCCATATGCCGAAGCCGATCTGTCCGGCCGCAAGGCTGCCCAGCTGGTACACGATCAGCGCCAGCACGTAGGCCCACAGGCACATGTAGCCGATGGCGGACCAGGTCCACTTCGGGTTGTTCATCTCCCGCTTGATGGCGCCCATGGCCGCGAAGCAGGGGGCGCAGAGCAGGTTGAAGATCATGAAGGCGAAGGCGCCCAGAGGCGTGTAGTCCGCCGCGACCTTGTCCCAGATCTGGTCGCCGGTCTCCGCCAGCTCTTCCGCACCGTCGTCGTAGTTGTACAGGACGCCGAAGGTGCTCACGACCTCCTCCTTGGCCACAAGGCCGGTGATCGTCGCCACGGCGGGCCGCCACTTGCCGAAGCCCAGAGGCCGGAAGATGACGCTCACGCCGTTGCCGATGTCGGCGAGGATGGAGTCGTCCATGGCGGTGACTTCGCTCTCGGGGATGTTCATCCGATCGGCCACCTGGGCTATGTAGGCATCCTGCACGAGAGACTCATCCTCCCAGAGATTGTCCACCATGCCGAAGCTGCCGTTGACCACGCCGAAGCCGGACAGGAACCAGATGATGATTGCAGACAGGAGGATGACGCTGCCGGCCCGCTTGATGAAGGACCAGCCCCGCTCCCAGGTGGCCCGCAGGACGTTGCCGGCGAAGGGCACGTGATAGGCGGGTAGTTCCATGACGAAGGGGGCGGGCTCACCGGCGAAGACCTTGAACTTCTTGAGCATGATGCCGGAGACCACGATGGAGGCGATGCCGATGAAATAGGCGGACACGGCCACCCAGGCGGACCCGCCGAAGATGGCGCCGGCGATCAGACCGATGATGGGGATCTTCGCGCCGCAGGGCATGAAGGTGGTGGTCATGAGTGTGAGCTTCCGGTCCCGGTCCTGCTCGATGGTCCGGGAGGCCATCAGACCGGGGATGCCGCAGCCGGTGGCCACCAGCATGGGGATGAAGCTCTTACCGGACAGGCCGAAGTGCCGGAAGATCCGGTCCATGACGAAGGCCACCCGGGACATATAGCCGATATCCTCCAGGATGGACAGCAGAAGGAAGAGGACCAGCATCTGCGGCACGAAGCCCAGCACCGCGCCGACGCCGCCCACGATGCCATCCAGGATCAGACCGTAGAGCCAGCCGCCCTCTGCCAGACCCAGGGAGCCCAGCAGGGCGCCGATCCCGTTGGGGACCCACTCGCCGAAGATCACGTCGTTGGTGAAATCCGTGGCGATGGTACCGATGGAGACGTGCCAGCCGCCCATGGCGATTGCGTAGATCACGAACATGACGACGATGAAGATGGGGAGACCCAGGATCCGGCTGGTGACGATTTTATCGATCCGGTCGGAGGCGGACAGGGCGTGCTTTTCGCCCTGCTTGCTGACGGCCCGCTCCACCACCGCGGAGATGTACTGATAGCGCTGGTTGGTGATGATGGACTCCGCGTCGTCTTCCATCTCCGCCTCACAGTCCGCGATATGCTGTTCCAGATGGGCAGAGAGATCCGCGTCGAGAGCCAGCTCGGAGAGGACCTTCTCGTCCCGCTCAAAGATCTTCACGGCGTACCAGCGCAGATATTTTTTATCCACCCGGTCCTCGATGGACTCCTCGATGTGGGCCAGAGCGTGCTCCACGCTGCCGCTGAAGACGTGGGGATGCTCTTCGGTCCGTTTGCGGCCGGCCGCCTCGACGGCCTTTTCCGCGGCCTCCGTACAGCCCTCCCGCTTCAGGGCGCTCATCTCCACGGCTTCGCAGCCCAGGGCGCGGCCCAGAGCCGCCAGATCGATCCGGTCGCCGTTTTTACGCACCAGGTCCATCATATTGACGGCCATCACAACGGGAATGCCCAGCTCGATGAGCTGGGTGGTCAGATAGAGATTTCGCTCGATATTGGTGCCGTCCACGATATTGAGGATGACGTCGGGCTGCTCCTTCACGAGATAGTTCCGGGCCACCACTTCCTCCAGCGTATAAGGGGAGAGGGAGTAGATGCCCGGCAGATCCTCGATTCTCACGTCATCGCGGCCCCGGAGACGGCCCTCTTTCTTTTCCACGGTGACGCCGGGCCAGTTGCCCACGTACTGCCGGGAGCCGGTCAGGGCATTGAACAGCGTCGTCTTGCCGCAGTTCGGATTGCCCGCCAGCGCGATTTTGATATCCATAAAAAACAATTCCCCTTTCTGCGGCTCAGTCGACCTCGATCATTTCTGCGTCGCTCTTGCGCAGGGAGAGCTCATAGCCGCGGATATTCAGTTCCATGGGATCCCCCAGAGGGGCCACCTTGCGAACCAGGATCTCGACGCCTTTGGTGATGCCCATGTCCATGATCCGCCGCTTCACCGGCCCCTCGCCGTGGAGCCGTTTCACCACAGCCGTTTCGCCGACCTTTACGTCCTTGAGCGTTTTCATCGTCCTTCCTCCTCAAAACATGATCCGGCTGGCCATCGTCCGGTCCAGAGCCACGCGGCTGTCCTTCACCTGGACGATCAGGTTCCCGGCCGCCCGGGTGATCACCGTCACAGCCGCACCCGTCACAAAGCCCATCTCCGCGAGACGGGCCCGAGTATCGTCCAGCCCCGTGATCTTCCGGATGGTGACGGTCTCGCCCTCCTTAGACATTGTCAACGGCATCATTCCCGCCGCCTCCCTGTTCTGATGTTAGCAAAAGTTAACACACAGCCTCAAAAAATGAATTAGCGAAAGCTAACATTCGCGCATTAAAATAATTAGCCCTAGCTAACTCCTGTAAGCAGAGTATAACACCCGCTTTTTTCTCTGTCAAGAATTTTTTTGCGCGTGAGCGAAGAGGGGATACCGGCGGTCTCTTTTTCACCGCGAATGCCCCTGAACGGGGAAACAGCCCGCAGGCCCGGCGGCATGTGTTTTTTCTTGAAGAGTTGCAGAGTAATTGTTATAATTAGTTATAATTATAATATGTCCGGTCCGGCTTATCGGGCTTTGAGGAGGTTTGCCGTATGAAAAGATATCGGGCGATATTGTTTTTGATGCTGGCGGTTTTCTCTTTGTGCATCGTCCTCTGCGGCTGTGCTGACGACCCGGTTCCGGAAGATGCCGCCGGAGGATCTTCAAATGAATCAACAGGCGCGGACTATGAAACCACGCTGTTTGACACGGGGTTCGTGCACCGGATCGATATACGGATATCGGAGGAGGACTGGCAGGATCTGCTGGCGGATCCCGTTGAAAAAACAAAATACAAAGTCGATATTGAAATAGACGGGGAGGAGATCAAAGACGTTTCGTTTTCGACAAAGGGGAACTCCAGCCTTGTCTTTGTAGCGGCTGATCCCGAAAGCTCCAGGTACAGTTTCAAAGTGAGCTTTGGTAAGTATGTGGACGGTCAGACGTATCACGGCCTGAATAAACTGAACCTGAACAACAGCTTCCGGGATGCCACTTACCTGAAGGAGTACTTCAGTTACGAGATGTTCAGACAGGTCGGCGTGCCGGCCCCGCTTGTAAGTTATGTGTGGCTCACCGTCAACGGCAGCGACTATGGCCTGTATCTTGCCGTGGAGGATGAGAGCGAAAGCTTTCTGGACAGGGCATATGACGGTAACGGGGTGATCTACAAGCCGGAAAGCAAAGACCTGGGACTGTCGGTGGACATGATAGACGAAATCAGAGAAAACGGCCTGTCCATGACGTCAGATCCTCACGGATCAGACCTGGTCTATCGGGATGACGATCCGGAAAGCTATCCGGATATCTTTGAAAACGCAGTAACCGACGCAGGGGAACAGGATGACCGGGCTGTGATAGCCGCCATCAAGTGCCTGTCGGAAGGAACGGACCCGGGCGCTTATCTTGATACAGATGAGATTGTCCGTTATTATGCCGCGCACAATTTTGTCCTGAATTATGACAGTTATACCGGGGCCATGCTTCACAACCTGGTGCTCGTGGAAAGTGACGGCAGGCTGGCGCTTGTTCCCTGGGACTACAATCTCTCCTTTGGCGCGTTTGTTCCCGGGATAGGGGATGACGTTCTGGAGGATGCGACGGCCCTTCTGAACCGGGGAATCGACTCTCCTCTGATCGGTGCCTCGGAGGACAGCCGCCCGATGTGGAGGTGGATCGTAAACGACGACGCGTATCGCAGGGCATATCATGCTGCGCTCAACGATCTGGCCGCGGGTTATTTTGAATCGGGAGAATTTGACCGTGAATTCAATGACATGTATGAAATGCTGCTTCCCTACGTTGAAAAAGATCCGACCGCCTTCTATTCTGCTGAGGAATACGAGACCGGCTGCGAAGTGCTGAGACAGTTCTGCGAGCGTCGGGCGGAAAGCGTCAGGCTGCAGCTTGACGGGGCGCTGGCCCCGTGCAGCGAGGATCAGCTTGAGCAGGACAGGGTGGACGCCTCTGATCTCAATATCGTTGACATGGGCGCGGCTGTTTTCTGATCCTTTCGCTTCCCGGGCTAACCGAATCATAATCTCCCATTGCGGGAAACAGGCCGAAAAAGCGGGACACCCCTGCATGCCGCAGGGATGTCCCGCATCTTTTCTTCTGCCCGGATCTCGTTCCCGCTCCGTCCTTCCCGATCAGCAGTTCCCGGTGTAGACACAGTCCAGCTGCTCCCGGGCAATATCCGCCAGATGATAGACTGTCCCGATCTTCGTTGCCGGGCGGTCCGTCATGCGGAAGCGAGGGAAGAAGCGGGAGATGTGCAGCGGGATACGGCGGCCGACGGTACGCCCCTCCGCGTCCTTCAGCCCCGCCGCCCATTCGGTGAGCGCGCGCATTTCCCCGTCTGAATCGTTCTCGCCCGGCACGATCAGTGTGGTCAGTTCCACGTGGCATGCCTGCACGGCCCTTGCGATAAAAGCCTTCACCGTGTCCAGATCGCCGCCGAGCACGTCGGAATAGTAGCGCGCCGTAAAGCCCTTCAGGTCGATGTTCATGGCGTCGATGTGCGGGAGGAGTTCCTCCAGTATCTGCAGCTCGGCTGTCCCGTTGGTGACCATCACATTGACAAGTCCGGCCTCATGTGCCATGGACGCCGCATCGCGGACGAACTCCCACCCGATCAGCGGCTCATTGTAGGTAAACGCCAGTCCGATATTCCCGCGGGACTTTGTTCGGACTGCCGCCGCGACCAGTTCCTCCGGCGTGACGGTTTCCGCTCTTTCCGACAGCTTCATCGCCTCCGCCGACCAGGAGATCTCGTGGTTCTGACAAAACGGGCAGCGCAGATTACAGCCGTAGCTGCCCACGGAGAGGATCATGCTGCTGGGATGGAACCGCCGCAGCGGTTTTTTCTCGATGGGATCAAGGGCAAGGGCGGTGACCCGCCCGTAGTTTTCGGGAATCACCGTCCCGTTCACGCACTTCCGCGCGCCGCAGAGGCCTTTTCCGCCCTCCGGGATATTGCAGTGATGAAAGCATACTTCACAACGTGCCATGTGATCCTCCCGGCGTCAGGTGTGACGCACGACTTCAAAGCGCTGCAGCGTCACCGTTTCATTCGGCCCGATCCCCGCCTTCTGCCGGGCGATGGCCACCTGCTGTTCCACGGTATCCACGCCGTCGAGGTCCGGCAAAAGGAGCCCGCGCCGGCCGCCCTTCGTCACGATCACACCGTAGCGCTTTACGTCCAGCTCGGCCTCAGACGCGATATCCTCCGGCTCTCCTAGCACATCCACGTTGATCTCCAGCCACGGAAGCTCGTCCGGGCGGATCGGATGAAAACGCGGGTCGCGGCTCGACGCGCTGACGGCGTTGCGGATGATCTCCTCCGCCAGACTGCCCTGTGTCGGGGCGATGGTGCCGATGCAGCCGCGCAGTCTGCCCTGTTTGTGGATCGACACGAATGCGCCGGCCCGCGTATCGGTCAGCTCTGCTGGCAGTCCGTCCGGAACGTCGATCATCTTCCGATGCCGCACATAGCTCTCCACCGATTCCCGGGCAAGCTGCACCCACGGATCGCACGCGCCGCGCTCTTCTGTCAGCCGCTCCGCTTCTGCCCGCTGCCGTTTCTCCAGGAATTTGCGGCTGTCGTCCGTCTCCGTCGGACGGAACGTGCAGACGCCGTATCCCACGCCGGTCACGTCCTCATGGGAAAGCTGTTTTGCCTCCACGCCCATTCCGTCCAGCGCGCCGGCCATGATGACAAAGGAACGGTGTCCGCACTCCGCTGCGCGGTCACAGAAGCTCTCGTCAAAATCGAACAGCTCGCCGAAGGCCGCCCGCGCGCACACGTCCATGATGCGCGCATCGTACTGCGGGCCTTCCGGCGCAAAGCCATAGGGGCCGCAGCTCTGCAGCTTGTGGGAGAGGTCGCCGCTGGCGATATAGACCGCTCTGCGGTCAAGCTCCGAAACGGCCTGCTGAACGATCTGCCCCAGCCGGTAATGATCCTCCAGCGGCAGTCCGGAAAGGCCGATGCGTACGAGCCTGAAATCCGAATAAAACTGCCGGATGAAATACAGCGGTACCATCGTGCCGTGGTCCAGCTCCGGCGCTCTCTGACCAAGTGTCCCGGCGGGAAAATCCTCCGCGGCCGCAATGCGTTCAATAGCCTTTACCAGTTCTTCGTCGTATTGCTCTTTGAACCGCACCTGCGGTGCACTGAACTGCGCAAAGCTGCCCCGCGCGCCCTTGCCGGGTGAGATATGGAAGTAGTCCGAGTACAGCGTGGTATGGGGACTGGAGACGATGACGGTCTCCGGCTTCAGCGCCGCGATCTCCTGCGCGACACGGGTATATGCCGCCGTTGTCGTTTCGATCTGCCGCTCTCCTCCGCGTCCGACCTCAGGCACGATCAGCGGCGGATGCGGGACCATATATGCTCCGATAACAGCCATGTTTTTCTCTCCTTTCGGGTCGGTACGGTACGGTTTTTCACCGATGCTCCTGTCGATATGATTATACCAAATGCGGCTCCCGATTCATAGTAGAAAAAACGATCTCATTCCTTTCTAATGAATGAACCGGAATGAGCGCCCCGTTCCGTCATTGCCGCAGTCCCTTCCCGATCCGGGTGACGGAAATAAGACCGCACCCGTGCGCCGGACGACGTTTTCTGCAAAGCGGAAAAAATCGCCGCAGGCGAAAAGCAGCCTGCGGCGATGTGGTGGACCTAAAGGGATTCGAACCCTCGACCTCTCGGATGCGAACCGAACGCTCTCCCAACTGAGCTATAGGCCCAAATATGAAATTGTCCCGCCGGCGCGGAAATCATAAGCTTTATTATTATAGCATAGAAATTGAATTTGTAAAGGGCCTGCCCGGAAAATTTTTGCCGTCCAAAGACTGGGAGGTATGGAAAATTATCTTGTGATTTTGGGGCTCCTGTGCTATAATAATTTATCTTTGTGCGGCCCGGTATCATCCGTGGGCCGGGAAAGGTGGAGGCATCTGTGAACATCGTTGTACTGGCCGGAGGAATCAGCCCGGAGCGAAACGTCTCCCTCTCGTCGGGGACTCTGATCTGCCGCGCTCTGCGGGAACTGGGGCATCGCAGCGTGATGCTGGACCCGTTTTTCGGAACTTCGGAGCCCGTTTCGGAGGCCCTGTTTGACCGGGAGAGCCTCTGCGACACTACAGATCGGGTAGACGAGACCGCCCCGGACCTGGACGCGGTCCGCGCTTCACGGCCCGGCGACGGCAGGAGCGACTTCGGTCCCGGCGTGCTGGAGCTCTGCGCTCTGGCGGACATCGTGTTTCTGGGCCTCCACGGTCAGTGCGGAGAGGACGGCCGGATGCAGGCCGCCTTTGACCTGCTGGGCATCCGCTATACCGGCTCCGGCTATCTGGGCAGCGCCGTGGCCATGGACAAGGACCTGACCAAGCGCGTGGTCCTCTCCGCCGGCATCCGGACCCCGGCATGGCGCTTCGTCACCGTTACGGAGGAGACGATCCCCGGGCTGACGGAGACGACGGAGCTGCCCTGCGTGGTCAAGCCCAGCGACAGCGGCTCCAGCATCGGCGTATCCATCGCCCGGACCCGGGAGGAGCTGACGGACGCACTCCGGGAGGCGCTTCGCCACGGGAGCCACGCGCTTCTGGAGCAGTACGTGTCCGGCCGGGAGGTGCAGGTGGCGGTGCTGGAGGACCGGGCCCTGCCGTCCATCGAGATCATCCCCAAGACGGGGTTTTACGACTATAAAAACAAGTATCAGCCCGGCGCGGCGGAGGAGATCTGCCCGGCGGATGTGCCGGAGGAGATCGAGATGCAGCTGCGGGAAGCGGCGCTGACGGTTCATCGCCTGCTGGGGCTGGCGGTCTACTCCCGGACGGATTTCATTCTGACAGAGACCGGTGAGTTCTATTTTCTGGAGATCAACACGCTGCCGGGCATGACGCCCACCAGCCTGGTGCCCCAGGAAGCGGCGGCGGTAGGCATCTCCTACACGGAGCTGTGCCAGAGGATCATCGATGCGTCGCTGCAGTGCCGGCGGCGGAACTGAGGGGGACACGGCAATGAAACCGATCACCATACGCGACGTCCTGACAGCCACCGGCGGGCGGCTGCTGGAGGGCTGTCCCGACCTGGACCGGGAGATCACAGGCGTATCCACCGACAGCCGGACCGTCCGGCCCGGGGACCTGTTCATCCCGCTCTCCGGCGCGCGGTTCGACGGCCATGCCTTTATTGCCGACGCCCTGGAGAAGGGCGCGGCGGCCTGCCTGACCGTCAGGAGCCGGGAGCGGTACAGCGGGGAAAAATCCTACGTCATGGTCAAGAACGCCCAGACCGCCCTCCGGGATCTGGCGGCCTGGCACCGGCGTCGGTTCCCCATCCCCTGTATCGCCGTTACCGGCAGCGTGGGCAAGACCACCTGCAAGGACATGGTGGCCGCGACCCTGGGCACCCGTTACCGGGTGCTGAAGACAGAGGGGAATTTCAACAATGAGATCGGCCTGCCCCTGACCCTGCTGCGCCTGGACGACGACCACGAGATGATCGTGCTGGAGATGGGCATGAGCGACTTCGGCGAGATCGCCTATCTGGCCGCTATTGCGGAGCCGGACGCGGCCATCGTGACCAATATCGGCGACGCCCACATCGAGAGCCTGGGCAGCCGGGAGAATATCCTCAAGGCCAAGAGCGAGATCTTCAACTACCTTCGGCCCGACGGCACGGTGCTCCTCAACGGGGACGATCCGCTGCTCAGACCGCTGAAAGATACGCTGCCCTTTACCGTGCTCACCTGCGGCACGGACCCGGAGTCGGACTACTATGCCACGGACCTGGAAAGCGACGGCGTCCAGACCCTCCGCTGTACCGTCCATATGCCGGACGCGCTTCTGAACGTGCAGGTGGGAGCCCTGGGCAGCCATATGGTCTATCCCATCCTCTTTGCCGCCGCCGTGGGCAGGAAATTCGGCCTGAGCCGGTCGGAACTGGCCAAGGGCATTGCGGATTTTTCACCCACGAAGATGCGCATGAACATCCTGCACCGGCAGAAAAAGATCACCATTCTGGACGACGGCTACAACGCCAATCCCCAGTCCATGCGGGCGGCGCTGGAGGTGCTGGCCGGAGCCCGGGGGAAGAAGAAGATTGCTGTGCTGGGCGACATGCTGGAGCTGGGCGCGCTGGCGCCGGCCCTCCACGAGGGCGTGGGCCGGTATGTGGCCACGGCGGACATCGACGTGCTGGTGACCGTGGGCGAGCAGGCACGGCACATCGCCGCAGGCGCCGGAGGCGGCAGGACGGAGATCCACGCCTGCCAGACCAGGGACGAGGCCAAAAAGCTTCTGGAGCCGATGGTGGAGCCGGAGACGACAGTGCTGGTCAAGGCGTCCCGGGGCATGACGTTTGAGGACATCACATCGTTTTTGCTGGATATCACGGAAGAATGAAACACGCCCCGATGTCCGCAGCACACGGACATCGGGGCTGATTTTTTTGTGGGAGAAACAGGGAGGCACGCCGGAATGATCGACATCATGGCAGCGCATCTGCGCAAATCCTTTGAGACGGACCGTCTGCTTCTGAAGGACGTCAGCTTTCAGATCGAAAGCGGCGAGCGGGTGGGACTGCTGGGGCCCAACGGCGCCGGGAAGACCACCCTCCTGCGCATCCTCACCGGCGAGGTGCGGCCGGACGAGGGCTCCGTCACCATCGCGGCGGGCCGGCGCGTGGGCGTGGTGTCCCAGATCCCCGTTTTTCCCGCGGACTGCACGGTATACGACGTGCTGCGGTCCGCCTTTGAACCCGTGCTGGCGGCGGGCCGTGAGCTGGACGAGCTCCGGGAGACGATGGAGGAGGACCCCTCCCGCGCCGTCCTGCAGCGGTACGACCGGCTGCAGGCGATCTTCGAGGCCGGCGGCGGCTATGAGTGGGAAGTCCGTCTGCACAAGGTAGCCAACGGTCTGGGCATCGGCCCGGCGATGCTGGAGAGCCTCTTCTCCGACCTCTCCGGCGGCGAGCAGACCCGGGTGAACCTGGGACGCATGATCCTGGAGGACACGGATATCCTGTTCCTGGACGAGCCCACGAACCATCTGGACCTGGACGCCATCACCTGGCTGGAGAGCTATCTCGCCGGCTTCAAGGGCACGGTGCTCACCGTGTCCCACGACCGCTATTTCCTGGACAGGGCCATCACCCGGGCCATCGAGCTGGACAACGGAGAGGTATCCTTCTACAGCGGGAACTACAGCTTCTATGTCCGGGAGAAAGAGGCCCGCTATCAGGAGCAGCTGAAGCGGTATGAGAAGGAGCAGGCCAAGATCGCCCAGCTCACGGCGGCGGCGGATAAGATGCACCTGTGGGCCTTCATGGGAAACGACGCCCTGCACAAGCGGGCCTTCTCCATGGAAAAGCGCATCGAGCGGATCCGGCAGACGGACCGGCCGAAAAAAGAAAAGCGGATGACCGGCCGCTTTGAGGAGGAGGCGTTCTGCGGCGACCGGGTGCTGGAGATCCAGGGCCTGGAAAAGAGCTACGGCGAGCGGATCCTCTTCCGGGATCTGGAACTGCAGGTGGAGGCCGGGGAGCGCATCGCCATCTTGGGCCCCAACGGCGCCGGAAAGACCACGCTGCTGCGGCTGCTGCTGGACCGGGAGCCGGCGGACCGGGGCTGGGTCCGCATGGGCCCCTCGGTGAAGGCGGGCTATCTGGAGCAGCACATCGTCTTCGACGAGCCGGACCGGACGCTGGTGGACACCCTGCTGTACGCCGGGAACTGTTCCACCCAGGAGGCCCGGGACAGGCTGGCGGCGTTCCACTTCCGGGGGGAGGACGTGTTCAAGACGGTGCGGCAGCTCTCCGGCGGCGAGCGGGCCCGCCTGCGGCTGTGCATGCTCATGGACGCGAAGCTGAACCTGCTGGTGCTGGACGAGCCCACGAACCATCTGGACCTGCCCTCCCGGGAGTGGATGGAGGATGCGGTGGAGGCCTTCGACGGCACGCTGCTGTTCGTGTCCCATGACCGGTATTTCATTGAGCGCTTTGCCACCCGGATCTGGGAACTCCGGGACGGACAGCTTCGGGACTGGCGCTGCGGCTACGCCCGCTATCAGGAGCAGCGGGAGCGGGAGCGCCAGCAGCCTGCGGCGGTCCCGTCTGCGCCGAAGGCGCCGAAGAAGGAGAAGCCGGAGACCCAGCGCAAGCGGGACCAGAAGGCGGAGCGGAAGCTGGCCGTGCTGGAGCGGGACATCGGGAAGAAGGAGGAGGAGCTTCAGGCTCTGGAAACGGAGATGGAGGCCGCCGCCTGCGACTATGTGCGCCTGAACGAGTTGCTGGCGGAGCAGGCGGAAAAGCAGGCGGAGCTGGAGGCTCTGTACGAGGCGTGGGAGGCCGACGCGGAGCGTCTGGCCGCCCCGGAGAGCGGCTCCTCCGGCGCGTGATGTGCCCTGCGGGGAATAAAAAAACAAAAGCAGAGGATCGAAAAGAGAAGAAAAATCATAGATTTTCCGGAAAAATTGCCGTTTCTGCGTAATATCCGTAAAGATAAATATTGCATTTTTGTTCACGATGCGCTAAAATAAGTGCGGTTTAAATCATACCCGAGAGACCGATATAATGAAAACACATGAAAAACACATGAAAAGGAGAAACAAACCATGAAGAAAATTGCAAAACTTCTCTCCCTGGCACTGGCCCTGTGCCTGTGTCTGGCTCTGTTTGCCGGCTGCGGCTCCGCTCCTGCCGGCGAGGGCGACGCTGCGCCTCCCGATGACGCCGCTGTGACCGACACCGCCGCTGACGCCGAGGGCGAGGGCGACGCCGCTCCCACCGAGCCGGGCGGCACCCTGATCATGGCTACCAACGCGGAATTCCCTCCCTATGAGTTCTATGAGAACGGCGAGGTCGTGGGCATCGACGCTGAGATCGCCGCCGCCATCGCCGAGAAGCTGGGCATGACGCTGGAGATCTCCGATATGGACTTCTCCGCCATCATCGCGGCCGTCCAGTCCGGCAAGGCCGATATGGGCATGGCCGGCATGACCGTGACGGAGGACCGTCTGCAGAGCGTTGACTTCTCCACCTCCTATGCCACCGGCATCCAGTCCATCATCGTGCCCGAGGGCAGCCCCATCACCAGCGTTGACGACCTGTTCGCTGAGGGCGCCAACTACACCGTCGGCGTGCAGCAGGATACCACCGGCGACATCTACGCCACCGGTGACATCGCCGACGCCGGCCTGGGCACCGTGGAGCGCTACAACAAGGGCGCCGACGCCGTGCAGGCTCTGAAGACCGGCAAGGTCGACTGCGTCATCATCGACAACCAGCCCGCCAAGGCCTATGTGGCCGCCAACGAGGGCCTGACGATCCTTGATACCGCCTATGCGGAAGAGGATTACGCCATCTGCTTTGCCAAGGAGAACACCGAGCTGTCCGCCGCCGTGGACGCCGCTCTGCAGGAGCTCATCGCCGACGGCACCGTTCAGTCCATCCTCGACAAGTACATCGTTGCAGACTGAGCGCACCCGCATATAGAGTAAAGAGAAACACATCTGACAGGGGCGGCCTGTTGCCGCCCCTGTTTTGACTTGCAACGGATAAGGAGGCGACGGCGTGGTTCTTCTGGCGACGTGGCTTGCGAATATTCAGTCCCAGTTCATCCTCTGCTTCATCCAGGATGACCGATGGAAGCGGTACATATTAAAAGGTCTGGGCAACACCATCAAGATGGCGGTCTTCGCCGTCATCATCGGCATCATCATCGGCATCATCGTGGCCATCGTCCGCTCCACCCACGACAAGACGGCGGATACGGCCCACAAGGGCTTCGGGCGGGCGATCCTCAACATCGTCAACGGCATCTGCCACGTCTATCTGACGATCGTCCGCGGTACGCCCGTCATCGTGCAGATCATGATCTACTACTACCTCATCTTTGCCTCGTCCAACAACGGCGTGCTGGTGGGCATCATCGCCTTCGGCATCAACTCCGGCGCGTACGTGGCGGAGATCTTCCGGGCGGGCATCATGTCCATCGATCAGGGACAGTTTGAGGCGGGCCGATCACTGGGCTTCAACTATGTTCAGACCATGCGCCACATCATCGTTCCCCAGGCCTTCAAGAACGTGCTTCCCGCTCTGGGCAACGAGTTCATCGTCCTGCTCAAGGAGACCTCCGTGGCCGGCTACGTGGCGGTCATGGATCTGACCAAGGGCGCATATATCATCGTCGGGCGGACCTATACGGCCTTCATGCCGCTGATCGGCGCGGCGCTGATCTATCTGGTCATCGTCATGTTCCTGGAATGGCTGTTCCACAAGCTGGAGAGGAGGCTGCGCAATGACGAACGGTGAAGTCCTCATCCGCGTGGAAGGGCTGGAAAAGCACTTCAAGGGCGGCGCCATCAAGGCCCTCAACGGCGTAGACGCCGAGGTCCATAAGGGCGAGGTGGTGGTGGTCATCGGGCCCTCCGGTTCCGGCAAGTCCACCTTCCTGCGCTGCCTGAACCTGCTGGAGGTCCCCACCGGCGGCCACATCTTCTTCGAGGGGACGGATATCACGAACCCGAAGATCAACATCAACATCCACCGGCAGAAGATGGGCATGGTGTTCCAGCACTTCAACCTGTTTCCCCACATGACGGTGCTGGGCAATATGACCATCGCGCCGATCAAGCTGCTCAAGCAGTCCAAGGCGGACGCGGAGGCCAAGGCAATGAAGCTGCTGGAGCGCGTCAATCTGGCGGACCGCGCCCAGGCGTATCCCAACCAGCTCTCCGGCGGTCAGAAGCAGCGCATCGCCATCGTCCGGGCCCTGTGCATGGAGCCGGACGTGATGCTCTTCGACGAGCCCACCTCGGCCCTGGACCCGGAGATGGTAGGCGAGGTCCTGGAGGTCATGAAACAGCTGGCCGCCACCGGCATGACCATGGTGGTGGTCACCCACGAGATGGGCTTTGCCCGTGAAGTCGGCGACCGCGTGCTGTTTATGGACGGCGGCCTGCTGGTGGAACAGGGCGGCCCGGAGGAGATCTTCGGCAGTCCCAAGAGCGAGCGCCTCCAGGCGTTCCTGTCCAAGATGCTGTAAACGAAAAAGAAAACAAGAAGGACGCGCTGCTATGTGCAGCGCGTCCTTTTCGATTGAAAACCCGCGAAGCGGCTTCGATTTGACTTTTTTTACATGATCTTCGTGCTCTCCAGCTGCCGGATGAACATCTCGTTGAGCCGGATCACCGGTTTACGGAGGACAAGACCCAGCAGCAGGGCGAGGACCAGATAGATCAGGAGCTTGCTGATCTGGTTTATGTAGGTGTCCCCGTAGAAACCGGCGATGCACTCCCGCATGGCGTTCATGGCATAGGGGAACGGCAGCAGCGGATAGGCTTTCTGGAAGGGCTCGGGCAGCATCTGGATCGGGAAGGTGCCGCCGGAGCCGGCCACCTGGATCACCAGCAGCACCACGCAGATGGCCTTTCCGATATCGCCGAAGGAGACGGCCAGCGCGTAGATGACGCTGCAGAAAATGACGCTGATGATCCAGCACGTGACAAGGAAGAGCATGGGATGCGCGCATTGGATGCCTAAATAGAACAGATCGCCCAGACAGATGAGGGTGCTCTGCGCCAGTCCGATGATGAGGAACAGTATCCAGCGGCCCAGGTAGCACTGCCAGTGCCGCAGACGGTTCATCTCCTCCCTGCGCTCCTCCGATACCTCCGTTTTCAGGACGGCCACCAGTACGACGCAGCCCACCCAGATCGCCAGAGTGGTGTAGAAGGGCGTCATGGCCGTTCCGTAGTTATCGATCGGATAGAACCGGATCGTGTTCAGGGAGACCGGCGAGGCCAAAAAGCTGCTGAGCTCTTCCGCCGGGGTGTCCAGGATCTCGGCCAGCAGGGACGCGTCGTCGCCCTGGGTCGCCGAATCCAGCCGGGCGATGATCGTCCGTAGCTCCCTGTCGGCGTCCTCCAGCAGGCGGGCCGATTCATTGAGCTGCCGGCTCAGCTCGGTCAGCGAGTCGGCGCCGGCACCACCGGCGGCAGCGGCAGCGTCGGCGGCGTCATTCAGCTGGTAGAGCAGACTGCCGGTCGTCCCGTTGAGCCGATGGAGCGATGAAAGCAGCGTGTCCAGCTTGGGCCGCAGGTCCGTCTCATAGTCCTGCCGCAGCTGCTCAAGCGCGTCCGCGCTCTGCTGGGCCAGCTCCTGCAGCTCCTCCTGATAGAAATCGGCACTGGCGCCCGCGCCGTTCAGGGCCTCGCAGGTGGTCAGCAGGGCCGAATCCAGATTGTCCATCATCTCCAGGGTGCTGTCCAGCCGCCAGATCAGAACGTTCAGCGCCCGGTGATCGGACGGACCGATGTCCGGCAGGAGACTCTCCAGCAGCACCAGAGAATCCCGGACGTCTGACAGCCGGTTCCAGAGGATCTCCACCTCGCCGGCCGCGGCATACAGGCCGTCGGTGGCGCCCTCCGTCTGGCCGGAGATGGCGTCGAGGCTGCCGTCGATCTCGTCGGCGATGACCTGACAGCAGGCCGCCGTTTCCGCAAGCATGGCGTCGATGGCGGCTACAGTGGTATCCGTGGACGCGGCAAGGGAGTCCAGCCCGTTGTCCGCGTTTTGGAGCATGGTCTGCACGCTCTCCGTCGCTTCGCCGGTGCCGGCCAGATAGTCGCTGCTGACGGCCAGCATCTGACCCAGGGCGTCCACCACATCGGCCCAGGCCCGCAGGGTGACGGCGGCGGTGGAGAGCTCCCGGTGCGTCTGCTTCAGCTGATCCGTCAGCTGGCTCACCGCATTCTCCATGCCGGTTTCGTCCAGGGTGGTACTGAGCCCTTGCAGCAGGCTCAGCGCGACCTCCGTCACCGTCTGGGTGAAGGCCTGGTCGATCTCCTGTTGGAGGGCGGAGGCACCCTTGTCCGTGATCTTGGGCGCGATGGCGTTTTCCTTTTCGTTGAGGTAGTATAGGATCTCCGAGTGCTGCGCATCGCCGACGAACAGGCTCATCATATCCCGGCTGAAGGAGGCCGGCAGCACGATGGCGGCATAGTAGGAGCCGTCCTCCACGCCTCGGATGGCGTCCGCCTCGTCGGTGAAGACCCAGTCCAGCTTGTCGTTCTCCCGCAGCTTGGACAGAACGATATCCCCGATGTTCAGCGTCATGGGGAAGAGACTGCCGGTGTAGCCTTCGTCCACGCTGGCCACGGCTACCTTCAGACCGCCGGTGTTGCTGTAGGGATCCCAGCAGGCCGCGATGTTGAACCAGGCATACAGCGGCGGGACCACGATCAGGCCCAGGATGACGACCCAGGCGACGAGATTGTTCCGGAGCTTTGCCAGATCGCCCCGGAAAACGGCGAGGATGTTTTTCATCGGTCGTCACCCCTCTCTCCATCGTCCGTTTGCACGGTCTCGAGCAGCTCCTCCCGGGACAGGCCCAGCAGCCGCTCCTTTTCCTCCAGATTATCGCGGATATAGGCGATGCAGAGCAGATAGACCACCACGGCGATGATGGCGACGATCCACAGGACGAGAAGGACCAGCTTGGCGTTGATGCTGAACATCAGGACACACAGGACCACCGGCACCAGGATGAGGAGCAGGAAACCCGTCCGCACCCGGCGGTGGTAGAGCGCGCGGAAGCGCTCCGCCCTGCGGAGCATGGCCTCCCGGGATTGCGGCTCCCGCGCCAAGACCCGCAGCACCCGGTCCAGCCGGGTGAAGGAGCGCACGGTCCCGTTCTCCTCGCAGAGCATCAGGCCCGTCTCCTCCAGCCGCCGGTCAAACATCCGGTTCAGATTCACCAGTAGCGGCCGGATACACAGACCGATAAACAGCCCCACCAACAGGAAGATCAGCAGCTTGCAGAGGTCTTCCACATAGAGATTCCCGTACATCCCGGCGATGGACTCCCGCATGGCGCCCACGCTGTAGGAGAACGGAAGGAAGGGATGGATCCGCTGGAAGAACTGGGGGGTCATCTCGATGGGGAACGTACCGGAGGAGCCGGGGATCTGCAAAATGACCAGAACGACGCACAGGGCCTTACCCACGTGCTTGAACGTCAGGGCCAGGGTGTAGATCAGATTGACATAGACAAGGGAGGTCACCAGTCCCGCCCCGATCAGCGCGCCGGGATGGACACACTGCACCTTCAGCAGGAAGATATCTCCCAGGCAGATGATCAGCGCCTGGATCAGCCCCACGGAGATGAACAGCAGCCAGCGGCCGAGGTAGGACTGCGTGGTGGTGAAGGACCGGATCTTTTCGTCCCGGTCCACCTCCAACTTGAATACGGCGATGAGCACGATGCCGCTGACCCAGATGGCCAGATTGGAGAAGAAGGGCGTCATGCCGGAGCCATAGTTTTCCACGGGGAAAAGCGCCTGCGTATCCAGCTCGATGGGAGAGGACATGAAATCCGCCGCCTGTTCGGCGTCCATATGGGTCAGCGCCAGAACATCCTGATAGGCCTGGGAGCTGAGGATGGCGTCCAGATCCGTCTGCACGTCCCGCAGATGATCGGTCAGCTCCTCCTTCAGGACCGTGATATCGTTCACGGCGGTGCGCGTCTGCTCCAGGCAGTCGCGCAGATTGCCGGTGAGGCTCTGCAGCTCCTCCGCGGCCCGGTCCGCCTCCGTCAGGCACAGTTCCAGCGTATCGAAGGCCTGATCCAGGTCGTCCATCCGCTGCTCCAGCTCCGGCGTGAGATCGGTGCGCTGATCGTGGATCGCCTGACTCGTATCGCGGATGGTTTTGCTGAGCATGTCGGAGAGATCGTCCAGATCGTCGACGGCGTTCTGGAGCGCCGTACTGGTCCCCTCCAGCTCCGACAGGACCCACCGCTGCCGCTCGTTTTCCACCTGCAGCGTCTCGATGGCATCCGACAGCAGCTTATGGAAGGGCAGCAGCTGCGCCAACGCCTGGCACCGCGCCAGAACGTCCTCCGTGCGCTTGGCCAGGTCCTCCGTCGCGTAAATCGCGCTGTCCAGATAGTCGGTCGTCCGCCGGACCTGCCGGTCCAGCTCGTCGATATCGGCCAACGCCTGCACATCCAGCGCGGAAAGCGTTTCCTCTGCCTGAGCCAGGGTGTCGTCCGCGTTGTCGGAGAAGGCGGCCAGCTCCGTCCGGCAGCTTGCCAGGAGGACCCGCCCGTCCGCCAGGGACTGCTGCCCGTCCGCCGCCGCCGAGCGGGTGGCGGCCAGCAGCGTGTCCGTCCGGTCCAGCAGGACAAAGCAGCTTTCATAGGGGTCCGTCGCCTGCCCGTTGTCCGACAGCAGCCAGATGATCTCCGAGAGCTGTCTGTGGAGGTCCTGCTCCATGTCGGACACGTCGTCCGCGGTCTGACCGGCGGCATCCTCTATGACCCCCACCACCGCCTCGGTGGCCACGGACAGGAAGGTGCTGTTGATCTCCTCCTGGATGGCGGAGGCGCCGGCGTCCGTGACCTTGGGTGCGATGGCGTTCGCTTTTTCGTTGAGGTAATAGTCGATGGTGGGGTCGCCGACCTTACCGTCCAGGATACTGATGAGCTCCGCGCTGAAATTCTCCGGAATGATCAGCGCGGCGTAGTATTCGCCGGCCTTGACGCCGGTGATGGCCTCCTCCTCCGTACAGAAGACCCACCCTAACTTGTCGTCGTCCCGGAGCCCGTCCACGATGCTGTCGCCCACGTTGACGGAGCCGGTGAGTTCATTGTACGCGCCCTGATCGTTGCTGACCACGGCGATGGGGATGCCGCTGGTGTTGCTGTAGGGATCCATGTTGGCAAGGATATTGCACCAGGCGTACAGGGAGGGGATCAGGCACACGCCGATCACCGTCACCAGCGCGAAGAAATTCCGGCAGATTCGCCCAACGTCCCGTGTATAGATCCGGAAGATGGTTTTCATCGGTGCCCTCCTTTCCCCGCCGCCGCAGTTTTAATAAGATGGATATTTTATTTATTATATCAGGTTCTTTTTTCAGTTTCCATAATAAAAATCAAAATACGCAAAAAAATCGGCAGACAGCCCGTTTTTCCCGTGGGGACGAGCAGCCCGACCCGAAAAATTTTGTGGTAGAAACGGCGGGACAACTTTGCTATAATGATTGCGATGAAAAAAAGACGCGGGGAGGGAGCAACGGTGGCGAAGCGACGGGTCCTCTGGCATGTGCTGCTGGCGGTGGCCCTGCTGCTTCTCGCCTCCTGGCTCCGGGCCATGCGGGACGTAGAACTGCCGCTGCTGGAGGCCGCCCGGCTCACCGCTATCTTCGGCATCTACTGCGGCGCGATCCTGGCCTGGGGCGTATCTCTGCGGCGGCGCATCATGCACCGTCAGCTGCAGCGGTATCTGCAGATCTCCATCGCCGCCATGCTCTTCTGGCTCTTTGTCCTGACGCTGAAAAACAACGTGTTCGTCCCCGGCCTCCCCGTGAGCCGGTTCTGCTGGTACCTGTTCTACATCGGATTGATCCTGCTGCCTCTGCTGAACCTGTTCTCGGCGCTGTGGATCGGCAGGGAGGAGGACCGGCCGCCGGACAGACGGTACCGGCTTCTCTGGCTCCCATCTCTGGCCCTCATCGCCGGGACCCTGACCAATGACCTCCACCAGCTGGCCTTCCGCTTCCCCGGCGGCGTCGAGAACTGGCGGGACGCCTATATCCACGGGCCGCTGTACTATATTGACGTGGCATGGATCACGTTCCTGATCCTGGCCATGCTCTTCACGCTGTTCCGCCGCAGCCGGATCCCGGAGGTGCGCCGGCGGATCTGGCAGCCGGTGGTCTTCCTGCTCATCGGCGTGGTCTACATGGTGTTCTGTATCGCTTTTCCCTCCAGCGGCGTGGGCTTTATCGAGACGACTGCCATGTTCTGCGCCCTGGACGTGGGGGTCTGGGAGAGCTGTATCCAGACGGGACTGATCCCCTCAAACGCCGCCTATCGAGAGCTGTTTGCCGCCTCCACCATCGGCGCGCAGATCGCGGACCGGGACTATGTGGTCCGCTACAGCTCAGATCGGGCCCGGCCTCTGTCCGCAGCCACCCTGCGGCAGACGGAGAGCGCCCCGGTGCTGCTGGAGGGCAGCACCTACCTGCGCAGCATGGACATCTCCGGCGGCCATGCCCTGTGGCTGGACGACAAGTCAACCATGGACCGGCTGCTGACCCGTCTCCGGGAGACCCAGGACCGGCTGGCGGAGAACAACGACCTGCTCCAGGCGGAACTGGCGCTGAAAAAATCCCGGGCCCAGGTGGACGCTCAGAACCGTCTCTACGATCAGGTGGAGAGAGAGATTCGGCCCCAGCTCCAGACGCTGGAAGAGAAACTGCAGACCCTCTCGCCGGAGGATGAGGACCTGCGGCAGAGTCTGGGCGAGGTCTGCGTCATCGGCGCGTATGCCAAGCGGCGGGCCAACCTGACTCTGCTGGGAGAGAACACCGCCGACCTGTCCGCCTCGGAGCTGGAACTCTGCATCCGGGAGTCGGTGGACTATCTGTCGGTCAGCGGCGTGGCCTGCAGCTTCAGCAGAAGCGCGGAGGACCGCCTGGACACGGAGGACGCCAAGCTGGCCTATGACCTCTTTGAGGCGGCGGTGGAGGCGGCCCTGCCCACGCTTTCGTCTCTGCTGGCGGATCTGCAGACGAAGGACGGAACTCTGATCCTGAAGCTGGCCTATGAGGATCCGGCGGCGTCCCTGCCGGAGGACTGGGCAAGGGAGCAGATCGCACGGAGAGGAGGCGCCCTGACCGTGACGGAAGAGGAGAGGACGCGGTACGTCTCCCTGCGTCTGCCGGGAGGAGGGACGCCGTCATGACAGGTTTCCCGGCCCTTCCCCTCGCAGCGCGGGCGGTGATTTTGTCCCTGCTTCTTGTGGTGTTTCTCATCCAGTTTTTCTGCCTTGCCATGATGCGGCGGCCCACGCTCCTCCAGGGCATGCTGGCGCTGCTGCTGGCGGCGGCGGATCTGCTGTTCCTGCTGCCCCTGCTGGGGGGCAGCGCCCCCGGGGCCACGGAGATGCGGCCGCCCCGGGCCCCTGTCTTCCATGAGATCTACAGTATGCCCTGGGTGCTGCTGATCGTCCTACTGGCGCTCCTCACGGCCCTGAGCGTGTGGAATGTCGTGTCCCTGCGCAGCCGTATGCGGCATGCCATCACTCCTGCGGCCATCCAGGAGACCCTGAACAATATGCCCATGGGCCTGTGCTTCTGTCTGCCCAGCGGACAACTGCTGCTGGTCAACCGCAAGATGGAATCCCTTTGCCAGAGCATAACGGGAGAAGGGCTCCTCAGCGCCCGGCGGTTCTGGTCCCTTCTCAGTGAGCGGGGCAGCGGCGCGCTGACGGATGAGAGAGAGTGGATCCGCTCGGCCCGGCTGCCCGACGGCAGCGTCTGGACCTTCACCCGGGAGCAGCTGACGGTGAGGGGCACCACGGTGATCCAGATGGTGGCCACGGACACCACCCAGCTGCACCAGGCGGGTCTGGAGCTGCAGGAGCGCAACCGCCAGCTCATCGAGATGAACCGGCGCCTGCGCAGCCACAGCGAAAATGTGACGGCCCTGACCCGAGCCGAGGAGATCCTGGCCGCCAAGGTCAGGATCCACGACGAACTGGGCCAGACCCTGCTGATATCCCGGGCGTACCTCACCGGCGCCGCGGCGGCTGAGCCGGCGCAGCTGCTGGATATGTGGCGGCAGAACGTGGCGCTGTTCTACCAGAAGGCCCGGCCCCAGACCACCCTCGATCCCGTCAGGCAGATCGAGGACGCGGCCAGGGCGGTGGGGATCCGCATCGTCATGGAGGGGACCCTGCCCCGGGACGAGCCGTCGGTACTGCGGCTCTTCTTCGCCGCAGCCCGGGAGTGTCTGACCAACGCGGTGCGTCACGCCAACGCCAGCGAGATAACGATCCGGTTCCAGACCCGTCCGCTGGACTATCTGGCGGTGTTCACCAACAACGGCGTCCTGCCGGAGACCGACGCCATCGTCGAGGGCGGCGGCCTGTCCGGCCTGCGGCGTCAGGTGGAGAAGGCCGGAGGCTCCATGGCCGTCAGCGCACGGCCGGTCTTTGCCCTGAAAGTCAGTATTCCGAAGGAAAGAGGTGCCGAGCCGTGATCAACGTAATGGTAGTGGAGGACCAGGCCATGCCCCGTCAGCTCTTCGAGCTGCTCATCCGGCAGAGCCCGAAGTACAATCTGCTCTTCTCCATCGAGACGGCGGCCATGGCGGAGGTCTACTGCATGAAGAATCCCGTGGACCTGATCCTCATGGACATCTGCACCGCTATGGGGGAGAGCGGCCTGGAGGCGGCGGAGCGGATCAAGCGGCAGTTTCCCCATATCAAGATCATCATCGTCACCTCCATGCCGGAGTTCTCCTATATCGAGCGGGCGAAGGCCGCGGGGGTGGAGAGCTTCTGGTACAAGGAGATCAGTAAGGAGCCGATTCTGGACCTCATGGACCGGACCATGGCGGGGGAATCCATTTACCCCGACCGGACCCCGGAGCTGAAGCTGGGCAGAGCCAGCAGCTACGACTTTACCGCCCGGGAGCTCATCGTCCTCCGGGAGCTGACCTCCGGCGACTCGGACACGGAGATCGCCCAACGGCTGAACATGTCCGTCTGGACCGTCCGCAGCCATATCAGGCACATGCTGGGGAAGACGGGCTTCGAGTCCCGGACCCGGCTGGCGGTGGCAGCCCGGGAGAGCGGACTGGTCATCCTGGGCTACTGACCGGCCCGAAGGTCAGAAAATGCGGGAATCGCCGCGGAATATACTAAGATTAGTGTTGGAAAGACCGGCGGCATCTGCTATAATAAACCAAGCGGAAGCGCAAAAGAAGCGCAGCCGGTCCGGCTGAGATCGCCGGAAGTACGAGACGTATCAGGAATTTGGAATCATGAGAAAGAGAGGACGAAGTTACATGAAAAAGCTCTGTGCACTGGCCCTGGTCCTGGCTCTGGCGCTCTGTCTGGCAGCCTGCGGCGGCGGCGGCCAGCCCGACCCCAATCTGGGCAAGTACAACTGCGTGTCCGTGGAATATGACGGTGAAGATCTGGGCTCTGACGGCGAGTGGCTGGAACTGCGCGAAAACGGAGAGTGCAGCCTGTTCCTCATCGACAGCCCCGACGACGGCACCTGGAAGCTGAACGGCAGCGATCTGACTCTGACCTTCTCCTTTGATGACGGCGACGTGACCCTTACGGGGACCCTGGCCGGCGGCATCGCCACCCTTGACATCGAGGACCTGATCTGCACCTTCGTGCAGGAGGGCAGCGAGGCCGAGGAGCTGTACAACAGCTTCGATGAGATGATCGACAGCATCGACTGGGACGAGGAGCTGGAGGCAGCCGGCTGATCGCGCGGTAAAAAAGAAAACACTCTGCGATTTCTGACGCGGAACAGACAGGGAAACGCCGCGGCGTTTCCCTGTTTTTCGCAGACAAGACGCCGGCGGCGTCGCGCTGCGATACAGACAGGGAGGTGCGCGTATGCCTGCGCAGGTAACCAACTATAAATGTCCGTCCTGTACCGGACCGCTCCACTTTGTGGGGAAGTCCGGTATGCTGGAATGCGACTACTGCGGAACAAAGTATGACGTAGCCCAGATCGAGGCCCTTTACGCTGAGAAGGACCGGAAGGCGGCGGAGGCCGCTGCTGCGGCGGAGGCCAAGGCAGAGAAGGCCCGGGCCGCCGGTGACGGCGAGGGCTGGGATTTCTCCGGCGCCGGCAGTGATTGGGGCGCTGAGGGAGAGAAGATGAAGGCCTACAGCTGTCCCTCCTGCGGCGCGGAGCTGATCTGCGATGAGACCACTGCGGCCACCAGCTGTCCTTACTGCGGCAATCCCACCATCGTACCGGGACAGTTCAGCGGCACCCTGAAGCCGGATTACGTCATTCCTTTCCGGCTGGAGAAGGAGGCGGCCATCGAGCGGTTGAAGGCCCACTACAAGGGCAAGCCTCTGCTGCCCAAATCCTTCAAGTCAGCCAACCAGATCCAGAAGATCCGCGGCATCTACGTGCCCTTCTGGCTCTTTGACGGCGAGGCGGACGTGGATGTCCAGTTCGACGCTACCCGGTCCCATGTTTACCGGACGGGGAAGGAAAGGGTCACCGTGACGGAGCACTATATGGTCCGCCGGGCGGGCACCGTCCCCTTCGAGATGATCCCCGTGGACGCCTCGTCCAAAATGCCCGACGAGCACATGGACTCCATCGAGCCCTTTGATTACAGCGAGCTCCAGCCTTTTTCCACAGCCTATCTGCCGGGCTATCTGGCAGACAAATACGACGTGTCCATCCAGGAAAGCGCCGCCCGGGCGGATCTCCGGGCGGAGAACAGCGCCGTGGCGGCCATGCAGGCGGATGCCAGAGTCGGCTATGAGACCTGTATCCCCGTCAGCCAGCAGGTGATGCTGCGCCGGGGGCAGGTCAAGTACGCGATGCTGCCGGTCTGGCTGCTGGACACCAAGTGGAAGGGCAAGGATTTCCTCTTCGCCATGAACGGACAGACCGGCAAGCTGGTGGGTGATCTGCCGGTTTCCAAGGGCAGGTTCTGGGGCTGGTTCGCCGGCGTCGCCGTGGCGGTGGCGGTGATCCTGAGCCTGGTCATGTTCCTGTAAGGAGGTGGAGACGATGAAGAAAAAGCTTCTGACTCTGCTCTCTGCGATCTGCCTGCTGGCGGTGCTGACGGTTCCGGCGCTGGCCGCCAGGGACTACGGCCTGACCTATGATGCCACCGGTCTGATGGAC
The DNA here is from genome assembly GCA_017516065.1 of Oscillospiraceae bacterium. GTDB lineage: Bacteria > Bacillota > Clostridia > Oscillospirales > Oscillospiraceae > RGIG5644. The sequence goes on from JAFWDQ010000016.1 coordinate 64,624, forward strand.
GAGAGCTTCATGCAGTCTCTGGCGGACGATACCTTCCAGACGCTGACGGACAAGTACGGCGTGCAGGTCCGGCTGGACATCGTCGACGGCCTGGAGGGCAATTCCATCCGGGATTATGCGGCCCTCTTCTATGACCAGTACGACTACGGCTATGAGGGCACGGACGACGGCGTGCTGCTGATGCTCTATCTCTATGAGGATGACACGGGCCTCGCCTGCGAGGATTTCTGCATCCTGCCCGGCGGTCGGGCGGAGACCCTGCTGACCACGGAGCAGCTGGACACACTGTATTCCACCGTGGCCAGTACCCTCAACCAGACCAGCATGAGCGGCGGCCTGACAGAGGATCAGGCAGCCTGTGAGACGACGCTGCTGAACTATGCTGCGGCCCTGGACAGCGCCCTGGCCGCCGCAGGCGCGGCTGACAGCGTCCCCGCGGCCGCCCCGGAGCCGGTCCCCGCTGACACGGGCGAGGCTGACGCGAGACTGGATCACGTCACGGACACGGCGGGCCTGCTCACCGACGGCCAGGCTGCCGATCTGGAGTCCCGCGCCGCGCAGATGTCCCAGCAGTATGGCTGCGGCACCTATATCGTCACCGTGGACGACTATGAGGACTACACAGACGGCAGTGTCCGGCAGTGCGCCGAGGAGATTTTCACCGACTATGACCTGGGCTATGGCGACAGCCGCGACGGAGTGCTCCTGCTCATGAGCATGGCGGAGCGGGACTACGCCCTCATTGCCCACGGCGATTTCGGCAATGCCGCCTTTACCGACTACGGCAAGGACGTACTGACCGACGCGTTCCTGGACGACTTCCGGTACGACAACTGGTATGACGGCTTCTCCGACTATCTGGATGTCAGCGGCGACATGATGTCCGCGGCCCGGAGCGGCAATCCCGTGGACGTTGACAACGGCGGCTACGACGGCTACGACGGCGGCAGCAGCGGCAGCCGCGTCACGGTTGGCTCCGTGTGTGCCATCGTCATCATTGCGCTGCTGGTGGCGCTGATCGTCTCCATGGCCCTGAAGAAGAAGATGAAGAGCGCCAGGACGCAGGTCATGGCGGAGGAATACGTGATCCCCCAGGGCGTCGTCATCGACGTCAGGGAGGACAGCTTCTCCCACCGCACGGAGGTCCGCGAGGTGATCGAGAGCAAGAGCAAGGGCGGCACCACCGTCAACCTGGGCGGCTTCTCCGGCAAGAGCGGAAAGTTCTGAACACGAAAAGTTATGTAAACCAAAAAACACCGGCCCGAGGCATGGAGGCCGGATCTGGCCCCCCTCAAAGACGCTGCTGCAGGATGGTTCCGGGGTGCATGCTCTGTCCGGTACAGCGTCGGCGGACCCCGGCCGGATGAATCAAGCAAAAAAGAGAAGGCGCGCCGTCTGCGGGCGGCGCGCCTTTGCCGCAGGGGGGGAGCGCCCGGCGCCCCGGGAAAGAATTTCTCTTTTTTGCTGAAAAGGCTTGACAAATCAAATAAAAAAGGGTAAGATAAATTTCGCATTTGAAGTGACCCGGACGATTAGCTCAGCTGGTAGAGCATTCGCTTGACGTGCGAAGGGTCAGCGGTTCGATTCCGTTATCGTCCACCAGAAAAGCTCCTGCTGTTTAGACAGCAGGAGCTTTTTTGCGCCCTTCAGCGCGAAGATGCCAAAAAAACGGGGGCGGCATATGACCTTGCTTCCGCCGCCGAAAAGCTTTTATAGCCGCGGCGAAGCCGCCGAAGCGCAGAGGAGGGGACCTCCTCCGTTATTGCCCGATAACCGAAACAGCTTCATTCAACGGATCAAGTGAACGCGGGCGTTCAAAAGAACCTCAACATATTCCATTAAACCGAAACGCCGCATACAAAAAAATAAAGGTGCTTCTGTTGGCATCGCCTTGGCTAATGGAAAGATGTCATACGTCGATTTCCAGCGTCACGGTGCTGTTGAGATGATCCAGGGTGGTCTGGGCGCTGATAAGACGCCGGGCAACGGCGTCGTAATCGGCCCTGACAGCCTCGATGTCGTAGTTGGCGTAGTCGTATTCGATCAGATTGGCCTTGCTGTAGCCCTGGACCCGCTGCCGCGGCAGGCGGTCCATCATGGTGTACAGCTTGTTCTTCTCCGCCGTGAGCTGGGGGATCAGGACCAGCAGCTGGTCAATGGTCATATCGAAGCCCGGCACCGCCGTGACGGTATTGCACACGTTGATGGCGTGCTTTACCGTGCGGATCTTCTGCCGGATCGCCTCCTGCTCCGCAGCGGTCTTCCGGTAGTCGTATGCCGGCCGCACATCCTCAACGTTCTCGACGGTGGCGGCGACAAAGGAGCGCTGCTGTTCCTCCAGAGACCGGGACGCGGTGAGCTGATCATTCAGGGTCCGCAGCAGCTTCGCCGCCTCCTGCAGCGTGCATTTCATTTCAGTTCCTCCTCTTTTTTGCGATGGACAAGTCAGATCAGTTTACATAATATCAAAGACGCTTCTTCTCACGCCATCTCCGCCGTGTCGGCCTGACACGGCCGGTCCCTCTGCTGCGAGGGACCGGCATGAAAGCATGACAGATTTTTTACCGTTCCTTCGTCACCGCAGCATCTGACCGGAGATGACGATCTGCTGGACCTGAGAGGAGCCCTCATAGATGGCGCAGACCCGGATGTCACGGTAGATGCGCTCGATGGCGTATTCCTTGGAGTAGCCGTAGCCGCCGTGGAGCTGCAGGGACTTGTTCACGATGTCGATGCCGGCCTCGGCGGCATAGTACTTGGCCATGCTGGCCTCCTTGTCGGCGGGCAGACCATGGTCCATCTTCCACGCGGCGCCGTATACGAGGCCCCGGGCGGCGTTGAGCTTCGTTTCCATGTCCGCCAGCATGAAAGCGATGGCCTGATGCTTGCACAGAGGTTTGCCGAACTGGACACGGGTCTTCGTGTGCTCTACGGCCAGGCGGACGGCCTCTGCGGCCATGCCCAGACACATGGAGGCCACGCCGATGCGGCCCACGGACAGAGTCTTCATGGCGTTGATAAAGCCCAGATCCACGTCGCCGATGACGCAGCTCTTGGGCACGCGGACGTCCTCCAGGACCACGTCGCTGACGGGCACGCCCCTCTGGCCCATCTTATCCTCGTGGCGGCCGCAGCTGACGCCGGGCAGGGACATATCCACCAGGAAGCAGGTGATGCCCTTGGCGCCCTTGTCCGGATCGGTCTTGGCATAGGTGATGCAGTATTTGGACATCGGCGCCATGGTGATGAAGCACTTGCGCCCGTTGAGGATGTAATCGTCGCCGTCCTCCACCGCACGGGTGGTCAGGCTGGCGGCGTCAGAGCCTGCGTTGGGCTCGGTGAGGCCGAAGGCAATGAACTCCTCGCCGGCCACGACGCCGGGCAGAGTGAGCTGCTTCATCTCCTCGCTGCCGTTGAGCACGATGGGAGCGGTGGACAGGGAGTTGGCGGAGGAGATGAACAGCGTGGCGGTGGCGCACTTCTTGGCGATCTCCTCCATGGCGCAGACGTAGGAGCGCATATCCAGACCCAGTCCGCCGTACTCCTCGGGGATCTTTAGACCGAGAAAGCCCAGCTCAGCCATCTGCTGGACCACTTCCATGGGGAACTCTTCCGTCTTGTCGATTTCCCCGGCGATGGGAGCCAGTTCCTTTTCTGCGAATTCCCGGGCAAGCTCCCGGATCATTTCATGGTCTTCGTTGAAATAGATATGGTTCATCGTTTGCATCCTCCTTGTTGTGTGTTTGAGCGGGACAGTCCGCCTTGTTTTCTTTCACTATCATACCATAGAAACCGCCGTCAGATATAGGCGGGAGCGTGCCAAAAACACAATATTTTTTTTGTACAATGTGTATAGTCGCCTTTAATAATTGCTTGATTCTTAGACACTTTTATGTATTTTTTAGGCATTTTCCGGTTTGCTTCTTTACAAGGCCGGAAAAACCTGATACGTTTGAGAGGATAAGAATCCAAGAAGAAAACGGGAGGGAATTCTATGGCAAAATTCATTACGGCGCAGGCAGCGGCGGAGCTGATCCCCGACGGCGCCACCGTGGGCATCGCGGGCATGGGAATGTCCGGCTGGGCGGAGGAGATCGCCTGCGCCATCCGGGACCGCTATGCAGAAACGGGACATCCGAAGGGCATCCACCTCAAGCAGGGCAGCGCCATCGGAGACTGGGGCTACGGCAACAACTTCATCGGCTGGAACCGGAGCAAGCGGGAGGGCGGCCCCGACACGGAGCACGGCAGCCGCGGCGCCACCCGTCTGGGCGAGGCGGGTCCCGGCCTTGTGGGCAAGTGGACCAGCGCCCACATCGGCAGCGCGTTCACCCTCTGCGACCAGGCCCGGGCCAATCAGCTGGAGAGCTACTGCCTGCCTCAGGGCGTCATCATCAACCTCTGGCGTGAGATCGGCGCCGGCCGGCCCGGTCTGCTGACGAAGACGGGCCTGGGCACCTTCGTGGATCCCCGGGTAGAGGGCGGCCGCATGAATGAGTGCGCGAAAGACGAGCTGGTCAAGGTCGTGGAATTCAATGGAGAGGAGTACCTGTTCTATCCCGGCTTCAAGGTGGACGTGGCCCTGCTGCGGGGCACCATTGCCGATGAGAACGGCAATATCTCCTTCTCCCACGAGAGCGTCATCAACGAGGGCTTTGCCGTGGCCAACGCGACGAAAAATACCGGCGGCATCGTCATCGTCCAGGTGGAATATCTGGCCAAGGCCGAGACCCTCAACCCGAAGGATATCAAGATCCCCGGCGTTCTGGTGGATTACGTGGTCCAGGCAAGGGATCCCAAGAGCTGCTGGCAGGCGGAGGGCGACTACTGGGAGCCCGCGTTCTCCGGCCAGATCCGCAAGCCCCTCAAGGAGATCGAGCCGCTGCCCTTCGATGAGCGGAAGGTCATCTGCCGCCGGTGCGCCATGGAGCTGAAGCGGGGCGACCTGATCAACCTGGGCGTCGGCATGCCCGCCGACGTTGCGAAGGTGGTGGCCGAGGAGGGCCTCATCGACCAGCTGACCATGAGCACCGAGAGCGGGATGGTGGGCGGCGTGCCCTCCGCACTGCCCAGCTTCGGCAGTGCCTATAACCCGGAGGCCATCATCACCCCCAATGAGATGTTCGACCTCATCAGCGGCGGCGGTCTGGACATGACCTGCCTCGGCATCGGCGAGGTGGATCGGTTCGGCAACAACAACGTGTCCCGGATGGGGAAGCGGCTCACAGGTCCCGGCGGCTTTATCGACATCAGCTCCACCACCCAGACCGTGATCTTTGCCGGTACCCTTATGGGCAAAGCCAAAGTGAAGGTGGGCGACGGCACCATCGCCGTGGAGCAGGAGGGCACCATCCGGAAATTTGTCGATCAGGTGGGCCAGATCACCTTCTCCGGCCAGTATGCCCGGCCGGGCCAGAAGGTGCTCTACATCACCGAGCGGGCCGTGTTCCAGCTCATTGACGGGAAGATGACCCTCATCGAGCTCGCTCCCGGCCTGGATCTGGAAAAGGACGTAGTGTCCCAGATGGGCTTCCGGCCGGAGATCTCCGCCGAGCTCAAGACCATGGATCCCGGTATCTTCCGGGAGACCTGGGGCGGCCTGGCCGCGTACGTGGAAGCGAATTCCAAATAAAAGAGAACAGACAAAAAACGGGAGGCACAGCCTCCCGTTTTTTCTGTCCGGAAATCCCGCGCCGCAGGTTCTCTGCGGCGTTTTGCCTGCGTGTTCATCCGCTTGCCGGGCGGTCCCGACTGCCGACGCAGCGGCCCAGAGTCACCGTGACGCCCATGGCGCAGCCTATGGTGAAGCTGATGATGATCTGCATCGTCTGCGCCCCCACGTTCACGGCGGACAGGGCGACGGTGCCGCTGAACCGGCCCACCGTCAGCATGTCCGCCACGCCGTAGAGCGACTGCATGAAATTGGCGGCAAAAAACGGCAGCATGAAGGAGAGCAGCGTCTTTCCTACGCTGCCGGCGGTAAGATCGATCTGTCGGCTCATAATGTTATGTAAACCTCCCGCTTCCGTGAGAGTATTCTTTCAGCCGGCGTCCGGGGTCTGCATGCGCCGCCCAAGCCGCTTCATCGTTCTCACGAAGAGCGTGGTGGTGACGCAGGCGGCGATCACGTCGATGAGGGGTTCGGTGAGAAAAACGGCAAAGACCTTGTCGGTAAAGAGATGCGGCAGGGTATAGAGCAGGGGCAGCAGCAGGATCACCTTCCGCAGCAGGGCAAGGAACAGGGAGCGCTTCGCCTCGCCCAGGGACACGAACAGGGACTGGCAGGGAAACTGCAGGCCCATCATGAAGCCGCTGGCCAGGAAGATGTGCATGGCCCAGGCGGCGTGGTCCCGGGCGGCCCCCGCCGGGGCGAACAGGGAGGGGATCGCCGCCGGACAGAGCATATTGAAAAGCCAGAAGGCGGCGGCGTAGCAGAAGGAGCAGAGGATGGCGATCCGGACGCCCTGCCTCACCCGGGAGAAATCCCCGGCGCCCAGATTGAAGCCCACGATGGGCTGGGCCCCCTGGCCCAGCCCCATCAGGGGCCGGGTCAAAAGCAGCATGGTGGTGGTCATGATGGTCATGGAGTGCACGGCGATGTCCCCGCCGTACCGCTGCAGGGAGGTATTGAAGCAGACGCTCAGCAGGCTCTCCGTCACCTCCATGATGAAGGGGGAGAGACCCAGAGCCAGAGCCGGCCCGAGCAGGGACCAGTCCGGCGCCATATTCCGCAGCCGCAGCCGGACGGCGGCCTTTTTCGACCGGATCAGAAACCGCAGCACCCACACCGCCGCCGCGCCCTCGGCGATCACGGTGGCCAGGGCCGCGCCCCGGACACCCATGTTCAGGCCGAAGATAAAGAGCGGGTCCAGCACCAGGTTCAGCGCCGCCCCCAGCACCGTGGTCAGCATACTGACCCGGGCAAAGCCCTGGGCGGTGATAAAGGCGTTCATGCCCAGGGAGATGACGATGAAGAGCATTCCCGCGGCGTAGACCCGGAGATACTGCCGGGCATAGGGCAGCGTGGCCTCGCTGGCGCCGAAGGCGCGCAGCAGCGGGTCCGTTCCCAGCAGGCATACGAGGATGAGCGCCGCGGAGACGACGATGACCGCCGTCATGCAGCTGCCCACCACCTTTTCCGCCCGTTTGGGATCTCCCGCCCCCAGCAGCCGGGACACGTGGGGCGCGCCGCCCATACCCACCAGATTGGCGAAGGCCTGCAGCAGGGCCGCCATGGGAATGCAGAGCCCCACTCCGGTGAGAGCCAGATCTCCGGCCCCGGGGATGTGCCCCAGATAGGCCCGGTCCACGACGGTGTACAGCAGGGCCGCCAGCCGGGCCGCCACCATGGGGACGGCCAGTGTCCGGAACAGCCGGGGCACCGGCATGGTGCCCAATCGCTCATTTTGCCGCATGTTCTCTGCCTCCAGAAGCAGAGTGTATCGTTCTGTACACCCTGTTGAAAAAATACTCTGTTTCCATTATAATGAACGCGGAAAAGACTGCAACAGACAGATTGTCTCTGTCTGCACAGTTATCGACAGAAGGGGTAAAACTGTCCGGGAGTTGGGAGGAGAAAAACCATGGGAGAGCGGAAAACGGACCGGCGGACGGTCTATACGAAGGCATTGATCAAGGACACGCTGCTGGCGATGCTGGAGGAGATGTCCTTTGACCGGGTGACGGTGGCGGGGCTCTGCCGCAGGGCGGAGCTGAACCGCAGCACATTTTATCTGCACTATGAGGACATGCCGGCGGTGTTCGAGGAGCTGCTGGACGACGCCATGTCCGGCGTCACCGATCTGCTGGCTCATCTGTCGCTGATTTTTCGCGGGGAGGACTGCTGCGCCGGCTCCACGCCTTTCTGTCTGAAGATCAGGAATGAAAAATACAGGGTCCTCTTCACGGACGATGCCCTGACCGGCCGTATCCTGGGCAAGCTGGCGGCCCAGCATCGGGACGGTGCGGTGCAGTCCTTCACAGAGAGCAGCGACCTGACGCCGGCCCAGGCGGAGGCGCTGTTTCTGTTCCAGATCAGCGGCTGCTTTGCCGTGGCCCGGCGGATGATGTCGCTGGACGATCCCGGCTGGGCGGAGATCCGCCGGGTGCTGGATCAGTTTATCCGGGACGGCTTCGGGCGGTATTTCGAGCCGATGGACCGGTGACGTTCTTATGCCGGACGGAGGGCATGCTTCTCTCGTAAAAAACAGCCGCGCTGCAGATGCAGCGCGGCTGTTTTGCGTGTTCGTTCGGTTACTTGTTGTTCAGGCCCAGCTTTGCGCCGGGGCGGCAGGTGAAGGACGCGCACTCGGTGCCGGCGCAGTCGGTCACCTGGGCGGCACAGCGGGAGACGCTGATCTTATCCAGAGAGCAGTAGTTCTCGTCGCCGCAGTGGTAGGCGCACTGGGTCACGGAGCACCGGATGCTGGGATTGGAATTCTTGTTCTTCATCGAAACGACCTCCTGTCCGTTTTGCGGTACGGAGATAGTATGGACGAACAGGAAAAAACTATACGTCGTCGGGGACGCGGGAGCTATTCATGGCCTTGAAATCCGTCAGGATCACGATGGCGCCCAGAATACAGGCAAAGCCGACCAGATCAATGGCGCCGAAGGCGGTCTTCAGCCAGAGAGCGGAGAAGGCGGTGGCGGACACCGGCTCCAGGCAGGAGGTCAGGGAGGCCCGCTCCGGCCCGATCCCCTTGAGACTGTAAATGAACAGCGTGTAGGCGATCACCGTGCCCACCACGACGATGCCCACCATGGCCAGAAAAAAGGGAAAATCCATGGAGATCTCAAACGTCCAGGGCTTCACGACTGCCGCCAGAGGGACAGCGCCGATGATCATGGCCAGCCCGGTCACCGGCAGACTGCCGTACTTCGGCAGGAGCCCTGTGGGGATCATGGTGTAGAGGACCAGCCCCACGGCGGACAGCAGACCCCAGACCAGGGCCTGACGGGAGATCATCAGGGAATGGATGTTGCCGTGGGTGGCCAGCAGGAAGGTGCCGCCGACGGCGCAGACAAGGGCCAGGATCTCCTTTTTTCGGGGCAGACGCAGTTCCTTGATGCAGACGATGAGCATGATGAACACGGGCCCCAGATACTGCAGCACCGTGGCGGTGCCGGAGTTGGAGTACTGGATGGCGGTGAGATAGCAGTACTGGCTGACCAGGATGCCCAACAGAGCAAAGGCGACGGCGATGAGCAGGTCCCTGCCGCAGCGCAGCAGGGCAAGCAGCTCCCGCCGGGCCACCACGAGATTGATGATCAGCAGTATAATGCCGGAGGAGAGCATCCGGACGGCTGTGAGCCAGCTGGCGTTCACGCCCTTGATCTGGAACAGGTACTGGCCGCAGGTCCCGGAGAAGCCCCAGCACACGGCGGCGATCAGACAGGTGACGGTGCAGAATCCGGCCGTATTATTCCGTTTCATGGGCGCCGCCTCCTTGAATAGAATGAAAGATACGGCAGGCGAGAGCTTGGCCTGCCGTATCTTGAAAAAGCGCAGTAAATCGGCGCCCATCAGTCCATCAGATAATGACGCACCAGATCCTGGAGCAGCTCATCCCGGTCGATCTTTCGGATCAGGCTGCGGGCATTGTTGTAGTTGGTGATATAGGTGGGGTCCTCTGAGAGAATATAGCCCACGATCTGGTTAATGGGGTTGTAACCCTTTTCCCGCAGGGCGTTATAGATGGTGATGAGGATCTCCTTATTGGTCTTGTCCTTATCCTGCACGACGTCAAATTTTCGGGTAAAATCCTGCATAGTGCATCCCTCCACCCCAATATTGACTTTATTCTATTTCATTTTTCGGTAAAAGTAAAGGGGCGCGAAAAAGATGTAATCATAATGTAACATTTCCCGCTCCGGGTGCCGGAGAGGTAAGAGCGGAAGGGCGCAGTTTTACCGCAGGACGGCCCCCAGCTCGCTTTTCAGCAGCTCCAGGATGGCCTTGATCTCGGCGTCGGCCTGGGCGTCGGTGAGGGTGGCCTCGTCGGAGCGCAGCGTCAGAGAAAAGGCCACGCTCTTCTTCCCCTCGGGGATGGGAGCGCCGGCGTAGATGTCGAACAGCGTGACCTCCCGGAGCAGCCCGCCGGCGCCCCGGCGGATGCAGTCCTCCAGAGCGGCCACAGTGACGTCCACGCCGCAGACCACGGCGATGTCCCGGCTCACGGCGGGGAATCGGGGCAGGGGCGTATACTGGGCCTCCGGGCCCCGGAGGGACAGCAGGGTCAGGAAATCCAGCTGGGCGGCAAACAGCGGCGTATCCGCGCCGTAGGCGTCGGCCACCAGAGGATGGATCTGCCCGATGACGCCCAGCTCCGTACCGTTCACGGAGATGACGGCGCAGCGGCCGGGGTGATAGGAGGGATCGTCGGTGCGGGCGGTAAAGGCGGCGCCGGGGACGTTCATGCCCCGTAGGATCGCCTCCACAGCGCCCTTGAGCCGGAAGAAGTCCATGTCGCCGCCGTAGGCGCCCAGAGACAGGATGGGCCGCTCGTCGGCCAGCATATCGTCCTCATGGGGCAGATAGATCGTGGCCAGCTCGTACATCCGGACGGAGGGATTGCGGAAGCTGATGTTCCGGCCCAGGGTCTCCAGCAGGGAGGGCAGGGCCGTGGTGCGCATGACGCTGGTGTCCTCGCCCAGGGGATTGAGCAGGGTAACGGATCTGCGGCGGGGATCATCCTCGGGCATGCGGATCTTGTCGTACCAGGAGGGGCTGATGAAGGAGTAGGTGAGGATCTCGCTGTAGCCCATGCTGCGGCACAGTTCGCCCAGCTTTTTCTCCGCCTTCTGCTTGTCCGACAGGCCGCCCTGTGCGCCGCTGCCCTGCATGAGGGTGGTGGGCAGCTTGTTGTAGCCGTAGAGCCGGGCCACCTCCTCCGCCAGATCGGAGTAGTGGCACACGTCGCCCCGCCAGGAGGGAACGCGGACCGTATCGCCGTCGATGCCGAAGTCCAGCCAGCGCAGGGACTCTTTCATGTCCTCGGCGGAGAAATCCGTGCCCAGCAGGCGGTTGATCTTGTCCGCGTCCAGAGGCAGGGACACCGGCTCCGCGTCGGCGGCGATGACGTCGATGACGCCGTCCACCACCTCGCCGGCGCCCAGCAGCTCCACCAGCTCGCAGGCCCGTTCCACGGCGGGGAGGGTGTTGAGGGGATCCAGCCCCTTCTCAAAGCGGCCGGAGGCGTCGGTGCGCATGCCCAGTGCCGCGGCGGTGCGGCGCACGGAGACGCCGTTGAAGTTGGCGGACTCGAAGACCACGGCGGCTGTATCGCCGACGATCTCGGAGTTGGCGCCGCCCATGACGCCGGCCACGCCCACGGGACGGGACTCATCGGCGATGACCAGCATATCCTCCGTCAGCTTCCGCTCGTTGCCGTCCAGGGTCTGCAGGGTCTCCCCGGGAGCCGCCCGGCGGACGATGATCTTCCCGCCCTGCACGCAGGAGAAGTCGAAGGCGTGCATGGGCTGACCGTATTCCAGCATGACGTAGTTGGTGATGTCCACGATATTGTTGATGGGCCGCACGCCGGAGGCGTGGAGCCGCTTGCGCATCCACAGGGGAGAGGGGGCGATTTTGACGTTCTTCACCATCCGGGCGGTGTACCGGCGGCACAGGTCCGGATCGGCGATCTCCACGTCCAGCATCTCGGCCGCGCTGCCGCCGCTGCCCCGGACCTCCGGAGTGTGGAGCCGCAGAGGCGTGCGGAAGGTGGCGGCGGCCTCCCGGGCCAGTCCGATGACGGACAGGCAGTCCGGGCGGTTGGGAGTGATCTCAAACTCCACCACATGGTCGTCCAGACCCAGTACGGGCCGGATGTCGTCCCCGGGTCTGCAGGGCTCCTGCAGGATGAGGATGCCGTCCTCGACGGCGTAGGGGAAGTTGTGGACGGTGAGCCCCAGCTCCTTGAGGGAGCAGAGCATGCCGTCGGAGGTCACGCCCCGGAGCACGCCGCTGGTGATATGGACGCCGCCGGGGAGGAAGGAGTCGTGGAGAGCGGCGGGGACCAGATCCCCCTGCCTCACGTTCTGGGCGCCGGTGACGATCTGAACGGGCTGGGCCCGGCCCACGTCCACCTGACAGATCCACATGTGGTCGGAATCCGGATGGCGGACGATCTCCTTGACCTGACCCACCACCACGTTGCGTATCTCCGCGCCCAGATCCGTGGTGACCTCCACCTTGGAGCCGGACATGGTCATGGCCTCGGCAAAATCGCGGTCCGAGGCGTCAACGTCGACAAATTCGGAAAGCCATTCTCTTGAAAGCAGCATATCGATCCACCCTCCCTCTTAAAACTGCGCCAGGAAGCGCATGTCGTTTTCAAAGATCAGCCGCAGGTCGCTGATGGAGAAGCGCCGCATGGTCATGCGCTCCAGACCGATGCCGAAGGCAAAGCCGCTGTAGACCTCGGTATCGATACCGCAGCCCTCCAGCACCTTGGGATGGACCATTCCCGCGCCCAGCAGCTCGATCCAGCCCTCGTTCTTGCAGACCCGGCAGCCCTGTCCCTTACACTCGAAGCACTGGACATCCAGCTCGCAGGAGGGCTCGGTGAAGGGGAAGTGATGAGGCCGGAAGCGCACCACGCTGTCAGGCCCGTAGAGCCGCTTGACCAGCGTCTCCAGAGTGCCCTTCAGATCCGCCATGGTGATACCCTTGTCCACCACCAGCCCCTCCAGCTGATGGAACATGGGGGAGTGGGTGGCATCCACCTCGTCCTTCCGGTAGACCCGGCCGGGGGCGATGATGCGCAGGGGCAGAGGCATGGTCTCCATGGCCCGGACCTGCATGGGGGAGGTCTGGGTCCGCAGAAGGACGGAGGAATCCTCCGTGATGTAGAAGGTGTCGCCCCAGTCCCGGGCGGGATGACCCTCCTCGGTGTTCAGACGGGTGAAATTGTACTCTGCCAGCTCCACCTCCGGCCCCTCGGCGATGGAAAAGCCCATGCCGATGAACACGTCCTTGGCCTCGTCCAGGATCAGGGACAGAGGATGGCGATGACCCAGCTCCACCGGCGTGCCGGGGATGGTCACGTCCACGGCCTCCGCCTTCAGGCGCAGGGCCAGAGCGGCCTTTTCCAGCTTCTCCGCCTGGGCGGAGATGGCGCCGCCCAGGGCCTCCCGGACCTCATTGGCGATCTGGCCGATAACAGGCCGCTCCTCCGCGGAGAGCTTGCCCATCTGCTTTAGTACGGCGGTGAGCTGGCCCTTCTTTCCCAGATAGGACACCCGAAGGTTTTCCAGCGCTGCGGAGTCCTGGGCGCCTTCGATGGCCGCCAGGGCGTCTTTGCGAATTTCTTCCAGTTTCTGCTTCATGTATACCAGCACTTCCTCACAGTAAAATAAAAAAACAGCCTTTCCTCCCCATACACGGGGACGAAAGGCAGAGCTTCCGCGGTACCACCCACGATTCGCGCCGCGCAGGCGCGCACTTTACGCCCCGATAACGGAGGGCCTCCGGCCATGTCTCCATGGCGGCTCCCGGGCGAACAGACGATGCGCCTGGGACAGGCTTTCAGCCGATGACCCGTCCTCTCTGCCAGGCGGCAGCCACGTCATTTTCCCGTTCTGCGCCGTTTTTCCCTTTTAACTTTATCATTCTACCACGATGCAATACGGAATGCAAGAAAAAATTAGGGCCCTGCGCAGCGCGCCCAGAAATCCAGGACCATGGCGATATACCGGGGCTTGTCTCTGAGATAGCTCAGACCATGGCCGGCGCCGGAGAAGGTCTGGTGCTCCACGGGGGAGGCGCAGGCAGACCGGATGACCTCGCTCATCTGACAGGGCACGAAGCGGTCATCCTCACCGTGAATGAGGAGGATGGGGATGCTCGTATGGGCCACCGCTTCCGGAGCGGAGGCGGCCGCAGGGCGAAAACCGCCGAACAGCACGGCGCCCAGCCGGGTAAAGGGCATCAGCAGCCACGCGGGAAGATGCAGGTCCCGGCAGACTTTGCGGATGATGGCGAGGGGGGTCGTATAGGGACTGTCGGCGATGATGCAGCGGACGTTTTTCGGCAGATCCAGCTCCGACGCCATAAGGACCGTGGCGGCGCCCATGGACACGCCGCTGAGATAGATGGACACATCCTCGCCGAAGCGGTTCACCGCCCAGCGGCACCAGTCCAGACAGTCGTACCGCTCTTTGACGCCGAAGGTGATGGTATGGCCCTGACTGCCGCTGTGGGCCCGCTGATCCACCAGCAGCAGATTGCGGCCGTTTTTCAGACTGATCATGGATACGCCGCAGTAGTCCCGGACGGCGGTCCCCCGGTAGCCGTGGAATCCGATGTCCAGGGGCGCGCCCTCAGCCACATGATAGTAGCGGCCCGTCAGCCGCAGACCGTCCCGGGAGGTGATGGACACGGGCTCAAAGGGGACGGGAGCCAGAGCGTCGATGAGCGCCAGCATCACGTCCTTCTGCGCCTCGTACTGTTCTCCCGGCGGCAGCTTATGGATGTCGTTCTGGTTGGCTTTTGGGGAATAAAAGGCGATGCGGTAGGTGATATAAGATGTACACAGGATCAGTACGATGACGGCAGCGATCACGATCCAGAGCGCCACGGGCATGACAGGTCCCTCCCTTGCGCTGGAACTATACCACAGACAGCGAAAAAAAGCAAGCGGGAGAGGCAGACGATCCGTCGGCGGGAGAAGGGAGGAGCCGCAGGGACAACGCCGTGATTTTTCGGCGATTTGAGCGTCTGCGCCGTCCCGGGAGAGGTTGACAGTTCCCTGAAAATCGGGTAAAATAATCAGAATAAAATGCCCTTACTGCGGGATGGAAGAGAAGGAGACAGGGAGATGGCGGCGCAGATCACAGCAGTGGAGCCGGGCAGCCCGGCGGAAAGAGCCGGGATCCGCGTCGGAGAAAGCCTGCTTGAGGTGGACGGCAATCCCATTGCGGACGTGCTGGACTATGAGTATTTCACCTATGACGCACGCCTGTCTCTGATCCTGCAGACGGCGGAGGGAAAACGGAGAAAGGTCCGCATCCGCAAGGGAGCCGGAGAGCCTCTGGGGCTGTCCTTTGAGACCTATCTCATGGACCGGATCAACTCCTGCTCCAACCACTGCCTGTTCTGCTTCGTGGACCAGCTGCCCCCGGGACTGCGGGAGTCGCTGTACTTCAAGGACGACGACGCCAGACTGTCCTTTCTCACCAGCAGCTATATCACCATGACGAATCTGACGGAGCGGGAGATCCGCCGGATCCTGGATCTGAAGATCAGTCCGCTGTATATCTCCGTCCACGCCTCCGATCCCGGGCTGCGGTGCAAGCTGCTGGGGAACCGGCGGGCGGGGGAGTGCATGGATCTGATGGGCCGCTTTGCCCGGCAGGGCATCACAATGCACTGTCAGATCGTCTCCTGTCGCGGGCTCAACGACGGCGAGGCGTTGCAGGAGACCATGGAGGCCCTCCGGGCCCTGCATCCGGCGGTGGCCAGCGTTTCCGTGGTGCCTGTGGGGCTGACGAAGCACCGGCAGGGACTGTACCCCCTGGAGCCCTACGACCGAAGCAGCGCCGAGACCGTGGTGGATCGGGTGGAGGCCTATGCCGCCCGTTGTCTGGCGGAGTGCGGCAGCCGCATCTTCTTCTGTTCCGATGAGTTTTATCTCAAGGCGGAGCGGGCTCTGCCCCCGTATGAGGCGTATGAGGAGTTCCCCCAGCTGGAGAACGGCGTGGGGATGCTGCGGCTGATGGAGGGAGAGCTCCAAAGCGCGCTGCCGGACTTTTCCGGCGACACGGCCCGGCCCTTTTCCGTCGCCACCGGGCTGGCGGCCCGGCCCTGGCTGCGGCAGTGGATCGACTCCATGCCCCAGGGTCTCCGGGAGGCCTGCCGAGGCGTCTACGGCATCGAGAACCGGTTTTTCGGCGATACGGTGGACGTGGCGGGCCTGATCACCGGCGGCGACCTGATGGATCAGCTGGAGGGCCGGGATCTGGGAGAGCGTCTGCTGATCCCCGCCGTGATGGTCCGCCTGGGCGGAGATATGTTTTTGGATGACGTGACGCTGGCGCAGGCGTCGGAGCGGCTGGGCGTCCCGGTGATCCCCGTGGAGAGCGACGGCTACGCTCTGCTGTGCGCCATCGCGGAAGAATAGGAATACAGCAGGAATGCGCTTCAGACTGCGGGAAAGCCTCGCAGAGTTCGCGGCGCGCACGCCGCGAATAGAGTCCAATTTGTTTTTTCCGGGAGCATGTATCACGGAAAAAACACTTCTCGCGGAGCGCCCGTGCGCCTTGCGGCGTGCGGGAAGCGCAGCGCAGCTTTCTCAAATCGAAGCCCAGCGCAGCGGGTTCGATTTGAATGAGGGAGAGAGACTATGCCAAGACCGATCGTGGCCATCGTTGGCCGTCCGAATACAGGAAAATCCATGCTGTTCAACAAGCTGACGGGCAAGCGCCTGTCCATCGTGGAGGACACCCCCGGCGTCACCCGTGACCGGCTCTACGCCCCCTGCGAGTGGTGCGGCCGCACCTTCACGCTGGTGGACACCGGCGGCATCGAGCCCAACACTGAGGACGAGATCCTGCTGTTCATGCGGGAGCAGGCCCGGATCGCCATCGAGAGCGCCACGGTCATCATCCTCCTGTGCGACCTGCGCACCGGCGTTACGGCGGCGGACCACGACGTGGCGAATATGCTGCTGAAGGCCGGCCGCCCCGTGGTGCTGGCGGTGAACAAGGCCGACTCCACCGGGCCCACGGACCCGGACGTCTATGAGTTTTACAATCTGGGGCTGGGAGATCCCATCCCCGTGTCCGCCCTTCACGGCCACGGCACCGGCGAGCTTCTGGACGCCTGTCTGGCCTTTTTCCCGGAGCAGGACGAGGAGGAGCCGGACGACGACGTGATCCAGGTGGCGGTGATCGGCCGCCCCAACGTGGGAAAGTCCAGCCTCATCAACCGTATCCTGGGGCAGGAGCGGGTCATCGTCAGCGACGTGGCCGGCACCACCCGGGACGCGGTGGACACCCCCTTTGAGAACGAGACGGGGAAATATCTGTTCATCGACACCGCCGGGATGCGCCGGAAGGCGAAGATCGGGGACCGGATCGAGAAATTCTCCATTCTCCGGGCCGCCATGGCCATCGAGCGGGCGGACGTCTGCCTGATCCTGATCGATGCCCAGACCGGCGTCACGGAGCAGGACACCAAGGTGGCCGGCATGGCCCACGAGGCCGGTAAGGCGTCGGTTATCGTGGTCAACAAATGGGACGCCGTGGAGAAGGACGACCGGACCATGGACCGGATGCGGGAGGCGGTGAAGCGGGACCTGGCCTTTATGAGCTATGCCCCGGTGGCCTTCATCTCCGCCCTGACGGGCCAGCGGGTGAACCGGCTGTTCGAGCTGATCCGCTTCGTCAATGAACAGAGCCATATGCGCATCACCACGGGCCTGCTCAACAGCGTCCTGGCGGACGCCACGGCCCGGGTCCAGCCGCCCTCGGACAAGGGCAAGCGGCTGAAAGTGTTTTATATCACCCAGGCCGGGATCTGTCCGCCCCACTTCGTGGTGTTCTGCAACGACAGCAGCCTGTTCCACTTTTCGTACCGGCGCTATCTTGAAAATCAGATCCGCGCCGTGTTCGGCCTGGAGGGCACGCCGGTGCGGATGACGATACGGGAGCGCAGCGAAAAGAAATAACACGGCCTGACGGGAGGGAGCCGGAGTGCTCGTCATACTTCTTCTTGTCATCGTGATCGTGATCAGCTACCTTCTGGGCAGCTTCAACGGCGCGATTGTGATCTCAAAATACATTTTCCAGGACGACGTTCGGAAGCACGGCAGCGGCAACGCCGGGGCGACGAATTTCTATCGCACCTTCGGCGGTCCTCTGACGATCCTTGTCCTGGCCTGTGACGTGGTGAAGATGATCCTGGCGGTGCTGCTGGCCCGGTGGCTGCTGGCGCCGACGGAGCTGGCGTTTGAGTCCACCTATATCGCCGGTTTCTGCTGCATGCTGGGCCACGTGTTTCCCGCCTTTTACAAGTTCAAGGGCGGCAAGGCCATTCTGACCAGCTGCACCTGGGCGGTGTTCATCGACTGGCGCGTGGCGGTGATCTGCGTGGCGCTGTTCCTGATCTGCGTAGCCCTGAGCCGCTTTGTCTCTCTGGGCTCCATGGTCGCGGCGGTGGCCTTTATCATCCTGGTGCCGCTGCTGACGAGACCCGGCTGGTTCTGCGTGATCCTGGTGTGGATCAGCGCGCTGCTGATGCTGTGGGCACACCGGGAGAATCTCCTGCGCCTGATCCGGGGCCAGGAGAGCGAGTTCTCCTTCCATCACGATACATAGCACGCGCCGAAACGATGCGTTTTCCCATTACACCGGTATTGAGGAGGTCCATCCTGATATGGAAGCTGTCGTACTGGGCAGCGGAGGCTGGGGCACGGCCCTGGCGCTTCTGCTTCTTGAAAACGAACATAACGTGACGCTCTGGACGCCCTTTGAGGAGGAGGCGGCGATGCTGCGGGAAAAGGGGGAGAACCCTCTGCTGCCCGGCGTGCCGCTGGCAAAAGGACTGACGATCACGAGCGATTTGTCCTGTCTGGCGGACGCGGCGCTGGCCGTTGTGGCCTCGCCCTCCTTCTTCGTGCGGGAGACGGCCCGGCGGATGCGGCCCCTGCTGGGCCGGGAAACTCTGGTGGTCTCCGTATCCAAGGGCGTGGAAACGGAGACGTCGCTGCGGCTGTCCCAGGTGATCCGCTCCGAGATCGGGGAGGGGAACCCCATCGTGGTCCTCTCCGGCCCCTCCCACGCGGAGGAGGTGGCCCGGGGCATCCCCACGGCCTGCGTGGCCTCCTGTGAGGACATCGCAGCGGCGGAGGCCGTACAGGACGCCTTTATGAACGGCCTGTTCCGTGTCTATGTGGGCACGGACATGGTGGGGGCCGAGCTGGGCGGCGCGCTGAAAAACATCATCGCCCTGTGCTGCGGCATCAGCGACGGCCTGGGCCTGGGCGACAACACGAAAGCCATGCTGATGACCCGTGGCCTGGCGGAGATGGTGCGTCTGGGCACCGCCCTGGGGGCCCGGAAGGAGACCTTTGTGGGCCTCACCGGCATGGGCGACCTGATCGTCACCTGTACCTCCATGCACTCGAGGAACCGGCGGGCCGGTATCCTCATCGGAAAGGGCAGCTCGCCGGATGAGGCGGTCCGGGAGGTGGGCGCCGTAGTGGAGGGCTATTATGCCGCTGCCGCCGCCCGCACCCTGGCAAGGAACACCGGCACGGAGATGCCCATCGTGGAGGCGGCCTGCCGGCTGCTCTACGAGGGCGCCGATCTCCAGGAGACGATGCACACCCTGATGGAACGGCCCCGCCGCCGGGAGGAGGAGGACCTCTGACCCGGAGCGGGGACAGGCCGTCTGCAACGATTTGAAGGAGGGACCCCCTTGATCCAAGCGGAACGCAGAGAGCTGCAGCCCGGTGTATTTCTCACCGCCCTGCGCACGAGAAAATTCAAGACCGGCTGTCTGAGTCTGCATTTCATCGCGCCTCTGGACCCGGCCACGGCCTCGATCCATGCGCTGCTGCCCCAGGTTTTACACAGGGGCACGGAGGCCTGTCCCGGCATGGAGCAGTTGTCAGCCCTGCTGGACAGCTACTACGGCGCCTATATGGAGCCCTCCGTCCGCAAGGTGGGGGACTGCCAGTGCCTGGGCTTTGTAGGCAGCTTCGTGGATGATGCCTATCTGCCGGACAAGCCCCGTCTGCTGGAGAAGATGGCGGACCTGTTGGGCGATCTTCTACTGCATCCCGCCACCCGGAACGGCCGCTTTTACAGCGAGTGGCTGGAGGGCGAGCGGGATAATCTGCTGGACCGGATCCTGGCCCAGCGCAACGATAAGATGACCTACGCGCCGCTGCGGCTGATCCGGCTCATGTGTCAGGACGAGGTCTACGGCGTGAGCAATCTGGGCACGGAGGAGACGGCGAAGGCCGTGCGGATGCCCCAGTTGTTCCACACCTATCAGGAACTGCGGGAACACGCCCCCATTGAGATCTTCTACTGCGGCAGCGCTGCCGCGGATCGGGTGGAGGAGGCGCTGCGGCACAGCCTGCGGGAGCTTCCGGCCCGCCGGAGAGACCCCTGGCCGGAAACGGCTGTTCTGCGTCACGCGCCGGAGGGCGCGCCACGGGAGTTTACCGAGCGGATGGACGTGCTCCAAGGCAAGCTGGGCATGGGCTTCCGCACCGGCATCACCGTTCAGGACGAGGAATTCCCCGCGCTGATCCTGTTCAACGCCGTCTACGGCGGCACCGCCAGCTCAAAGCTGTTCATGAATGTCCGGGAGCGGCTGTCCCTGTGCTACTACGCCAGCTCCGGTCTCCACCGGCACAAGGGCATCATGACCGTCCAGTCCGGGGTGGAGTTTTCCAACTTCCAGCGGGCCAGAGACGAGATCATGGCCCAGCTGGAGGCCTGCCGTCAGGGCGATTTCGATGAGGCGGAGCTCCACGCTGCCCGCCGCGCCATGGTCAATGCCCTCCGGGGCGCCACGGATTCTCAGCTTCAGATGGAGGACTACTATCTGGGCCAGACTCTGGCGGGGCTGGACTACGGCCCCGGAGAGATGGCGCTGCTGCTGGAGGACGTGACCCGGGAGCAGGTCATCGAGGCCGCCCGGCGGGTGGAGCTGGACAGCGTGTACTATCTGACAGGAATGGAGGACGGGCATGAGGGAACGTAACTATACCCGACTGGGCGAGATCGTCTGGACGGAAAAGCTCGCCAACGGCCTGCAGATCTTCGTGGTGACGAAGCCGGAATTCGCCAAAACTTACGCCTTTTTCGCCGTGAAGTACGGCGGGATGGACATGCGCTTCGAGGAGGACGGTCAGTGGCGGGACACCCCCGCCGGCGTGGCGCACTTTCTGGAGCACAAGATGTTCGACACCGAGGACGGAAACGCTCTGCAGGTGCTGGCGGCCAACGGCGCCCAGCCCAACGCCTTCACCGGGTCGGATATGACGGCCTATTACTTTGACAGCACCGAGAATTTTGAGGAGAACCTCCGTACGCTCCTGTCTTTCGTCTCCGTGCCCTGGTTCACCCGGGAGAGCGTGGACAAGGAGCAGGGGATCATCGGTCAGGAGATCCGCATGGGGGAGGACGACCCCTCTCTGCGCTGCTACTACGATATGCTGGAGGCCCTCTACGACCACCTGCCGGTACGTACCAGCGTGGCCGGCACCGTGGAGAG
This sequence comes from Oscillospiraceae bacterium, assembly GCA_017516065.1. Lineage (GTDB taxonomy): Bacteria > Bacillota > Clostridia > Oscillospirales > Oscillospiraceae > RGIG5644. Next base: position 85,859 of record JAFWDQ010000016.1, read on the forward strand.
CATCGCGGACATCACCGCCGACACCCTGTATGCCTGCCACCGCACCTTCTATCAGCCGGCCAACATGTGTCTGTGCGTGGTAGGGGACGTGGACCCGAATCTGGTGCGCCGTGCCGCCGAGGAGATCCTGCCCCGGCAGAGCGGCCGGGCGGACATCCCCCGGGACTACGGCGAGCCGGAGGAGCCGAGAGCCGTTACGCCCCGCCGGGAGCGGCGGATGGAGGTATCCATGCCCCTGTTCATGGTGGGCTGGAAGTGCGACGCACCCCTGGAGGGGCCGGAGAGTCTGCGGCAGGAGCTGATCCACGACCTGGCCTACGAATTGCTGATGGGGGAGTCCTCGCCCCTGTATACGCGGCTGTATGAGCAGGGTCTTGTGAACAAGAATTTCGGCGGCGGCTGGGACCGGGTCCACGGCGGCGCCTGCTTCTACGCAGGCGGCGAGAGCCGGGACCCCGACGCGGTCCGCGACGCCATCGCGGAGGAAGCGCAGCGCATCGGACGGGAGGGGCTGGACGAGGCGTTCTTCCAGCGGACGCAGCGGGCCCTCTACGGCTCCCGTCTGCGTCGGCTCAACTCCTTTGACTCTGTCTGTATCGAGCTGGCCACCGCCTATTTTTACGGGAGCGACTACTATACCTTCGCAGAGTGCTATGACGCCATCACAAAGGAGGATGCGGAGCAGTGCATCCGCACCTGCTTCACCCCGGAGCGCACGGCCCTGGCCGTGGTCCTGCCCCTGGAGGACAGCGACTCCGGAGAGGAATAACACCCGTCCCTTTGCCGCATAGTATGGAGAAAGGAAGGTGGCACGGAGATGAAGAGGCACGACCCCTTTGACACGATGAAGGAAAAAGCCGGCGAGGTGGCCAGTGCCGCCCTGGAGCGGTCGAAGCAATTCATGGAGATCACCCGCCTGAACCTGTCCATCACCGCCCGGGAGGCTGAGATCCAGAAGCTCTACGCGGAGCTGGGGGAGGCCTACTATGAAAGACAGGGCCAGTCGCCGGATCCCGCCTATGAGAGCTGCTGTCAGAAGATCCGGAAGGCGTTCCGGGATATCGAGCAGAATGAGGAGCGGATCACGAAGGTCCGCAGGGCGGAGGACGAGTCCGGCGACGACCTGGACGACGACGACCCGGACGACGCGGATGCCGGCGACCGGGACAAAGACGAAGACAAAACAGACGACTGAAAAAACGGCCCCGCCGCATTTGCGGCGGGGCCGTTTTTTTACACAGACTATGACAAATTCTCCACCGGACCCGTCCTATAATGGAACAGCAGCGGGAGGAGGCGATGTCATGCGGGTGATCTACGTCGACGAGCTGTGTCTGCTCAACTTCCTCGTCAATTTTCTGCTGCTGTACGCCACGGCACGGCTCAGCGGGGAACGGGCCCGTCCGGGGCGTCTCTGTCTGGCGGCGGGCCTGGGCGCCGCCTACGGAGCGGCGGCGCTGCTGCCGGACTGGAGCTGGCTGTCTGCTGGGGCGGTGAAGCTGGCGGCGGCCCTGGGGATGTGCCTGCTGGCCTTCGGCGGGCAGCGCCGTCTGCTGCGCGCCGCGGTGCTGTTTCTGGCCCTGTCCTTCTCCTTTGGCGGCGCCGTCTACGGGCTGTCACTGTGGGAAAACGGCAGCGCACAGGCGTTCCTGCACACATCCGCGGGCCTTCGTGTGCTTCTCAGCGCCGGCGCTCTCTGCCTGGGGGTGTTCCTGCTGCTGTTCAGCCGGCTGGCCCGGCACGGCGGCCTGCAGCGAGACCTGCTGCCGGTACAGCTGCGGCTGAAGGGCAGAGACGTGACGGTGACGGCCCTGCTGGATACCGGGAACAGCCTCACGGATCCGCTGTCCGGAGCGCCGGTGCTGGTGGCGGACTATGAGGCTTTGCTGCCCCTGCTGCCGCCGGAGCTGCGCCGCTCCCTGCGCCGGGAGGATCTGACGAAGCCGGCGGTCCTCATGGAGCAGTGGACGGCCACGGGCCTGCGGCCCCGGCTGATCCCCTATCGGACGGTAGGGCAGCCCGGGGGCGTTCTGCTGGCCCTGCGGCCGGATTCCGCCGCCGTGGGACGGCGTCCCGTGACGCTGGTGGCGGCATTTTCACCCACGCCTCTGTCCGACGGCGGCGTCTACCGGGCCGTTCTGGGCGGGGCGGATTTTCATCTGAACAGGAGGCGTCCGCATTGAACGGTCTGAAACGAAAACTGTGTCTGCTCCTGCTGCGCCTGCGGGCAAAGCCGCTGCTGTACATCGGCGGCAGCGACACCCTGCCCCAGCCCCTCTCCCGGGAGGAGGAGGCCGACCTGATCTGTCGGCTGGGGGAGGGAGACGACGGGGCCCGGGCGGCTCTCATCGAGCACAATCTCCGGCTGGTGGTCTACATCGCCCGGCGCTTTGAGAACACAGGCATCAACATCGAGGACCTCATCTCCATCGGCACCATCGGCCTGATCAAGGCGGTGGGGACATACAAGAGGGACCGGAACATCAAACTGGCCACCTATGCCTCACGGTGCATCGAAAATGAGATCCTCATGTATCTGCGGAAAAACGCATCCCGGCGCAGCGAGGTCTCCTTTGACGAACCGCTGAACACCGACTGGGACGGCAACGAGCTGCTGCTCTCCGATGTGCTGGGCACGGAGAACGATTTGGTCATGCGCCCCATTGAGGAGGACGTGGACCGGCATCTGCTGCGCACCGCCGTCAGCCGCCTGTCGGAGCGGGAGCGGCTCATTGTCACCCTTCGTTTCGGTCTGGACGGCAAAAAGGAGCGGACCCAGAAGGAGGTGGCCGACCGCATGGGCATCTCCCAGTCCTACATCTCCCGGCTGGAGAAGCGGATCATCCTCCGGCTCCGGCGGGAGATGGCCCGGATGGCGTAGCGCCGCGGGAGACGCCCCTGTTTGAGACAGGACGCCTCCTCTGTCGGGCGATGAAAATAGGCTATGAAGCCCGGGCAGATCCGTAATGATCACCACGGCCTCCGCGCTTGCGTGGAGGTCGTGGTGTTTTCACTATTGTTTTGCAGCTTGAAACCCAAAAGTATTCTGACAACCGTGTTTTCTCTCTTTTTTCAGACGCTAAACATTCAAAAAACAAAATAAAAATATAAAAAATGATTGCAAAACTGACGGAGGTGCTGTATAATTTATCTAACCAACCGCCCGGCTCCCCGGACGCGGCAGAGGCTGCTGCCGACGCTGCCCGGCACGCCGGGCTGAACGGAAAAAGAAGAAAGACATCCAACAAAAACACAATAAAGACAAGGAGGTATTTATGAAACGAAGAGTGTTGAGTGTGCTTCTGGCCCTGGCGCTGTGCCTGTCCCTGGTGCCCATGGCGGCCATGGCGGCGGACCCGTCGGAGGATATCAGTGAGGATATCAGTTATGAACTGACGGATTCCTTTGGCGACGGCTGGAACGGCTGCGCGATCCAGATCACGGATACGACGGAAAACCAGGAAGTCGCCTCGCTGACGATCGAAAACGGCAGCTCTGCAACGGGAACCGTGGAGCTTGCTTACGGGCACACCTACCGGTTTACATGGGTGAGCGGTTCTTGGTCGGACGAGTGCAATTTTACCATCAGCGACGAAAACGGTGACGTCATTCTTTCGGGTAATGGCAACGATGCGTCATCCCTATTCCCTGTGGACTTTACGCCGACCGCTCCGGTAGAGATCGACGAGATCGCCTTCACCGTGGCGACGCCCAAGGCGGGTGCCAGCGCGGCGAACGGTCCACAGGCGACCCCGGGTGATGATACGTTCAGTCTCGTTCCCGATATGTGGGCCGAAAGCATTGACGATCTGCAGAGCTTTATCTGGTTTGACGGCGCTTTCGAGAAGGGGAGCACCTACTACAGCTGTGTTCTGGTCGTTCCGAACGGAAGGAACACGATCAGCGACGGCATCACGGCGGACGATGTGACGATCACCGGCGCTGATTTTGTAAGCATCGACGTCGATGAAGATTTCGGCGACGTCCGGATCTACTTCTCCGCGACGGTTACCGAGGATGCCGACACCATCGACGCGGTGGATCTGACAACGGTCCCGGTCCCCATGCCCGGTGACGCCTACTTTGTTCCTGCTGTCAACACCGCAGACAGCACGTATACCATCGCAGGCGCCGACTGGGAAGACAATGACTTCGAGAGCTTTGAGGAGGGCGAGACCTATAATCTGGCCGTGACCCTCAAGCCTGCCGACGGCTATCTCTTCGAGGACGCCGTCAGCGTGACCCTGAACGGCACCGCATTGGCAGACCCGGCGGCGGTAACGGCTGCGCTCCCTGCCGGGTGCTGTAAGATCACCGTACCCGTCAAGGTCCTTTCCGGCTACCTCTGGCTGGGTGACGAGGTGGTCACTGACGAGCATCTCTCCGGCTCCGGCTGGAGCTATGATCCGGACAGCCGGACCCTGACCCTGGACGGCTTCACGTACAGCGGCCCGGGCTATGAGGCTTACAGCCTGGGTCTGTTCAGCAGATACTACAGTATTGAAGGTGATGGTGAGTCCCGCGAGGACGAGGGAACCATCACCATCAACGCGGGCATCTACGCCCCCGGTGATCTGACCATCGTGCTGGAGGGTGACGCCAATATCGCGCTCACCGGCAACGACGCGGATATGGATATGGATGAAGCCGAGGTGCGCATCGTGGCCGGTCTGGGCGTTTGCGTCGACGGCGCGCTGACCATTGAGGGCAGCGGGGACCTGACCGTCACCGGCAGCGACAATGTTCCCCTCAGCGCGGGTGTCCTCTCCGGCGGTGATCTGACTCTGGATGGGGACTACACCGGCACCGTTTCCGCCACGGGCGGTTCCGCCAACGTCAGCATCGGCGCCGCTGCCGGCATCCATCTGGACACGGGCCTGGCGATGCTGAAGGACGTGCTGCCCAGCGGCAGCGAGGCGGATGTGAATGACATCGACGATGCCATGGAGGTCATCCCCTATGCGCTGTCCATGGCCCTCCGCGTCATTGCCGAACCTTATCAAGACACTGAGACCGGGGAGATTGACGTAAACGGATGCCTGACGGATCTCTCCGAAAAGCTGTCCGCAGTCAAGAGTAACGACGACATCGTCGACCTCATCATTTCGTACATCGAGGCAATGTTCGACGCGGAGCGGGATGAGATCCAGAACGACAGCGACCTCTCGGCGGAGGAAAAGCAGGAGGCGCTCGAAGAACTCGACAGACAGCAGGAAACCATCGAAAACATGGTTGCCGACGCCGTGTCGAAGATCGACGAGGTGATGGGACAGGTCCTCTCCGCCAGTAACGTGAATGTGGACGGCGGCACGCTGGTCGTCACCACCGAGGTGTCGGAGGATATGACGCCCGTTGCCGGTGTCGGCGTGTACGCCATGGGCGACGTGAACATCGGCAGGACGGGTGCCCTGGAGGCCTCCACTTCTGAGGATGTGATCGTTGGTCTCGGCGTGTTAATGGCAGACGTCTCCTCCCTGACGCAGATCTGCGCCCTGGTCTCCGGCCTGATCGACACCTATCTGGAGATCGCCCCGTATCTGGGCGATGGTCCGAAACATGTCGAACCGCTCGTTGACAGCGCATTCGTGCCGACTGCAAACACCGCCGATGCGGCTGATACGGCTGATGCGGCTGATGCAGGAAGCATCGACAGCTCCATTTTCGGTACCGTCAACGTGGCGGCCGGCGGCACACTGACCATTCAGAGTTCCCAGTTGGCCATCGTGGGCAATCTGGAAGCTCCCGAGGGCGCCACGGTCCTGATGGGCACGGATATGAGCGGCGAAGGCGCCGAGGAGAAGGATCAGCTCTCCTTCACCTATATGGATTTCATCATCCTGCCTGACGCTGATGCCGACACCGACGCCGACACCGACACCGACGCCGACGCCGACGCCGACACGGATACGGATGACGACACGGATACGGATGACGACATTCCCATCGACCTGATCCGCTATGTCTCCCTGACCTCCATTGCCGGCTTCACCGTGACCTTCGACGTCAACGGCCATGGCGATGCGCCTGAGGTCCAGACCGTCCTGTCCGGCGAGACCGCCGAGGAACCTGAGGCCCTCACCGTCGAGGGGTACACCTTCGGCGGCTGGTACACCGAGGCCGAGTGCGAGAATGAATTTGATTTCAACACGCCCATCACCGGAGATATCACCCTCTATGCCAAGTGGACGGAAGACGAGGCTGACAGCTTCACCGTGACCTTCGACGCCAACGGCCGGGGCACGGCGCCCGAGGCCCAGACCGTCCTGTCCGGCGAGACTGCCGAGGAGCCTGATGCGCCCGTTGTGAAAGGCTATACCTTCGGCGGCTGGTACACCGAGGCCGGGTGCGAGAATAAATTTGATTTCACCACGCCCATCACCGGGGATATCACCCTCTATGCCAAGTGGACGAAGGATGGCGGCGGCAGCGGCGGCGGCAGTTCGGCCAGCTACCCGGTGAATATTGCCGACACGGAGAACGGATCTGTCACCGCCAATGTTCCCCGGGCTTCCAACGGCGCCAAGGTCATCCTGACCGTCACCCCCGACAAGGGCTATAAGGCCGACAAGATCACCGTTACCGACAAGGACGGCAAGGAGATCACCGTTACCGACAACGGCAACGGCACCTACACCTTCAACATGCCCAACAGCGCGGTGGATGTGAAGGCCACCTTTGCCGAGGACGGCTCTGCCCCCGACGGCAAGGATAAGTTTGTGGACGTGCCCAAGGATGCCTACTACTACGATCCGGTTTACTGGGCCGTGGACAAGGGCATCACAAACGGCACGGACGCCACCCACTTCAGCCCCGACATGGCCTGCACCCGCGCCCAGATGGTGACCTTCCTGTGGCGGAGCATCGGCCAGCCCGCGGCCACCGGGACCGTCAATCCCTTCGTGGACGTGGTCCAGGGCGAGTACTACTACGACGCTGTCCGCTGGGCTACGGATGCGGGCGTCACGCTGGGCACCAGCGAGACCACCTTCAGCCCCAACGACACCGTCACCCGCGCCCAGGCCGTGACCTTCCTGTTCCGCTATCTGGGTCAGCCGGGCACGGATGCCAATCCCTTTACCGACGTGTCCGCGGACGCCTACTACTACGACGCGGTGCTGTGGGCCGTGGATAAGGGCATCACCAACGGCACCAGCGCCACCACCTTCAGCCCCGATGACGACTGCCTGCGCAGCCAGATCGTGACCTTCCTGTATCGGGCGATGAAGTAAAGCAAAATCAAACGGCCCCTGCGCGAAAGCGCAGGGGCCGCTTTGTCTTTTAAAGCATTTCGCTCCGCTTTCGTACGCCGGAGGACGCTCGAACTCTGCCGGATTTTTCAGTTCCGCCGGTTCTTTCTGCCCCTCACAAAAAATTGATTGCGGGACCGCCGGAAACACAGTATATCGGTTCCATTTGAGCGGCCTGTACCGCCCAGTGTATCGAGCCCGCATTTAACTGAGTAAGGAACCGCGGCGGACGGCTTCCTTTTTGCATTGAGATGCAGCTCATTTGCACAAAAAAGGCTTGCAAATGATAGAAAGATGTGGTAATATCGATGTGCCGAAAGAAGAGATAAAACGATAAACCAAGAGGAAACGGCATTAAATATTCAGAAAGAGGTGCATGTATGATGAAAAAAAGAGCAGGAAAGCTGCTCGGTGTTATCCTGGCCCTGGCCCTGTGCCTGTCCCTGCTGCCCATGGCAGCCATGGCAGCAGAAGCGACCGTTAAGGCCGAGCTGAGCCCCGCTGAACTGACCGAAAGCAGTGAAGCGCAGACCGTCACCCTGACCATAACCGCCTCGGATGAGATTGATCTTTGTGGTGTAGCATATCAGATCGTTCCGAGTTGGGAGGGCGAAATTACCGCAGACACCGCCCCGGATGGCAACAAGTTTTCGGGCGGTGATGTTGGTACTGATCCAGATACCGGAAATTATAAAATTACGTGGCTGACTAGTGATATGGAAAATATCACTACAGATGCTTTAGGCACCTTCACGATCACCGTTCCTGCCGGCACTGCTGCCGGTGACTATACTGTGCAGGTTCTGGATTTGAAAGCAGCTGTGGACTATGGCACTGCTACTGCCCTTTCCGGTGAGGCTACTGCCACGCTGACCATCAGTGCTGACGAAGAGGGCGACGACGACGCCGATGCCGATGCTGACGCCGATGCCGATGCTGACGCCGATGCCGATGCTGACGCCGATGCCGATGCTGACGCTGATGCCGATGCCGACGCCGACGCCGACGC
>JAFWDQ010000017.1 GCA_017516065.1 Oscillospiraceae bacterium
AATAGGAGAGCGCATCCATTTTTTCCGCACCCTCCGGGGTATGACACAGAAGTATCTTGGTATGGCGGTGGGCTTTCCAGAGCGTTCCGCCGATGTTCGTCTGGCACAGTACGAAACAGGCACCCGGACGCCGAAGGCCGATTTGACCGCTGCCCTGGCTCATACTTTAGATGTATCGCCCCAGGCGTTGAGCGTCCCGGACATAGACAACTACATAGGTTTGGCCCATACGCTGTTCGCCTTGGAGGATGTTTACAGTCTGAAAGTGATAGAGGCGGATGGACGTGCCTGCCTGCAAGCAGATATTTTCCAGGGAGGCCGTCAAGCCAGTGAGTTGAACAAAATCTTGATTGCGTGGCGGGAACAGGCGGCGAAGTTGGAGGCCGGGGAGATCACCAAGGAGGACTATGACCGCTGGCGGTACAACTACCCCAAGTATGACACCACCCAGCGGTGGGCCAAAGTCCCCTCGAAGGAATTAAGCGATGCTCTGATAAAAGGATTGAAGAAACAGAGAAAAGACAAATAGCAAAAAAGGTCTTGCCGACTGGTGAAAGTCAGCAAGACCTTTTTCTTAGGATATGGAGGATTTACCCGCAAACCACCCGCTATACAGGAGTGAGCAAAGTAAATCCGGTTTTGGTATCTGCTATCAATTTGCTATCAAATGCCCCGTTTCCGCTTCAAAAACCCAGTGTTTTCAAGGCTTTGCGGGTTTTGTCAGTTATTCCCACTCCACCGTTGCCGGGGGCTTGCTTGTGATGTCGTAGACCACGCGGTTGATGCCCCGGACCTCGTTGATGATCCGCACGGAGACCCGCTCCAGCACGTCGTAGGGGATCCGGGTCCAGGCGGCGGTCATGAAGTCGTCGGTGGTGACGGCCCGGAGGGCCAGGGTGTATTCATAGGTGCGGCCGTCGCCCATGACGCCCACGCTGCGGGTGTTGGTCAGCACGGCGAAGTACTGATCCGGCCGTACCCCGTCGCCGGCCTTTGCGATCTCATCCCGGAAGATGAAGTCCGCCTGCCGCAGGGTGTCGGCCTTCTCCTTGGTGACGTCGCCGATGATGCGGATGGCGAGCCCCGGTCCCGGGAAGGGCTGGCGGGCCACCAGCGCCTCCGGCAGTCCCAACTCCCGGCCCAGCTGCCGCACCTCGTCCTTGAACAGGAGCCGCAGGGGCTCGATGATCTCCTTGAAATCCACATAGTCCGGCAGGCCGCCCACGTTGTGGTGACTCTTGATGACGGCGGCGCTGCCGAGACCGGATTCGATGACGTCGGGGTAGATGGTCCCCTGGGCCAGAAAGTCCACCGCGCCGATCTTTTTGGCCTCCTCCTCGAAGACCCGGATGAACTCCTCGCCGATGATCTTCCGCTTTTGCTCCGGGTCCGTCTCGCCGGCCAGCTTCAGGAGGAACCGGGCCTCCGCATCCACGCGGATGAACCGCATGGCCCGGCCGGAGAACGCGGCCTCCACCTCGTCCCCTTCATTGAGGCGCATGAGCCCGTGATCCACGAATACGCAGGTGAGCTGTTCGCCCACGGCCTCCGCCAGCAGGGCGGCGCACACGGAGCTGTCCACGCCGCCGGAGAGAGCCAGCAGCACTCTGCCGTTTCCCACCGCCTCCCGGATCTCCCGGATGGCGGTGTTTTTATAGTCCTCCATGGACCAGCCGCCGGCGGCGCCGCAGATCTGATAGAGGAAATTCCGGATGATCTCCGTCCCGTGCTCCGTATGGTTGACCTCCGGATGGAACTGCACGCCGTAGAAGCCCCGGGCCTCGTCGGCGATGGCCACGTTGGGGCATGCGTCGGACCGCGCCGCCAGCCGGAAGCCGGACGGGATCTCCGCCATGTAGTCCCCGTGGCTCATCCAGGACACGCTCTCCTCCGGCAGACCCCGGAAGAGGGGACAGGCGGTGTCGTACCGCGTGACGGTCCTGCCGTACTCCCGGGCGGAATCCTCCTGGGCTGGGGTGACCCGGCCGCCCAGACTGTGGGCCATGAGCTGACAGCCGTAGCAGATGCCCAGGATGGGTACTCCCAGAGTGAAGACGGCGGGATCGACCTGGGGCGCGCCGTCCTCATAGACGCTGCCGGGGCCGCCGGTGAAGATGATGCCCAGGGGGCCGAAGGCCCGGATCTCCTCTATGGAAACGGTGCAGGGTTTGATCTCACAGTAGACGCGGCACTCCCGTACCCGCCGGGCGATGAGCTGGTTGTACTGGCCGCCGAAATCAAGGATCAGGATCTTTTCCACGGAATGCCCTCCCTCACAGGTCGATGTCGGCGGCGGTCCGGGGCGCCGTATCCAGCAGGGGGCGCACCCCCTCGAGGAACGCCGTCACCTGCTCCGGACAGCGGCCGATGTAGCGGGCGGGTTCCAGCAGCGCGGTCATCTCCGCCTCGGTAAGGGGAAACGCCTCCGTGGCCGCCAGCCGCGCCAGCAGATCGTTGGACTCTCCGTTTTTCACCCGGGCCGTGGCCTCCATGGAGCACTGCCGGATGATCTCGTGGAGCGCCTGCCGGTCGCCGCCCCGCTTGACGGCTTCCATGAGCAGATTTTCCGTGGCGATGAAGGGCAGATACTCCCATACGGTCTTCTCGATGATCTTTTCGTTGACCACCAGCCCCGCGGTGACGTTCTGGGCCAGCCGCAGCAGGGCGTCGGCGCACAGGAAGCCCTCCGGAAGGGAGATGCGGCGGTTGGCGGAGTCGTCCAGGGTACGCTCCAGCCACTGGACGGAGGCCGTCATAGGCCCGTTCAGAGCGTCGGCCATCAGGTACCGGGCCAGAGAGCACATCCGCTCGCACCGCATGGGATTGCGCTTGTAGGCCATGGCGGAGGACCCGATCTGATTTTTCTCAAAGGGCTCCTCGATCTGCCGGTCATGCTGCAGCAGCCGGATGTCGTTGGCCATACGGCTGCAGCTCTGGGCGATGGCGGACAGACAGTGAAGGATCCGGCTGTCCAGCTTCCGGGGATAGGTCTGCCCGCAGACGGCGAAGCAGCCGGAGAAGCCGAACTCCTCGCAGATCATGCGGTTCATCTCGTCGATCTTGCCGCTGTCCCCCTCGAAGAGCTCCAGGAAGCTGGCCTCGGTGCCCGTGGTGCCCCGGCAGCCCAGCAGCCGGAGAGAGGAGACGGTGAAGTCCAGCTCCTCCAGATCGGAGACGAAGTCCTGCATCCACAGCGCGGCCCGCTTGCCCACCGTCACCAGCTGGGCCGGCTGATAGTGGGTATAGCCCAGAGTCGGCAGGGCCTTCCAGCGGTCGGCGAAGTCCGACAGCTGCCGGAGCACCCCCAGCAGACTGTGCCGGAGATGCAGCAGCGCCTCCCGATACAGGATCAGGTCCCCGTTGTCGGTGACGTAGCAGCTGGTGGCCCCCAGGTGGATGATCCCGGCGGCGGAGGGCGCCGCCTTGCCGTAGGCGTAGACGTGGGCCATCACGTCATGGCGGACCTCCCGCTCCCGCTGTGCGGCGCAGTCGAAGTCGATGTCGCTGATGTGCGCCTCCAGCTCCCGGACCTGTTCCTCTGTGACGGGGAGTCCCAGCCGGTGCTCTGCCCGTGCCAGGGCCACCCAGAGCCGCCGCCAGGTCTCGATCCGCCGCTGGGCGGAGAACAGCTTCAGCATCTCCTCCGAGGCATAGCGGGAGGCCAGAGGGGATTCATAGTACTCTTTCATATCCGTATCACTCCTTACCGCAGAATGATGCTCTCCCGTTCCGGCCCCACGGAGACGTAGCGGATGGGACAGCCCAGCTGCTCCTCGATGAACGTCACGTAATCCCGGGCGGCCCGGGGCAGATCATCCCAGTGCCGCACGCCGGAGATATCGCACTGCCAGCCCTCAAAATACGCCAGCACCGGCTCGGCGTCGTACAGGGCGGCGGGGAAGGGGAAATCGTCGGTCTCCCGGCCGTCCAGACGGTACCGGACACAGACGGGGATCCTGTCCATATAGCTCAGCACGTCCAGCTTCGTCAGGGCCACGCAGGTGGCGGCCTGGGTCTGCACGCCGTAGCGGGTGGCCACGATGTCCAGGGGGCCCACCCGGCGGGCCCGGCCCGTCTTGGCGCCGTATTCGCCGCCGGCCTCCCGCAGGGCTTCCGCCTCCGGGCCGGACCACTCGCAGACGAAGGGGCCCTCGCCCACGCAGGTGGAGTAGGCTTTCACCACGCCCACGATCTCATCCAGTTTGGCCGAGGGCAGGCCGGAGCCCACCGGAGCGTAGGCGGCGATGGCGTTGGAGGAGGTGGTATAGGGATAGATGCCGTAATCCAGATCCCGGAGGGCCCCCAGCTGGGCCTCGAAGAGGATGTTCTTTCCCTCCGCCTGGGCCTGCCGGAGAAACGCTCCGGTATCGCAGACGAAGGGCCGCAGCCAGCTGCCGTACTCCTCGGCCCAGGCCAGCAGGTCGTCCATGGAGCAGGGCGGCGCGCCGTAGACCTGTGTCAGAGTGAGATTTTTCCACTCCAGCAGCGCCGCCAGATGGGCGCGCAGATAGTCGGGGTAGAACAGCTCTCCGGCCATGACGGTCTTCTTCTGGAACTTGTCCGAGTAGAACGGCGCGATGCCCTGCAGGGTGGAGCCGTACTGCTTGTCGGCCAGCCGCCGCTCCTCCAGAGCGTCCAGCTCCCGGTGCCAGGGCAGCAGGAGAGAGACCCGGTCGCTGACCTTCAGGTTTTCCGGCGTGACGGGCACGCCGCGGCGGAGCAGATCCTCCGCCTCGGTGCGGAGGTTTTCCGGGTCCAGAGCCACGCCGTTGCCGAGGATATTCACCACGCCCTTCCGGAAGACGCCGGAGGGCAGCAGATGCAGGGCGAATTTTCCGTACTCATTGATCACGGTATGGCCGGCGTTGCCGCCGCCCTGATACCGGACCACCACATCGTAGCCTTCGGTGAGCAGGTCCACCATGCGGCCCTTGCCCTCGTCGCCCCAGTTGATCCCTACGATCGCGCAGTTTGACATGTCGATCCCTCCCCGGATGTTTTCCTGTGTGTCAGCTTCTGTTCGAAGCGGTCCTTGTTCCTGTGGCTGGGGACGGCGGTGGGATAGGCCCCGCCGAAGCAGGCGGTGCAGAACGCCCCGTCGGTCCCCGCGATCTGTATCAGATGCTCCATGCTCAGATAGCCCAGAGAATCCACGCCGATCAGCTCTGCGATCTCCGCCACGCTGTGGTGATTGGCGATAAGGTTTTCCGCGCTGTCGATATCCGTGCCGTAGTAGCAGGGAGCCACGAAGGGCGGCGCGCTGACCCGCATGTGGATCTCCCGGGCCCCGGCCTGACGGAGCAGGTCGATGATGCCCCGGCAGGTGGTGCCCCGGACGATGGAGTCGTCGATGAGGACGACGCGCCTGCCCTCCACCACGCTGCGGATGGGGTTGAGCTTGATATTGACGCCCACCTCCCGCTGCTCCTGAGTCGGGGAGATGAAGGTGCGCCCGATATACTTGTTCTTGGTAAAGCCGATGCCGTAGGGGATACCGGAGGCCCGGGCGTAGCCCAGGGCCGCGTCCAGACCGGAGTCCGGCACACCGATGACCACATCGGCGTCTACGGGATGCTCTTCGGCCAGAAAGGCCCCGGCCCGCTGACGGGCCTCGGTGACTGGCGTGCCGTCCACCACGGAGTCGGGCCGGGAGAAATAGATCAGCTCGAACACGCACAGGCGCTTCGGGCGGCTGCCGCAGTGCCATGTGTCGCTGCGGATGCCGTCGTAGCTGACGGTGACGATCTCACCGGGAGCGATGTCCCGCAGGAATACCGCCCCCACGGCGTCCAGAGCGCAGCTCTCCGAGGCGAAGACGATCTTCCCGTCCCCGGTTTTGCCCATGCACAGGGGCCGGAAGCCGTAGGGATCCCGGGCCGCGATGAGCTTTGAGGGGGAGGCGATGACCAGAGAATAGGCCCCCTCGATGCGCCCCATGGCGGCGTGGACCGCCGCCTCGATGGAGGGACTGCGCAGCCGCTCCTGGACGATGAGGTAGGCGATGACCTCGCTGTCCGTAGTGGTGTGGAAGATGGAGCCGGTGCGCTCCAGCTGGGTCCGCAGCTCATAGGAGTTGGTGAGATTCCCGTTATGGGCCAGCGCCATGCGGCCCTTGTGGTGGTTGATGACGATGGGCTGGGCGTTGCGCTTCCGGTCGGAGCCGGTGGTGGCGTAGCGGATGTGTCCCACCACGATATTGCCCCGGCCCAGGGCCTGCAGCCGCTGGGGAGAGAACACCTCGTGGACCAGTCCCTCGTCCCGGAAGAAGGAGAACACGCCGTCGTCGTTCACGGCGATGCCGGCGCTCTCCTGCCCCCGGTGCTGGAGGGCATAGAGGCCGTAATAGGCCAGGGACGCCACATCGGCGTTAGTCTCCGAAAAAACGCCAAAGACACCACATTCCTCATGAATATGGTGTTCTTTGGGAGCGATGATATTCTTATTGTTCCTCATGCTCGAGCAGTCTCCTCATGATCTCGGCATAGGCCTCCTCCACGCTGCCCAGATCCCGGCGGAACCGGTCCTTGTCCAGCTTCTGTCCGGTGGCGGTGTCCCAGAGACGGCAGGTGTCGGGGCTGATCTCGTCGGCCAGGATGATGGTGCCGTCGGGCAGCCGGCCGAACTCCAGCTTGAAGTCCACCAGCGTGATGCCGCACTCATCCCAGAAGCCCTGCATGATGCCGTCGATCCGCAGCGCGTAGGTCCGGATCAGCTCCATCTCCTCCCGGGTGGCGAGACCCAGAGCCAGAGCGTGGTCGTCGTTGAGCAGGGGATCTCCCAGCGCGTCGTTTTTGTAGGAGAACTCCACCGTGGGCTCGTTGAACACCACGCCCTCCGCTACGCCGTAGCGGCGGGAGAAGGAACCGGCGGCGATGTTGCGGACGATGACCTCCAGAGGAATGATGGACACCCGCCTGACCAGGGTTTCCCGCTCATTGAGCTCCTCCACGAAGTGGGTGGGGACGCCCTTCTCTTCCAGCAGGAGCATCATGCTGTTGCTCATGCGGTTGTTGATGACTCCCTTGCCGACGATGGTGCCCCGCTTCAGGCCATTGAAGGCCGTAGCGTCGTCCTTATAGGATACGATGCAGTAATCCGGGTCATTTGTGTTATAGACCCGCTTTGCCTTTCCCTCATAGATCTGCTCCAGCTTTTGCATATCTTATCGCCTCCGTGTCTGTTATTATAATCCACTGTCCCCATAGTTTGCAAGTACTCTTGCAGAAGGATCGTTTACATCGCAGCCCTCCCAGGCCCTGTTGGGCATCCAGAAATCGACGACCATCCCGCTCTGACCGGGATAGTATCGCTCGAAGATCTCCCGGTAGAGGAGGGATTCTTTGGTGAAGGGCGTCGCATGGTCATATTTCTGACGCCTTTCCTCAAATGTCCCGTCTGTGTAGCACACCTCGGCGTATTCCTTCAGGTAGTCCACCATGGAGTGTCCCACGGCATCGGAGAAGGCGGCCTTTTCCCGGTACAGGATGTCGTGGGGCAGATAGTCCCCCTCGAAGGCGCGGCGGAGCAGATACTTGCCCTTGCCGTAGACATTTCGCTTCTTTTCCGGGTCAATGCTCATGACGTAGGAGACGAAGTCCAGATCACCGAAGGGTACCCGAGCCTCCAGGGAGTTGACGGAGATACACCGGTCGGCCCGGAGCACGTCGTACATGTGAAGCTCCCGCAGGCGCTTTACCGCCTCCCTCTGGAACGCCTCTGCGGAGGGGGCAAAGTCGGTGTACTTGTATCCGAACAGCTCGTCGGAGATCTCGCCGGTGAGCAGTACCCGGATATCCGTGCGCTCGTGGATGGCCCTGCAGACCAGGTACATGCCCATGCTGGCCCGGATGGTGGTGATGTCGTAGGTGCCCAGTAAGGCGATCACAGTTTCCAGGGAGTCGATGACCTCTTCGTGGGTCATGTAGACCTCCGTGTGGTCGCTGCTGATATAATCCGCAACCTCTCTGGCGTATTTCAGGTCGATGGCGTCCTGACTCATGCCGATGGCGAAGGTGCGGATGGGTTCGTCGGAGCACCGCTGGGCCACCGCGCAGACCAGGGAGGAGTCCAGACCGCCGCTGAGGAGGAAACCCACCTTGGCGTCCGCCACCAGCCGCTTCTCGATGCCGGCGGTGAGCTTTTCTCTGATATTGCGGCAGATCTCGTCCAGATCGTCGTGACAGACCGCGTCCACCTTGGCGATGTCCCGGTAGCAAATGAACTGTCCGTCCTTATAGTAATGCCCCGGCGGGAAGGGGAGGACCCGTGCACAGAGCCCCACGAGATTTTTCGCCTCGCTGGCGAAGACGATGGCACCGTCCGGCCCGTAGCCGTAGTAGAGAGGCCGGATGCCGATGGGATCCCGGGCGGCGAGGAAGATCCCGCTTTTCCCGTCGTAGAGGATGCAGGCGAACTCAGCATCCAGCATGCGGAACATGTCCGTCCCGTATTCTTTATACAGGGGCAGCAGGATCTCGCAGTCGGAATCGCTTTGAAACGTATAGCCCTTCTGCCGCAGCTCTTTGCGCATGGCTTCAAAGCCGTAGATTTCGCCGTTGCAGACCAGATAGCTGCCGTCCAGGGCGAAGGGCTGCATCCCCTCGGGATGCAGCCCCATGATGGCCAGGCGGTGGAAGGCCAGCAGGCCCTTTCCGGTATCCACGATGCGGCTGTCGTCGGGGCCTCGGGATTTGGTCTGAGCGAAACCCTTCAGGAACCGATCCATGGGGACACTGTCGGAGCAGTAGCCCATTACAGAACACATGATCCCAGCCTCCCTCTGTTATTCCACGTCCTGGAGTGCGTCATACCCCTCTTCGCCGGTGCGGACCTTGATCACGTTCTCCACGTCGTAGACGAAGATCTTGCCGTCGCCGATGTGGCCGGTGTAGAGCACCCGCTTGGCCGTCTCGATGACAGTACGCACCGGCACCTTGCTGACCACCACGTCCACCTGCACCTTGGGCAGCAGCGTGGTCTCCACCTGAACGCCGCGGTAGTACTCCGGCTTGCCCTTCTGGACGCCGCAGCCCATGACGTGGGAGACGGTCATGCCGGCAATGCCGATGGCTACCATGGCGTTCTTCAGGGCCTCCAGACGGGCCTCCTTGCAGATGATCTCGATCTTGGTGAATTTGGGCATGCCCTCCTCCACGAAGCTGGGCATCTTTTTCACCGGCACGGCCTCCGCCGCGGGGGTATCGCCGGACACGATCACAGGCGCCTCCGCGTCGTCTGGCATGGACTCCGGCAGCATGGCGAAGCCGGAGTAGGCGCCGGGGAGACCGTGCTCCGAGATGTCCAGTCCGGTCACCTCATCCTCGGCGCTGGCCCGCAGACCGTGAGCCTTTTCGATAAGCCTGAACACGACGGTCATCAATATGATGGTGTATGCGGCCACGGCCACGACGCCCACCAGCTGGATTCCCAGCAGGCGTCCCTCGCCGGTGTAGAGCAGGCCGTGGAGACCCGCCGGGGCGTTGGGGTTGGCCAGCAGGCCTACGGCAATGGTGCCCCAGACGCCGTTGGCACAGTGGACGGCCACGGCGCCGACGGGATCGTCGATATGGAGCTTCAGGTCCAGGACCTCCACCACCACGACCACAAGGATGCCGGAGACGACGCCCACGATGAGAGCGCCCAGGCCGTCCAGAGCATCACAGCCCGCTGTGATGCCCACCAGGCCCGCCAGGGCCGCGTTGAGGCACATGGACACGTCCGGCTTGCCGTTCTTGCACCAGGTGAAGATCATGGTGGTGCAGGTGGCGGCGGCGGGGGCCAGAGTGGTGGTCAGGAAGATGGAGGCCGCCTCCGCGCCGCTGGTGGCCGCGGCACTGTTGAAGCCGTACCAGCCCAGCCAGAGGATGAACACGCCCAGAGCGCCCAGGGGGATGGAGTGGCCCGGGAAGGCATTGACCCGGGTGACTTTGCCGCTCCTGTCCCGGACGTATTTTCCGATCCGGGGCCCCAGGATCGCCGCACCGATCAGCGCCGAGATGCCGCCCACCATGTGGATGGCGCAGGAGCCGGCGTAGTCATGGAAGCCCAGGCGGCTCAGCCAGCCGCCGCCCCAGATCCAGTGGGCCTCGATGGGGTAGACGATGGCCGACATGACGACAGAATAGATGCAGTAGGCCGAAAACTTGGTGCGCTCGGCCATGGAGCCGGAGACGATGCTGGCGGTGGTGGCGCAGAACACCAGATTGAATACAAAGTAGGTGGCGCCCGTGATGCCGCCGCCGGGGGAGGCGATGAACGATTTGAAATTGGTAAACAGCTCAAGATTGGGCAGACCGATGAGCCCGGCCAGAGTATCCTCGCCCATCATCAGGGCGTAGCCGATCAGCGTGAACATGATCGCGCCGATGCACAGGTCCATCAGGTTCTTCATCAGGATATTACCGGCGTTTTTCGCCCGGGTAAAGCCCGCTTCCACCATGGCGAAGCCGGCCTGCATCCAGAAGATCAACGCCGTGCCCAGCAGGAGCCAGAATTCCAATGTCATAACCGTCATCACAAACAACCTCCTTTGTATTGTCTCCCGATCCGGCGGCTGAGACCGTCAGACCGGGATCTCTTATCTCATTTTATACATAACATCTTATTTCACACCGAACAGCAGATCGCCGTAGGTGGGGAAGGGCCAGTAGCTCTCGGCGGTCATGACCTCCGCCTCGTCGGCCACGGCCCGCAGGGCGCTCATCTTCGGCAGGATCTCGTCCCGGATGTGGTTGGCCTCCTCGGTGATGTCGGAGAGGGTCCGCTGCATGGCGATGGCGCCGTCCAGAGCGTCGGTCTTGGCGTCGATGAGATCCGCCAGCGAGGACAGCTTCCGAACCAGCCGCTTTTCGTAGTTGCAGCTGAGATCCGGGTCCAGGATCTTCTTCCTGGCTGCCGCCTCCGCCACGTCGGAGGCGTAGTGCTCCACGGCGGGCAGGATCTGCTTCCGGGCCATGTCGCTGGTGGTCTGGGCTTCGATGCAGACGCTCTTACAGTAGTTCTCCAGCATGATCTCATACCGAGACTGGAGTTCCGCCGGGGAGAAGACCCCGTGGGAGATGAGCATCTCCATGTTCTTTTTCTTCAGCAGCTCCGGCATGGCGTCCGGGGTGGTACGCAGGTTCAGCAGACCCCGCTGCTCCACCGCCTCGGTGATCCAGGCGTCGTCGTAGCCGTTGCCGTTGAAGATGATCCGCTTGTGCTCCCGGATGGTGCGCTGGATCAAATCGTGGAGGGCGGCGTGGAAGTCCGGCGCCTTCTCCAGCTCGTCGGCGTAGCACTTCAGGGACTCCGCCACAGCGGCATTGAGCATGATGTTGGCGCAGGCGATGGAGTTGGAGGAGCCCAGCATGCGGAACTCGAACTTGTTGCCCGTGAAGGCGAAGGGGGAGGTCCGGTTCCGGTCCGTTGTGTCCCGGGGGAACAGCGGCAGGGTATCCACCCCCAGCTTCATGCTTTTCTTTTCAACGCCGCTGTAGGGAGTGTCAGTCTCAATGGCGTCCAGGACGGCAGTGAGCTCGTCGCCCAGGAAAATGGAGATCACCGCAGGCGGCGCCTCGTTGGCGCCCAGACGATGGTCGTTGCCGGCGGTGGCCACGGCGGCACGGAGCAGGCCCTGATAGTCATCCACGGCCTGGATCACAGCCACCAGGAACAGCAGGAACTGGGCGTTTTCATAGGGCGTCTCGCCGGGAGAGAGAAGATTTGTTCCCGCGTCGGTGGCGATGGACCAGTTGTTGTGTTTGCCGCTGCCGTTGACGCCGGCGAAGGGCTTTTCATGGAGCAGGCACACCAGCCCGTGACGGGCCGCAACCTTCTGCATGATCTCCATGGTCAGTTGGTTGTGATCCGTGGCGATATTGGTAGTGGTATAGATGGGCGCCAGCTCGTGCTGGGCGGGAGCCACCTCGTTGTGCTCCGTCTTGGCCAGGATGCCCAGCTCCCACAGCTCCTGGTTGAGGTCCTCCATGTACGCCGCCACCCGGGGCTTGATGGAGCCGAAGTAGTGGTCGTCCAGTTCCTGTCCCTTGGGGGGTCTGGCGCCGAAGAGGGTCCGACCGGTGTAGATCAGATCCTTGCGCCGGTCATACATGGCCCGGTCGATGAGGAAGTACTCCTGCTCCGGTCCCACGGAGGTGGTGACCCGGCGGACGTCATCGTTGCCGAAGAGCTTCAGGATCCTCAGAGCCTGCCGGTTGAGGGCCTCCATGCTCCGCAGCAGGGGCGTTTTCTTGTCCAGGGCCTCGCCGCCGTAAGAGCAGAAGGCCGTGGGGATGCACAGGGTCCTGCCCTTGATAAAGGCGTAGCTGGTGGGATCCCAGGCGGTGTAGCCCCGGGCTTCGAAGGTGGCCCGCAGGCCGCCGGAGGGGAAGGAGGAGGCGTCGGGCTCGCCTTTGATCAGCTCCTTGCCGGAGAACTCCATGATCACCCCGCCGTCGGGGGACGGGGAGATGAAGCTGTCGTGCTTCTCCGCCGTGATGCCGGTCAGCGGCTGGAACCAATGGGTAAAATGGGTGGCTCCGTTTTCCACGGCCCAGTCCCGCATGGCGGAGGCCACGGCGCTGGCCACAGAGGGGTCCAGCTTCGCGCCCTGGTCGATGGTCTGTCGCAGGGAATTGTAAATGTTGGAGGACAGGCGGGCCTTCATTACGCGGTCATTGAACACCTTGCAGCCGAAATAAGCGGGGATACTGGTCATACGGATCACCCTTTCAGGAAAAAATAAAAGAGAGACGCCGACGCCTGCAGGGAGGTCCCTGCGAGACGTCGGTGTCTCTCAATGGCGCAAATATACGCCTGTTTTCCGCATTTGTCAAGGGGTAAGAACAAAAATTTTTTTCAAACACCATTGACAAGCCCTCCGCGGGGGAGTAAAGTAACGGGAGGAACGAGGACGTTCACCGGAGGAAAGCTGCGCGCTTTTCCGGCGGAACGACCCCGTTTTTTTGTTTGTAAAGGAAGGGGAGATGCGATATGAAGCAACTTGAGGGGCAGGTCCGCATCCCGTCCGGATGCGCCATCTCGGCCGTGATCTCAAAAGAGGGCAGGCGCATGACCGGCGAGAAGATCATCGGGAGCATGAAGCCCATGCACGACCGCTCCAACGGTCTGGGAGGCGGCTTCGCGGGCTACGGGATCTATCCGGAATATAAGGATCTGTTCGCCCTGCATCTCTTCTTTCGGGATAAACCCACGCGGCTGGAGTGCGAGGCGTACCTGCGGGAGGTGCTGGAGATCGTGAAGGCGGAGATCATCCCCACCCGGAAGATCCCCCAGATCACCGACGAGCCCATCATCCGCCGCTACTTCGTCACGCCCCTGCGCTCGGTGCTGGCCAGCATGCAGCTGGACGAGAAGGAGTTCATCGCCCGGATCGTCATGCATATCAACACCTCCATCGACGGGGCCTACGTGTTCTCCAGCGGGAAGAACATGGGCGCCTTCAAGGCGGTGGGCTTCCCCGAGGATGTGGGCGTGTTCTACCGGCTGGATGAATACGAGGCCTATGCCTGGACGGCCCACGGCCGCTATCCCACCAACACCCCGGGCTGGTGGGGCGGCGCCCATCCCTTCGCCCTGCTGGACTGCTCCGTGGTCCACAACGGGGAGATCTCCTCCTACGACGCCAACCGGCGTTTTATCGAGATGTACGGCTATAAATGCACGCTCCAGACCGACACGGAGGTCATCACCTATATCGCCGACTATCTCCTCCGCCGTCAGGGCCTGACCCTGGAGGAGACGGCGGAGGTCATCGCGGCCCCCTTCTGGAGCACCATCGACCGGTACGGGCCGGAGAAGCGGGAGCAGCTGACCTATCTGCGCACTGTGTACGCCAGCCTGCTGGTCACGGGCCCGTTTTCCATCGTGCTGGGCTTTGAGGGTGGACTCATGGCCCTCAACGACCGGCTGAAGCTGCGCAGCATGGTGGTGGCGGAGAAGGAAGACCTGGTGTTCATCGCCAGCGAGGAGGCGGCCATCCGGGCCATGGAGCCCGCCGCGGAGAACCTCTACGCCCCGGCGGGGGGCGAGCCGGTGATCGTCCGGGTCAGAGAGGGGGCGTACTGATATGGGCATCGATTATTTCTATCCGGAATTCGAAGTCGTCCGCAATGAGAACAAGTGCATCCGCTGCGGGGCCTGCGTGACCCAGTGCGCCAGAGAGGTGCACCTGTGGGACAGGGAGAAGGACATCTTTACCACCGACGACGAAAAGTGCGTGGCCTGTCAGCGGTGCGTAGCCTTCTGTCCCACCCACGCGCTGAAGATCGTCAAGAGCGGCGCGGCCCTGCGGGACAACGCCAACTGGGACGCCGCCACCGTCCGGGAGGCCTACAAACAGGCGGGGAGCGGCGGCGTGCTGCTCTCCTCCATGGGCAGTCCGAAGCCCCTGCCGGTCTACTGGGACCGGATCCTCATCAACGCCTCCCAGGTCACCAACCCCTCCATCGATCCTCTCCGGGAGCCCATGGAGACCCGGGTATTCCTGGGCAAAAAGCCCACGGCAGTGACCAGAGGGCCGGACGGCAGGCTGGACTGCCGGCTGGAGCCTCAGCTGGAGCTGTCCATGCCCCTGATGTTCTCCGCCATGAGCTACGGCTCCATCAGCTACAACGCCCACGCGGCCCTGGCCCGTGCCGCCGCGGAGCTGGGCATCGTCTACAACACCGGCGAGGGCGGCCTCCACAGGGACTTCTATCGCTACGGGCCCAATACTGTGGTCCAGGTGGCCTCCGGCCGCTTCGGCGTCCACAAGGACTATCTGAACGCCGGCGCCGCCATCGAGATCAAGATGGGCCAGGGCGCCAAGCCCGGCATCGGCGGCCATCTGCCCGGCTCGAAGATCGTGGGGGACATCTCCAGGACCAGAATGATCCCCGAGGGCTCCGACGCCATCTCCCCGGCGCCCCACCACGACATCTACTCCATCGAGGACCTGCGCCAGCTGGTCTGCTCCCTGAAGGAGACCACAGAGTATCAGAAGCCCGTTATCGTGAAGGTGGCCGCCGTCCACAACATCGCCGCCATCGCCAGCGGCATCGCCCGCAGCGGCGCGGACATCATCGCCATCGACGGCTTCCGGGGCGGCACCGGCGCGGCGCCCACCAGGATCCGGGACAACGTGGGCATCCCCATCGAGCTGGCTCTGGCTGCCGTGGATCAGCGGCTCAGGGACGAGGGGATCCGCAATCAGGTCTCCCTCATCGCCGGGGGCAGCATCCGTTCTTCCGCCGACGTGGTCAAGGCGGTGGCCCTGGGGGCAGACGCCTGCTATATCGGCACCGCCGCTCTGCTGGCTCTGGGCTGTCACCTGTGCCGGAACTGCCAGAGCGGCAAGTGCAGCTGGGGCATCGCCACCCAGCGCCCGGAGCTGGTGAAGCGGCTGGACCCCGACGAGGGCAGCCGGCGGCTGGTCAACCTCATGCGGGCCTGGCAGCTGGAGATCCGGGAGCTCATGGGCGGCATGGGTATCAACTCCATCGAGGCCCTCCGGGGCAACCGGCTCATGCTCCGTGGCATCGGACTGAGCGAGAAGGAGCTGGAGATCCTGGGCATCGCCCACGCCGGCGCCGGCGCGTAAGTGAAAAAAGAGTGGAAAAAGATACAGAGGTGTGGTAATATGGTGATCGACGCGAGAGAGATGGATTATACGGCGCTCAACCGGGCGGTGCGGAGCAGTCGGGAGGACTGCGTCATTGACAACTGCCTGGGCCAGCGCTTCATCGCCGCCGGAGAGCCGGAGCGGGAAATCGTCGTCAACGGGATCCCGGGAAACGCGCTGGGCGCGTACCTGAACGGCGCCCGGGTGGTGGTCAACGGCAATGCCCAGGATGCCGTGGGCGACACCATGAACGACGGCGTCATCGTGGTCCACGGGGACCTGGGCGACACCGCCGGATATGCCATGCGGGGCGGCGCCATTTACGCTGCCGGCAACGCGGGCTATCGGGCCGGTATCCACATGAAAGCGTATAAGGACCGGCTTCCGGTGATGGTCATCGGCGGGTGCACCGGGAGCTTTCTGGGAGAGTATCAGGCCGGGGGCCTCATCATCGTCCTGGGCCTGCACCGGGACGGCAGGCCCATCGTCAGCAACTTCCCCGGCACGGGGATGCACGGCGGCAGGATGTTCCTGCGCTCCCGCTGTCAGGATGTCCTTTTCCCCGAACAGGTCACCGCTCATCCGGCGGCAGAGGAGGAGAAGGCGGAGATCCGCCCGTATATCCTTGAATTCTGCAGACTGTTCGGCGGCGACCCGGAGGCGCTCCTCAGCGGCGAATTCACCGTCGTCGCCCCGGACAGCGACAATCCCTACCATCAACTCTATGTTGAAAACTGAGAGAAAGCAGGTCAGCGGTCATGAAGTTCTCATCGGAAGAAGTCATGCAGTACGTCCAGGAGGAGGATGTGAAGTTTATCCGCCTCGCCTTTTGTGACGTTTACGGCAGACAGAAGAATATCGCCATCATGCCCGGCGAGCTGCCCCGGGCATTCCGGCACGGTATCGCCATCGACGCTTCCGCCATCGCGGGCTTCGGGGGGCAGGTGCGCTCGGACCTGTTTCTGCGGCCGGATCCCTCCACCCTGGTGCGTCTGCCCTGGCGGCCGGAGAGCGGCAAGGTGGTGCGGATGTTCTGCACCGTCACCTATCCCGACGGCCGGGTGCTGGAGACGGATGCCCGCAGCATCCTGAAGGAGGCCGTGGCCGCGGCGGAGGCCGCGGGCGTGGCCTTTGATTTCGGTCCGGAAATGGAGTTCTATCTTCTCAAAACCGACGACGAGGGAGAGCCCACCGATATCCCCTATGACCGGGCGGGGTACATGGACATCGCCCCGGACGACAAGGGAGAGAACGTCCGCCGGGAGATCTGCCTGACCCTGGAGCAGATGGGGATCCGCCCGGAGAGCTCCCACCACGAGGAGGGCCCCGGACAGAACGAGATCGACTTCCATTACTCCGACGCGCTGTCCGCCGCCGACAACACCATCACCTTCCGCGGCGTGGTGAAGACCATCGCCGCCCGCAGCGGCCTCTGGGCGGATTTTTCCCCCAAGCCCCTGAAGGATCAGGCCGGCAGCGGTATGCATATCAACATCTCCGTGGGGGACGCGGAGCAGCTGGAGCATGTCATCGCCGGGATCATGGAAAAGATCCGGGACATGACCGTGTTCCTCAACCCCTGCGAAAATTCCTATGAACGCTTCGGCGCCGCCAAGGCCCCGGCGTATATCTCCTGGTCCTCGGAAAACCGCAGCCAGCTCATCCGCATCCCGGCCACCCACAAGACATATCCCCGGGCGGAGCTGCGCAGCGCCGATCCCACAGCAAACCCCTATCTGGCCTTTGCCCTGCTGATCCACGCCGGGCTCTACGGGCTGGAAAAGGGCCTCACACCGCCGCCGCCCTCGGACCTGAATCTGTACACGGCCCCGCCGGAGGTGCTCTCGCGGTATGAAAAGCTGCCCGCCTCTCTGGAGGAGGCGGCCCGGGCCGCCCTGGACAGCGACTTCATCCGTCAGCACTTGCCCGAGGCGGTCATTGCGGCGTACTGCCGCCGCTGAGCGAACGGGAGGATTCTCAGGAAGGGGGGAGCGGATCTGGTCTTTCAGGAACGGACGTACAGCGTCCTGCTGGTGTCGGCGTCGGAAAAATTCAATGCGGCGATCATGAAGCTGCTCCCCATGACGGACTACTGGCCGGTGACCACGGCCCGCAGCATCGCCGAAGGCAAACGCCGGCAGGTGGAGCGGAGCTATGACATCGTCCTGATCAACGCGCCGCTGCCGGACGATTTCGGCATGCGCTTCGCCATCGACGTGTGCGAGAGCAGCGACGCCGGGGTCCTGCTGCTGGTAAAAAGCGAGCTGTACGACGACGTCTACGCCGAGGTGGTGACCTGCGGCGTGATGACGCTGTCCAAGCCCGTCCCGATGCAGACGGTGTCCCAGACCCTGCGGATCCTCTGCGCCACCCGGGAGCGGCTGCGGAAGGTGGAGCAGCGGCAGAGCTCCGTGGAGGAGAAGATCGAGGAGATCCGTCTGGTGAACCGTGCCAAGTGGCTCCTCATCGAATGCCTGAACATGACGGAGGGGGAGGCCCACCGGTATATCGAAAAGCAGTCCATGGACCTGCGCACCTCCCGCCGCCGGGTGGCGGAGGACATTATCAGAACGTATAAATAGTTGAAGACAGCTAAAAAAAGTGCAAAAAAAGGACGCGCTGTACAGCGCGTCCTTTTTTGCAGATGGAAGCTGCGTTTACTCGGCCTTGCCGGCGATGCCGCGATAGACTACCGCCGCCAGCGCGCCGCCCACCAGAGGCGCCAGGATGAACACCCAGACGCAGGCGAGGCTCTCGCCGCCGACCAGCAGGGCGGGGCCGAGGCTCCGGGCGGGGTTGACGGAGGTGCCGGTGAAGTGGATGCCGACGATGTGCACCAGCACCAGGGACAGGCCGATGACCAGGCCCGCCACGCGGCCGTTCTCCACCTTGGAGGTGACGCCCAGGATGGCCAGGACAAAGACGAAGGTCAGGATGATCTCCACGATGAGGGACTTGAGCACGTCGCCATTATACAGGCCGTTGGTGCCCAGAGAGGTGCCGGGGCCCACCAGATAGCGGAGGATGGCGGCGCCTACGATGCCGCCCAGGATCTGAGCGATCACATAGCCCACGAAATCCTTGCCGCTCATCTTCTTGTTCACCAGCATGGCGATGGAGACAGCGGGATTGATGTGGCACCCGGACACGTTGCCGATGGAGTAGGCCATTGCCACGATCACCAGGCCGAAGGCCAGGGCCGTGCCCAGATAGGCCGCGTCGGCGGAGGCGGTGCTGCAGCCGAGAACGACGGCGGCGCCGCAGCCGAAGAGGACCAGGACCAGGGTTCCGATAAACTCCGATACGTACTTCTTCACGGTGAATTACCTCCTTATTACCGCAGTTTTTCGGTTGATGATTGTCCAAACAGTATAATAGAAAATCCTTGATTTGTAAAGAAATTTATTATTTGTTTCCCCGTCGTCATCAGTTGTAATCAGTCGTTTTCCGTCTTGGCCTGTCGGTCTCTGACGTAGACCTGCTTGCCGCCGTGGCCGCTGGGGTCGGGACGCATCTCCACCTCGAAGCGGGAGTGGGATTTCACCAGTTGGGTCAGCTTCCGGTAGCCGAAGTTCCGGGGGTCGAAGTCCGGCTGCTTTTTCATGATCAGGTTGGCCAGCTCGCCCATGAGCACATAGCCGTCCTCATCGGCCAGGTCCTCGATGGAGCTGGCGATGCAGGCCACCACCAGCTTGGGCAGCTTCTGGTGCCGGGTGACGCCGCTGTCGTCCGGCGGGGGAGAGGCGGCGGCCACCAGCGTGCCCACGACGCCGGGCTCCTGGGGCTTCTTGCTCCTGCTCTTTGGCTTCTCCGGTTCCGGCTCCGGCTCCGATTCCTGCTCGGCCTGCCGGGCGGCCTCCGCGGCGGCGGCCCGGATGACCTCCACGTAGATGAACTTGTCGCAGGCCACGATAAAGGGCTTCGGCGTCTTTTTCTCGCCGATGCCGATGACCTTCATGCCTGCCTCCCGGAGCCGGGTGGCCAGCCGGGTAAAGTCAGAGTCGCTGGATACCAGGACGAAGCCGTCCACCCGGTTGGAGTAGAGGATATCCATGGCGTCGATGATCATGGCCGAGTCCGTGGAGTTCTTGCCGGTGGTGTAGCCGTACTGCTGGATGGGCGTGATGGCGTGCTCCAGCAGCAGTTTTTTCCAGCTGGAGAGGTTCGGCTTGGTCCAGTCGCCGTAGATCCGCTTGATGGTGGGGGCGCCGTAGACGGAGATCTCCTCCAGCACTTCCCGGATGCTGGCGCTGGGGGCATTGTCCGCATCGATGAGGACGGCCAGACAAAGGTCGCGGTGTTCCATATCGGTTTCCCTCCGTATCAATGTTCAGCCAGGGCGGCCTCCACGGCCGCCAGCTGTTGGGGCGTGTTGACGCCCAGCATCTCCCCGGCGGTGCAGGCCATGCACACACCCACGGGCCCCTCCCGCAGCAGGAGCGCCGGCACGTCGGTCAGATAGTACTCCCCCTGGGCGTTGTCACAGCGCAGCTGCGTCAGGGACCGCAGCAGCGCCGGCGTGTCGAAGACGTAGACCCCGGCGTTCAGCTCCCGGATGGCCTTCTGCTCGGGGGTGCAGTCCCGGTCCTCCACCACCCGGAGGAAGCGGCCGTCGGCATCCCGGAGGATCCGGCCGTAGGGCAGCTCCGTATCGGAGCTGCCGGAGAGCAGGGTGCACAGGTTCCCCTCCCGGACGTGGGCCTGCGCCAGCGCCTCATAGCTCTCCCGGCGCATCAGGGGCATATCGCCGCAGCAGACCAGCAGCGGCCCGTCGTATCCGGCCAGCAGGTCCGCCGCCGCCATGACGGCGTGGCCGGTGCCCAGCTGCTGCTCCTGTACGGCGCAGGGGTACTGGGGGAAGGCCTCCATCACCGCCTCTTTTTTATAGCCCACAACGAGGATGATGTCTTCCGGCGGCAGGAAGTCCAGAGCCCTGACCACGTAGGCCAGCAGGGGCTGGCCGCAGGCCTGCCGCAGGACCTTCGGCACGTCGTATTGTTCGCTGTGCAGCCGGGTGCCCTTTCCGGCAGCCAGCACCAGTGCTTTCAGTTTCACGGGAGAGATCCCACCTTTTTCATACTTTCCCCCAGTATATCACGCCGGAGGCGCGCTGTCACTTGACTTTTTCATGGGAATTTTATAAAATTACAGCATCTGCCGGGAAAGCTGCGGCTTTTCCGGCCCATGGAACGGGCGGGGGACCTGCTCGACCCGGGGAAAACGACCCGGGAGCGGTCCGGCGCCTACTTTGATTTAAGGATTTGAGGAAGATGGCAAAAGACAAGAAAGTGGAACAGATCACCGATATGGAGGTGGACTTTGCCCAGTGGTTCACCGACGTATGCCTGAAGGCCCAGCTGGTGGATTACTCCGGCGTCAAGGGCCTGTTCATTTTACGCCCCTACGGCTACGCGATCTGGGAGAATATCATGAACTATCTGGACCGGCGCTTCAAGGAGCTGGGCCATGAGAACGTCTCCATGCCCGTGCTGATCCCGGAGTCCCTGCTCCAGCAGGAGAAGGACCATGTGGAGGGCTTTGCTCCCGAGTGCGCCTGGGTCACCATGGGCGGCAGCGAGGAGCTGCCGGAGCGGCTGTGTGTCCGCCCCACCTCCGAGACCCTTTTCTGCGATCACTGGAGCCACGTCTGCCACTCCTGGCGGGATCTGCCCATGAAGTACAACCAGTGGTGCTCCGTGCTCCGCTGGGAGAAGACCACCCGCCCCTTCCTCCGGGGCCGCGAGTTCCTGTGGCAGGAGGGCCATACCATCCACGCCACCCCCGAGGAGGCCATGGAGGAGACCGAGCAGATGCTGGAGGTCTACGCCGACTGCTGCGAGGACCTGCTGGCCATGCCCGTGGTCCGGGGCAGCAAGACGGACAAGGAAAAATTCGCCGGCGCCGAGCGGACCTATACCGTGGAGTGCATGATGCACGACCACAAGGCCCTGCAGTCCGGCACCAGCCACTATTTCGGCGACGGCTTTGCCAGGGCGTTCAACATCACCTTTGCCGACAGGAACAACCAGCAGAGCTATCCCCACCAGACCTCCTGGGGCATGTCCACCCGCGTCATCGGCGGCCTGATCATGACCCACGGCGACAACAACGGTCTGGTGCTGCCGCCCCGTGTGGCTCCCATCCAGGTCATCGTGGTGCCGGTGGCACAGCACAAGCCCGGCGTACTGGACAAGGCGTCCGAGGTCTACGAGGCCCTGAACGCCGCCGGGATCCGGGTGAAGATGGACGACAGCGACAACTCCCTGGGCTGGAAGTGCGCCGAGTACGAGATGAAGGGCGTGCCTCTGCGGCTGGAACTGGGCCCCCGGGACATCGAAAACGGCGTCTGCGTGGCCGTCCGCCGGGATAACTTCGAGAAGATCACCGTCTCCCTCGACGAGCTGACGGCCAAGATCCCGGAGCTTCTGGAGGCGGTGCAGCAGGGCCTGTTCGACAAGGCCAAGAGCAACCTGGACAGCCATGTTTTCACGGCCCGCTCTCTGGAGGAGGCCCGTCAGCTGCAGGAGGAAAACGGCGGCTTTATCCGCACCATGTGGTGCGGAGAGCTGGACTGCGAGCTGAAAATGAAGGAGGAGGCAGGCATGACCTCCCGCTGCATCCCCTTCCAGCAGGAGCATCTGGACGACGTGTGCGCCGTCTGCGGCAAGCCGGCAAAGCACATGATCTACTGGGGCGTGGCCTACTGATCCGCCATGGGAAAGCTGTCCTATCTGTCCCGCCGGGTCCGGAACATGAGCTTCGGCCGCATGTGGGAGACTGCCGGGAAGATCCATGAGAAATACGGGAAAAACAGGCTGGTCACGTTTCTGGATATGGGCGTGTGCGGTCTGAAATACAGCGCCGGGTATATGG
Organism: Oscillospiraceae bacterium; assembly: GCA_017516065.1. GTDB lineage: Bacteria > Bacillota > Clostridia > Oscillospirales > Oscillospiraceae > RGIG5644. The sequence continues at coordinate 22,475 of JAFWDQ010000017.1, forward strand.
ACTACTACGTCTGTGAGTTCTGCAAGCTCTCCGGCGCCCAGCGGGCCACCTATATCACCCGGGGCGTGAACAACGCCTACGTCCAGCGGCTCAACAGTCAGGAGTGCTGGGACACCTTCAACAACAAGGTGGAATTCGCCCGGACCTTCGGCCCCTATATGGGCCGGGGACTGCTGTATCTGCCGGACACGGATAAGACGGGCTTCGCGGAATTCCTCCGGGGGAAGGACAAGCTGGTGGTCAAGCCCATCGACGCTACCTGCGGCGTGGGCTTTGCCCTGCTGACCGGGGAGGATCTGAAGGACCCGGACGCCCTGTACGACCGGCTTATGGCCAGCGGCCAGACCCTGGCGGAGGAGTTCATCGTGCAGCACCCGGAGATGTCCCGGCTCTACCCCGACTCCGTCAACACCCTGCGCATCGTCACCATCACGGTGAACAACCACCCCCGCATCGTCTTCTCCAGCCTTCGGGTGGGCAACGGCAAGCAGGTGGACAACCTCAACGCCGGCGGCCTTGCCCTGGTGCTGGACCGGGAGACGGGTCTGATCACCAAGCCCGCCGTGGACAAGGAAAACCGGGTCTTCACCGCCCATCCCATCACCGGCACGAATTTCATCGGCTTCACGCCGCCCTTCTATCAGGAAGCGGTGGCTCTGGTGAAGCGGGCGGCGCTGGTGGAGCCCAGAATGGGCTATGTGGGCTGGGATGTGGCCATCACCGAGCGGGGCCCCATCCTCATCGAGGCCAACCAGTTTCCCGGCCACGATATCTATCAGTTCCAGCCCCATCTGGAGGCGGACCGCTGCGGCCTGCGGCCGGTCTTCGACAAGGCCCTCCGGGACGAGGACTGAGAGAATCATCGGGAAATCGCTGCGCTGGATTTCCCGATGAAAAGACGGCACTTCGCTTCCACACGGGCAAAGCCCGTACGACGCTCCGCGAGAGGTGTTTTTCCGACGCACATGTCGTCGGAAAAACAGATTGGATTCTATTCCGCCGTCTGCGGGCGGCGGAACTCTGCGAGACGAAACAAGAACGCTGCCGCGAACGATCGTTCGCGGCAGCGTTCTTGTTGTGTTTACAGAGAGATCAGAAGGCCTGCGCGTCACTCCGCGGCGGGAGCGGGAGCCGCCTGCTCCAGTGCGGACAGGATCGCTTCCACGGCGGGGGAGAGGGTCTGCCCCTCATAATAGGCCTTCATCTCCGCAACGCCGGCGCCAAGCTGCTCCAGAGGATCGACGCCGTCCAGCGTGCCGGACCAGCTTGCCAGAGCGGCGGTCAGATCCGCGGCGGAGAAATCGGGATTGGCCTCGGCAAAGGCCTCCAGCGCCTTGACCGCCTCCTCGGCGCGCAGGGAGGTGCCTGCGGAGCCGGGCTGAATGTCATAGATGGCGGTCAGGAGTCCGGCGGCGTCAATGGGGGCGGAGTCGCCGTCGGCGTCGCCCTGCAGGGGAACGAAGACGGCCTCGGCCAGATTCATGAGAGTTTCAGAATCGGACTCTTCCTTCATGGACAGGTTGTACAGGATGCCCGGCACCACGTCCAGCCATGCGATGAAGCTGGCGTCCTTGCAGATGCCGTACATGCCGCCGCGGTCGGCCACCAGAGAGGTGCCCATGGCTTCCCACGTGTAGTTCAGGCCGGAGATGTTGTAGCTCTCCACGTCCAGCAGGCCCGCGATCTCCTCCGGAGCGGCGTCGATGCCCGGATCCGCGGGGACCATGTCCGTGGACTGGGCCCGCAGGCAGAGATCCTTGCCGTCCAGGGTGAAGTCCATCTCCGAGATGGGGGTTTCCGAGGAGGCCATCAGAACGTGGTAGGACACGTTCTCGGCGCCGTCAGGGGCGGGCAGGTCGATGCCGGTGGCGTCCACCATCTCCTGCTCCGAGATGTTGTGGAGGGCGTCCTCAACAGCGCCGGCGCCGCCGTCAGCAGGGGGTTCCGGCTCCGGCTGAGCGCCGCAGGCGGATACACCGACGATCAGAGCGGCGGCGCAGAGGATAGCAAGCAGTTTTTTCTTCATTGGAAACCATCCTTTCAGTTTTGATTTGAAATAATAAGAGACACGGCCGCTGTCGGTCCCGTGTTTAAAAGTCCGCGTTGCCCACAGTGCGGGGATGGGGGAGAACGTCACGGATATTGGCCACGCCGGTGAGGTACATGACCAACCGCTCGAAGCCCAGGCCGAAGCCGGCGTGGGTGGTGGTGCCGTAGCGGCGCAGGTCCAGATACCACCAGTAGTCCTGGGGATCCATGCCCAGCTCCCGGATCCGGGTCTCCAGCACGTCCAGCCGCTCCTCGCGCTGGGAGCCGCCGATGATCTCGCCGATGCCGGGGACCAGACAGTCCGCCGCGGCCACGGTCCTGCCGTCGTCGTTCATGCGCATATAGAACGCCTTGATCTCCTTGGGATAGTCGGTGACAAAGACAGGGCGCTTGTAGATCTGCTCGGTAAGGAAACGCTCGTGCTCCGTCTGCAGGTCGCAGCCCCAGTCCACGGGATAGTCGAACTTGTGGCCGGATTTTTTCAGCAGCTCCACGGCCTCGGTATAGGTGACCCGTCCGAAGTCGGAGGCGGCCACGTGCTCCAGCCGCTCCTTCAGGCCCTTGTCCACGAAGGAGTTGAAGAAGGCGATCTCATCCGGGCACTGCTCCAGCACGTAGTTGATGATATATTTCACCATGGCCTCCATGACGGCCAGATCGCCGTCCAGATCGCAGAAGGCCATCTCCGGCTCGATCACCCAGAACTCGGCGGCGTGGCGCTGGGTGTTGGAGTTTTCCGCCCGGAAGGTGGGGCCGAAGGTGTAGACGTTGCCGAAGGCCATGGCAAAGTTCTCCGCGTTCAGCTGGCCGGACACGGTGAGGCTGGCGCTCTTGCCGAAGAAGTCCTGGCTGAAATCCACGGCGCCGTCCGGGGTGCGGGGCGGATCGGAGGGATCCAGAGTGGTGACCCGGAACATCTCACCGGCCCCCTCGCAGTCGGAGGCGGTGATGATGGGCGTGTGGACGTAAACAAAGCCCTGCTCCTGGAAGAATTTATGGATGGCATAGGCCGCCACGGACCGGACCCGGAATGTGGCGGAGAAGAGATTCGTCCGGGGACGCAGATGCTGGATCGTGCGCAGGAACTCCAGACTGTGGCGCTTTTTCTGCAGCGGATAGTCCGGCGTGGAGGGCCCCTCCACCTCAATGGAGGCTGCCTGGACCTCCAGAGGCTGCTTGGCCTCCGGCGTCAGCACCAGCTCGCCCCGGACGATGAGGGCCGCGCCCACGTTCTGCCGGGCGATCTGGGCGTAATTTTCCAGCCGCTCAGCGGAAAAGACGACCTGCAGGTTTTTAAAGCAGGAGCCGTCGTTGAGCTCCACGAAGCCAAAGCTCTTCATATCGCGGATGGTACGCGCCCAGCCGCAGACGGTGACGGTCTGGCCCGCCAGAGCCTCCCGGTCGGCAAAGAGCCGGGCGATGGTCGTTCTGTCCATCGTCGATCCCCCCTGTATCTGTGAATTCAATAATAAATCATTATATCTCCGCATGTCTCTTTTTGCAAGAGCAGGAAAGGAAAAAACAGGGGACAGGACTGCGGCGCACGCGCTTTGACGCGGATTGTTACAAAAACAACAGAATAAGCCCCTCTTTTGTGGTATACTATATCGTCTTTAAAAGGAGGGCGACGGAATGAGTGATTACGGTGCCCTGAAGCTGACGGACCGGGACTGGTGCAACGCCTGCTTCCGGCATTCAAGGTTTCAGGGCTGTGAGTATAATTTTACCAACGCTCTGTTGTGGGGCGACCTCTACCGTCAGGTGGTTGCGTGCCGACAGGATCTGTTCCTGGCCCGGATCGACGACGAGGCCGGCAATCCCCGGTTTCTGTATCCGGCGGGGGAGGGGACCCTGGAGGACAAACTGGCGGTGATCCGGGAGGAGAGCGGCAGCGCGCCGCTGCAGCTGATCGCCGCCACGGATCCCCTCAGGGAGGCTCTGGACGCCCGCTGGCCCGGCCGGTTTGAGTACAGAGAGTTCCCCGGCGGCGCGGACTACGTTTACAGCGTGGACAAGCTGGCGGATCTTCCCGGCAAGCATCTCCACAGCAAGCGCAACCATATCGCCCGGTTTGAAGAGCATTATCCGGACTGGCGCTTCGAGCCGGTGACGGCGGAGAATCTGCCGGACTGCTGCGCCATGGCGGACCTCTGGTACGAAGAGAACCTCGAGCGGGAGCCCTCTCTGGCAGAGGAGCAGCCGATCCTGCAGTATGCCTTCGACCACATGGAGGAGCTGGAGCTGGAGGGCGGTCTCATCCGGGCCGACGGCAGGGTGCTGGCCTTCACCCTCGGCGACTTTATCACCGAGGATTCCTACGATATCCACTTTGAAAAGGCTTTCGGGGAGATCCAGGGGACCTATCCTATCATCAACCGGGAGTTTGTCCGCTATCTCCGCAGCCGCTATCCGGACCTGCGCTGGATCAACCGGGAGAACGATATGGATCTGGAGGGCCTGCGGAAGGCAAAGCTGTCCTATCACCCGGATCTGGTGATGAAGAAGTATCTGGTCCGGGAGCGCTGATTCCTTTTATTATTTTAAGGTAAGGGGCCTCCCGGCAGGGGCAGGGGAGGCCCCTGCCCGCTTTTACGGAGCATTCCCCCTTTTCTTTGTGACAAACAGCAAAAAACGGGGGGAAATTTTCTCTGATTCAGATAAAATTTTTCTTGACAACCAGCCGTGCGTGTATTATGATATTTAAGCGCCTCTGAGGGCGCACTATGCGATGATGCGGGAGATTGCGGCAAAATGCCGGTAACTTCCGCGGAGTATGTCCGTAAATCGGGCGGCTGAGAGCTTCTGTACTGCGCGTATATCGTCACGTACATAAGACGGCCGGACTTTGAGCCGGCTGTTTTTGTGGACTGGAGTGATACGCACGGGAAAGCGGACAGAAAATCTCACCGTACGAAGCGAGACACAAGTTCACTTTGTACGTTTTTAAGGAGGAAAACACAATGGCACCCCAGACCGACAAGATCCGTATCCGTCTCAAGGCTTACGACCACCAGCTCATCGACGCTTCCGCCGAGCGCATCGTGGAGACCGCCAAGCGCACCGGCGCCACCGTCTCCGGTCCCATCCCGCTGCCCACCAAGCGCGAGATCGTGACCATCCTGCGGGCCGTCCATAAGTATAAGGACAGCCGCGAGCAGTTCGAGCGCCGTACCCACAAGCGTCTGATTGACATCCAGAAGCCCAACGCCAAGACCATTGAAGCTCTGACGACCATGGAGCTGCCCGCCGGCGTTGAGATCGAGATCAAGCTCTGAGTCCGGATTCAGATATACCTTATTAAATTATCAGCGAAAGCCCCATGTCTGCCGTCTTGCGAGGCAGACGGGTCAAGTTGCCAGACCAATGCCGCCCCAACCGGTACGTCTGTCAACCAATAACCAAAGGAGGAACCAAATATGTCGAAAGCGATTCTCGGCAAGAAGGTCGGCATGACGCAGATCTTTGACGCCGACGGCAAGGTCATCCCCGTCACCGTCATCGAAGCCGGTCCCTGCACCGTGGTGATGAAGAAGACCGCCGAACGCGACGGCTACGAAGCCGTCCAGCTCGGGTTCGAGGACGTCCCCGAGCGCAAACTGACCAAGCCTGAGATCGGCCACCTGAAGCAGGCCGGCGACGCCCGCAAGAAGTATCTGCGGGAGTTCCAGCTGGACGACGCCGAAGAGCTCAACCCCGGCGACGTGCTCCGCGCCGATGTCTTCGCCGAAGGCGACCATGTGGACGTCACCGGCATCAGCCGCGGTAAAGGCTACGCCGGCGTCATCAAGCGCCACGGCGCTCAGCGCACCCCCACCAGCCATGGCGGCGGCCCCGTCCACCGTCATGCCGGCTCCATGGGCTCGGCCACCGATGCCTCCCGGATCTTCCCGGGTAAGATCGGCGCCGGTCACATGGGCTGCGAGCAGGTCACCGTGCAGAATCTGGACGTGGTCAAGGTCGATCCCGAGATCAACCTGATCGCCGTCCGCGGCGCAGTTCCCGGCCCCAAGGGCGGCCTGGTCTCCATCAAGACCACCGTCAAGAACATCGCCGAGAAGAAGGGCGAGGCCGGCGTCAGCGTCAACCCGCAGAAGGCTTCCGCCCGCGTCAACCCGCAGAAGGCTTCCGCCCGCAACAAATAAGGAAAGGAGAGTTTGAATCATGCCTAAGGCTACCGTTTTCAATATGGCTGGTGAGCAGGTCGGCGAGATCGAGCTTTCCGAGGCCATCTTCGGCATCGAGCCCAATGAGACGGCCGTCCATACCGTCGTCAAGAATCATCTGGCCAATCGCCGGCAGGGCACGCAGAGCGCGCTGACCCGCGCCGAGGTCTCCGGCGGCGGCATCAAGCCCTATCGCCAGAAGGGCACCGGCCGGGCCCGTCAGGGCAGCACCCGCGCTCCCCAGTGGACCCACGGCGGCATCGTGTTTGCCCCGAAGCCCCGGAGCTACCGTTACACAGTCAACAAGAAGGAGCGCCGTCTGGCTCTCAAATCCGTGCTGTCCGCCAAGGCGGCCGCCGGTCAGATCATCGTCATCGACGATCTGAAGATGGATGAGATCAAGACAAAGAATTTCGCTGCGTTCCTGGATAAGATCAACGCGGAGAACAAGGCCCTTGTCGTGACCCCCGAGGTCAACGAGAACGTGATCAAGTCCGCCCGGAACATTCCCGGTGTGAAGACCGCGCCGGCCCGGCTCATCAATACCTATGATGTCCTGAACGCCCGCAGCTTCATCGTGGACAAGGCCGCTCTGGCCGTGATCGAGGAGGTATTCGCATGACCGCTTATGATATCATCAAACGCCCCATCATCACGGAGCAGTCCATGGAGGGCGCAGAGAGCAAGAAGTATGTCTTCGAGGTCGCCCCTACTGCCAATAAGATCGAGATCCGCAAGGCCGTGGAGGAGATTTTCGGCGTGAAGGTCGCCTATGTCAATACCCTGAACATGAAGGGCAAGAAAAAGCGCCTGGGCCGCTATCCTGAGGGCCGTACCAACCACTGGAAGAAAGCGATGGTCCAGCTCACCGAGGACTCCAAGACCATCGAGTTCTTCGAGGGCGTGTAAGGAGGTAAGACGCAATGGCGATCAAGAGTTTTAATCCCACAACGCCGGCCAGACGAAACATGACCGTCTCCGGCTTTGACGGCATCGACAAGAAGGCCAAGCCGGAGCGCAGCCTGACCGAGAGCCTGAAGAAGCACGCCGGCCGCAACAGCTACGGCCGCATCACCGTCCGCCACAGAGGCGGCGGCAACAAGCGCAAGTACCGCATCATCGACTTCAAGCGCGACAAGGTGGATATGCCCGCCACGGTCCTGCGTCTGGAGTATGACCCCAACCGCAGCGCCAACATCGCCCTGGTCCAGTATGAGGACGGGGAGAAGAGATATATCCTGGCTCCCGTGGGCCTGGTCCCCGGCGCGGAGATCATCTCCTCGGAGAAGGCCGATATCAAGCCGGGCAACTGCCTGCCCATCGCCAACATCCCCGTGGGTACCGTGATCCACAACATCGAGCTGTATCCCGGCCGCGGCGCCCAGCTGGTCCGCTCCGCCGGCACCTCCGCCCAGCTGATGGCGAAGGAAGGCGAGCAGGCGCAGATCCGTCTGCCCTCCGGCGAGGTCCGCATCGTCCGCATCAACTGCAAGGCGGTCATCGGCCAGGTCGGCAACATCGACCACGAGAACATCTCCATCGGCAAGGCCGGCCGCAAGCGCCACATGGGCTGGCGGCCCACCGTCCGCGGCAGTGTCATGAACCCCTGTGACCATCCCCACGGCGGCGGCGAAGGCAAGAGCCCCATCGGCCGTCCCGGCCCTGTGACCCCCTGGGGCAAGCCGACTCTGGGCTACAAGACCCGGAAGACGAAGAACCCCACCGAGAAGTTCATCGTCAAGCATCGCAACTCGAAGTAAGGAGGCAGAGAATAGATGAGCAGAAGTATTAAAAAGGGTCCGTTCTGTGCTCCCGAGCTGCTGAAGCGGGTCGATGAGATGAACAAGAGCGGCGACAAAAAAGTGCTGAAGACCTGGTCTCGCGCTTCCATGATCTTCCCCTCTTTTGTGGGCCACACCATCGCCGTCCATGACGGCCGCAAGCACGTTCCCGTGTATATCACGGAGGACATGGTGGGTCACAAGCTGGGCGAGTTTGCTCCCACCCGGACGTTCCGAGGTCATGCAGGCAGCAAGACCTCCAAGACCAAGTAAGGAGGAGAGACGAGAATGGAAGCCAGAGCTGAACTGAGATATGCCCGTATCTCTCCCCGTAAGGTGCAGATCGTCTGCGATCTGATCCGGGGCAAAAGCGTTCCCATGGCCACGGCCATTTTGCAGGAAACTCCCAAGGCGGCCTCCGAGCTGATGCTCAAGCTCCTCAAGAGCGCGGCAGCCAATGCGGAAAACAATCACTCAATGGATCCCGAGAAGCTCTATGTTGCCAAGACGTATGCCAACCCCGGACCGATCCTGAAGCGGATCCAGCCCCGGGCTCAGGGCAGAGCCTACCGCATCAACAAGAGAACCTCGCACATCACCATTGTGCTGGACGAACGCTAAGGGAGGAGGAAATTTATGGGACAGAAAGTTCATCCGCACGGCCTGCGTGTCGGCGTTATCAAAGACTGGGATTCCCGTTGGTATGCCTCCAATGAGAAGGTCGGCGATCTGCTGGTTGAGGATTTCAAGATCCGCAAGTATCTCAAGCAGAGCCTGTATTCTGCCGGTATCCCCAAGATCGAGATCGAGCGCGACAACGCGAAGGTCCGCATTTATCTCCACTGTGCCCGTCCCGGCGTCGTGATCGGCAAGGGCGGCGCGGAGATCGAGGCCATTCAGAAGAAGGTCTCCTCCATGATCAACAAGCCCGTTGAGCTGAAGGTCGTCGAGGTCCGCAACCCCGACATGGACGCGCAGCTGGTGGCCGAGAATATCGCCGCCCAGCTTGAGAAGCGCATCTCCTTCCGCCGGGCTATGAAGAACGCCATGGGCCGCGCCATGCGCGCCGGCGCCCGCGGCATCAAGACCTGCTGCTCCGGCCGTCTCGGCGGCGCCGAGATCGCCCGTACGGAGCACTATCATGACGGCACGATCCCCCTGCAGACCATCCGTGCCGACATTGACTACGGCTTTGCAGAGGCCGCCACGACCTTCGGCCGCATCGGCGTGAAGGTGTGGATCTACAAGGGAGAGGTCCTCAGCCAGACCCTGCGCACCACTCCCCGTACCATGGATACCACCAAGCCCGTCCGCGATCGCAATGATCGCCGCCGCAACGATCGTCGTGGCGGCAACCGCGGCGGCTACAACCGCGGCGGTCAGGGCGGCCAGGGCGGCAATCGCGGCGGTTACAACAACCGCGGCGGTCAGGGCGGCTACAACCGCGGCCAGGGCGGCAATCGTCCCGGCGGTCAGGGCGGCAATCGTCCTCCCCGTCCCGCCGCCGATACTCCCAGAGAAGGAGGCGCGCAGTAATGCTTTTACCGAAGAGAGTTAAGTACCGCCGGGTCCAGAGAGGCCGCATGAAGGGCAAGGCCACCCGGGGCAACACCGTGACCTACGGTGAGTATGGCCTGCAGGCTCTGGAGCCCGCATGGATCACCAGCCAGCAGATCGAGGCCGCCCGTATCGCCATGACCCGTTATATCAAGCGCGGCGGTCAGGTCTGGATCAAGATTTTCCCCGACAAGCCCGTTACCCAGAAGCCCGCTGAGACCCGAATGGGTTCCGGTAAGGGTTCCCCTGAGTACTGGGTCGCCGTCGTCAAGCCCGGCCGCGTTCTCTTTGAGATCGCCGGCGTACCCGAAGAGACTGCCGCAGAGGCGATGCGTCTGGCCAGCCACAAGCTGCCCATCAAGACGAAGTTCATCGTCAAGGAGCAGCCTTCGGAGACTGAGAATGGTGGTGAAGCAGAATGAAGACCGCTGAGATCCGCAAGCTCTCCGCTGCCGAGCTTGAAAAGCGCGTGACGGACCTGAAGAAGGACCTGTTTCAGCTGCGCCTTCAGCACGCTACCAATCAGCTGGAGAATCCGCTGAAGATTGCGGAGGTAAAGCGGGACATCGCCCGCATCAAGACCATTATGCGCGAGAAGGAGCTTGCCGCTCCCGCCAGCCGATAAGGAGGAGAACTTAAATGGCAGAAAACAGAACGTCCTCCCGCAAGACCAGAGTCGGCAAGGTTATCTCCGATAAGATGGATAAGACGATTGTGGTCGCAATTGCGGACAGAGTGCAGCACCCGCTGTATAAGAAGTTTATCAAGAGGACCTACAAGCTCAAGGCCCACGACGAGAACAATGAGTGCGGCATCGGCGATACGGTCCGTGTGATGGAGACCCGCCCCCTGTCCAAGGACAAGAGATGGCGTCTGGTCGAGATCATTGAAAAGGCGAAGTAAGGAGGTGTCGGTATGATTCAGCAAGAGACATATCTGAAGGTTGCCGACAATACCGGCGCCAAGGAAATCAAGTGCATCCGCGTTCTGGGCGGCTCCAAGCGCAAGTACGGCAACATCGGCGACGTGGTCGTGGCCTCCGTGCGCAAGGCCGCTCCCGGCGGCACCGTGAAGAAGGGCGAGGTCGTCCGCGCCGTGATCGTGCGCAGCGCCAAGGGCATCCGTCGTGCCGACGGCACCTACGTCCGCTTTGACGACAACGCCGCGGTGCTGATCCGCGACGACAAGAATCCCCGCGGCACCCGCATCTTCGGGCCCGTGGCTCGCGAGCTGAGAGATAAGGACTACATGAAGATCCTGTCCCTGGCTCCCGAGGTCATTTGAGGGAGGTTCGCGAGATGGCAAAGTTGAACATCAAGAAGGACGACCAGGTCGTCGTCCTGTCCGGCAAGAATAAGGGCAAGCGGGGCAAGGTCCTCAAGGCCGAGCCCGCCACCGGCAAGGTGATCGTGGAGGGCGTGAATATCGTCTCCCGTCACAAGAAGCCCCGGCGGTCCGGCGAACCCGGCGGCATCATAAAGAAGGAAGCCCCCATCTACGCCTGCAAGGTCATGCACGTCTGCCCCAAGTGCGATAAGCCGACCCGCGCCGCCTTCAAGGTCGAAAACGGCAAGAAGGCCCGGGTGTGCAAGCACTGCGGCGCGGAAATTTGACAGAGAGGAGTAAGACAATGCCCAGACTTAAGACAAAGTATAAGGAAGAGGTCGCTCCCGCTCTGATGGAAAAGTTCGGCTACAAAAGCGTTATGCAGGTTCCCCGCCTGGACAAGATCGTGGTCAACGTCGGCTGCGGCGAGGCCCGGGACAACGCCAAGGTCCTGGAGGCTGTGGTCCGCGATCTGACCACCATCACCGGTCAGCACGCTGTGGTCACCAAGGCCCGCAAGTCCGTTGCTAACTTCAAGGTCCGTGAGGGCATGAGCATCGGCGCCAAGGTCACCCTCCGGGGCGACCGCATGTGGGAGTTCCTGGATCGTCTGCTCAACGTGGCGCTGCCCCGTGTCCGCGACTTCCGCGGCATCAATCCCAACGCCTTCGACGGCCGCGGCAACTATGCCCTGGGCGTTAAGGAGCAGCTGATTTTCCCGGAGATCGAGTACGATAAGATCGATAAGATCCGCGGTATGGACATCGTGATCGCCACCACCGCGAAGAACGACGAAGAGGGCAAGGCTCTGCTGGAGCTCATCGGCGCCCCCTTCTATAAAGCCTGAGGAGGAAGAACCGTATGGCAAAGAAAGCTATGATCCTCAAGCAGCAGGCGGAGCCCAAGTATTCCACCCGCCGCTATAACCGCTGCAAGCTCTGCGGCCGTCCCCATGCCTATCTGCGCAATTACGGCATCTGCCGTATCTGCTTCCGTGAGCTGGCCTACAAGGGCGAGATCCCCGGCGTGCGCAAGGCGTCCTGGTAAACCGCGTTTCATGTATCGGTAACGGATGGTGAAAGGTCAGGCGGCGCCGCTGCCTGAAACCTCACCGCCGAAACGGGCATGCTGCCCGTAACTTTGAACAGGAGGAGCAATATACTATGCAGATCACTGATCCTATTGCGGATATGCTCACCCGTATTCGCAACGCCGGTGCTGCCAAGCACGACACCGTGGACGTTCCCGCCTCCAAGATGAAGAAGGCCATCGCCCAGATCCTGCTGGACGAGGGCTACATCAAGAACTATCAGGTCATCGAGGACGGCATCCAGGGCATGATCCACATTACGCTGAAGTATAACCAGAACAAGGAAAAGGTCATCACCGGTCTGCGCCGGGTGTCCAAGCCCGGCCTGCGGGTCTATGTGGGCGCCGATGAGCTGCCCCGGGTGCTCCGCGGTCTCGGTATCGCGATCATTTCCACGTCCAAGGGCGTCATGACCGACAAGAAGGCCCGTGAGGCCCATGTCGGCGGCGAAGTCCTTGCATTCATTTGGTAAGGGGGGCAGTCGAAGATGTCTAGAATCGGAAGAATGCCCATCACTGTTCCTGCCGGTGTGGACGTCACCATCACGGATGGCAATCTGATCACCGTCAAGGGCCCCAAGGGCACCCTGGAACAGCAGATGCACCCCAACATGAAGATCGAGAAGGACGGCGACACCATCACCGTCACCCGTCCCAATGATCTGAAGGAAAACCGTTCCCTGCACGGCCTGACCCGGGCGCTGCTCCACAACATGGTCGTCGGCGTCACCGACGGCTTCAAGAAGGAGCTGGACGTCAACGGCGTCGGTTACCGTGTTGCCAAGGAAGGCAATAAGCTGGTCATGAATATCGGCTACTCTCACCCCGTGGTGGTGGAGGAGATCCCGGGCATCACCATTGATGTCCCGAATCCCAACAAGATCATCATCAACGGCTGTGACAAGCAGATGGTGGGCCAGTTCGCGGCGGAAGTCCGCGAGAAGCGTCCGCCGGAGCCGTATAAGGGCAAGGGCATCAAGTACACCGACGAGGTCATCCGCCGCAAGGTCGGCAAGGCCGGTGTCAAGAAATAAGGAGGTGTGCCAGTTATGGTAAAAAGACCGAATACAAACGCGCAGCGTATCAAGCGCCATAAGAGAGTTCGGGCCAAGATCTCCGGCACGCCGGAGTGCCCGCGTCTGAACGTGTTCCGCAGCGAAACCAACATTTACGCCCAGATCATCGACGACACCACCGGCCACACGCTGGCGGCTGCGTCCTCTCTGGATAAGGACTTTGAGGGTCGGGGCAGCAACGTAGAGGCGGCCAAGAAGGTCGGTCTGGCCGTTGCGGCCCGCGCCAAGGAAAAGGGTATCGAGACGGTCGTGTTCGACCGCGGCGGCTACCTGTACCATGGACGCGTCAAGGCCCTGGCCGAGGGTGCCCGCGAGGGCGGCCTCGCATTCTGATCGGGGGAGGGAATAAGATGGCTAGATTTGAAAGAGAACCCAGCGAATACACCGAAAAAGTCGTTGCCCTCAACCGCGTATCCAAGACGGTCAAGGGCGGCCGTATCTTCAAGTTCTCCGCGCTGGTCGTTGTAGGCGACGAGAAGGGCAAGGTCGGCTTCGGCCTCGGCAAGGCCTCCGAAGTGCCTGAGGCGATCCGCAAGGGCATTGAAGATGCGAAGAAGAACATGGTGAACATCACCCTGTCCGGCACGACGATCCCCCACGAGGTGATCGGTACCTTCGGCGCCGGCAAGGTCCTCATGAAGCCCGCCGCTCCCGGTACCGGCGTCATCGCCGGCGGCGCCGTTCGTGCGGTGGTCGAGGCCGTGGGCATCAAGGACATCCGTACCAAGTGCCTGCGCTCCAACAATCCGCAGAACGTTGTCACCGCTACCATGGAGGGGCTCAAGTCCCTGCGGGGCCCTGAGGAAGTGGCCCGCATCCGCGGCAAGCGCGTGGAAGAACTGTAAGCAAGGGAGAGGTGAAGGATGGCTACGTTTAAGATTAAGCTCGTGAAGAGCCTGAACGGCAGACTTGATAAGCATATCGCGACCGCCAACTCCCTGGGGCTGCGCCGGATCGGCGACACCACCGTGCAGCCCGACAATCCTCAGACCCGCGGCAAGATCGCAAAGATCGGGTATCTGCTGCAGGTTGAGGAAGAAGCATAAGGAGGACAGACGATATGAATCTGCATGAACTTTCCCCCGCAAAGGGTTCTGTCCAGGAAGCCAAGCGCAAGGGCCGCGGACACGGCACCGGCAACGGCAAGACCGCCGGCCGCGGACATAAGGGACAGAAAGCCCGCAGCGGCGGCGGCGTCCGCGTAGGATTCGAAGGCGGCCAGATGCCTCTGGCCCGTCGCCTGCCGAAGCGTGGTTTCAACAATATTTTCGCTACTCCGCTGGAAATCGTTAATCTTTCTACCCTTGAGAAGAGATTTCAGGACGGCGATACGGTCGACGCACAGGCGCTTCTTGACTGCGGCGCACTGTCCAAGTGCACCTACGGTGTAAAAGTGCTTTCCAACGGCAATCTCACCAAGAAGCTGACCGTGCGCGCGAACGCTTTTTCCGCTTCTGCCAAGGAGAAAATCGAAGCGGCCGGCGGAAAGGCCGAGGTGATCTAATTGATCAAAACGGTTCGAGAGGCCTGGAAGATTCCGGAGCTGAAAAAGAAGATCATTTTCACGCTTCTGATCCTCCTGATCTACCGTATCGGCAACGCGATCCCCGTTCCCTACGTTGACGTGGATCTGTTGGGTCAGTATTTCACCCAGTTGAGCAATACGGTACTGGGCCTGTACAACATGATGAGCGGCGGCGCGCTGTCCATGGCGACCGTCTTCGCGTTGTCGATCCAGCCGTATATCAACAGCTCGATCATCATTCAGCTGTTGACCATCGCAATCCCCGCGCTGGAGCGGCTGGCAAGAGACGGCGGCGAGGAAGGGCGCAAGAAGATCGCCTCCATTACCCGCTACACCACTGTGGCCATCGCCCTGATCCAGGGCTTCGGCTACTACATGCTGATGCGGAACAACTCCCTGCTGACCGATCCCGGTCTGTGGGCTGCCATCGTCATCATCGCCACTTTCACCGCCGGCTCGGCGTTCCTGATGTGGCTGGGCGAGCAGATCACCGAATTCGGTATCGGCAACGGTATCTCCATCATCCTGTTTGCCAGCATCATCTCCCGTCTCCCCAAGGGCGTGTCCAACCTGAGCGCCGGCGTGCGGTACTGGAACCGCGGCCTGACCAAGGCGGACAACCCGAACCTGTTTGTTCTTCCGCCCTGGGGGGTGGCGCTGATCATCATCGGCATTCTGGCGCTGACGGTATTCATCGTCTTCATCTACAATGCCGAACGCAGGATCCCGGTCCAGTATGCCAAGCGTGTGGTGGGCCGCAAGATGTACGGCGGCCAGTCCAGTCACCTTCCTATGAAGGTGAATATGTCCGGCGTTCTGCCCATCATCTTCGCTCAGTCCATCGCTTCGCTGCCCGCCACCATCGGCGCGTTCTGCCGCACCACGGAGGGCGGACCCGGTGCGGTGTTCCTGCGGATCATCGACACCGACTCGGTCCTGTACTGTATCATCTACTTCCTGCTGATCGTGGCGTTCAGTTTCTTCTACGCCACCATTCAGTTCAACCCCATCGAAGTGTCCAACAATCTCAAACGGAACGGCGGCTTCATCCCGGGCTATCGTCCCGGCAAACCGACGGCGGACTTCATCCGCAAGGCTCTGAACAAGATCACGCTGTTCGGTGCGATTTACCTGGCCATCGTGGCCATCGTACCGATCATTATCAGTGTGTTTACGGACAGGAGCGTATCCCTGGGCGGCACATCCGTCATCATCGTAGTCGGCGTTGCGCTTGAGACCGTGAAGGCTCTGGAGTCCCAGATGCTGATGCGGCACTACAAGGGTTTCCTTGAGTAAAGGAGTAAGAGTTATGAAAATGATTCTTCTCGGCGCTCCCGGCGCCGGAAAAGGGACCCAGGCTGAGTTCATCAGCAAGAGACTGGGCATCCCCACCGTCTCCACCGGCAACATGCTCCGCTCCGCCGTCAAGAACGGTACGCCTACCGGTCTGAAGGCGAAGGAATACATGGACGCCGGCAAGCTGGTTCCCGATGAGGTCATCATCGGCATCGTCTCCGAGCGCCTGCAGGAGGCCGACTGCGCCGGCGGGTATATCCTGGACGGTGTGCCCCGGACCATCGGCCAGGCCGAGGCGCTGGAGGCCGCCGGCATCCAGTTCGACGTGGCTCTGTCCATCGAGATCTCCGATCAGGAGATCGTGGATCGCATGAGCGGCCGTCGGACCTGCCCGGACTGCGGCGCCACGTACCACATCGTCAACGCGCCCCCCAAGGCGGAGGGCGTCTGCGACAGCTGCGGCGCGGCTCTGATCCAGCGTCCGGACGACAAGCCTGAAACGGTCCTCAATCGTCTGAAGGTCTATCACGACGAAACGGAGCCCCTCAAGGGCTTCTACGAGGAGCGCGGCGTGCTGAAGATGGTGGCCAATCAGCCCACCATCGAAGACACCACCGCCGTGATTTTCGAAGCACTGGGAATCTGACATGATCTCGATCAAGTCTCCCAAAGAAATCGAGTCGATGCGCCTTGCGGGGAGTATAGCCGCGGCTGCCCGCGCTCTGGCGGGAAAAATGGCACTCCCTGGCGTAACGACGCGTGAAATAGACAGAGAAGTGGAACATCTGATCCGAAGCCGGGGCGCCGTGCCGTCGTTCCTGAACTACGCCGGCTATCCAGCCAGCGCGTGTATTTCCGTCAACGACGAGGTCATTCACGGCATCCCGGGCAAACGAAAGCTGCATGAGGGCGATATCGTCAGCATTGACGTGGGCGCCTACATCAACGGCTTTCACGGCGACTGCGCCGCCACCTTCGCCGTCGGCAAGGTGTCGGAGGAGGCCGCCCGGCTCATCGAGGTGACGCGGCAGAGCTTTTTCGAAGGCATGAAGTTCGCGCACCGGGGCTGCCGGGTTTCGGATATCTCCCACGCGATCCAAACGTATGTGGAGCACAACGGCTTCTCCCTGGTCCGGGACTACGTGGGCCACGGTGTGGGCAGCAAGCTCCATGAGTCACCGGAGGTGCCGAACTTCGGTCCTCCGGGACACGGTCCGCGTCTGCTTCCCGGCATGACCATCGCCGTGGAGCCCATGGTCAACGTGGGCACCTGGGAGGTCAAGGTCCTCAAGGACGGCTGGACAGTCAAGACCGCGGACGGCGCACTGGCTGCGCATTATGAGAACACGATCCTCATCACCTCCGGCGACGAGCCGGAGATCCTGACCAGGGTGCACGAATGAAGATCGCAGGCATTGTGCGGTCTGAGGCCGGCCATGACAAAGGCAGCTGCTTCTTCGTCGTAGGCGAGGAAGGGGAGTACCTGTATCTGGCCGATGGAAAGACCAGAAAAGCGGCGGCGCCCAAGAGGAAGAAGACGAAGCACGTCAGCTTTCTCGAAGAAAGCCGGACGCCGCTGGCCGAAAAGATCCGGCAAGGTGAATCGGTCACCAACAAGGAGATCAAGCGGACCCTGGCCCGATGGCGGGCGTCCGCAACATCATGAGGAGGTAGTTCCGTTTTGGCAAAAGATAATGTAATCGAACTGGAAGGCATCGTTACGGAAGCGCTGCCGAACACTATGTTTCAGGTCGACATCGGAAACGGGCACACCATCCTGGCCCATATCTCCGGCAAGCTGCGGATGAACTTCATCCGGATCCTGCCCGGCGATAAGGTGACCGTGCAGATGTCCCCGTATGATCTGACCCGGGGAAGAATCACCTGGCGCAGCAAGTAATGAGTAACGCACATTGAACAGGAGGATACCACATGAAAGTCAGACCGTCTGTCAAGCCCATGTGCGAAAAGTGCAGAATCATCAAGCGCAAGGGCAGAGTAATGGTAATCTGCGAAAACCCCAAGCATAAGCAGAGACAAGGTTAAATAGGAGGACTGAAGTAATATGGCAAGAATTGCCGGCGTAGACCTGCCGAAAGACAAGCGCATCGAAATCGGTCTCACCTATATTTACGGCATCGGCCGCAAGAGCGCGAGCGACATCCTTGCGAAGACCGGAATCAATCCCGACACCCGCGTGAAGGACCTCACGGAAACCGACGAGGCCGCTCTGCGTGAGTGCATCGACCGCGACTATATCGTGGAGGGCGACCTTCGCCGGGCCACGGCGATGGACATCAAGCGCCTGACGGAGATCGGCAGCTATCGCGGCCTGCGTCACCGCCGGGGCCTGCCCGTCCGCGGTCAGCGCAGCAAGACGAACGCCCGTACCCGCAAGGGTCCGAAGCGCACCATCGCAAACAAGAAAAAGTAAGGGAGGGATATGTAAATGGCTCAGAAGAATGCAAAGAAGACAAGAACCAGAAGACGCGAGAAAAAGAACATCGAAAAGGGTCAGGTCCATATCCGTTCCTCTTTCAACAACACCATGGTCACCGTTACCGACATGAGCGGCAACGCGCTGTCCTGGTGCTCCTCCGGCGCCCTGAACTTCCGCGGTTCCCGTAAGTCCACGCCCTTCGCCGCCCAGAGCGCGGCGGAGACGGCCGCCAAGGCCGCCATGGAGCATGGACTGAAGACCGTGGAGGTCTACGTCAAGGGGCCCGGTTCCGGCCGTGAAGCGGCGATCCGCGCCCTGCAGGCAGTGGGTCTCGAGGTCACCCTCATCAAGGACGTTACCCCGATCCCCCACAACGGCTGCCGGCCGCCGAAGCGCCGCCGCGTCTGATCAAGAGGAGGTAACGAAATGGCAAGATATACCGGAGCGGTCTGCCGCCAGTGCCGCAGAGAGAAGCAGAAGCTGTTCCTCAAGGGCGACCGCTGCTATACCGAAAAGTGCGCGCTGGAGCGCCGTGAATTTGCCCCCGGCCAGCACGGCAACGCGCGCAACAAGAAGCTCTCCGAGTACGGCCTGCAGCTGCGTGAAAAGCAGAAGGCCCGCCGCTACTACGGCGTGCTGGAGAGCCAGTTCCGCAAGTACTATGAGATGGCCGTCAATCAGAAGGGCGTCACCGGCGAAAACCTTCTGGCGATCCTGGAGTCCCGTCTGGACAACGTGGTTTATCGCCTTGGCTTCGCCATGTCCCGTCCCGAGGCCCGTCAGCTGGTGACCCATGCGCATTTCACCGTCAACGGCAAGAAGTGCAACATCCCCTCCTTCCTGGTGAAGCCCGGCCAGGTCATTGCCCTGAAGGAGAGCAGCCGCAGCCTGGATAAGTTCAAGGCCTCTCTGGAGGCGAACGCGTCCCGCGCCGTGCCCAAGTGGCTGGACTTCGATGCTGCCAACTACGCCGCCACGGTGGTGTCCATGCCCACCCGGGAGGATATCGACCTTCCCATCGAAGAACACCTGATCGTTGAGTTGTACTCGAAGTAATCCCGCTCCGCAGATAGGCGTGTTGCAAAAACAGTGGCGGGTATTTTACCTGCCGCGCTAAGAAGGAGGGCATTACTGAATGGTAGAAATAGAAAAGCCGCGCATTGAGTGTATTGAAAACCCCAACGACGGTAATTACGGCAAATACGTGGTGGAGCCGCTGGAACGCGGTTATGGCACGACTCTGGGCAACTCGCTCCGCCGCATTCTGCTGTCTTCTCTGCCAGGAACAGCGGTGACCAGCATTAAGATCGCCGGTGTCCAGCACGAGTTTTCCACGATCCCAGGCGTGAAGGAAGACGTGCCCGAAATCGTATTGAACGTGAAAGGCATCAACGCCCGGCTCTTCAGCCCCGGACCGAAGACGGTCTATATCGAGGCTGTGGGCGAGGGCGAGGTGAAGGCCGGCGACATCAAGGCCGACGGTGAGGTGGAGATCCTCAACCCCGACCTGCATATCGCCACCCTCGGCCCGGATACGACGCTGAACATGGAGCTGACCCTGGACCACGGCCGCGGCTATGTGCCTGCGGAACGCAACAAGCCCGCCCAGGGTGTCATCGGGGTGATCCCGGTGGACTCCATCTATACGCCCGTGCCCAAGGTCAACTATACCGTTGAGAACACCCGCGTGGGCAATATGACCGACTTCGACAAGCTGACGCTGGAAGTCTGGACCAACGGCACCATCTCGGCCTGCGATGCGGTATCGCTGGGCGCCAAGATCCTCTGCGACCACTTCTCCCTGTTTGCCAACCTGTCCGAGACGGTGGCGGGCAAGCCCACTGTGGTGGAGAAGGCCGCGGAGCCGCGAGACAAGGTGTTGGAGATGACCATCGAGGAGCTGGACCTGTCTGTGCGGTCCTTTAACTGCCTCAAACGCGCCAACATCAACAACGTGGAGAACCTCATCAGCAAGACTGAGGATGAGATGATGAAGGTACGCAACCTGGGCCGTAAGTCCCTGGAGGAGGTTATCAACAAGCTGGCGATGATGGGCCTGTCCCTTGCCAGCGACGACAGCAACAACAACTAACATCCCCTGAAAAGGAGTGACAACTATGCCCGGAACCAGAAAGCTCGGCAAGCCGACCGATCAGCGTATGGCGATGCTTCGTCTGATGACCACGGAACTGCTGGACCATGGTCAGATCAAGACCACCATCACCCGCGCCAAGGAGGTCGCTCCTCTGGCTGAGCGTATGATTACCCTTGGCAAGAAGCAGACCCTTGCTTCCTATCGTCAGGCGCTGTCCTTCCTGACCAAGGAAGACGTTGCCAAGAAGCTGTTTGACGAGATCGCCCCGAACTATAACCACCGCAACGGCGGCTATACCCGCATCGTCCGCATCGGCCCCCGCCGGGGCGACAGCGCTGAGATGGCGATCATCCAGCTGGTGTAAACCAATCAATAGAGCGGAGCATCGAAGGGGAATACCCCGTAAGAACGGCCGCTTGAAATGACGTATGACCCACTGTGGCATCTTTCGCACCGCGAAAGCAGCCGCAGTGGGTCATATGTTTTTCCATCCCCACAGGCGGGTGTTTTCTGCCTGGCTCAATTGCATTCGAGGGGGAAGTATGATAGTATAGGAAGAAGAGAAAAAATAAGGACCGTACCGCTATGATCGAAAAACTGCAGGGAATCGAAGAACGTTATGAAGCCCTGGAACAGCAGCTGGCGGCTCCGGAGATCTACAGCGATCCCGGCCGGCTGGCCCGCCTGAGCCGGGAGCAGAAGGAGCTGTCGCCGCTGGTGACGGCTTTTCGGCGTTATAAAAAGGCCCTGTCCGACCGGCGGGAGGCCCAGGACCTGCTGGAGCGGGAGGAGGATCCGGACTTCCGGGCCATGCTCCAGGAGGAGCTGGAGGCGGCGGCCGGGGAGGAGGAGCGGCTTGCGCAGGAGCTTCGCGTCCTGCTGCTGCCCCAGGACCCGGACGACCGGCGCAACGTCATTGTGGAGATCCGCAGCGGCGCCGGCGGCGACGAGGCCGCCCTGTTTGCCCATTCCCTGTACCGGATGTACAGCATGTACGCAGAGCTTCGCCGCTGGAAGACCGAGGTGATCGCCTCAAGCATCACGGAGCTGGGCGGCGTGAAGGAGATCTGCTTTCGTATCAGCGGCGAGGGAGTCTATTCCCGGCTGAAATTCGAGTCCGGCGTCCACCGGGTCCAGCGGGTGCCGGAGACCGAGTCCGGCGGCCGCATCCACACCAGCACTGTCACCGTGGCGGTGCTGCCGGAGGCGGAGGAGGTGGACGTGGCGATCCAGCCGGAGGACCTGCAGATCGACACGTACCGCAGCAGCGGAGCCGGCGGCCAGCATGTGAACAAGACCGAGAGCGCCATCCGCATCACCCATCTGCCCACGGGCCTGGTGGTGGAGTGTCAGGACGAGCGGAGCCAGCATAAGAACAGGGAGCGGGCCATGAGCATCCTGCGCACCCGGCTCTATGAGCAGGAGCGGGCCCGGCAGAACGCCGCCCGGGCCGCCGAGCGGAAGAGCCAGGTGGGCACCGGCATGCGCAACGAGCGCATCCGCACCTACAATTTTCCCCAGGGCCGGGTGACGGATCACCGGATCGGCCTGACCCTGTATAAGCTGGACGCCGTGCTGAACGGCAGCCTGGACGAGATCATTGACGGACTGGTGACGGCGGAGCGGGCGGAGCGCCTGGGCGCGGGAGAGGACGAGGCATGATCACACAGAGACTGACGGAGATCGCCCCGGCGGCGAAGATTCTGCGCGCCGGCGGCATCGTGGCCTTTCCCACGGAAACTGTCTACGGCCTGGGGGCAGACGCCTTTCAGGAGTCGGCGGTGCGCCGGATCTTCGAGGCCAAGGGCCGGCCGGAGCACAAGCCCATCAGCCTGCTGACGGCGGACGCCGGAGCCCTTGACCGCTTCTGCCGGGAGGTCCCGGCGGCGGCATGGATTTTGGCGGAGGCCTTCTGGCCGGGACCTCTGACGCTGGTGCTGCGGCGCCGGGACATCGTCCCCGACGCGGTCACAGGCGGGAGAGACACCGTAGGGGTCCGCTGCCCGGACCACCCCATGGCTCTGGCGCTCCTGCGGGCCGTGGGAGGGCCTCTGGCGACGCCCTCGGCCAACCGTTCCGGAGCCCCCTCGGCCACGGATGAGGCCATGGTGCTCCGGGATTTGGACGGCCGCATCGACGCCATCCTCATGGGGGGCGTCTGTCCCCTGAAGGTGGCCTCCACCGTACTGGACCTCACCGGGGACATGCCGCGGATCCTGCGGCAGGGCCTTGTCACAAAAGAGCAGCTGGAGACCGCCCTGGGCGGTCCCGTGGAAGGGGGGGCGGCGCCATGATCGTCATCGGGATCACCGGAGGTACCGGCGTCGGCAAGACCACCGCTCTGGAGGTCCTGCGGAGCCTGGGAGCCGCCATCATGGACTGCGACGACATCTACCATGAGCTTCTGGAGCGGGACGAGGATCTGCGTCGGGAGCTGACGGCGCGGTTTGACTGTCTGGGCCCCGACGGCGGCATCGACCGAAAGCGGCTGGGCCGGATCGTCTTCTCCGATCCGGCAGCGCTGGAGGAACTCAACGCCGTCACACACAGTGCCGTCCGGCAGGAGCTGGAGCGGCGTCTGGAGTACCTGCGGGCGGAGGGCTGCAGGGTGGCGGCGGTGGATGCCATCGCCCTCATCGAGAGCGGCATCTCCCGGATGTGTGACGTACTGGTGGCCATCTGTGCCCCCCGGGAGGAGAGGATCCAGCGGATCGTGGCCCGGGAGGGCATCTCCGAGGCGTATGCCCGGCTCCGGGTGGACGCCCAGAAGCCGGATTCCTTTTTCCGGGACAACTGCGACCATTTTTTGAAAAACGACAGCGACGAGGCGACCTTTGCAGAGCGGGCCCGGGCGCTGTTCCAAACCATCATCGGCGAGAAGGAGGAGGACCCCATGGCAGAAAAGACGAAGGGCGATAAACTCAGAGAGACCCTGCTGGACCGGCCGAAAAACGGCTTCGACCGCCTCAGCGCGAAGGAGAAGAAGGCCTGCATGGCCTACGGAGAGGACTACAAGGCGTTTCTGAACGCCGCCAAGACGGAGCGGGAGGCCGTGGCCACGGTGCGTCAGCAGGCGGAGGCCAAAGGCTTTCGGGCCCTGACCCCCGGCATGGCGCTGAAGCCCGGCGACAAAGTCTACTCCGTGAACCGGGACAAGGCCGTCTATCTGGCCGTCATCGGCAAGCGCCCCCTGACGGAGGGCGCTGTCATCGGCGCGTCCCACATCGACGCGCCCCGGCTGGACCTGAAGCCCAATCCCCTGTACGAGGCCGACGAGCTGGCGTTCCTCAAGACCCACTATTACGGCGGCATCCGCAAGTACCAGTGGGTGACCATCCCGCTGGAGCTCCACGGCGTGCTGGCGAAAAAGGACGGCACCGTGGTCCCCGTGTTGCTGGACGACCCTCTGCTGACCATCACGGACCTGCTGCCCCATCTGGCGGCGGACCAGAGCAAGAAGCCCCTGGGCACCGCCATCACCGGCGAGGGCCTGAACCTGCTCATCGGCAGTCAGCCCTTCCCCGACGACAAGGGCAAGGACCGGGTGAAGCTGCAGATCATGTCTCTGCTCTACGAAAAGTACGGCGTTACCGAGGCGGACTTCATCTCCGCCGAGCTCTCCGCAGTCCCGGCCTTCCGGGCCGCGGACGTGGGCCTGGACCGCAGCATGATCGGCGCCTACGGTCAGGACGACCGGGTCTGCGCCTACGCCGTGTTCCGGGCTCTGCTGGATGTGGAGGCCCCGGAGAAGACGGCGGTGTGCGTGCTGGCGGACAAGGAGGAGATCGGCTCCGACGGCGTGTCCGGCATGAAGTCCCAGGCCTTTGAGACGTTTATGGCGGCCCTCTGCGGCGGCGGCGACGCCATGCGCACCTGCTTTGCCAACTCCTTCTGCCTCTCCGCCGATGTGACGGCGGCCTACGACCCCAACTTTTCCGAGGTCTATGAAAAGCGCAACAGCGCCCGTGTCAACTACGGCGTGGGCCTTTGCAAGTACACCGGCGCCCGTGGAAAGGCCGGGGCCTCCGACGCCGCCGCGGAGCTGGTGGCAAAGGTGCGCCGGGTGCTGGACGACGACGGCGTCATCTGGCAGATGGCGGAGCTGGGCAAGGTGGACCAGGGCGGCGGCGGCACGGTGGCGGGCTATCTGGCCCAGCGGAACATCGACGTGCTGGATGCCGGCGTGCCGGTGCTGTCCATGCACGCCCCCTTTGAGACGGTGGCCAAGATCGACTGCTATATGACCAGCCGTGCCATGCTGGCGCTGTACCGGGCGCTTTGACTTTAAATCAACAAAAAGGAGGAAGGCACGATGAAAGAGACGATCAATGTTTTTGACTACGAGCAGACCATCCTCAAGGCTCTGCCTCAGGGCATCCTGCTGAACACGAAGGAAGAGAAGTTCAACTCCATGGTCATCGGCTGGGGCGCTCTGGGCATCGCCTGGAATCTGCCCGTCTTCTCGGTACTGGTCCGTGAGAACCGCTACACCAAGGCCCGGCTCGACAGGACCGGAGAGTTTACCGTCAGCATCCCCATCAACGGCCCCTCCGGCAAGATCGTCAAGGTCTGCGGTTCCCTGTCCGGACGCCGGGTCGACAAGGTTGCCGAGGCGGGCCTGACGCTGGAGGAGCCCCGGACCAACGGCGTTCCCGGCGTGGCGGAGTATCCTCTGACGCTGGAGTGCAAGATCCTCTATTCTCAGTGGCTGGATCCCGCCGGACTCCCGGAGGAGCTCCGGGCGGCCATGTATCCCCAGGACGTGTCCGGCTCCGACCCCGGCGTGAACCGGGACCCCCATACGGCGTACATCGCCCAGGTCGTGGATGCCTACATCATCAAATAAGGCAAAAAACAGGGACACGGCGTCAGCCGTGTCCCTGTTTTTTTATTGTCTTCTGTCGGCCTTACAGGCCCCAGAGCTCGTCTTCCTTCAGCACGCCGACGGTGTCGGCGGCGTTGAGAGCGGCAATGGCCTTATCCAGATCGTTGACCCGCATGATCACGCAGGCCCGGTCGGTCTTGCGCAGGATGAAGGCGTAGGCGTACTCGATGCTGACGCCGGCGTCGCTGAGACACTTCACCGTGGCGTTCATGCCGCCGGGGGCGTCGTCCATGACCACGGCCAGCACGGGGGTGAGCTTCACCAGACAGTTTTCACTCTGCAGGGCCTCCAGCGCCGTGTCGGGATCCGTCACGATCATGCGCAGGATGCCATAATCGGCGGATTCCGCCAGAGAGAGGGCGCGAATGTCGATGTTCTTCTTTGCCAGCAGGTCCGTCACGGCGGCCAGCGCGCCGGGCTGGTTCTGGACAAAGACGGAGAGCTGTTTGATCGTCGTCATAGTTTGCCTCCTCCTTTTTTTAAATCAGCTTGCGCTTGTCGATGACACGGACGGCCTTGCCCTCGCTGCGGGCGATGGTCTTGGGGGGCACCAGATGGATCTTGGGCCCGATGCCCAGCATATCCCGCATGGCGGAGGCCAGTTCCTTCTCCTTCTTTGCGATGTTGCCCAGGGAGTCGTCGAACTGCTCCGGCGGGAACTCCACCCGGACGTCCAGAGTGTCGGAGTTGTTGATCCGGTCCACCTCGATCTCGTAGTTGGGGGGATAGCCCAGCTTGATCAGGACCGTCTCGATCTGGGACGGGAAGACGTTGACGCCGCGGATGATCAGCATGTCATCGCTGCGGCCCATGGGCTTGGCCATCCTGATGAACGTCCGTCCGCAGGAGCACTTCTCCCGGGAAAGCACACAGATGTCCCGGGTGCGGTAGCGCAGGAGAGGGAAGGCCTCCTTGGTCAGAGAGGTGAACACCAGCTCGCCCTTGGTGCCCTCCGGCAGGACCTCGCCGGTGTCCGGATCGATGATCTCGGCGATGAAGTGGTCCTCGTTAATGTGCATGCCGTGCTGCTCGGCGCACTCAAAGGCCACGCCGGGGCCGCTGAGCTCCGTCAGACCGTAGATGTCATAGGCCTTGATGCCCAGATTTTTCTCGATATCCCGCCGCATCTCCTCGGTCCAGGGCTCCGCGCCGAAGATACCGGCCTTAAGGTGATTGTCAGAGGGCGCGTAGCCGCGCTCCTTCAGGGACTCACCCAGATACGCCGCGTAGGAGGGCGTGCAGCACAGGAAGGTGGCGCCCAGATCCATCATGAACTGGATCTGCCGGTCCGTGTTGCCGGAGCTCATGGGCAGGGTGAGGGCCCCCACCCTGTGGGAGCCGCCGTGAAGGCCGAGGCCGCCGGTGAACAGGCCGTAGCCGTAGCAGACCTGCACCACGTCGTCACAGCTGCCGCCTGCGGCCACGATGGCCCGGGCGCAGCAGTTGTCCCACAGGTCCACATCGTGCTGGGTGTAGAAGGCCACCACCCGCTTGCCGGTGGTGCCGGAGGTGGAGTGGATGCGGACGCATTCCGATTTCGGCACGGCCAGCAGACCGTCGGGATACTGCTCCCGCAGATCCGCCTTGGACAGGAAGGGCAGCTTGTGCAGGTCCTCGATGCCGCGGATATCCTCGGGTTTCAGACCCATCTCATCCATGCGCTGCCGGTAGCAGGGCACATGGTCATAAACGTGCCGGACCTGCTTTACCAGCCGCTCGCTCTGCAGAGCACGGAGCTGATCCAGGGGCATGGTCTCGATTTCCGGCTGAAAATACTTCATATGTACGCCTCACTTTCCTCTGCCAAGCAGAAAGGCTTTCCAGTTTGCCTCCAGGAATTTTGGCGGCACGGTGCTCTCAATGGCGTTGCGCCAGGCCTCCTCGGTAAACGAGAGGCTCCGGGACAGCACGCCCAGCAGCACAACGTTCACCGCCTTGGCGTTGCCGGCCTCCAAGGCCAGCGGCAGAGCGTCCACGGTGACGAGATCGGCTCCCAGGGCCTGCACCCGCGCTGCAATGTCGGCGGGATAGTCCGCCGCGCCGGTGATGACCGGCATGGGCATGATCTCCTGGTTGTTGGCGATGATCCGGCCGCCCTTCTTCAGATAGGGCAGGGCCCGGGCCGCTTCCAGCAGCTCGAAGGCCAGGATCAGGTCCGCCTCGCCGGGGGCGATGATGGGGGAGGCCACCCGGTCGCCGTACTTGACATAGGTGATGACGGAGCCGCCCCGCTGGGACATGCCGTGGACCTCGGAGAGCTTCACGTCGCAGCCGCTGCCGCACAGCAGCGCGCCGAGGATGCGGCTGGTGAGCAGGGTGCCCTGCCCGCCGACGCCGACGATCATGATACTCTTGGTCATTTTTTCGCCGCCCCCTTTGCATCCAGAATCGCGCCGAAGGCGCACATATCGCGGCACAGGCCGCAGCCGAGACAGAGGGTGTCGTCGATGACGGCTCCCTCGGGGGTGATGCGCAGGGCGGGACAGCCGATCTTCAGGCAGTTTTTGCACTTTTTGCACTTCTCCGCGTCCACGTGGAAGGGCGGCTGGTGCACGACCTCCTTGAGCAGGGCGCAGGGCCGGCGGCTGATGATGACGGAGGGCTCCCGGACGGGCAGCTCCTCCTTCAGAGCCGCCTCCAGAGCCGCCATATCATAGGGATCCACCACGCGGATCCGCTTCACGCCCAGGGCGGCGCAGATGGCGTCGATGCTGATCTTGTCCACGATGTCGCCCTTGAGGGTCTTACCGGTGGAGGGGTTGTCCTGATGGCCGGTCATGCCGGTGATGCTGTTGTCCAGGATGATGACGGTACCGAAGCCCTGATTGTAGACCAGATTGGTCAGGCTGGTGATACCGGAGTGCATGAAGGTGGAGTCGCCGATGACGGCCACGGTGCGGTCCGCCGCCTCGGGGCGGATCTTCTCAAAGCCGTGGAGCATGGAGATGGAGGCTCCCATGCACAGACAGGCGTCGATGGCGTTGAGGGGCGCGTTGGCACCCAGGGTGTAGCAGCCGATGTCGCCGGTGACGGTGAGCTTCAGTTTGTTCAGGGTGTAGAACAGCCCGCGGTGAGGACAGCCGGGACACATGACCGGGGGACGCATGGGCACGGCTCCATCAAAGTCCACGGCCTCCGCCGTCTCGCCCAGCAGGGCGGTGCGGATGCGGCGCTGGTCGTATTCGCCCTCGAAGCCGAACAGCTCCTTGCCCTTGCAGGCCACGCCGATCTGGCGGCACCAGGACTCGATGATATTGTCCAGTTCCTCGATGACGTACAGCTCGTCCACTTCGGCGGCAAAGGCGCGGATCTTCTCCGTGGGCAGGGGATGGATCATGCCCAGCTTGAGATAGCTGGCCTTTTCGCCCAGAGCCTCAAAGGCGTACTGATAGGCGATGCCGGCGGAGATGATGCCGATCTTCCTGTCGTGCCACTCGATCTGGTTGAGGGGCGTCTCCTCCGCCAGCTTTGCCAGTGCCAGAGACCGCTCCTCCACGATGTGGTGGCGCTTTTTCGCCTGGCCGGGCATCATGACGTACTTCCAGGAGTCCTTCACATAGTCCTTTACGGGGACCTCCGTCCGGGGCAGCTCCTCCACCTGGCCCTGGGAGTGGGACACGCGGGTGGACAGCCTGAGCATCACCGGGGTGTCATAGGTCTCGGAGATCCGATAGGCCTCCGTCACGAAATCCTTGCACTCCACGGAATCTGCCGGCTCCAGCATGGGCAGCTTGGCCGCCCGGGCATAGTGGCGGGAATCCTGCTCGTTCTGGGAGGAGTGGAGGCCCTGATCGTCGGCCACGGCCAGGATGAACCCGCCGTTGATACCGGTGTAGGAGGCGGTGAACAGGGGGTCTGCCGCCACGTTCAGGCCCACGTGCTTCATGGCGCAGAAGCTGCGGCCGCCTGCGATGGCGGCGCCCATGGCGGTCTCACAGGCCACCTTTTCATTGGGCGCCCACTCGGTATAGACCTCGGGATATTTGGCCAGACACTCCATGATCTCGGTGCTGGGGGTGCCGGGATAGGCGGAGGCCACCCGACAGCCCGCCTCATAGAGGCCCCGGGCCACGGCTTCATTGCCTAACATCAAACGCTTCAACGATTCACCTGCTTTCTTGGAAAATCATAGATATATCAAATAATATTTTAACACGTATTTTCATTCAGCGTCAAGGGATCCCCGCTCCATGGAGCGGATGCTGCGCTCTGCTTTGGCCCGGGGTGTCATCACCTCATGGCCGCAGCCGAGACAGCGGAGCCGGAAGTCCATCCCCACCCGGAGGACCAGCCAGCGGTCACTGCCGCAGGGGTGCTTTTTTTTCAGCTGCAGTACGTCTCCCACCGCGATGTCCATGTCAGTCCTCCTCTCCGTGGCGGCTGCGGATCTCCTCCCAGTACCGCCGGGCGGCCTGCTCGTTCTTATTGGGACCGTATTCATAGTACTTCGCGTCTTTGATGGCGTCGGGGAGATACTGCTGCGTCACGTAGTGGTCCGGGTAGCTGTGGGCATAGCGGTAGCCGCCCCGGTTCAGCTTTTTCGCACCGGCATAGTGGGTGTCCTGAAGGGTGGAGGGGATCTCACCTGCCTTACCGGAGCGGACGTCGGCCATGGCCGCGTCAATGGCGCAGATGACGGAATTGGATTTTGGGGCTGTGGCCAGCACCAGCACCGCCTCCGCCAGAGGCAGCCGGGCCTCCGGCAGTCCCAGCTGGAACGCCGAGTCCACGCAGGCCTTGACGATGGAGATGGCCTGGGGATAGGCCAGCCCCACGTCCTCTGAGGCGATGACCAGCAGCCTGCGGCAGGGTGAGATCAGATCCCCCGCCTCCAGCAGCCGGGCCAGATAGTGGAGCCCCGCGTCGGGATCCGAGCCCCGGATGGACTTCTGGAAGGCGGAGAGGATATCGTAGTGACTGTCGCCGTCCCGGTCGTACCGCATGGCGGTGCGCCGGAGCAGCTGCTCGGCGTCGGACAGGGCGATTTTGTCGCCCCGGCTGGTGCCGGTGAGGAGCTCCACAGCGTTGACGGCCTTCCGGGCGTCGCCCCCGCAGGCGTCGGCAAGGAGCTCCACCACGCCGGGCTCCGGCTCAAAGTGCCGGTCGGACTGCTCCCCGGCCAGGGTCAAAGCCCTGCGGACGACCTGCTCCGATTCCGGGGCGGTGAGGGCCTTGAACTCAAAGACCGTGGAGCGGCTGAGCAGGGCGTTGTAGAGGTAGAAATAGGGGTTCTCCGTGGTGGCGGCGATGAGGGTCAGCTTGCCGTTCTCCATGAACTCCAGCAGGCTCTGCTGCTGCTTTTTGTTGAAGTACTGGATCTCGTCCAGATACAGCAGCACCCCCTGGGGCGCCAGCAGGGTATCCACATTGGCCAGGATCTCCCGGACGTCGGACAGGGAGGCGGTGGTGGCGTTGAGCCGGTGCAGCTTCCGGTTGGTCTGGCGGGCCAGGATCCCGGCCACGGTGGTCTTGCCGGTGCCGGAGGGGCCGTAGAAGACCATGTTCGGCAGATTCCCGCTCTCCGCGATGCGGCGGAGCATCCCGTCGGGACCCAGCAGGTGCCGCTGTCCCACCACCTCGTCCAGAGTGCGGGGACGGATCGCGTCAGCAAGGGGCGTCATAGTACCTCTCCTTGATAAAACACAGACCGGCGGCGGACCCGCCGCCGGTCAAAGACAGGCAAAAAGCCTCGCAGAGCGCAGCTTTTTTCAAATCAAGACCCGGCGAAGCGGGTTCGATTTGATTTTACTCGTAAATGGGGTGCGCCTGGCACAGGACCTTGACCCGGGCGCGCAGCTCGTCGGCGTAGTTCTCCCAGTCGGGCCGGGCGGTGATGCCGATGAGTTTGGCGATCTCCTGCATGTCGGACTCCACGAAGCCACGGGAGGTGACGGCGGGGGTGCCGATGCGGACGCCGCTGGTGACGAAGGGGCTCTTGGGATCGTTGGGGATGGCGTTCTTGTTCACGGTGATGTGCACCGTGTCCAGACGGTTCTCCATCTCCTTGCCGGTGAGGTCCTTGGGCCGCAGGTCCACCAGAGACAGGTGGTTGTCCGTGCCGCCGGAGATCAGGGAGAAGCCCTCTGCCAGCAGGCCCTCCGCCAGGGTGGCGGAATTCTTCACAATCTGGGCCTGATACGCCTTGAACTCCGGCGTCAGAGCCTCGCCCAGAGCCACGGCCTTGGCGGCGATGATGTGCATCAGGGGACCGCCCTGCTCGCCGGGGAAGATGGCGCTGTTGAGCTTTTTGAATATCGCCTCGTCGTTGCACAGGAGCATGCCGCCCCGGGGCCCACGGAGGGTCTTGTGGGTGGTGGTGGACACCACGTCGGCGTAGGGAATGGGGGAGGGATGCAGGCCCGCCGCCACGAGACCGGCGATATGGGCCATATCCACCATCAGGTACGCGCCCACCTCGTCGGCGATCTCCCGGAAGACCTTGAAGTCGATGATCCGGGGATAGGCAGAGGCGCCGGCGATGATCATCTTCGGCTTGTGCTCTCTGGCCAGGTCACGGAGCTGATCATAGTCGATGTAGTGAGTCTCGGGATGGAGGCCGTAGGCCACCATGTTGTAGTTCTTGCCGGAGAAGTTCACCGGGCTGCCGTGGGTCAGATGGCCGCCCTCAGCCAGACTCATGCCCAGCACGGTGTCGCCGTGCTCGCACAGGGCGGCGTAGACGGCGTAGTTGGCCTGGGCGCCGGAGTGGGGCTGCACATTGGCGTACTTGGCGCCGAACAGCTGACAGGCCCGCTTCCGGGCCAGGTCCTCCACCACGTCCACGCACTGGCAGCCGCCGTAGTAGCGCTTGCCGGGATAGCCCTCGGCGTACTTGTTGGTCAGCACGGAGCCGGCGGCGGCCAGCACCGCGGGGCTGACGATGTTCTCCGAGGCGATCAGCTCGATATTCCGCCGCTGACGGTCATATTCCGCCCGGATCGCGGCGCCCGCCTCGGGGTCGCATTGCTCGATCAGCTCCATCATTTTCCGAATCATTTCAGTTCCTCCCATCCGCCGGCCCGGGGAGGCCGGCACGCAAAATTAAAGGGTTCCGCCGTTCATAAATATTAACGACTTATTCTATCAAATCCTGCGGAGAAAATCAATCACAGAAACAGGAAAAACAGGCGGAAAAAGACGGCAGGGATGCACGTCTGCGACAATACAGGGAGGGGGAGACGATCACACGGCCTCCCCGCGGTCCCGGCGGATCACCCGCTTCATAGCCTCCACCGCCACACGGACAGCCAGGGAGGTATCCTCGCTCATCTTCTGATCCAGCCCCGCGGCCTCCCGTTCCTGGTTCCAGATCACGTGGAAACAGGAGCCGCAGCGGCAGCCCAGAGCGCTGGCCACAACGAACAGGGCCGCGGACTCCATCTCCGAGGCCTTGACCCCCAGCCGCTTCCAGGCGGCCCACTTCTGTTCCAGCTCATAGGAGACCGGCATACGGCCGGGGATCTGCTGGCCGTAGAAGGAGTCCTTGCACTGCACGACGCCCACGTGGGTCCGGCAGCCCAGGGCAAGAGCGGCTTCCCGGAGGGACAGAGTCAGATCAAGGTCCGCCACGGCGGGGAATTCGATGGGGGCGTACTCTACGGAGGTGTGCTCATAGCGGATGGCCCCGGTGGCCACCACGATATCCCCGGACTGCACGTCCAGGTCGATGCCGCCGCAGGTCCCGGTGCGCAGGAAGGTATCCGCGCCGACGTTGTGCAGCTCCTCCATGGCGATGGCGGCGGAGGGCCCGCCGATGCCCGTGGAGCAGACGCTCACCGGCTCGCCCAGCAGGGACCCGGTGAAGAGGTTGAACTCCCGGTTCTGGGCCACGTGTCTTGCGCCGTCCAGCAGCGCCGCGATGGCCGGGCAGCGGCCGGGATCGCCGGCCAGGATCACGTACCGGCCCACGTCCCCGGTGACACAGTGGAGATGGAATTGTCTGTCAACGATCTGCATCAGAGACCGCCTCCTTGTATTCTGTATTCTCAAATAGTCGCGGTGTTGCAGCCGCTTTGAGGTTATTATAGCACACCTGCGGCCGTTCCGCCACAGACGGATTTCAGGGCTGCCGGGCCTTTGCTTTGACATTCTTCACAAAAAGAGGGAAAATTTAGTTATGTAAATTGACAAATCGCCATGTGACAACTATAATCAAAAGAAGTTAATCCCAAAAGAAAAGGAGGAGACCAAATGAGACGATTCCTAAGCTTGGTGCTTGCACTGGTCCTGGCGTTATCACTGGGCCTGACCGCAAGTGCCGCGGGCAGTTCCTTCTCGGACATGCCGGATGAAGGATACTGGTCCCGGGAAGCCCTTGATGCGGCCGTGGCCAACGGTCTGATGAAGGGCGACAACGGCCTGATCCGGCCCGGTGATCCCATCACCCGCGCCGAGGCGGCGACCATGATCAACCGTGCCTTCGGCGCGACGAAAACGGCTGATGTCGCCTTCGCGGATGTGGGCGACAGCGATTGGTTCAAGGCGGATGTGCAGAAGGCTGTCTATATGGGCACCTTCCAGGGCGTTTCCGCGGACAGCTTCGCGCCCAACGATTCCATCACCCGTGAGCAGGCCTTTACGGCACTTGCCCGGGCGCTGGCTCTGCCGGAGGGAGACGCCTCCGCGCTCAGTGCCTTCGGCGATGCCGCGGATGTTTCCGACTGGGCGAAGGGGCCCCTGGCCGCCATGGTCCAGGCCGGCTATGTCAACGGCAGCGACGGCAAGCTCAATCCCGGCGCGCCCATCACCCGTGAGGAGTTTGCCCAGGTGATGTACAACATCATCGGCGCTTACACCGACGGCAATGCCGCAGATATCCCGGAAAAGGGCAACGTAGTCATCCGCGACCCCAACGTCACGCTGAAGGACGTGACCATCGACGGCGACCTGATCCTGGCCGACGGCGCCGCTGGCACCGTCACCCTGGACAACGTGACGGTCACCGGACGGATCCTGGTCCGCAGTGATGACACCACCGTGGATATGACGGGCAACACCTCCGCGGCAGCCACGGTCGTCACCGGCGACAATGTCACCGTCAACCCGGGCCCGGACGCCAAGACCGGCGACGTGGACCTTCAGGGTGAGAATGACAAGGTCAACGAGCCCTCCGGCGGCGCGGAGCCCACTGAGCCCGCAGAGCCCACGGAGCCCACGGAGCCCAGCGGCGGCGGCAGCAGCAGCGGCTCTTCCAGCAAGACTTACACCGTGACCTTTGACAATCAGGGCCACGGCACCGCACCCGATAATCAGACCGTGAAGAAGGGCAAGACGGCCGAAAAGCCTGCCGCGCTGACAGCGGACGACGGCTTTGCTTTCCTCGGTTGGTATGCGGACGCTGACTGCACGACCAAGTTTGATTTCTCCGCAGCTATCAGCGCAGACACCACTGTCTATGCCAAGTGGGTCGACGGTGCGGTGAAGGAGCAGGGCCCGACCAAAACACAGGACGATATCGTTGCCAGCGATGCCTGGGAGAAGGTCGCTACCAAGGAAGGCAGCATCTTCATCGAGGGCATCTGCATCAACAGCCAGGGTGAGATCTGGTTCGTGGACGTGGCCTTCGGTGCCATCTACCATGTGAACGAATCCGGCGAGGTGGAGACGGTGTACTCCAACGCCGAGGGCGACACGCAGATCATGCCCAACGGCGCAAAGTTCGTCTCCGATACCCAGATCCTGATTACGGACCGCTTCATCGGCCTGGCTCTGTTTGACACGGAGACCTGCGAATTTACCACCCTCATTGACAAGGATCCCAACGGCAAGGCGTTCCTGGGCCTCAATGACCTGGTGGTGACGGACAACGGCGACGGCACCGTGACCGTGTTCTTCACGGATTCCGGCAGCAAGTCCTACTACACTGACACGTATCCCGATAAGGGCAACGTGTATACCTGCGTGGTGGACCCGGAGGCGAAGACCGCCACGGACTTTAAGCTGGTGGCCAAGGGCATCGCGTACCCCAACGGCGTGACCATCGATCCCACCGGCACCTATCTGTACGTGACGGAGTTCGCGGAGAATCAGGTCCTCAGCATTCCCACGAATATGGAAGGCCGTGAAGGCATCCGGATCTTCGCCCGTCTGTACGGCGGCATCGGTCCCGACGGTGTGGAGTGCGACCAGAACGGCTATGTGTATTGTGCCCATCTGGAGGCCGGCGAGGTCGTGGTCCTGGACACCAAGGGCTATGAGGTGTGCAAGCTCGGCGTGCCCGAGGGCTTCAAGGTGGACAACGTGTGCATCTATGACGGCTACCTGTACTGCTGCGAGGCGGACAAGGGCACCATCTGGCGCATCGCGGTCACGGACTTCGTGGACAGCGAGGATGTGACGGACGTTACCTGCGACGGCGCGGTGGAGACCAGCGCCGACTATAAGGTGAAGGAGCAGGGCCCGACAAAGACACAGGATGACATCATCGCCAGCGACTCCTGGGAGAAGGTAGCTACCAAGGAAGGCAGCGTCTTCATCGAGGGCATCTGCATCAACAGCCAGGGCGACGTCTGGTTCGTGGACGTGGCCTTCGGCGCCATCTATCACGTGGCCGCCGACGGTACGGTGGAGACGAAGTACTCCAACGCCGAG
>JAFWDQ010000018.1 GCA_017516065.1 Oscillospiraceae bacterium
AGGCCTGAATCGACTCTGCAACCCACCCGCGCTTCCGCGCTGCTGCGGCGGGTGACGGGAATTAGCCGCAGGGCCGCACCCGTCGAGGCGCAGTTGCAGAGGAGCAAGTAATAATACCAAACCGGAGCCCAGCGTAAGCGGGTTCGGTTTGGAGAGGAGGCGCAATGGAATGAGTTTGCTTGCGCGGTTACGCGCAAGCAAATGATATGGAATTTGCGCCGACGTAGCGGCAGCGAAGCTGGAAGCAGCGTCAATGCAAGTTTGTTGCGCCGAGCTGTCTTTGCCGGTACTCCCGTCAGAACGGGAAAGGAAGTACATAGAAACCTTCGGTGTCTATGCGCGTCTTTGGTGACTTTCTGCGCAATCAGAAAGTCACCCGCGGTCGGCACGTCGGCACAAATTCCATATCCTTTGCTTGCGTCGGCACAAGCTCGGTCCTTCGCCGCGGCGCATTGTCCGCAAAAAAGGGGGAACTGCCGGAGCAGTTCCCCTTTTTCAGCGTTTCAGCAGCCGGATCACACCAGCTCGAAGGCGGTGGCGGTGCCCATGCCGCCGCCGATGCACAGGGTGGCCAGGCCCTTCTTTGCGCCGCGCTTCTTCATCTCATACAGCAGCGTGACGATGATCCGCGCGCCGGAGGCGCCCACGGGATGACCCAGGGCGATGGCGCCGCCGTTGACGTTGACCTTGCTCATGTCGAAGCCCAGCTCACGGGCCACGGCGATGGACTGGGCGGCGAACGCCTCGTTGGCCTCGATCAGATCGAAGTCGTCCACGGTCAGGCCGGTCTTCTTCATCAGATCGCGGGTGGCCGCGATGGGGCCGGTGCCCATGATCTTGGGATCCACACCGCCCTGGCCCCAGCCGATGAGCTTGGCCATGGGCTTGAAGCCGTACTTCTTTACGGCCTCGCCGGAGGCCAGGATGATGGCGGCGGCGCCGTCGTTGATGCCGGAGGCGTTGCCGGCGGTGACGCGGCCGGTGTCGTCAAATTCCACCTTCTTGCACTGGGCGGCGGCGAAGGTATCCTCGACAGTGCCGCCGTTGGCCACGAAGGCGTTGTCGGTAGAACGGGGGAAGGCGCCCTTCAGCTTGGCCATCTTCTCCCGGTCGGGAGAGGCCTGGGGGAACTCGTCGACCTTGAAGTCCACCATCTGCTTCTTGATCTTCACGGGCACGGGGACGATCTCGTCGTCGAAGCGGCCGGACTCCTGAGCGGCCTTGCACTTCATCTGGGAGCTGAAGCCGAAGTCATCCAGGTCCTCCCGGGTGATGCCCCAGATATCGCAGATATTCTCGGCGGTGGTGCCCATATGATAATTATTGAAAGCGTCCCACAGGCCGTCGCGGATCATGGTGTCGACAAACTTGTTGTCGCCCATCCGGGCGCCCCAGCGGGCGGCGGGAACGGCGTAGGGCGCGGCAGACATATTCTCCATACCGCCGCAGACGATGACGTCGGCGTCGCCGGCGAGGATGCAGCGGGCACCCTCAATGACGGTCTTCATGCCGGAGCCGCAGACCATGCCCACGGTGTAGGCGGGGACGGACACGGGCACGCCGGCGCCCAGCGCCGCCTGACGGGCGGGATTCTGGCCCAGGCCGCCGGTGAGGACGCAGCCGAACATGACCTCATCCACCACGGCGGGGTCCACGTTGCCCCGCTCCAGGGCTTCCTTGATGACGATGGCGCCCATCTTGGTGGCGGGCACGTCCTTGAGAGAGCCGCCGAAGCTGCCCACGGCGGTACGGCAGCAGCTGACAATGTACAGATCCTTCATCTATTTAACCTCCTGAAAATGATAATACAGCTCGGAATGTATCTATTATAATCCCAGATAACGGACCGCGTCAACCGCCTGGGGCGAATTTTTTGAACATTGTTCTATTTTTGAAAGCCGCCTCTTTTGGCAATCCTGTTCAGAGGGCCCGGAGACTTGCATTTTTTCCGAAAAACATTTGCATTGACTTCATTTCTTTGTTATAATGGTATCAAGGCGCGGAAGGTCCGTTCAGGCACCGCGCCGTTGTCTACTTCACTGTGATCTTTTACCATGGAAAGCAGGTGCTTCTCTATGTCCCCGTCTTCCGAAATCTGGAATAAAGTGCTGGAGATCCTCCGGGAAAAGGACATCCTGACCGAGACGACCATCCGCACCTGGCTGTCCGACGTGGAGTGCGTCGTGTGCACCGATACGGAGCTGGTTCTGATCACCTCCGACGCCTTCAAGCGCAACATCATCGTCCGGCGCTATCTGCCCTACATCCAGAAGGCCCTGTACGAGCTGTTCTCCCAGGATTTCACCGTTCACGTCCTCCTGCCGGAGGAGCGGGATGAGTTCTTCTCCGGCCGCGCCAACCTTCTCACGGATACCAATGAGTACACCTTCGAGCGCTTCGTGGTGGGCGGCTCCAACAAATTTGCCCACGCCGCCGCCATGGCCGTGGCGGACGACCCCGGCCACATCTACAACCCGCTGTTCCTCTACGGCGAGTCCGGTCTGGGCAAGACCCATCTGCTCTTCTCCATCGCCCACCGGGTCCGGGAGACCCATCCGGAGATGCGCATCATCTACGTCAAGGGCGAGGAGTTCACCAACGAGATCATCCAGGCCATCCGTTCCGGTAAAACACCCGAATTCCGGGAAAAATACCGTCAGGCGGACATGCTGCTGATGGACGACGTCCAGTTCATCGCCGGCAAGGAGAGCACCCAGGAGGAGTTTTTCCACACCTTCAACGCCCTCCACGAGACCGGGCATCAGATCGTGATGACCTCCGACCGGCCGCCCAAGGATCTGCTGCGGCTGGAGGACCGGCTGCGGACCCGGTTCGAGAGCGGTCTGCTGGCGGACATCCAGCCCCCGGACTATGAGACGCGGCTGGCCATCATCCAGTCCAAGGCCCTGCGGCTGGGGCTGGACCTGCCCACGTCGATCCTGGAGGTCCTCGCGGAGAACATCACCACCAACGTCCGGCAGCTGGAGGGCTCCATCAAGAAGATGCTGGCCTACCGTCAGCTGATGGAGGACGACCTGAACACAGACACCGCCACCCGGGCCATCAAGGACATCCTCAAGGACCAGAATTCCCTGCTGCCCTCGGCGGAGCTGATCATCAACGAGACCGCCGCCTTCTACGGTCTTGAGCCGGAGGACATCCGGGGCCCCAACCGGTCGAAGAACATCGTTCTGGCCCGGCACGTGGCCATGTACCTTATGCGAAAGCTGACGAAGCTGTCCCTGGCGGAGATGGGCAAGGAGTTCAACAACCGGGATCACACTACCGTCATGAGCGGCGTAGCCCGCATCGAGACGGAGGCGAAAGGGGACCCCAATCTCACCGAGGCGCTCCGGGACATCACCATGAACATCAACGCCCACAACGTGTGAGTTTTCCACTTACGCCGGTGGAAACCGGGAACTGACCGTCCCGGCCGTCCCCCGGTCCCCGGCGCCGGTGGAGAGCCGCTCCCTTTCCGTGGAAAAGCTGTGGGCGGATTTTTCCTGTCATTCCAGTCATTTCCGGGGTTATCCACTTAGAATGTCCCCTACTGCTGTTATTACTGTTTGATTACCCTATCCTCTCTCTCCGTCCCCTGCGGGGCCGGAGGCCTGTGACGAGAATAAATAAAGAAAAAAAGACGGAGGTACCACCATGAAATTCTGCTGTGAAAAGGCACTGCTGCAGAGCGGCGTGACCACCGCCTCCCGGGCAGTGGCGGCGAAGAGTTCCGTCCCCGCGCTGGAGGGCGTCCTGCTGGAGGCCGGCGCCGAGGGCCTGCGTCTGACGGGCTTTAATCTGGAGCTGGGCATCTACGTGGACACCGAGGCCGACGTCACGGAAGCCGGCGCCATCGTCCTCAACGCCAGACTGCTGGGCGAGCTGCTCCGGCGTCTCCCCGACGAGACCGTTATCGTGGAGACGGAGGGCGAGGCCGTCCGGATCCGCTGCGGCCGCAGTGAGTTCAACCTTCTGGGCATCCCCGCCGACGAGTTTCCGGAGCTGCCTCAGGTGGACGACCGGTACAGCGTGTCGCTGGAAGAGCGCATCCTTCGGGAGATGATCGAGGGCACCCTGTTTGCCGCCAGCACCAACGAGGCCCGGCCCATCCACACAGGCGCTCTCTTCGATCTGGACGGGGACAGCCTGACGCTGGTGGCCGTAGACGGCTACCGGCTGGCCCTGCGGCGGGTCAGAGGCCTGCCGGAGAGCTCACCCACCTCCTTCGTGATCCCCGGGTCCGCTCTGGACCATGTGGGGAAGATCCTTCAGGACCGGGAGGATATGGTGACGGTCACCGTGGGCGCCAAGCACGCCATGTTCGCCATGGGCGAAGCAGTGCTGATCACCCGGCGGCTGGAGGGTGAATTTCTTGACTATAAGAACGTCGTGCCCAAGGAGCAGCCCATCCGCTTCAAGGCGGACGTGCGGCTGCTCCGGGAGAGCGTGGAGCGCGTGTCTCTGATCATCAACGAGAAGATGAAGAGCCCTATCCGCTGCGTCTTCGGCACCGGTGTCGTATCCCTGTCCGCGGCCACGGCCCTGGGCACCGCCGCGGATCAGTGCGCCATCGACGGCGACGGCCAGGATACGGAGATCGGCTTCAACAACCGCTATCTCATCGACGCGCTGCGGCATGTCCCGGCGTCTGCGGTGCAGGTGGAGCTGGCCTCCGGCATCGCCCCCTGTCTGCTGACTCCGGAGGACGGCGGCGACGGGTTCCTGTATATGGTCCTGCCGGTGCGGCTCCGGGCGGAGATGTAAGGGTTTGGTTTTATTTCACCGCAGAGGAGTTCTGTAACTGCGCCTGCGGGCGGGGGATGCCTCCGGCGGCCTACTTTCTGTATCGTGACAGAAAGTAGGCAAAGAACACGCATAGAAACCCATGGTTTCTATGTATTTCCTTTCCCGTTCTGCCGGAAGTACCGGCAAAGCCAGCTCGGCGCAGCGGACTTGCATTGTGCCTACTCCCTGCTTCGCTGCCGCTCTTGCTCTGTCGTTTCGGTTTCCGCTCCTCTGTTCCCGCGCCTCGGAGGGTGCAAATCGGCCGTACCCCGTTTCCCACCGCAGAAGCGCACCAGCGCGGGTGGGTTGCGCCAATCGATTCAGAGCATTGCCGGCCGGGGTAATTGAGACGCTTGTGTATTTCCTGTCTTAGCGGGAGGGGATACACAAGGGGAGACCCCATATCGAGGGGTCGCCCCTTGTGCGCGTCTTTGGTGACTTTCTGCGCGATCAGAAAGTCACCCGTCGGAGACACGTCCTTAAAAAAACTCTCGTCCTTATCCGCAGTCAAATAGAAAAAAACCCCGCCGGGAGGGTCGTCCCCCTTTTGCAAAAGGGTTCTCCCGCCCGCAGGCGTGACCTTATGAATTCGCTCCGCGGAAAACAGGACAGACGGAGAAAACCAAATAAAAAGGAACGATCAGATGGAACAGATCGAGATCTATACGGAATTCATCCGGCTCCAGGAGCTTCTGAAGCTGGCGGGCGTCATGCCCACCGGAGGCATGGCCAAGGAGGTCATCGCCGACGGGCTGGTGACGGTGAACGGAGAGGTTTGCACCCAGCGGGGCCGGAAGCTGTATCCGGGCGACCGGGCGGCCCTGGAGGGGATCGAACTGGTGGTGACCCATGCAGGTACGGAGACTTGAGCTGAAAAATTTTCGCAGCTATGAGGCGGCGGAGCTGGAATTTTCCCCGGAGATCAACGTACTGTGGGGGGAGAACGCCCAGGGGAAGACGAATCTGCTGGAGGCCGTCGCCTGGCTGACGGCGGCCAAGTCCTTTCGTACCAGGAGGGACAGCGAGCTGATCGCCTTCGGCGCGGAGCGCATGTCGGTGTGCGCCGACGTGGAGTCCCGGGGCCGGGCGTTCCGCATCGAGGCGTCGGTGCAGCCCGGCGTCCGGCGCAGCGTCACCGTCAACGGCGTGAAGAAGAAGACGGCGGCGGAGCTGTCCGGCGTATTCAGCGTCGTGGTGTTCTGCCCCGGGGATCTGGAACTGATCCAGGCGGGAAGCCCGGTGCGCCGTCGGTTTCTGGACGGCGCCATCTGCCAGCTCTACCCCCGGTACGCCGCCGCCCTGGCGGAGTACGGCAGGCTCCGGGAGCACAAGACCCGGATCCTCCGGGACTGGGAGTCGAAGCCGGACCTGCTGGATACATTGGATGATTTTTCCCTGCGCATGGCCGCCGCCGGCGCCGTGCTGGTGCGGACCAGAGCCGCGTTTCTGGAAAAGCTGCAGCCCGCCGCGGCCCGGTTTCACCGTGACTGCTCCGGGGGACGGGAGGAGCTGACCCTCCGGTATGAGACGAAAGTGGCGGACCCCGCCGCCGACGGTCCTGCCGTGGCCCGGTGCCTCTACGAGGATATGCAGCGACACCGGCGGGCGGAGATCGACAGCCGCAGCTGTCTCACGGGGCCCCACAAGGACGACATCGCCGTGTTCATCGACGGCCGGGA
The DNA here is from genome assembly GCA_017516065.1 of Oscillospiraceae bacterium. Lineage (GTDB taxonomy): Bacteria > Bacillota > Clostridia > Oscillospirales > Oscillospiraceae > RGIG5644. Next base: position 6,468 of record JAFWDQ010000018.1, read on the forward strand.
GGCGAAGACCTATGCCTCCCAGGGCCAGGTCCGCACCGCCGCCATCGCCCTGAAGGCCGGCGAGTGGGAGATGCACCGGCTGGTGCTGGGGGAGCGGCCCGTGCTGCTTCTGGACGACGTGCTCTCGGAGCTGGACGAGACGAGACAGTCCTTCCTCCGGGAGCGGATCACCGGCGGTCAGGTGTTCCTCACCTGCTGTCAGCTGCCCGGCGGTGCTGTCGGCGGCCGCCTGTTCCACGTGAGCCGGGGCGCCGTGACGGCGCAGTGACCTGCGGGAGGCGGGCCTGACGGGAAAACCGCCCCGCCGTGGTACGGTTTGATACAACGGAGGGCCCGGACGGGCCTGTAAAGTATGGAGTGATTTCATGTACCTGCATCTGGGCCAGTCGGTAATGGCGCCCTTCCGGGATGTCATCGGCATCTTTGATCTGGACAACACCACCCAGTCCCACATCACCCGGAAATTTCTCTCCCGGGCGGAGCGTGAGGACAGGGTGGTCACTGTGGGCAGCGAGCTGCCCAAGAGCTTCATCCTCTGTGCGGAACGGAAGCCCGGCGGCCGGGACCGCATCTATATCTCCCAGCTCTCCGCCGCCACGCTGCTGCGCCGGGTGGAGGAGCAGGTGCTGGAGTGAGGTTTCGTTCTGTTTGACCGCGGAGAAGAACGAAAAACATCAGGAAACGAGCCTCCGGCGGGTGACTGTTCTGTGTCCAAACCGGACCTGCTCCGCTGGGCTCCGGTTTGGGTTTTAAGGCCAGCCGCCGAAACGCACCCTCCGAGGCGCAGTTGCAGAGGAGCAACAGCCGATTCGACAGAGACGAACGGTAGTGACGCTGGACGCTGACACAATGCAGGTTTGCTGCGCCGAGCTGTCTTTGCCGATACCTTCGTCAGACCCGGGAAGGAAAGTCCAGAAAACCATGGGTTTTCTGGCGCATCTTTTCCCCGTCTTTTCTGGGCGATCAGAAAAGACGGGTCGCTCGGAAGCGAAACCTCCCCTTTTGCCGCACCGACGACAATTTATTGACTTTCCAATAGAAATACACATCTGTTTTCAGGAAATGCCCCCCGACATCACCCTTTCTGAACGAAGGGAAGGCGCTTTAAAGAGAGCGGTTTCCCTTTGCTCAGAACATTCCTTTTGCAGAAAGGAGAAATCCTATGGATAAAGACGAAAGAACCCAGCTGGAGGCGTACGACGCGTCGGAGATCCAGGTCCTGGAGGGTCTGGAGGCTGTGCGCAAACGGCCTGGCATGTATATCGGCACCACCTCCGCCGACGGACTGCACCATCTGGTGTACGAGATCGTGGACAACTCCATCGACGAGGCCCTGGCGGGCTTCTGCACCCGGATCACCGTGCAGATCAACGCCGACGGCACCGTTACCGTCAAGGACAACGGCCGGGGCATCCCCGTGGACATCCAGCCCCAGACCGGCCGGCCGGCCCTGGAGGTGGTCTTCACCGTCCTCCACGCCGGCGGCAAGTTCGGCGGCGGCGGCTACAAGGTGGCCGGCGGCCTCCACGGCGTAGGCGCCTCCGTGGTCAACGCCCTGTCGGAGTGGCTGGTGGCGGAGGTCCACAAGGACGGGAAGATCTACCAGATGAAGTTCTCCCGGGGCGACATTACCCAGGAAATGAAGGTCGTCGGCACCACGGACCGAACCGGCACCACCGTCACCTTCAAGCCCGACGCGGAGATGTTCGATACGGTGGACTTTGACTACGACACCCTCCACACCCGGATGCGGGAGCAGGCGTTCCTCAATGCCGGCCTGCAGATCCGCACCGTGGACCTGCGCCCGGACCGGGAGCAGGAGGACGTCATGTGCTACGAGGGCGGTATCCGGGAGTTCGTGACCTACCTCAACCGGAACAAGACGGCCCTGCACAGCCAGGTCATCTATATGAACGGCAGCAACGACGACGGCGAGGCGGAGATCGCCCTGCAGTACAACAGCGGCTACAACGAGCGGATCCTCTCCTTCGCCAACAACATCCGCACCTCCGAGGGAGGCATGCACGAGACGGGCTTCAAGACGGCCCTGACCCGTGCCCTCAACGCCTACGGGACCCGGATGGGAATCCTGAAAAACGAGGAGAAGGTCTCCGGCGAGGACTGCCGGGAGGGCATCACCGCCGTGGTCTCCGTGAAGCTCTCCGACGCCCAGTTCGAGGGCCAGACCAAGACCAAGCTGGGCAACGCCTCCATGCGCACCCTGGTGGACAGCATCGTCTATGACAAACTCAGCGTCTTCTTCGAGGAAAATCCCGCCACCGGCAAGCAGATCCTGGACAAGGCCCTCACCGCCTCCCGGGCCCGGGAGGCCGCCCGGAAGGCCCGGGAGAGCATCCGCAACAAGAGCGGTCTGGAGTCCGGCGGCATGCCGGAAAAGCTCAAGGACTGCAACGAAAAGGATCCCGCCCTCTGCGAGATCTACATCGTCGAGGGCGACAGCGCCGCCGGCTCCGCCAATCAGGGCCGGGACAGCCGCTTCCAGGCGGTGCTCTCCATGTGGGGCAAGATGCTCAACGTGGAAAAGGCGCGGATGGACAAGGTATACAAGAACGAAAAGCTCCAGCCGGTCATCGCCGCGCTGGGCGCCGGCATCGGCGATGATTTCAACGTGGAAAAGCTGCGCTACCACAAGATCATCATCATGGCCGATGCCGACGTGGACGGCAGCCATATCCGCACGCTGCTGCTGACCTTCTTCTTCCGCTATATGCGCCCGCTGATCGAGAACGGCTACGTCTACTCCGCCGTGCCGCCGCTGTATAAGCTCACCCGGGGCAAGCAGCAGCGGGTGGCCTACTCCGACGCCGAGCGGGACAGGATCAGCGCGGAGATGCGGGGCGACAATCCCAACGCGAAGGTGGACATCTCCCGCTACAAGGGCCTGGGCGAGATGGACAAGGAGGAGCTGTGGGAGACCACCATGGACCCGGAGAAGCGGACCCTGCGCCGCATCACCCTGGGTGACGCCATCGAGGCGGACCAGATCTTCTCCCTGCTCATGGGCGAGGAGGTCGAGCCCCGCAGACAGTGGATCGAGAGCAACGCGAAATACGTTGTAAATCTGGATATCTGAGGAGGTGACGCAGAACATGGCACACGGCAGAGATTACAAGCCCGAGGACATCACGTTCCCCGATCAGGTGATCGTGGAGAGCGAGCTTGCGGGCGAGATGCAGACCAGCTATATCGACTACGCCATGAGCGTCATCGTCGGACGCGCCCTCCCGGACGTGCGGGACGGCCTGAAGCCCGTGCACCGGCGTATTCTTTACAGCATGTATGAAAGCGGCATCACCCACGCCAACCCCACCAAGAAATGCGCCACCGCCGTAGGCGACGTGCTGGGTAAATACCACCCCCACGGCGACGCCAGCGTGTACGACGCACTGGTCCGCATGGGGCAGGATTTCTCCATGCGCTATATGCTCATCGACGGCAAGGGCAACTTCGGCTCCATCGACGGCGATCCCCCGGCGGCCTACCGGTACACGGAGGCCCGGCTGGCCCGGATCTCCGACGAGATGCTCCGGGACATCGAGAAGGACACCGTCAACTGGGACCCCAACTTTGACGAGAGCCGCAAAGAGCCCCGGGTCCTGCCCAGCCGGTTCCCCAATCTGCTGGTGAACGGCTCCTCCGGCATCGCCGTGGGCATGGCCACCAACATCCCGCCCCACAATCTGCGGGAGGTCATCGACGCCTGCGTCTGCGTGCTGGACGATCCCGACGCGGATCTCATGGCGCTGATGCAGCACATCCAGGGCCCCGATTTCCCCACCAAGGGCATCATCATGGGCCGCAGCGGCATCCGGGCCGCCTACGCCACCGGCCGGGGCAAGATCACGGTCCGGGCCCGCACGGAGATCGAGGAATTCAACAAGGACCGGCTGCGGATCATCGTTACGGAGATCCCCTATCAGGTCAACAAGCGGATGCTCATCAAGGCCATCGCCGACCAGGTCAAGGACAAGCGGCTGGAGGGCATCAGCGATCTGCGGGACGAATCCGACCGGAAGGGCATGCGCATCGTCATCGAGCTCAAGCGCGACGCCAATCCCCAGGTGGTCCTGAACCGGCTCTACGTACAGACGGCGCTGCAGACCACGTTCTCCGTCATCATGCTGGCGCTGGTGAACGACCAGAGCCAGCCGAAGGTCCTGACCCTGCGGCAGATGCTGGATGAGTATATCGCCTTCCAGGAGGATGTCATCCTCCGCCGCACCCGCTTCGATCTCAAGAAGGCCATGGAGCGGGCCCATCTGGTCCAGGGCCTGCTCATCGCCCAGGACAACATCGACGAGGTCATCCGCATCATCCGGGAGAGCTATGACGACGCCAAGGAGCGTCTGATGGCCCGCTTCGGGCTGTCCGAGATCCAGGCCGCCGCCATTCTGGAGATGCGGCTGAAGGCCCTGCAGGGGCTGGAAAAGGAGAAGCTCCAGGCGGAATATGACGCGCTGCAGCAGAGCATAGAGTATTACAACGGCCTGCTCTCCGACGAGACGAAGCTCCGGGCCGTGCTCCGGGAAGAGCTGCTGGCCATCCGGGAGAAGTACGGCGACGACCGGTACACGGAGATCCAGGACGTGGAGGACGAGATCGACATCGAGGATCTGATCCCCGAGGAGCAGTGCGTGTTCACCCTCACCAACGGGGGCTATATCAAGCGGGTCCCCGCCGCGGCCTACCGCATCCAGCGGCGGGGCGGCAAGGGCGTCACCGCCCAGGCCCTGCGGGAGGAGGACTTTGTCACCACGGTAATCACCGCCTCCACCCACGACAATCTGCTGTTCTTTACCAATGCCGGCCGGGTTTACGGCCGCAAGGGCTACCGGATCCCGGAGACGGGCCGGGCCGCCCGGGGCATGCACATCGCCAACCTCCTGCCCCTGGAGCCCGGCGAGCAGGTCACGGCCCTGATCCACGGCAAGAGCTGGGATGAGGACCGGTTCCTGGTGATGGTCACCCGAAACGGTACCGTCAAGCGGATGCCTCAGTCGGCGCTGAAGAATCTGCGCAACGTGGGCCTGCGTGCCCTGCATCTGGAGGAGGGCGACGAGCTCATCGACGTGATGCAGACCGACGGCGACGCCCTGGTGCTCCTGGGCACCCGGGACGGCATGGTGATCTGCTTCCGGGAGACGGACGTGCGGCCCATGGGCCGTACCGCCACCGGTGTCCGGGGCATCCGGCTCCGGCCCGGGGACTGCGTCGTGGGCGCGGCCCAGACCCGGCCCGGCTGCACCCTGCTGACCATTACGGAGAAGGGCTACGGCAAGCGCACGGCGCTGTCCGACTTCCTCCGGGGCCCCGACGGCCTGCCTCAGAACCGGGGCGGTCTGGGCCTGAAAAACGGCAATCTCACCGCCAAGACCGGCGCCGTGGCCGCCATCCGTGTGATTGACGACCGGGACGACGTGCTGCTCATCTCCGACGACGGCACCATGATCCGCATGGCGGTGGCGGACATCAACCTTTACGGCCGCAGCGCCCAGGGCGTGATCCTCATGCGGCTGTCCGGTGAGGCGAGAGTCATCGCCGTGGCCCGGGCGGACCACATCGAGCCGGAACAGGACGCGGAAGAATGAAACAGGTAGAGATCTACACCGACGGCGCCTGCTCCGGCAATCCGGGCCCCGGCGGCTGGGGCGCGATCCTGAAATACGGCGCCGCGGAGAAGGAGCTGTCCGGGGCGGAGCCCATGACCACCAACAACCGCATGGAGCTGCTGGGGGCCATCACGGCGCTGGAGCAGCTCAGGGAGCCCTGCCGGGTGGACCTGTACACCGATTCCCAGTACGTCTGCAACGCCTTTCTGCAGGGCTGGGTGGAGGACTGGCGGCATAGAGGCTGGCGGCGGAAGACCGGGGAGCTGAAAAACCCGGAGCTCTGGCAGCGGCTGGACGGCCTGTGTCAGACCCACGCCGTCACCTGGCACTGGGTCCGGGGCCACGCGGACAACGAGTACAACAACCGCTGCGACGCCCTGGCCGTGGCCGCCCGCAAGGCCGCGGCGGAATAAGAAGGGAACGCTTCCGGTATAAGCAATAACCCGCTGCGGTATCTTTCTCAAAAGAAAGATACCGCAGCGGGTTCATCGTTTTCCGGTCAGATCTGCTGCGCGGAAAGCCGGGGACAGCATCGCCCCGACCGAGCGGAAGGCGGCAGTCAGAGGACCCGAAGGAGGATCATATAACAGGCCGTTCCGGCGATGATCGATACATACATATTCCTCCGGATGATCTGGAGAACGACCACCAAAACGCAGGCGGCGAGCTCCGGAAGGCCGTAAGGGGAATATCGCAGGGCCGTATTCCGGAGACAGTACACCACAAGGACCGTCATAATGGCAGGCGGGAGGACCCGGCCAAGATACTTCACCGTCTTCGGCAGCGGTCTGCTGCCGAACAGCAGAAACGGGACCGCGCGCAGGGCCCATGTGACGACGGCAATGACGCCGATCGCCGCCACCGGGTAGATCATATCATTCATCCCGGATCCCCTCCTTCGTTTCAATGGGCTTGCGAAGCAGGAACAGCGCCACGAGGCAGGTGATCAGGGTGGGGATGAGAAAATACTCCTTCCCGAGCAGCAGATAGAAGCCCAGCGCACAGACGGCGGCGGTCAAAAACGGAAGTCTGGAGCGATACTGACGCCACTGGTTGACGACGACGACCAGGAAAAACGCCGTGGCGGAGAACTCGATCCCGCGCATGTCGAATTGTAAAAACTGTCCGGCACAGGCGCCGATGAAACAGCCGAACACCCAGTAGAGGTGATCGAGCAGGGCGATCAGAAAAGCGGCCCTGTTCTCATCGAGCCCCGGCTCATACTGCGCCGAGCAAAGGACGGAATAGGTTTCATCGGTCAGGGTCAGGATCATATAAGGGCAGCGCCAGCCCATGGCGCGGAATTTCTCAATGAAGCCGATGCCATAGAAAATATGGCGGGCGTTGATGAAAAACGCCATCAGGGCAAGGGAATAGAGAGACGCCCCGGATGTCAGCATCGGCACCATCACAAGCTGCATGGATCCGGCAAAAATAAAAAGGCCGGAGGCCGTGGAGAGCAGCACGCCGTACCCCGCGTCGCTCATCAGGATCCCGAAGGCGATGCCGATAAACAGATAGGTGAAGAAAATCGGGATCGTATTTTTTGCCGCAAATCGAAGCTCTCTCATCCGCGTTCCCCCTGTTGACACACGGTCGGTTTTTCATTATTATAAGCTGTATCAACCGTTTGGACAAGTACGCAAATTCCGGATATGTACTATCATTTTTGATACCATAGGAGGACGGCATGAGCACAGAACGGAAATTTTCCTGCACGATCGAAGCCGCCATGTGCTTTATCGGAGGAAAATATAAGCCCATCATTCTCTGGCATTTGATCGATGGAGAAAAACGCTTCAGTGAACTTCAGCGCCTGATACCCCAGGCAACGGCCCATACATTGACGCTCCAGCTGCGAGAGCTGGAGCATGATAAACTGGTGCACCGGGAGGTGTATCCCGTCGTGCCGCCAAAAACCGAGTATTCTCTGACAGAGCTCGGGAAAACACTGGTGCCGCTGATCACCGAGCTGAGGGAATGGGGACGGTTTTATTTTGAGTACACGCATCAACCCAATCCGTGTGAACAGGCGTGATATGTCATTGAGGAGAAGAGCTGTCCGACAGCTGCAGAGGCGCGAGCGGGATTGCTCGCGCCTCTGTTTTCTGCCCTGCGGGACGCGCACCGGCGGCCGGCTCTCTTTTTTTGCCCATCGGCGGCCCTCTCCACCGGGTGGCAGGGGATTTTCTGTACAAAATTTATGAATTATTTCAAAAACCTCTTCCTTTTTTGGAAAAGATATAGTATAATTTAGACAAGAAATCCCTCTGTCGGAGAACAGAAAGGAGCGAAGAACCATGAAAATCGTGTTTACCGACAAAAAGCTCAGGCTTCCGAAGAAGGTGTACGAGTATGCGGAGAAGAAGATCGGCAAGCTGGATCGCTATTTCCGCAACGACGCCCAGGCAAACGTGACCTTCCGCACGGAGCGGGAGAAGAATGTGGTCGAGCTGACCGTGCGCAGCGGAAGCCTCTTCTTCCGGGCCGAGGAGAAGACGCCGGAGATGTTCATCTCCATCGACGCCGCCGTCAGCGCCATCGAGCGGCAGATCCGCCGCAACAAGACCCGGCTGGAGAAACGCCTGCGGCAGAACGCCTTTGAGGAGCTCCCGGAGACCAGCTTCGCCGAGGAACCATCCGAAAACAGCGAGTTTGCCGTGGTCCGGACCAAGCGCTTCCCCATCAAGCCCATGACGGTGGATGAGGCCATCCTTCAGATGGACCTGCTGGGACATTCTTTCTTCGCTTTCCGCAACCAGGACACCGATGGGGCCTTTTCCGTCGTCTACATCCGCGACAACGGCGGCTACGGCCTCATTGAGGACGATAACGAATAGATCTTGTTTCCGCTGCCTGCGATATTTCGCAGCAGCTTAATATAGCAGGAGTCAGTGGAAAAGACGTGGGGGCCCTTCCGGGCCCCCCAACTTTTTTGCTCCGCGGCGGCAAAAATCGCCGGGTCCCGCCGAAAACAGACGGGACCCGGCAGAAAAAGCCTCTTGACGGGATTGTAAATAAATGGTAAATTTAATGTGCAGCCGCCCGTCGGCCGCAGGACGCCCCTCCTGCGGTAAGCGGACGTGCTCCGCAGGTCCGGGAACGGCGGTGTCGTTCCCCGCTGCGGGGCCAGCCCGATCTCCGCAGCTCGACCCTGTACTTGCGCCTCCGTCCGGAGGCGCTTTTTTATTTCCGGGTCGTCGGCAGGAAGCGGGTGCCCACGTCCCGGCCCTCCAGGATATCGTACAGGCAGCCGGGGTCCGCGCCCAGGGCGATGACCATCTCCACGCCGCCGGCCATGGCCTCCTGGGCGGCGGTGAGCTTGGTGGTCATGCCGCCGGTGCCCCACTGGCCGCCGCCGCCGGCCATGGCCATCAGCTCCGGGGTGATCTCCGTCACCAGGGGGATCCGCACGGCGTCATCGTGGTCGGCGGGATTGGCGGTATACAGGCCGTCGATATCCGTCAGCAGCACCAGCAGGTCCGCCTCGCAGAACACGGCCACGATGGCGGAAAGGGTGTCGTTATCGCCCAGGACCTTGTGATGGCCGGTCTCGATCTCGGCGTGGGAGACGGAGTCGTTCTCATTGACCACGGGGACCACGCCCAGCCGCAGCAGGGTATCGAAGGTGGCCCGGAGGTTTTCCGCCCGGTGGGGATCGTCCACGTCGTCGCCGGACAGCAGGATCTGACCCACGGTCTGGCCGTATTCGCCGAAGAACTTATCGTACAGATGCATCAGCTCGCACTGGCCCACGGCGGCCACGGCCTGCTTTTCCCGCAGGGCCACGGGCCGCTCCTCCATGCCCAGGCGGCCGGCGCCGATGCCGATGGCGCCGGAGCTGACCAGAATGATCTCATGGCCTGCGTGCCGCAGGTCGGACAGCGTTCGGGCCAGACGGTCCAGGCTTCGCAGATTTGCGCCCCGGCCCTCATGGGTCAGGGTGGATGTGCCGACCTTCACGACGATGCGCCGGCAGCCGGATTGTAACATAAACGATGCGCCTCCTGTAGGGCCGGATGAAACAGGCCGGGTTTCTTTCTGGCATTATAGCATAACATTCCTTTTTCTGAAAGTGCGATTTTGTACAGGTTTCGACGAAAAAATGTTGCAGTTCCTCACAAAAAAGGATAAAATAGTAACAGAATATCGGATTTTACCCTGGAGGCGTGCATCTTGCTGAACATCGTACTGGTGGAGCCGGAGATCCCCTCGAATACGGGAAATATCGCCCGTACCTGTGCCGCCACCGGCAGTCGGCTGCACCTGATCCGCCCCCTGGGCTTTGACATCAGCGACCGGGCGGTAAAGCGGGCGGGGCTGGACTACTGGCCCATGGTGGACCTCCATGTCTATGATGGTGTGGAGGACTTCTTTCACCGCAATGACGTGACGGACCTGTGGCTGGCCACCACCAAGGCCCCGCGGCCCTATACGTCGGCGGCGTTCCGGGACGGCTGCTGGCTCCTCTTCGGCAAGGAGACGGCGGGCCTGCCCGAGGGCCTGCGGAGCCGGTTCCCGGACCGCTGCATCCGGCTGCCCATGCGCGCCGGGGCCCGGAGCCTGAATCTGGCCAACTCCGTGGCGGCCATCACCTACGAGGCTCTGCGGCAGACGGGCTTTCCCGGTCTTCAGGAGACCGGAAGCGAGAATGACGGATAAAAAACGGAACGATAAATTATTCTTCACAGGAAAAGGGGGAGCCTATGAACTATAACAAAAAGACCATTGAGGATATCGACGTTACCGGGAAAAAGATCCTCATGCGGGTGGACTTCAACGTTCCCCGGGACAAGGCCACCGGCGCCATCACCGACGACCGGCGGATCGCCGAGACGGTGCCCACCATCCGCTATCTGCTGGACCGGAACGCGGCGCTGATCCTGTGCTCTCACATGGGCCGGCCCAAGGGCCAGCGGAAGGAAGAGCTGTCCCTGCTGCCCGTGGCGGCCCGGCTGTCGAAGCTGCTGGGCGCCGGCCATGAGGTGACCTTCTGCAGCGACATCGTGGGCGAGGAGGCCAAGGCCAAGGCGGCGGCCCTGAAGCCCGGCGACGTGATGCTCCTGGAGAATATCCGCTTCCTGCCCGGCGAAGAGGCCAACGATCCCGAGCTTGCCCGGGAGCTGGCCTCCATGGCGGAGCTGTACGTCAACGACGCTTTCGGCACCGCCCATCGGGCCCACGCCTCCACCGCCGGCGTGGCGAAGTATCTGCCCGCCGTGTCCGGTCTGCTGCTGGCCCGGGAGCTGAAGGCTCTGGGCGGCGTGCTGACGAATCCCGCCCACCCCTTCGTGGTGATCCTGGGCGGCGCCAAGGTGTCGGACAAGCTGGGCGTGATCAACAATCTGCTGGACAAGGCCGACACGCTGCTCATCGGCGGCGGCATGGCCTATACGTTCCTCCGGGCCGCCGGCTTCGGCATCGGCAGCTCCCTGTGCGAGGAGGACCGGCTGGAGTACGCCGGGGAGATGATGAAAAAGGCCGCGTCTCTGGGCAAGCGGATCCTGCTGCCCATCGACCACATCTGCGCGGAGAGCCTGGAGGAGGGCGCCTCCCCGGTGACCATCCCCGGTGAGACCATCCCCGAGGGCCTCATGGGGCTTGACATCGGCCCGAAGACCGGCGAGCTGTTCACCAAATGTATCGCCGAGGCCAAGACGGTGCTGTGGAACGGCCCCATGGGCGTGTTCGAGAAGACCGCCTTCTCCGCCGGCACCTGGGACGTTGCCCGGGCCATGGCGGACAACGGCGGCGTCACGGTAGTGGGCGGCGGCGACACGGCGGCGGCGGCAGAGCGCTTCGGCTACGCGGCCCGCATGAGCCACGTATCCACCGGCGGCGGTGCCTCTCTGGAGCTGCTGGAGGGTCTGGAGCTGCCCGGCGTAGCCTGCCTGCAGGATAAGGAATAAGAGATTCAGACAAGGAATTCATAGTAAAGAGGAGATTGCATGAACCGACGCTATCGCAAGACTGTTATCGCCGGCAACTGGAAGCTGCACAAGACCATCGCGGAGACGAAGGCCTTTTCCGAGGCGCTCAAGGCGAAGATGGAGCGGCCCCGGTGGTGTGAGACCGTGCTGTGCGTGCCCTATGTGAACATCCCGTCAGCGGTCCGCGCATTCCGTGATACCCGGGTCGCCATCGGCGCCCAGGACGTATCCTGTGAGAAGGAGGGCCCCTACACCGGGGAGGTCTCCGCGGAGATGCTCAAGGAGGCCGGGGCGAAGTACGTCATCGTCGGCCACAGCGAGCGCCGCCGCCGGTACGGCGAGACGGACCTGCTGGTGGGCCGGAAGGTCCAGGCGGCGCTGGATGCGGGTCTGTCCCCCATCATCTGCGTGGGCGAGACCCTGGACGAGCGGGAGAAGGAGATCACCGCCGAGCGGATCACCGTCCAGGTGAAGGCCGCCCTGGCGGATGTCAGCGTCACGGCCCTGCGCCGGGTCATCATCGCCTATGAGCCCGTCTGGGCCATCGGCACCGGCCACACCGCCTCGGTGGAGTATGCCGGGGAGATCGGCACCCATATCCGCACCGTTCTCCGCCGCAAATACGGCGCCCGGGCCGCCCGGTCCGTCTCGATCCTCTACGGCGGATCCATGAATGAGGAGAACGCCGCCGCGCTGCTGGCCTGCCCCGACGTGGACGGCGGACTGATCGGCGTGGCGTCTCTGGACGCGGACCGCTTCTGGGCCATTGTGGAGGCGGCCAGGCCCGCACCTGTCGACGATACCCCGCCGCCGAAGCCGCGGCTATCTCACGAAGAGAACGAATAAGGGGGAACCACATGAAGACACCCACGACACTGATCATTATGGACGGTTTCGGGCTGGGAGCCCCAAATGCAGGCAACGCCATTATCAACACCCCGACGCCCAACCTCAAGCGGATCTATGACCGCTCCTCCCGCTGTACCCTGTCCGCCTCCGGGCTGGACGTGGGCCTCCCCGACGGACAGATCGGCAACAGCGAGGTGGGACATACCAACATCGGCGCCGGCCGGGTGGTGTTCCAGGACCTGCCCCGGATCACCCGGGACATTGAGACGGGCGGCTTCTTCCAGAACCGGGCCTTCCTGGACGTGATGGGGGCCTGCAGAGCCGGCGGCGGCGCGCTGCATCTGCTGGGCCTGCTGTCCGACGGCGGCGTTCACAGCCACAACACCCACCTGTACGCCTTTTTGGAGATGGCGAAGCGGCAGGGCCTGGAGCGCGTCTATATCCACGCGTTTCTGGATGGCCGCGACGTGTCCCCCACCTCCGGCAAGGGCTTTGTGGCGGAGTGCATGGAACAGTGCGCGGCCATCGGTGTGGGCAGCATCGCCACCGTCTCCGGCCGCTACTATGCCATGGACCGGGACAAGCGCTGGGAGCGCCTGGAGCGGGCCTACGCGGCCATGGTCTACGGCAACGCCCCCGCGGCGGCGGACCCCGTACAGGCTGTGGCGGACTCCTATGACAGAGGTGTCACGGACGAGTTCTTTGAGCCGGTGGTCTGCGATCCCGAGGGTCTGATCCGGCCCGGGGACGGGGTCATCAACTTCAACTTCCGGCCCGACCGGGCCCGGGAGATCACCCGGGCGCTGGTGGATCCGGACTTTGACGGCTTCGTCCGCCGGGACGGCTACTTCCCTGTCCACTACGTGTGCACAACGGAGTATGACGCTACCATGCCCAACGTCACCGTGGCCTATCCCCGGCAGACGCTGCACAACATTTTCGGCGAGTATATCAGCCGTCAGGGCCTGACGCAGCTGCGCATCGCGGAGACGGAGAAATACGCCCACGTGACGTTTTTCTTCAACGGCGGCGTGGAGAGCGTCTTCCCCGGCGAGGACCGGGTGCTGATCCCCTCCCCGAAGGTTGCCACCTATGACCTGCAGCCGGAGATGAGTGCCCGGGAGGTGGCGGATGAGGCGGTCCGGCGCATCCGCAGCGGGAAATACGACGTGGTGATCCTCAACTTCGCCAACTGCGACATGGTGGGCCATACCGGCGTGTATGAGGCCGCCTGCGAGGCGGTGAAGGTGGTGGACGAGTGCGTGGGCCGCGTGGTGGACGCCACCGCCGATATGGGCGGCGTGGCGGTCATCACCGCCGACCACGGCAACGCCGAGCAGATGCTGGAGGACGACGGCGTCTCCCCCATGACCGCCCACACGGTGAATCTGGTGCCCTTCGTGGTCAACGGCGCCTCCATCGCCCTGCGCAACGGACGGCTGGCGGACATCGCCCCCACCCTGCTGGACCTGATGGGTCTGGAGAAGCCTGCGGAGATGGACGGCTCCTCCCTGATCATATGCTGAAAAACGAAGAGGTTTCGATCTAAAGATAAAAGGAGAGACAGAAGGTATGAAGCAGATCATTGAGATCACCGATGTCCTGGGCCGCGAGATCCTGGACTCCCGCGGCAATCCCACCGTGGAGGTGGAAGTCTATCTGGAGGACGGAACGGTAGGCCGGGCGGCAGTGCCCTCCGGCGCCTCCACCGGCATCTATGAAGCCTGTGAGCTCCGGGACGGCGACAAGAGCCGCTATCTGGGCAAGGGCGTGCTCACTGCGGTGAAGAACGTCAACACCGAGATCGCCGACCTGCTCATCGGCCGGAACGTGCTGGAGCAGGCTGCCATCGACAAGGCCCTCATCGAGCTGGACGGCACCCCCAACAAGACCCGCCTGGGCGCCAACGCCATTCTGGGCGCCTCTCTGGCCTGCGCCAAGGCTGCCGCCGCGGCCCTGGATCTGCCGCTTTACCGCTACATCGGCGGCACCAACGCCAAGACCCTGCCGGTGCCCATGATGAACGTCTGCAACGGCGGCGCCCACGCCACCGGCAGCAATGTGGATATTCAGGAGTTCATGGTCATGCCCGTAGGCGCGAAGAGCTGGGCGGAGGCCCTGCGCTGGTGCGCCGAGGTGTTCCACGCCCTGAAGAAGATCGTCCCCGCCTCCGGTGTGGGCGACGAGGGCGGCTACGCCCCCAATCTTGACAACGACGAGGATGCCCTGAAGGCTCTGGTGGCCGCCATCGAGAAGGCCGGCTACAAGCCCGGTGAGGACTTCCTGCTGGCCATCGACGGCGCTGTGTCCGACTGGTTCGACAAGGACGACGGCTGCTATCATCTGCCCAAGCGGGGCGTGGTGAAGACCCCTGCCGAGATGGTGGATATGTGGGAGGACTTTGTCAACAAGTATCCCATCATCTCCATCGAGGACGGCATGGCCGAGGACGACTGGGACGGCTGGAAGCTCATGACGGAGCGTCTGGGCAAGCGCATCCAGCTGGTGGGCGACGACCTGTTCGTCACCAACGTTGCCCGGGTGCAGAAGGGCCTGGATCTGGGCGTGTGCAACAGCGTGCTGATCAAGCTCAACCAGATCGGCACCCTCACCGAGACTCTGGACACCATCCAGCTGGCCAACCGGGCCGGCTATACCGCCGTGGTCTCCCACCGGTCCGGCGAGACCGAGGACACCACCATCGCCGATCTCGTGGTGGCGCTGAACGCCGGTCAGATCAAGACCGGCGCCCCCAGCCGCACGGACCGCGTGGCCAAGTACAACCAGCTGCTCCGCATCGAGGAGGAGCTGGAAGACGCCGCGCAGTATCCCGGCCGCGCCGCCTTCTTTAATTTGAAGTAACCTTTTTCCGCGGGGACCCGCTTTTCGCCGGGCTTCCCGTGGATCCAGCTTGCGGCCTGCTGCGGGGCCGTTGATACGCAGTGTTCCACTTAAATGACGAGGAGGACTTTCCCATGAAAAAGTACGTATACCTGTTTTCCGAGGGCAATGCCCAGATGCGCGAGCTGCTGGGCGGCAAGGGTGCCAACCTGGCCGAGATGACGAATCTGGGTCTGCCGGTGCCCCAGGGCTTCACCATCACCACCGAGGCCTGCACCCAGTACTATGAGGACGGCCGCACCATCAACGACGACATCATGGCCGAGATCATGACCTACGTGGCCAAGATGGAGGAGATGAACGGCAAGAAGTTCGGCGATAAGCAGAACCCCCTGCTGGTCTCC
>JAFWDQ010000019.1 GCA_017516065.1 Oscillospiraceae bacterium
CGGCGGGGTGATGTAGACGTAGAAATCCGTCAGCATGGGGCCGGTGTATTTGTTGACCGCCCTGAGGGACACGTCCTGGTCGCCCATGACGAAGGTGGTCTCGGCGCTGTTCCGGTCCTTCAGGGTGACGTCGCCGGAGACGACTTCCCAGTGGTCGAAGGTGAAGTTTTCCCGGGGATCTGCGGTGATGGTGACGGTCTCGCCGGCCTTGGCGGCGATTTTGTCCGCCTTGCCGTTTTCAACGACGATGGTATAGGCTCCGTTTTCCTTCCAACGGGCGAAAAGGGTTTTCTCGTTTCTGGCGTATTTGTTTTCAGCCTGGAGCGTATCGCCGGGCTGGTAGTCGACCGCGGTTCCCGTCTGGCGCTCTCCCCAGCCGACAAAGGTATAACCCGTCTTCTGGAGCGCCGGGGAAAGTTCTTCCGGCCCCTTCACGGTAACGGAGGTGCCATACTCATAGCAGAAGGACTGGAGCGGGGTCATGCCGTCCACATACCAAACCACATACCCCTCGCTTTCCACGCTCAGCCTGAGCGTGAAATCCTTGTCCGGCACCGTAAAGGTCCCCGTGGTGGTGCTGCCGGTCCCGGAAAGGGTATAGCTGTCGCTCAAGCCTGTTTCCAGGAAATCGAAGGATGTGGCCCGATAGAACTCTGCGGCCTCTACGGTTATCGTGGCGGTGGACCCGGCCTCCAGCACCGTGGATGAAGTGAGGGGCGCACCGTTTACGAGCACGGACTTGATATAACTGGTGCCGTCGGTGCAATACCATGTGCCGGTGACCGAATTCGCCGCGCCGGCCGTCCCGCCCATGGCGGGGACCAGGCTGACTACCAGCACCAGGGCCAGCAGCAGGGATATCAGCTTTCTCTTTTTCTTCATAAAAACACCTCCGAAATTTCCGAAATTACAACGAACATACGGGCCTTACAGCGCCCTGCCTTACAGGGCGCCCACTACCTTGTGGGGGACATAGAGCTCTTCCAGATAGAGGCAGTCCTCGTCGGACAGCACGAAGTCCACCGCGGCGGCGGCCTCGTCCAGATACCGGGCCTTCGTGGGTCCCACCATCAGCGTGGCGACGTCCTTCTTCATCAGCCAGGCCAGGGCGATGACGGACATGGTCACGCCGTATTTGTCCGCCAGCTCCTTCACCCGGGCGAGGATGGGCATGTCCTGATCCCGGAACCCGTCGTACTTGCCCCGGGAGAACCAGTCCGTCTTCGACCGCTCCGAATCACTGTCCCACTCCGGCCGGGCCAGACGGCCGCCGGCCAGGGGGCTGTAAGGGGTCAGGGTGACGCCGAACTGCCGGCAGATGGGGATCAGCTCCCGCTCATCCTCCCGGTAGATGAGATTGTAGTGGTTCTGCATGGAGGAGAAGGGGGTCAGACCGTTGTTCAGGGCGTAGTTCTGCATGTTCATGAACTGATAGCCGTACATGGCGCTGGCGCCCAGGGCCCGGACCTTGCCCTGCTTCACCAGATCGTCCAGAGCCTCCATGGTCTCGGCGATGGGGGTGCCGTAGTCGAAGCGGTGGATGATGTACAGGTCCAGATAGTCGGTGCCCAGCCGCTTCAGGGTGCCCTCGATCTCCCGGTGGATGGCCTCGCCGGAGAGATGACCCTCGTTGAAGTACACCTTGCTGGCCAGCACCACGTCCTCCCGGCGGCAGTTGTTCCGGATGGCCCGGCCCAGAAATTCCTCGCTGGTGCCGTGGGAATAGGTGTTGGCCGTGTCGAAAAAGTTGATGCCCAGGTCCAGGGCATGGCGGATCATCTGCTCCGATTCCGGCTCGTCCAAGGTCCAGAGGTGGAAGTCCTCAGACCGCTTGCCGAAGCTCATGCACCCAACGCAGACGGCGGAGATCTCGATGTCCGTTTTTCCCAGTTTTGAATACTTCATATTGTCTCCTTTCTCTGCTTCCGCTCCCGGCCCGAAGGGTCAGGAGCTCTGATTTTCCTCGGCTTTTTGGCTGTGCTGTTCCTCCAGCTCATCCAGATTCAGGGTGAAGGCCGGCAGGAGATTTTGCAGGAAATAGTCGATTTCCGGCAGGTCCATGGCCCGCAGGGCGGCCAGGGTCTGGCCCCCGGCCCGGCGGAACTCCTCGTTGCCGGCGTGGAGCTCCGTCACGCATTTGAGGTAGGCCGCCAGCTTGTCCGCCGCCTTCACCAGCTCCCGCTCCTGCTCCTCCCGGACCAGAGGGCCGTACACCGGGCGCAGAGGCGCCGGCAGGGCGGACAGCAGCCGGTCCGCCGCCGCCTGCTCCACCTTGCCGTAGGCGGAGCGGAGGACGGGATCGAAGTATTTTACCGGCGTGGGCATGTCCCCGGTGAAGACCTCCGGCGCGTCGTGGAACAGCGCCGCCGCCGCCGCGGCGTCGGGATCGGCGTCTCCGCCGAAGACGTCCCGGCGGATGGCGGCCAGAGCATGGGCCAGCACCGCCGTCATGTAGCTGTGTTCCTGCACGTTCTCCGGCTCGCTGTTGCGCATCAGACCCCAGCGGGAGATGTAGCGCAGCCGGGACAGATAGGCGAAAAATCCGTACATGGGAGGCGTCTCCTCTCTTTTTTCTTCTTTATGAAACGGGGGCAGGAATATTTCTGTTTGACTGCCCGGAAACCTGCAGGCGGCAAAAATCTGTTCCTCCGCAGGAGGCCGTGCGGCTCAGGGCTTCGGCGGCTGCCGTCGGACGACGGATTTCGTCTTCCAGCGGCCGGACAGGAACCGGGGCAGCGTGATGGCCAGGCTCATGCACCAGCTGAAGGGGATGCACTTCCAAATCAGGCTGTAGCCGATATCGGTGAACCAGAACATACCGTAGCCCACGAGGATGCGCACCAGCAGGGCGCAGATGGTGGCGGCGGAGGCCACCGTCACGTCTCCGGAGCCCTGGAGCAGGCCGGAGCAGACCATATGGACGGAAAACAGGAGGAAGAAGGGCGCCAGGAAGCGCATCTGCATCACGCCCCGGGCCAGGGCCTCTCCGGTACAGCCGAACAGAGCCACCAGAGGCGTACTGAAAATGTAGATGACCGCCACCAGCGCGCCGGTGGCGATGAGGGTCATGAACAGGGTGTGCCGAAAGCCCTTGTAGACCCGGTCCAACCGCTCCGCGCCGATATTCTGGCCGGTGAAGCTGGACATGCCGGCGTTGAAGCCCATGACGGGCACGAAGATGAAGTTCAGCAGCCGGGACGCGGCGGTATAGCCCTCCATGCTGACGGTGCCGAAGGCGTTGACCAGCCGCTGCAGCGCCACGTTGCCCAGAGAGACCGCCAGATGCTGGAAGATGGCGGGGACGGACAGCTTTGCCATGGTGCGGCACATGCCCCGGTCGAACCGCCATTCCTCCCGCCGGGGGGCCAGGGGGCCCCGGAGCAGATAGATCATGGCGATGACGGCGGACACCAGCTGGGAGAGCACCGTGGCCGCGGCGATGCCGCCCACGCCACGGTGAAAGCCCAGCACGAACAGAAAGTCCAGCGCGATATTCAGCACGGAGGACACCAGCAGGAACAGCAGCATGGCCCTGGAGTCCCCCACCGCACGGAGCAGCGCCGCGGCGGCGTTGTAGATGAACTGGAACACCAGCCCGATGGAGTACACGGACAGATACAGCCGGGCCAGGGGCAAGGCGTTTTCATCCACCGCCAGCACCCAGCGCAGCAGAGGCCCGGAGCAGGTGACGCCGATGACGGTGAGCAGCAGCCCCACCCCGGTCATGAGGAACAGGGCTGTGGCCACGGCCTTCCGGACCCCGACCTTGTCCCCGGCCCCGAACAGCTGGCTGACCAGCACGCCGCAGCCGATGCCCAGGCCGATGGCAAGGGCGATATACACCATAGTCAGAGAGGCGCAGGTACCCACCGCCGCCAGGGCATAGGGGGAGTCGATGTAATTGCCCACCACGATGCCGTCCACGGTGTTGTACAGCTGCTGAAGAAAGTTTCCCGCCATGATCGGCAGCGTAAAGAGGAAGATCTGTCCGCCTACGCCGCCCTTCGTCATATCACGGGTCATAGGATGCCCTTCGCCTCTTTTCCGGGGACAGCCCTGCCGATGAGCAGATCCCCTTCGACGCCGGTGACCGTTACCGGCAGGACCTGACCCCGGAGCAGCCCCGGGGCGATGACCTCCATATAGTTCGGGGCGTGGCCCCGGGTGCAGCCGTCCTCCTCCGTCTCGAAGAGCACGGGGACGGTGCGGCCGACCATGGCCCGCCGGGCGGTCTCCGCCAGCTCCTCCACCACCATGGCGGCGGCGTGGGCCCGCTCCAGCTTCACGGCATGGGGGACCTGATCCGCCATGGCCGCCGCCGGGGTGCCGGGCCGGGGAGAGTAGGGGAAGACGTGGCCGCCGGTGAAGGCGCACCGCCGCAGGAATGACAGGGTCGCGTCGAATTCCGCTTCCGATTCCCCGGGAAATCCCACGATGACGTCGGTGGTGAGGCCGGGGGCGTCAAAGAACTGCCGCAGCAGCGTCACGGACAGGAAAAACCGCGCCGTATCGTACCGGCGGTTCATCCGGCGCAGGGTGTCGTCGCAGCCGCTCTGGAGGGACAGATGGAAGTGGGGACACAGCCCCGGCAGGGCCGCGCACCGGCGGCAGAAATCCTCCGTGACGGTCCGGGGCTCCAGACTTCCCAGCCGCAGCCGCAGCGCCGGCGCGGCGGCGGAAAGGGCCTCCAGCACGTCGATGAGGTCGGGCTTTCCCGGCAGATCCCGGCCATAGGAGGACAGCTCGATGCCGGTGAGGATCAGCTCCCGGTACCCCTCGTCCGCCAGCCGCCGGGCCTCCCGGGCCGCGTCCTCCACGGGCAGGCTCCGCACCGGGCCCCGGACGTGGGGGATGATGCAGTAGGAGCAGAAATTCGTACAGCCGTCCTCTAATTTCAGCATGGCCCGGGTCCGGCCGGAGAGACTCCCCGCCGGGAGAAACTCGAAGGACCGCCGGGCCATGGGCTCGTCTGTGGACACGCCGCGCTCCGCCGCCTCCAGCGCCCGGAGAAAGCCCATCCGGTCCCCGCTGCCGCCCACGATGTCGGCCCCCAGGGCCGCGGCGGTCTCCGGATCGGACTGGGCGTAGCAGCCGCACACCGCCACCACGGCTCCGGGATTGGTCCGCCGGGCCCGGCGGATGATCTGCCGGGACTTCCGGTCGCTGACGGCGGTGACGGTGCAGGTGTTGATGATGCAGGCGTCCCAGGCGCCGTCGAAGGCCACGATCTCGTGACCCGCGGCCCGGAGAGCCGTCTCCATGGCCTGGGTCTCGTACTGATTGACTTTGCACCCGAGGGTATAAATCCCGATCTTCATGCACCTGCTCCTTGCAATACCGGCCAAATGCGGATATAATAACGCTGTCAAATCGAACCCGGCGAAGCGGTTTGGATCTGAGAAGGCTGCGGCCCGCCCCGGAGGGTCTCTGCGAGGCGTTTTACAGCCTGCTTTATTATAATGTGTTTTCCCCGTTTTGTAAAGCGGGATGCAAGGGAGTGACCCCATGGTCTATCTGGATAATGCCGCCACCACAAAGCCCTGTCCCGCAGCGGCGGAGGCGGTGCGCCGGGCTATGGAGGAGGACTTCGGCAACCCCTCCTCCGGCCACGCGATCGGCCGCGCCGCGAAGGGGCGTCTGGACGCGGCCCGGCAGTCCGCTGCGGCGGCTCTGGGCTGTAAGGAAAAGGAGCTGTACTTCACCTCCGGCGGCACCGAGGGGGACAATTGGGCCATCCGCGCCGCCGTGCGCATGGGCCGCCATAAGGGACGGCATATCGTCACCACCGCCATCGAGCACCCCGCCGTGCTGCGGACCTGCGCCGCGCTGGAGCAGGCCGGCTGTACCGTGACCCGGGTCCGGCCCGGCCGGGACGGCGTGGTGACCGCGGAGGACATGGCGGCCGCCCTGCGGCCGGACACCGTGGCGGTGTCCATGATGCTTGTGAACAACGAGACCGGCGCCGTTCAGCCCGTCCGGGCCGTAGCGGAGGCCATCCGGGCCGCCGGATGCCCGGCGCTGTTCCACGTGGACGCGGTGCAGGGGTTTCTGAAGATCCCCTTCACTCCGAAGGAGCTGGGGGCCCATTTCGTCACCGTCAGCGGCCACAAGGTCCGGGGCCCCAAGGGCATCGGGGCCCAGTATATCGCCCCCGGCCTGAAGGCGGAGCCCCTGCTGTGGGGCGGCGGGCAGGAGAGCGGTCTGCGCTCCGGCACGGAGCCCATGCCCGCCATCCTGGGCTTTGCCGCCGCCTGTGAGGAGGGGAAAGCCTCCATGGAGGCGGACGTGAAGCACATGGCGGCGCTGAAGGCCGCCCTGCTGGCGATGCTGAGGGAACGCCTGCCCCTGGCCCAGGCCATCGTCCCGGACGGCGCGCCCCATATTTTATGCCTGAGCCTCCCCGGCTACCGGGGGGAGGTGCTGGTGCGGTATCTGTCGGACCTGGGGGTCTGCGTGTCCTCCGGCTCCGCCTGTCACCGCGGAAAGCCCGGCGAGGCCCTGGGGGCCATGGGCCTGCCCAAGCGGGTCCGGGACGGCGTGATCCGGGTGAGCTTTTCCCCGGATTCCCGGGAAGAGGATATTGCCGCTCTGACGGAGGCCCTGCTCCGGGCCTCGGAGGAGCTTGTCTCAGCGGCCCGCTGAGGAGAGAGGAGAGAGGACAATGCCTTTGACTGTGCTGGCGGTAGGCGATGTGGTCAGCGACGCGGGCGTGGACTATCTGGCCCGGCATCTGCCGTCGCTGCAGCGTCTGCACCGGGTGGATTTCACGGTGGTCAACGGGGAGAATGCCGCCGGTACGGGGCTGCTGCCCCGGCAGGCGGACGATATCCTGTCGGCAGGCGCCGACGTGATCACCCTGGGCAACCACACCTACGGCCGCCATCAGATCTTTGACCGGCTGGACGACGATCCCCGTCTCCTGCGGCCGGCCAACTACGCCGGCGTCCGGCCCGGTCGGGGCTGGGGGGTCTTCCCCTGCGGCGGATACCGGGTGGGCGTGCTGAATCTCATCGGCCGCTGTTCTCTGGAGTGGGGGGCCGACAATCCCTTCCTCACGGCGGACAAAGCCTTGAAGGATATGGCCGGGGCGGACTTTCTGCTGGTGGATTTCCACGCAGAGGCCACCTCGGAAAAGCTGGCCATGGCCCACGATCTGGACGGCCGGGCGGCGGCGCTGTGGGGCACCCACACCCACGTGCCCACGGCGGACGCCCGGATCTTCCCCGGGGGGCTGGGCTATATCACGGACCTGGGCATGACGGGTCCGGCAGACGGCGTCATCGGCATCCGGGCGGAGCAGTCCGTGACCCTGTTCCGGGGCGGGCTTCCCGGCCGGTTCGAGCCGGCGAAGGGTCCCTGCAAGCTGGAGGCATGCCTGTTCACTCTGGACGGCGGCCGCTGTACCGGTATTGAGCAGATCCTGATCCGGGACTGAACGAAGGAGGCGTTTCCATGCTGCGAATATTCCACGGGGCGGACCTGCATCTGGATACGCCCTTTACGGCGCTGCCGCCGCAGCTGGCGGCCCGGCGGCGGCAGGAGCTGCGCATGATGTCGGCGCGGCTGGCGGCGATGGCCCGAAAGACCGGCGCGGAGCTGGTGCTGCTGGCCGGGGACCTGCTGGACGGCGCGCCCCCCTACACCGAGACGGTGGAGGCCCTCATGCAGGCGCTGAGCAACATCCCCGCCCCGGTGTTCATCGCCCCGGGCAATCACGACTGGCTGTCTCCGGACTCCCCCTATCGCCTGCGCTGGCCCGGCAACGTCCATGTTTTCACCTCGGCGGGCATCGAGAGAGTGCCCCTGCCGGGGCTGAACTGCGTGGTCTACGGCACGGCCTATACGGAGCCGTCGAAGACCTGCGTCCTGGAGGGCTTTTCCCCCGACGAGGCCGACGGAGACGCCCTGCGGATCCTGCTGCTCCACGGCGAGGTGAGGAGTGACGGCGAGAGCCCCTACTGCCCCGTCTCCGAGCGGCAGCTGGCGGAGAGCGGCATGGACTACGTGGCTCTGGGCCACATCCATAAATTTTCCGGCATCCGCCGCAGCGGGAACACGGTCTGGGCCTGGCCCGGCTGTCCCGAGGGCCGGGGCTTTGACGAGACCGGGCCCCGGGGCGTCATCGCCGGCGGTCTGGAGCGGGGCGGGCATACGCTGGAGTTCCTTCCGGTGAATCAGAAGCGGTACGAGGTCTACACCGTATCTCTGGCGGTGGGCGACGACCCCATGGAGAAGCTCCGGGAGCTGCCTCTGTCGGAGGATCAGGTGGCCCGGGTGATCTTCACCGGGGAGACGGAGGAAGCGGACCTGCCCCTCCGGGCCCTGGAGGAGGCGCTGCGGGAGCGCTGCTTCTACGGACAGGTCCGGGACGAGACCCGGATCCACCGGGGCCTGTGGGAGCGTCTGGAGGAGCAGTCCCTCACCGGGGCGTTCCTCCGCCGCCTGTGGAGCCGGATGGAGCGGGAGCCGGAGCAGCGTCCGCTGCTGGAGCAGGCCGCCCGCTTTGGCCTCGCCGCGCTGGAGCGGCGGGAGGACCCGGAGGGAGGGGATGACCTGTGATCCTGCGTCAGATGACGGCCTCCTTCGGCTGTCTGGACCACCGGACCATGGAGCTGGAGCCGGGGCTGAATCTTATCGAGGCCCCCAACGAGAGCGGAAAATCCACCTGGTGCGCCTTTCTCCGGGCCATGTTCTACGGTATGGAGACGAAACGGGGCAAACGGAATGAGCTGTCGGACAGGCAGCGCTATCAGCCCTGGAACGGCGCCCCCATGGAGGGGCTGCTGCGCTGTGCGCTCTGGGACGGCCGCACCGTGACCGTCCAGCGGGAGACCCGCCGGGCCGCCGCGCCCATGGGCGAGTGCACCGTCCGGGACGAGGAAACCGGCGAGACGCTGGAGCTGGGCCCTCAGCCGGGCCTGCAGCTGCTGGGGGTGGAGGAGGCGGTCTTTGTCCGCAGCGCCTTCATCCGCACCGGCGAGCTGGCGGTGGAGTCCGACGACGCCCTGGAAAAGCGGATCCTGTCCCTCCTCTCCGACGGAGAGGAGACCATGGGCCGGGAGGAGGCGGAGAAGACCCTCCGCCAGTGGCAGAATGACCGGCGGGTGAACCGTGCCACGGGGCGTCTGCCCCGGCTGGAGGCGGAGCTTCACGATGTGGAGCGCCGCCTGGAGGAGGTGCGCGCCGCCGCCGGACGGGTGGCGGGCGCCCGGCGGGAGCGGGACGCCCTGCGCCGCCGGAAGCTGGAGCTGGAACAGCAGCTGCGCATCCACGACTGGTACGAGACGGAGGCGCTGTACGCCCAGGCCCAGGCCGCCAGGGCGGATTATGAAGAGACGGAGACCCGGTGGGCGGAGACCTGCGCCGCCCTGACGGAGGAGACCCCGGAGCGAAACGAGCTTCTGGGGCTCCGGGACGAGCTGATCCGCATGGAGGCCCTGCGGGACAGCGCCGAGGATGCCCAGACCGCCGGGCAGGTGGACGAGGCCATCCTCATCCACCAGCGGGCCCAGTTTAAGCGCGCCGAGGAGGACTGCCTGCAGGCGGCGGCCCTGGGGAAGCGGAAATTCCCTGTGCTGCCGGTGCTTTTCGCCGTGCTGACGGCACTCTGCTTCGTCCTGGGCACGGTGCTTGCCACGGCGCTCCCGCTGTATGTCGGCCTGGCCTGTCTCGTCGTTTTTGCGGTCACCCTGGTGCTGTGGATCGTGCGGGAGACCCGGCGCAGACGCCGGCTGACGGCTCTGCTGGAGCCCTACGGCGTCACGTCTCTGGAGGCCATGTCCACATCGCTGGAGCGGCTCCGGGAGGACCTGGACGCCGCGGAGGAGGCCGGCGCCTTCCGGCAGGCGGCGGAGGAGAAGTACGAGAAATTCTGCCGGATGGAGGCGGAGCTCCGGGAGAAGATCGGCGCCTTCGCCCCCGGCGAGGACATGATGCAGGCCGTGGAGGAGCGGATCCTTCTGCGGGAGAAGCTGGCCCGGCTGGAGGACCGTCTGGCAAACCTCCGGCGGCAGAACGAGGAGCTGGGAGAGATCCCGGCTCCGGAGGGTCCCCGGCCGGAACTGCCCCGGGGCAGCCGGTCCTCCGTGGAGACGGAGCGGGACAGGATCGATCTGCGCCTCCGGGAGCTGGATACCCTGCTGGCCCGGGCCGAGGGCGAGCGGAACGCCCGGGGCGATCCTGCGGACCTTCAGGCCCGGAGAGAGGCGCTGATGGCCCGCCGGGAGGCGCTGACAGGCCAGTGGGACGCCCTGGCGGTGGCCCGGGAGGAGCTGGAGGGCGCCCATGAGGACCTCAGCAGCCGGTTTTCGCCCCGGCTCAATGAGACCGCCGCAGCCATCTTCCATCAGCTCACCGGCGGCCGGTACGAGGCCCTGACCCTGGACCGGAGTCTCTCCGCCGTGGTGCAGGAGCGGTCCGATACGCTGAGCCGTGACGCCCAGGCCCTGAGCCGCGGAGCCCTGGATCAGCTGTATCTGGCGGTGCGGCTGGCCATCTGCGACCTGATCCTGCCGCCGGACACACCGCTGATTCTGGACGACGCACTGGCACATTTCGACGAGACTCGCATGGGACATGCGTTAGAATATTTCCTGACCTCAGAGCGGCAGATCCTGCTGTTTACCTGCCACGCCCGTGAGGGGAACTATCTGGCCGGCAGGGCCGGCGTACATCGCGTAAGCATCGCCTGAGAAGGAGGCTGTTTGATATGGAAGAGACAAAGAAGCAGGCCGGCGCCGGAATGGAGGCGTTTTTCTGGCTCCAGGCTATTGTCGGAGCCCTTGTGATCATCGTTCTGGTGTTCACCTTCTTCGGCCGTATCATCGCCGTAGAGGGGTCCTCCATGGTCCCCACCCTGCAGGACGGCGACCGGCTTCTGCTGTACAGCATCGGCTATACGCCCGAGGCAGGGGACGTGGTGGTCCTGACCAAGGACTCGTTCCTGGAGACCCCCATCGTCAAGCGGGTCATCGCCACCGGCGGCCAGACCGTGGAGATCGACTATGAGGACCGGTGCGTCCGGGTCGACGGCACGGAGCTGGACGAGCCCTATATCAACGAGCTCATGGAGCAGCCCTACTGGGACCAGTCCGACGTCATCGAGGTGCCGGAGGGCAGCGTCTTCGTCATGGGCGATAACCGCAACCACAGCTCCGACAGCAGGGACGAGCATCTGGGCTGCGTGGACAACCGTCTGATCCTGGGCCACGCGGTGCTGATCCTCTCGCCCTTCTCCCACTTCGGGCGGATCCCTTGACGGGCCGCGCCCGGGATTTGACGGACCGCCGCCCCCGGGATGATCGGAAAGAGCGCCGGGGACGCGTTCCGGAGAGCATCCTCCGGAACAGGGGCTGTGCCGTAAAGTGAGAGGTACGAAAACGGGGACCGCCGCAGGGCGGTCCCCGTTTTGTCTGCCGGGCGTTTTCCCCGGGAGCGGGAGCGGCGGGAGCGGCCGCAGAGGCCGATTTGCGGCGACAGAGCCCCGGGAGAGATGCCGTTCCCCGCTTTTTTGCGCCTCAGGGTGGAAAAAAAGGGGAAAATCGCCCCTGAAAACCGGGAAAATTTGCTGAAAACGGTAGCAATCAGACAGAGATTGTGGTATAATCACATGATACTATTATAGAATTGCAATAACTATGTCGCGACAACGATCACAATATGCGCCGACAAAGCCGGAGACCGGCGGAGTCGGCGGGGAGAGAGGAAGAGGTGAGACGCGATGACAGGTCAGTATCTGCTGCTGCACGACCGGCAGGGTCCCGCTGACGCCGGAGAAGCCGGGTTCGGCTCCTTCCGGACGGCGGTCCTTTCGCCCCGGGCGGCGGCGCTGACGGAGGACAGCCGCTTCCGGGACCTGTGCGCCGTTCTGGAGACCCGGGGCGCGTTGCCGGATTCCATGGACTGTCCGGGACCCGACGCACGGGGCATCCTGCGGGTCAGCCCCTGGAACGGCGGATTTCTTGCCGCGCGGAGCTATCGTGTCCGCAGACAACAGGGGGACGGCGGGACCGTCACCTTTACCCATGGCTATCTCCTCACCGATGAGGAGCGGACGTCGCTGCTGCGCAGACCGGAGGGCCTGACGGACCGGAGCCGGTTTTACGGCTACACCGGCGCGGATCATGACAGCCTCGTGCCGCCGGACGACTCCCTGGATCTGCTGGGAGAGGACGGAAGTCCTCTGCCGGACGCGCTCTGGGAGGAGCTCGGCTTCGACGAGGACCGCTTCGCCGCCCTGGTGTCCGCCCTCTGCGACCGGACCGCCGGCGGCGGTCTGACGGTGCTGGCCATCCCCACGGAGGCCGCCGGCGCCCAGGGGAGCCTGGCCGGCGAGCAGCTCATGGCGGCGCTGTACGCCCTGTTGCCGGACTGCGTGGGTGAGGCTCTGGGCAGTGTCTCCTGCTGGGACGCGGGACCGGAGGACCCGGGCCTGGAGGGCATCGGGCTGGTCATCATCCCCCCCGGCGATCTGCCCCTGTGGCAGGAGAAGGACGTGGCCCTGCTGGATCTGACCACCGGAGAGCGGCGGAACATCGGGCCGGACCGGACCCTGGGCCGCATCCTGTGGCAGTACCGGGGCAATCCCGCGGGCGCGGCGGCGTTCAGCGGCTGGCTGGCGGACTATTTCGAGGACCATCCGGCGCTGACGGACCGGGACGCGGAGTCCCTGGACCGGGCGGCGGCGCTGTATGACCCGGCGTCTGTGACCCGGGCGGATGCGCCGGACCTGCCGGAGGACGCCGGGGAGTCGGAGCCGCTGCCGGAGGAGTCCCCCGCAGAGGAGACCGCGTTTGAGGCGGAGCCGCTGCCCGGGGACACGGCGGAGCCCGAGGCGGATGTCGCGGCCGAAACGGCGGGCGAAGAAGAGACCGCCGGAGCCGACGGGGAGGATATGCCGCCTGAGGAGGAGCCGGAGGAGACAGAGACGCCCGCCGACGATGACGACGAGTCTGACGACGACGACGAGTCCGACGATGACGATGACGAGTCCGACGACGATGAGTCTGACGACGACGATGAGTCCGACGATGACGATGACGAGTCCGACGACGATGAGTCTGACGACGACGATGAGTCCGACGACGACGATGACGAGTCCGACGATGACGACGAGTCCGATGATGACGACGAGTCCGACGACGATGACGAGTCCGATGATGACGACGAGTCTGATGACGACGCAGAGGAGAAGACCGACGAGGAGGATATGATCTTCGAGGTCTCCGACGAGCTTGCGGAGTCGGAAACGGCGGCGGCGGTGGCGGAACTCAACGAGGCGGAGCGCCTTGCGGAGGAGCGCCGGCGGATCATGGAGCCGGAGAGCGTCGTCACGGTGCCGGAGCTGCTGGCCTTTCTGGAGACGGTGCCCCGGACGCCCATGTCGGACAGGATGGAGCTGGTGAACCTCTGCGGCGCCCGGCAGGGCTCGCCCGGTGAGGTCCGGGCCTTCTTTGAGGACCTGGTCGGCACACCGTATTTCTATATGTACTACTTCGGCTTCCTGGCCGGCGACAAGCTGGCGGAGGCGGAAGTGCTGGAGCCGATGATCCTGCAGCGGCCGGACTGGTGCACGGAGCTGTGCCAGACGGCGGCGGAGGCCCGGTCGGTCTTTCCCGACAGCGAGGCACTGCTCCGCAGCGCCTTCGGACGGCTGTGGGAGCGTCAGCCGGCGCGTTCCGCGGAGGACCTGCTTCACCTGGCGGCAGAGCAGGAGACCAGGCTGGAAGCCCGGCAGTATACCGGACTGTACAGCCCCGCCGAGGACCTGATGCAGGGGGTGGGCCGGCGGCTCATGACCCAGTTCTCCACCCCGGAGGGCATGCGGGACATGCTCGCGCTGGATTCGGCGGATCTGGCCCAGCTGAGCGTCTGGAGCCGGACCTATCACTGGACCGGCAGGCCCCTGCGGCTGCTGCCCCTGTGCCGGACCCTGGACGCGGTGAAGGATCAGAACGATCTGGTGAAGGTGACCGAGGGCCTGCAGGCCCTGACGCCGGAGGAGCGGCAGCTGATGCTGCCGCGGCTGGAGAAGGCGACCCGGGGGCCGGAGCCGGAGCTCCGGAGCCGGGGCAGTGAAAAACAGCTGACGGTCCGCAGCGGACTGTATCTGCTGGCGGCCCAGGTCCGGGAGGCACAGAAGACCGAGTGGGACGAGAACGGCATGGACGCCGTGGCCGTGTGGCTCAACGCCCTCTTTGCCCGGGACGGGAAGGGCGACCCGAAAAAAGCCATGCGCTACCTGATGGGCGGCCTCCAGAGCATCCCCCAGGCGGATCTGGGGGGGCCCTATCCGGCGGCCCTGCGCCGGGGCGCCGCGACCTTTATGGCCAGCCGGGTCCCGGACAAGAGCTGGCGGGAGGCCCTGCTGGACAGCACCGTGCTCAAGCTCTATAAGGGTCTGCCGGCGGACTCGGAACTCAAGCGCACCATGAGCCGGGCGGTGCACAGCAGCCCCGACGCGCGGCTGTGCAAGGCCTATCAGCTCCACCACGAGAGCCGCGGCGTCAATCTTGCCGGCATCGCCGGCGCCGGGGCCGCCGGAGCGGCGGGCCTGGGGCCCAGACTGAAGGAGGGCCTGCTGGCCTACGTGGTCGTGGTGCTGCTGATCCTGGCGGATACGGCCATCGTCCGGGCCCTCTGGCGGCACAGTCCGGCCCTGGGCGTGATCGTTGGCATCCTCCTGTGCTGCGCCGTACTGGCGGCGGGAGGCGTTCTCCTGAAAAAGAGACAGAAGAAGGGGGCAGAGAGATGAAACGGACGGGAAGAGTCACGGCAGCGCTGCTGCTGGTCCTGTTGCTGCTCACCGCGCTGAGTACCGGCGCGTCTGCAAAAAAGGATATTACCACCGAGGAGGAGGTCGCGGCGTGGCCCCGGATCCTCACCCAGGCCGAGGTGGAGCAGGCTCTGGAAGGAGAGCTGTTCCTCTGCGCCACCGAGGAGGGGGCGTGGAAGACTGCCGAGAGCATCGACGTCGAGGTCCTGCGCCTGCCGGAGCAGGCGGATCTGCTGCTGCTGACCACAGGGGCTGACGGAAGCAAGTCCCTGATGGACGACGTATATCGCGTGGCCCTGTCCGCCGACGTGGCGCGGGGCCTGGAGACGGGCCTGGCCCTGGAGGAGCGGGACGGCGTCCTGACCCTTCTGCCGGGGGACACGGTGGCGCTGGGTACGCCCCTGCTCACCGGTGACAACCTGACCACGGCCCAGAGTATGGCCGGCGGCTCCTCCGCCACGCTGCTGGCGTGGCAGAACGGCAGCGGCTGGTCCCTGGCCATGCTGCCCCAGGGCGGCACCAGATGCACCTTCACCGGCGGGGTGGAGGCCACCCTGGTGGACGAGACCATGGTGGTGAACGGCGTGGTGGTGCTGCAAAACGGCACCCAGGTGGCCATGGAGACCATGGAGGTCTCCGGCGACGCCGTGCTGACGGCCCTTACCGAGGGCGCCCGCATCGAGGTGAGCGAAGACGGCTCCGTGGACCGCATCGGCGGCGACGAGAGCCGCAGCGGCTCCGTCCACTGGGGTGTGGTCATCCCCTGTGTGATCTTCGGCGCCATCGTGTTTTTGGGTCTTGCCTGGTTTGTGGGCAGACGCTGGAGCCGTTAAAAAACGGCCCCGGCACAGACAGTTCAGTCCGCCTCCCGGGACGGGGAGGCATGGTTTCAGACAGAGAGAGGTGAACCTGTGACAGAGGAGCCCATCATCCAGCTCAAGGGTCTCAACAAGACCTTCGGCTCAGGAGAGGGCCAGGTGGTGGCCCTGGACGGCATTGACCTGTCCATCTATCCCGGTGAGATCTTCGGCGTCATCGGCCTGTCCGGCGCCGGAAAGAGCACCCTGGTGCGCTGCATGAATCTGCTGGAGCGCCCCACCCGGGGCGAGGTCATCGTGGACGGCCAGTCCCTGACCACACTGTCGGAAAAGGAGCTGCGCATGGCCCGGCGGTCCATCGGCATGATCTTTCAGGGCTTTAATCTGCTCATGCAGCGCACGGCGCTGGACAACGTCTGCTTCCCCCTGGAGCTGATGGGAAAGTCCCGGCGGGAGGCCCGGAAAAAAGCCAGAGAGATGCTGGCCACCGTGGGCCTTGCCGACCGGGAAAAGGCCTATCCCGCCCAGCTCTCCGGCGGTCAGAAGCAGCGGGTGGCCATCGCCCGGGCCCTGGCTACGGATCCGAAGGTGCTGCTGTGCGACGAGGCCACCTCAGCCCTGGACCCCACCACCACGCTGTCCATCCTGGAGCTGCTCAAGGAGCTCAACACCCGGCTGGGCGTCACCGTGGTGGTCATCACCCACGAGATGAAGGTCATCGAGAAGATCTGCAGCCGGGTGGCCATCCTGGCTCACAGCCACATCGTGGAGATGGGGGCCGTGGAGGAGATCTTCCGCCATCCCAAGACCATGGAGGCCCGGACACTGATCTATCCCGCCTCCGTGGAGGAGACAGGGGAGAGCTATCCCGGCGGCGGCCGGTTCCTGCGCCTGATTTTCGACGGTCAGGCCACCGTCCGGCCCGTGGTGACGGAGATGGTGCTGGCCTGCGGCGCGCCGGTGAACATCGCCTACGCCGATACGAAGCTCATCGACGGCAAGATGTACGGGCAGATCCTGCTGGAGCTGCCCGGCGACCGGGTCACCGTGGGCAAGATGCTGTCGTTCCTGGACGACGCCGGCGTGAAATACGAGGAGGAGGAGGAGACGCACAATGGGTAATATGCTCGGCCTGGTGGGCACCGGACTGCTGGAGACCATCTATATGACCCTGGGCTCCACTGTGATCGCCTATATCATCGGTCTGCCGGTGGGTCTGCTGCTGGTGGTCACCGACAAGGAGGGCATCCGCCCCCATCTGGTGCTGAACCGGACGGTGGGCATCATCGTCAATATCCTCCGCTCCGTGCCCTTTATCATCCTGCTGGTGTGGGTCATGCCCGTGACCCGCGCCATTATGGGCACCACCATCGGCTCCAAGGCCACCGTGGTGCCGCTGGTCATCTCCGCGGCTCCCTTCGTGGCCCGGATGGTGGAGAGCTCCGCCAAGGAGGTGGACCGGGGCGTCATCGAGGCCACCATCTCCATGGGCGCCTCCACGATGCAGATCGTGCGCAAGGTGCTGATGCCGGAGGCCAAGCCCTCCCTGATCATCGGTGCCGCCATCGCCATCACCACCGTGCTGGGCTACTCCGCCATGGCGGGTATCGTGGGCGGCGGCGGTCTGGGCGCCATCGCCATCAACTACGGCTACTACCGCAGCAACAGCCAGATCATGCTGCTGATGGTCATCGTTCTGGTGGTCATTGTCCAGATCTTCCAGGAGATCGGCGGACGATTGTCCAATAAGACGGACAAACGGATCAGATAGATCGTTCAAAGCGAAACCGCGCAGGCGCTGGGTTTCGCTTTGAGTAAGCAGCGCTTCGCTTTCGCACGGGCAAAGCCCGTACGACGCTCCGCGAGAGGTGTTTTTTCCGTGATACATGCTCCCGGAAAAAACGGATTTCAATGTGGAGGGGATTCCAAAGGGGAACCCCGTGTCAGGGGGGTCCCTTTTGGCGCGTTCTTTGCCTGCTTTCTGTCGCGTACAGAAAGCAGGCCCCCGGAGGGACGTTTCTCCCATCGTCGTCATATCTGCCGGCCTGATAAGACCAGCCGGCGCCGGGAGGCGGGGATATGAAATCCGCGCCGACAACATGTACCGCGAACGCTGCGAGGAGAAAAACCTGAAAATCTTTTTTACCGCTTGCGTCCTGCTGTGCGGGAGCATATAATGATTCAATAAACTCTTGCTTATACCAAACGAAAAAAACTATAAAAAAGAAAAGAGGAGTTACAGAATGAAAAAGACCCTTGCGAAGATCCTGACCCTGGCCATGGCCCTGGCGCTGGTGGCCGTGTTCGCCGGCTGCGGTTCCCCCGACGCCCCCGCCCCCGCCCCCGACGCCCCTCCCGCCGACAGCGGCGAGCCCGCCCCCGCCACTGAGCCCGTCACCCTGCGCGTCGGCGCCAGCGTCACCCCCCATGCCGAGATCCTGCAGCAGGTCGTGGAGCCTCTGGCCGCCCAGGGCATCACGCTGGAGATCGTGGAGTACACCGACTACGTCCAGCCCAACACCGCCGTGGAGGACGGCAGCCTGGACGCCAACTACTTCCAGCATCAGCCGTATCTGACTACCTTCAACGAGGAGAACGGCACGCATCTGGTGTCCGTGGCCTCCATCCACTATGAGCCCTTCGGCATCTATGCCGGCAAGACCGCCAGCATTGCCGATCTGGCCGACGGCGCCGTTATCGCCGTACCCAACGACGGCTCCAACGAGACCCGTGCGCTGCTGCTGCTCCAGCAGGAGGGCATCATCACCATGAAGGAGGGCATCGACGCCTCCTCCAACGCCACCATCCTGGACATCGCCGACAATCCCCTGAACGTGGAGATCGTCGAGATGGAGGCGGCCCAGATCTCCCACTCCCTGCAGGATGTTGACCTGGGCGTCATCAACGGCAACTATGCCCTGCAGGCCGGCCTGAACGCCGGTACGGACGCGCTGGCCGTCGAGGACGCCAGCGGCGACGGCGCGCAGACCTACGCCAACATCATCTGCGTCAAGGAGGGCAACGAGGAGAATCCCGCCGTCCTGGCTCTGGTGGAGGCTCTGACCACCCCCGAGATGGGCGAGTGGATCAACACCACCTACGAGGGCGCCGTGGTGCCCATCTTCTGATCCCTGCGGCATGTAATATCTGAATTTTAAAGCAAGGGGCGCTGTCCTGCGGGCAGCGCCCCTTGCTTTTTGCCGCGCTGCGGCAGCCGGCGGGGGAATAAAAAATGACAAAAGCGTCACAGGGGACCGTCAGAAGGGCGGGCCTGCCCGATTTGAGACAAAAAGCGGCGCCGAAGGGGCGCGGCGGCGGCATCCCCCCACCGGGGATACCACAGCCGATTGTGGCGGACGGGCGCCGGGACAAAACATTTTGTAGAAAAATCAGGGAAACTGCCCGGCGGGACCGGGGGGCGGCGGAGGTATTACCGGCTGAAAAGGTGCATAGAAATTGCCTGTGAGCAGGAAAAAATGCACGGTTTTGACAGTGTGGAAAGGGTCGAATTGTCTGGAATTTAACGATTTTGTAATTGACAGAGAGGGCGCCCGGTGATAAAATTGAGTCACTATTATGGGGTACGATACCCGGGCGGTCGTACTTCTGTTACGCGGACCCGTCCGAGCGGAATGCACCGGGTCCAGCGAATCAATGAAGGGGGTTGTAAATGGTGGAACTTATCTTGTTCCTCATCCTGTTCCCGTTCCTGGCTGCAGTCATCCTTGCAGTAGCCCGCAGCCAAGCTGCGCGGCGGATAATTGTACCGATTTGCGGCATACTGATCATCATTGCCGCCATCGCCTTTGCGGTACAGTGGCTGCCTGCAATCGGTGTCTTCGGCGCCATGGGAGGCGGGACCGGCATCATGCTTGTGACGGAAGCCCACGTCGTGGATATGGTCATGCTGATCGGCGAGGTCGTTCTGCTGGTCGTTATCCTGGCATTCAGCTTTAAGTACAAGCGCTATTTCTGTGTCGTGCTGTCTGTCGTCCAGTTCCTCATCATGCTGGTGGTGGATCTGGTCATGGATAAGCCGGAGGTCTATCAGCTCAACATTGACCGTCTGACGGTCATCATGGTGCTGATCGTCGGCATCGTCGGCTCTCTGATCTGCATCTACGGCTTCGGTTACATGAAGGATTATCACCATCATCATACCGACGTCAAGCCCAGACAGCCGTTCTTCTTCGCCATTCTGTTCATGTTCCTGGGCGCCATGATGGGCCTGGTCATGTCCAACAGTCTGATCTGGATGTATTTCTTCTGGGAGATCACGAGCGTCAGCTCCTTCCTGCTCATCGGCTACACCCGTACGGAGGAGGCCATCAACAACTCCTTCCGGGCTTTGTGGATGAACCTGCTCGGCGGCCTCGGCTTCGCCGTGGGCATCTGCTTCCTGGTGAGCAACTGCGGCATCGTGTCCTTCGATCAGCTCCTGGCGTCCGGCAACGGTGCGATCCTCCTGCCGGTGGCCCTGCTGGCCTTCGCCGGACTGACCAAGTCCGCACAGCTCCCGTTCTCCCGCTGGCTTCTGGGCGCCATGGTGGCTCCCACCCCGACCTCCGCGCTGCTCCACAGCGCCACCATGGTCAAGGCCGGCGTGTATCTCCTGCTTCGCCTGGCTCCCGTTATGGCCGGAACGCCCGCCGGTTATATGGTTGCCTTCGTCGGCGGCTTCACGTTCCTGATTACCAGCATGCTGGCCATCACCAAGAGCGACGGCAAGCAGGTCCTGGCGTATTCCACCATCTCCAACCTGGGCCTGATCACGGCCTGCGCCGGTGTTGGTATGCCTGAAACCGTCTGGGCAGGCGTGTTCCTCATCATCTTCCACGCGGTCTCCAAGTCCATGCTCTTCCAGTCCGTGGGCGCCGTGGAGAACGCCACCGGAAGCCGCGACATCGAGTCCATGACAGGCCTGATCGTCCGTTATCCGAAGATGGCCTTCGTTATGATCATCGGTATCTGCGGCATGTTCCTTGCGCCTTTCGGCATGCTCATCTCCAAGTGGGCCGCCCTGAAGGCCTTTGTGGACGCCGGCGACTTTATCAGCCTGATCATGGTGTTCTTCGTTGCCTTCGGCAGCGCCACCACCGTGTTCTACTGGTCCAAGTGGCTGGGCAAGATCATCTCCGTCCCGGGCAAGTTCGAGAAGTGCGAGCATAAGACCGGCGGTACCGAGTGGTTCTCCCTGTGGATCCACTTCGTGCTGATGATCGTCATCTGTCTCGCGTTCCTGCCCATCTCCGGCCTTGTGGTCGCGCCTCTGGTGGACGGCATGTTCGGTGCCTTTGCATCGGCGGCGATCAGTTCCAGCAACCTGTTCACGATGTTCGTGCTGTTGGTGCTGATCATCATCATTCCGCTCATCGCCTGGGGGACCAGCCATAAGAAGAATTACCGCAAAGAGCTGGCGTACATGGCCGGTATCAACCGCGGTGACGACATCGGCTTTGTCAATTCCTTCGGCGGGACCACGGAAGTGAATCTGTCCTCCTGGTATATGGAAGACGTTTTCGGAGAACATAAGCTGTGGAAGCCCTCCGTCTGGATCACCATCATCGCCATTGTCGGTTTCATCGCCGCTTCGGCCGGCACTGTCTTAACTGCGATTGGAGGTGTCCTGTAATGGCGAACATGACGTTTATCTGGGCCGTTGTGGGCGTCGTCGCCTACATCATTCTGGCTCCCTTTGTCGGCGGCCTGCTGGCCGGCTTCGACCGTAAGTTCACCGCCCATATGCAGGGCAGAAAGGGCCCCCCGGTCCTGCAGCCTTTCTTCGATGTCTCCAAGCTGCTGAAGAAGGAGATCACCGTGGTCAACAAGGGCCAGCGGTTCCTGGTCGTCTGCTTCCTGCTGTTCATCGTCATCACCGGCTGCCTGTTCTTCGCGGGCCTGGATCTGCTGATGTGCTTCTTCGCGCTGACCACCGCCGCCATCTTCCTGGTGCTGGCCGCTTACAGCGCGCACTCCGCTTACAGCCATATGGGCGCACAGCGTGAGCTGCTGCAGATGCTCTGCTATGAGCCGATCATCCTGCTCATCGCCGTGGGCTTCTATGTGGCTACCGATTCCTTCGCCGTGACGGGCATCCTGCACGGTACGGTGTCTCCCATTGTCTGGCTGCCCCTGCTGTTCATCGCCTTCGTGATGATCCTGCCGGCGAAGCTGGGCAAGTCCCCGTTCGATATCAGCACTTCCCACCATGCCCATCAGGAGATCGTCAAGGGCGTGACCACCGAGCTGGCCGGCGGCAACCTGGCCATGGTGGAGATCGCTCACTGGTATGAGGACGTGTTCCTCCTCGGCGTGATCTTCCTGTTCATCGCCAACATGAATCACTGGTGGACGATCATCCTGGGCGTCATCGTGTGTCTCGTGGTCTACTTCATCCAGACCCTCATCGACAACACCTGCGCCCGCGTGAAGTGGAACGAAATGCTGCGGTTCACCTGGCTGGTGGCCATCGCCCTGGGCGTGACCAACGTCATCCTGGTGTACTATCTTAGATAAGGAGGTAGAGGATTCATGGCTGATATTACGAAATCCCCGTGGATAATGCACTATGATGCATCCAGCTGCAACGGCTGTGACATCGAGGTCCTCGCCTGTCTGACCCCGCTCTATGACGTGGAGCGCTTTGGCATCATCAACACCGGTAACCCGAAGCACGCGGATATCCTGCTCATCACCGGCAGCGTGAACACCCAGAATCAGGAAGTGGTCAAGCAGCTGTACGAGCAGATGCCCGAGCCGAAGGTCGTCGTGGCCATCGGCATCTGTGCCTGCAACGGCGGCGTGTTCAAGGAGTGCTACAACGTGCTCGGCGGCGTGGATAAGGTCATTCCCGTGGACGTGTACGTCCCCGGCTGTGCGGCTCGTCCCCAGTCCATTGTCGACGGCGTCGTCAAGGGTCTCGGCGTTCTCAAAGAGAAGCGCGAGGCCATGAAGAAGAAAGCGTAAGGAGGCTGGAACATGAGTGATTTATATGAAATCGTCCCCATCACCCCGGAGCAGCTTCCGATCGTAGCTATGGAGAAGAAGGCGCAGGGCGGCAGACTGGTTCAGATCTGCGCCACCCGCCGTCCCAACGGCTATGAGGTCCTGTACTCCTTTGATGTGGAGACGCAGCTTTATAACTACCGTCTTGATATCGACGAGGGCGTAGAGGTCGCCAGCATCAGCGAGATCTTCCCGCCGGCGTTCCTGTACGAAAACGAAGTGTCCGAGCTGTTCGGCGTTCCGATCAAGGGTATCTCCATTGACTTCCAGGGGAAGCTCTACCGGATCGAAGCCACGACGCCGTTCAAGGATTGAGGGGAGGAGAACTGACATGGGAAATAGATCTGTTATTCCGTTCGGTCCTCAGCACCCCGTGCTGCCGGAACCGATCCATCTCGATCTCGTTATAGAGGATGAAAAGGTCGTCCAGGCGATCCCCAACATCGGCTTCATTCACAGAGGCCTGGAGAAGCTGGTCCAGAAGCGCGATTTCACCGACTACGGCTACGTGGTCGAGCGTATCTGCGGTATCTGCAGCTACATCCACGGCATGTCCTACTACGAGGTCATCGAGCACATCATGGGCATCGAGATCCCGGAGCGCGCGAAGTATCTGCGCACCATCTGGTCCGAGATGTCCAGAGTTCACAGCCACCTGTTGTGGCTGGGCCTGCTGGCCGACGGCTTCGGCTTTGAAGCCCTGTTTTATCAGTGCTGGCGCCTGCGTGAGAAGGTCCTCGATATGTTCGAGGCTTCCACCGGCGGCCGCGTGGTGTTCTCTGTCAACACCATCGGCGGCGTGCTGAAGGACATGGATTCCAGCATGCTGAAGTCCTTTGTGGACATTTTCCAGGATATGGACAAGGAGATCCACAAGTGCTGCGACATCTTCCTGAAGGACTACACGGTTGAGACCCGTCTGAAGGACGTGGGCATCCTGACCAAGGAGAACGCTGTCCTGCTGGGCGCCGTCGGTCCCACCATGCGCGGCAGCGGCATCGCCGTCGACACCCGCAAGAAGTACAGCTATGCCGCTTACGACAAGCTGGACTTCGAGCCCTGCGTGGCCTATGAGGGCGACAGCTTCGCCCGCTGCCTCGTCCGGATCGAGGAGCTGTATCAGTCCATCGACCTGATCCGTCAGGCCGTGGATAAGATCCCCGCCGGCGACATCATCACCCCGTACAAGGGCAAGCCCAACGGCGAGTTCATGTTCCGCGCCGAGCAGCCCAGAGGCGAGGCCATCTACTACGGCAAGGCCAATGGCACGAACCATCTGGAGCGGTTCCGTATCCGGACGCCGACCTTCGCCAACATCACCCCGATGCTGAACATCCTGGCCGGTGCGCAGCTGGCGGATGTGCCCATCCTGGTGCTGACCATTGACCCGTGCATCAGCTGCACGGAAAGATAACGGGAGGGGGAAGAGATAATGTCTAAAGTGTTGAGATTTGCCGGCACGGCTATGAAAAACTTCTTCTCCAAGCCTGTAACCACCAAGTATCCCTTCGTGCCCTGCGAGTATACGCCCGCCACCCGCGGCCGCGTGGTCATCGATGTGGACAACTGCGTTCTGTGCGGTTCCTGCATGCGCCACTGCCCGTCCCTGGCCATCACCGTGGATCGTGACAAGCGCACCTGGAGCATCCAGCGCATGGGCTGCATCCAGTGTGCCGACTGCGTGAACAACTGCCCGAAGAACTGCCTGTCCATGGGCAATCAGTACTTCGAGCCCGGCACGGAGAAGGTGGAAGAGAGCTTTGAGATTCCCGCGAAGGCCGGCGGCGCTTCTGCCGGCGGCGGCGGCGGAGCCAATATCCCCGTGAAGGGCGACGACTGCGTCTACTGCGGTCTGTGCGCAAAGAAGTGCCCGGTTGAGGCCATCACGGTGGATCGGGCTGCCAAGAGCTGGGCTGTGGACGCCGGCGCCTGCGTCGGCTGCGGCACCTGCGTGGACTCCTGCCCGAAGAAGTGCCTGACCATGGGCGGCGGCGAAGCCGCGCCCGCGGCTGCGGCCTCTCCCGCTCCCGTTCACGGCGACGGCTGTGTGTACTGCGGCGCCTGCGCCGGCAGCTGCCCCGTTGCTGCGATCACCGTGGACGGCGACGCCAAGACCTGGGCCGTTGACGCCGGCAGCTGTGTCGGCTGCGGCACCTGCGTGAGCACCTGTCCCAACGAGGTCCTGAGCATGGGCGCTGCCGCCGCTGCGGCTGCAGCTCCTGCCGCTGCGAAGGCTGTGGATCCCGCCGCTGCGGCGGCCCAGGCAGCCATCGAGGCGGACCTGCCCGCAGATGTGCCCGTTCAGCTGGACGGCTGTGTGTACTGCGGCGTGTGCGCCAAGAAGTGCCCCGTGGACGCTATCACGGTGGACCGTGAGGCCAAGGCCTGGGCAGTGGACGCCGACACCTGCGTCAACTGCGGCACCTGCGTGGCCTCCTGTCCGAAGAAGTGCCTGAAGATGAACGACTGATCCCTGTAGTGTACTTAAAGAAGCGCCGGCGGAGCCGCCGGCGCTTCTTTCAAAGAGGAGGAAAAACAGCATGCATGAACACCATGAGGCCTGCCACATTATTGAGCATGGCGAGGAAGAGGCGAAGCGCCTCGGCAAGAGCAGGGTCACCAAGATCAAGCTGGTCATCGGCGAGAACTCCGGCTTCGATCCGGAGGCGGTGAAGATGAACATCGAGCTGGCCTCGGAGGGGACCATGTGTGAGGACGCCGAGGTGGAGGTGCGCTACGTGCGTACCATGCTCAAGTGCCCGGACTGCGGCGAGATGTTCCCCAGGAAGCCCTTCCACTATGAGTGCCCTCACTGCGGCACCGAGGGCGTTCCCACGGACATCGGCAAGGAGATGGGCATCGACGGCTTCGAGTGTGAATGAGTTCGGAGCGGTCCGTTAAACTGAATGTCCTGGGCGTGGTCCAGGGGGTGGGATACCGCCCCTTCGTGGCCCGTCTGGGCCGTGAGCTGAAGCTGGCCGGCACCGTCCGGAATCTGGGCGGCTGGGTGGAGATTTTCGTCCGGGGCGACGGGCCCCGGGTGGAGGAGTTCATCCGCCGCCTGCGCAGCGACGCCCCGGGCTGGGGCGAGCTGCCGGAGATCCAGTCCGAGGAGATCGCCCCGGAGCTGGTGCCGGAGGGGATCTTCTCCATCATCCCCAGCGGCCAGGAACGGGACCGGGTGCCGGTGCTGCCCCCGGATCTTTCCACATGCCCGAAATGCGAGGCGGAGCTGAAAGATCCCCGGGACCGGCGGTACCGCTATCCCTTCATCAGCTGTACCGAGTGCGGACCGCGCTGGACCATTATGGAGCGGCTGCCCTACGACCGGGAGACCACGGTGATGGAGGATTTTCCCCTCTGTCCCGCCTGCGCCGCTGAGTACGGCGACATCGCCACCCGGCGCTGTCACGCCCAGACCATCGCCTGCCACGACTGCGGGCCGGTGCTGTTCCTGCGCACGAAGCAGGGACAGTGGGAGACCGACGGCGCCTTTGACGAGGCGGCGCGGCTGCTCCGGGCCGGCGGCGTGGTGGCCGTGCGGGACATCGGCGGCTTCCATCTGGCCTGCGATCCCAACAATTCTCAGGCCCTGACGCGTCTGCGCCGACTGAAGGGCCGCGAGGCGAAGCCCTTTGCGGTGATGTTTCCCGACGTCTCCTCCGTGGAGGCGTATTGTCATTTGTCGGAGCCGGAGCGGACGCTGCTGTGCTCCATTCCCCGGCCCATCGTGCTGCTGCGGAAGCGCCGGGACTTTGCCCCGGAGACCTGCGGCGTGAGCCGGGAGATCGGCTGTATGCTCCCCTGCGCGCCCCTGCAGATGCTGCTGATGGACGCCTGCGGCCCCCTGGTGATGACCAGCGGCAACCGGTCCGGGGAGCCCATCCTCACGGAAAACGAAACCATGCTCGAATTGCTGAAGAGCGACGATCTGGACGGCGTGCTGTACCACGCCCGGCGGATCTGCACCCCCATGGACGACTCCGTCGCCCGGGTGGCGGAGGGCCGGAGCCAGATGGTGCGGCGGGCCAGAGGCTACGTGCCCATGCCCCTGACGCTGCCGGTGACGGCGGAAAAGACGATCTTCGCCGCCGGCGGGGACCTGAAGGCTTGCTTCTGCCTGATGAAGGGGGACCGGGCGTATCTGAGCCAGCATTTCGGCGACATGGAGGACCCCGGCGTGGCGGAGACCTATCGGAGGGCCGTCCGCCGCCAGGGAGAACTGCTGCGGCTGGCCCCGGAGCGGGGAATCTGCGACCTCCATCCCGGGTATCACAGCCGGGCCTTTGCCCGGTCCCTGGACGTGCCCCTGCAGGAGGTCCAGCATCACCACGCCCACATCGCCTCCGTCATGGCGGAGCACGGCCTCGCGGGGCCCGTGCTGGGTCTTGCCTTCGACGGCACCGGCTACGGCACCGACGGCGCCGTGTGGGGCGGCGAGCTGCTGCTGTGTGAGGGGCCGGATATGACCCGGCTGGGCCATCTGGACTATGTGCCCCTCTGCGGCGGGGACAAAGCGGCGAAGGACGCGGCCTTTGCGCTGGCGTCCTACCGCTGTCATGCCGGACTGCCGGCGGAGTCCCCGGAGGCGCAGACCGTCCGGGCGGCCATTGCCGCGGGGATCAATACCACGCCCACCTCCAGCATGGGCCGGCTCTTCGACGCCGTATCCGCGCTGCTGGGGCTGGGAACGTACAACAACTACGAGGGCGCCTGCGCGGTGGCACTGGAAAACGCCGCCGCCGAGGCTCTGGAGCGGGGCGAGGACCCGGCGCCGGCGAAGTTCCCCGTCATGGAGCGGGACGGCATGCTGCTGGCGGACACCGGGGCGCTGATCCGGAGCCTGACGGAAGCCCTGGAGGCGGGGGAGAGCCCCGGAACGCTGGCCCTGTCCTTCCACCGGGGCGTGATCGCCATGGGCACGGAGCTGATGCTTCGGGCCCGGACCCGGACCGGCGTGTCGGCTGCAGCCCTCTCCGGCGGCGTGTTTATGAACCGCATTTTGCTCTCCGGTCTCTCGCAGGCCCTGCGGGAGGCGGGATTTACCGTCTATCGGAACGAACGGGTGCCCATGAACGACGGCGGCGTGGCCCTGGGACAGGTGTATCTGGCCGCCATGAAGGAGGATTGACCGGTTATGTGTGTTGCGCTGCCCGGCAAGGTGCTGTCCGTGGAGGACGGCCTGGCAAAAGTGGATTTTTCCGGCAACGTGGTGACGGCCCACGCGGGGCTGGTGGACGTGAAGCCTGGGGACTACGCCCTGGTCCATGCGGGTCTG
This sequence comes from Oscillospiraceae bacterium, assembly GCA_017516065.1. GTDB lineage: Bacteria > Bacillota > Clostridia > Oscillospirales > Oscillospiraceae > RGIG5644. The sequence continues at coordinate 27,875 of JAFWDQ010000019.1, forward strand.
GTGATCCAGGTCATGGACGAGAGTGAGGCGCTGGACCTGGAGGAGCTGTTCCGGGAGGTCGAAGGATGACGGACGTCAAGCGCCTGACTGCCTTTCTGCGGGAGTACGACGGCCCCGAGGCCGTGCTCATGGAGGTCTGCGGCACCCATACGGCGGCCATCTCGGAAAACGGCATCCCCGCCCTGCTGTCCCCGAAGATCCGGCTGGTGTCCGGCCCCGGCTGTCCCGTCTGCGTCACGGTGGCGGCCTATATCGACCGGCTCACGGAGCTGGCCATGGAGCCGAACACCTGCGTGGTGACCTTCGGCGACCTGATGCGGGTCCGGGGCAGCAGCCGCTCTCTGCGGGACGCGGAGGCAGCCGGCGGCCGCGCGCAGATGGTCTATTCGCCTTTGGACATCCTGTCTCTGGCGGAAAAGGAGCCGGAGACCACCTTCGTCTTCGCGGCCGTGGGCTTCGAGACCACCACCCCGGTCTACGCTCTGCTGCTGGATACCCTCATCGCAAAGGATATCCGGAACGTGAAACTGCTCACCGCCCTGAAGACCATGCCCGCGGCCATCGACTGGATCTGTGAGCAGCGGGGCGGCGTCACCGGCTTCATCGCGCCGGGCCACGTCAGCGTCATCACCGGCAGCGACATCTATAAGCCCCTGGCGGAGAAATGGAGCCTCCCCTTTTCCGTGGCGGGCTTCAGCGGCCCGGAGCTGCTGTACGCCATCTGCCGGCTGATTTTAGACCGGGGCAAGGGCGTGGTGACCAACTGCTATCCCTCCGCCGTGACGGCCGGGGGCAACGAGACCGCCCGGGCCCGGGTGGACAAGTATTTCCGGCCCTGTGCCGCCGCCTGGCGGGGCATCGGCGTGCTGGAGGACTCCGGCATGGAGCTGCGGGACGAATACCTTCGCTTCGACGCCGGGAGCCGGGGCCTTGTGACGGACAAGCTGGCGGTGCCCGGCTGCTGCTGCGGCAAGGTCATTGTGGGGAGCATGTCTCCCACGGGCTGTCCGCTGTTCGGCAAAGCCTGTACGCCCCAGACGCCCCAGGGCGCCTGCATGGTGTCCCTGGAGGGCAGCTGTTACAACTACTTTATCAATAAAAGGAGCTGATTTCCTTGAAGATCACGCTGGCCCACGGCAGCGGCGGCACCTCCACCGGAGAGCTGATCGAGCAGGTCTTTGCCAAGGCCTATGCCAACCCCGTTCTGAGCCGGATGGAGGACAGCGCCGTGATCCCCGGCGCGTCCCGGATCGCCCTGACCACAGACAGCTTCGTGGTCTCCCCGGCCTTCTTCCCCGGCGGGGATCTGGGCCGTCTGGCCATCTGCGGCACCGTCAACGACCTGCTGGTATCCGGCGCGGAGCCGAAATATCTCACCGCGGGCTTCATTCTGGAGACCGGCGCGGACACGGAGGATCTGGAGAAGATCGCCCGGTCCATGGCGGAGACGGCAGAAGAGGCCGGCGTGATGATCGTGGCCGGCGACACCAAGGTGGTGGAGGGCAAGGGCGAGATCTTTGTCAACACCGCCGGCGTGGGCTTTGTGGCGGAGGGCGTGGACTGGCGTGGCCCCAACTGCAGACCCGGTGACGTCATCATCGTCTCCGGCAATCTGGGCGACCACCACGCGGCGATCCTGAGCCGCCGCATGGGCATCGAGAACGACATCCTCAGCGACTGCGCGCCTCTCACCGACATGGTGGGGGCCCTGCACCGGGGCGGCGTGGCCGTCCGGGCGGCCCGGGACGTGACCCGGGGCGGACTGGCCACGGTGCTCAACGAGCTGGCGGCGGCCTCCGGCACCCGATTCCTGCTGGAGGAGACCCTGCTTCCGGCGGCGCCTGCCGTCCGGGGCCTCTGCGGCCTGCTGGGTCTGGATCCGCTGTACATGGGCAACGAGGGCAAGCTGGCGGTGGTGGTGGCCCCGGAGGACGCGGAGAAGACCGTGGAGCTGCTCCGGGCCAGCCGCTACGGCGAGAACGCCTGCCGCATCGGTGTCGTGGAAGCGGCAGAGGAACCCGGCGTGCTCCTGATCACGGAGCTGGGCGGACAGCGGGTCATCGGGCCGCTCTTCGGCGAGGGCCTGCCCCGCATCTGCTGAAAAAAGATGAAAACAGCGCCGTCTCCCCCGGGAGACGGCGCTGTTTTGTCTTACCGACAGGATCGGTCGCAGTTCTGTTTGACTGCGGAAAAATTCGAAAAGTTTTTTGGGACGTGCCGACCGCGGGTGACTTTCTGTGTGCGACAGAAAGTCACCAAAGAACGCACCAAAGGGGAACCCCCAATCGCCGTCATGTCTGCGGACATGACAAAGCCGGCTTGCGCCGGGGCGATTTCAAGGGGGACCAGTCCCCCTTGCGTAACCCTCTGGTCTCCGACGGGGAAATACCCGGCCGGCAAAGCCCTGAATTGACTCATCAACCCAACCGCGCTGGCGCGCTACGTCGGCGCAAATTCCGTATCATTTGCTTGCGTCGGCACAAGCTCCGTATCCCTCGCTTCCCCGCAAGCGGAAAAGCGAGATCACTCCACTGTGCCGCCTTTCCGGCCAAAACCCGTTCCACTGGGCTTTTGGCCGGGTGAACGCGAAAGCAAACTCATTTCATTGCGCCTCCTCTCCAAACCGGACCCGCTGAAGCTGGGCTCCGGTTTGGGTTTTGAGGCCAGCCGCCGATCCGCACCCTGCGAGGCGCGGGAACAGAGGTGCGGGTGATTATACCAAAAGATCATGACGGCCGTTCTGTGCGCTCTTCACACACATTGTTCCGCCTCCGGAGGCCGGACGATCCCGAATGTTACATCTTCATGACAAATGGTCGAGACCTATTGCCAAATGACAACCTGTCATGTATAGTGCGATTAGAGTCAAGGGCGGAGATCTTTCCGGCGCGGAATGACGGGAAAGGCGTGCCGCGGTACCCGATACCGGTCCGGCACACGCGACGGCTCAAAAAATGAAACGAATCCGATATATGCGTACATCTTAAAAGGAGGAAATACCATGAGGACCCTGAAAAAGGCCCTGTCTCTGGTTCTGGTCCTGGCTCTGCTGTGCAGCGTTTGCGTGTTCAGCGCCAGTGCTTCGAACTTCACGGACGATGCCGACATCGAGTACACCGAAGCTGTTGACGTTCTCGTTCAGATCGGCGTTATCGACGGCATGGGCGACGGTACCTTCAACCCCAATGGCAACCTGACCCGTGCGCAGGCTGCCAAGATCATCTGCTACCTGCTCCTCGGCTCTGACACCAACAAGCTCGAGGCCAGCACGCAGAACTCCACCTTTACCGATGTGATCGGCTCCGGCCATGACTGGGCCAGCCCCTACATCGAGTATTGCGTGAACGCCGGCATCGTCGGCGGTTACGGGGACGGCCGCTTCGGCCCCGGCGATCAGCTGACCGGCTTCCAGTTCGGCAAGATGCTGCTCTGCGCTCTGGGCTATGACGCTGACATCGAGGGTTATGTCGGCAGCGCCTGGACCGTTGCTGTTGCTACCGATATCATCGCGGCTGACCTGGACGACGGTCTGCCCGGCGGCTTCAACTACAACGCTCCTCTGACCCGTGAGGAAGCCTGCCAGATGGCGTTCAACACCCTGAAGGCTGACATGGTCGAGTATGCCACCAAGGGCACCACCATTGTCACCGGCGACGGCACCACCGTTGTCACCGGCGCTTCCACCGCGGACCCCATGCGCAACAACAAGACCACCGACGGCAATATCGATCTTGATGCCGTTATGCAGTTCGCTGAGTACTACTTCCAGGATCTGAAGCTCACCGAGGGTCACGAGGATGACTTCGGTCGTCCCTCCAACACCTGGAAGAATGGCACCACCGAGATCGGCACCTACACCGACAAGACCGACCTGATCGCCACCTATGACGGCAAGGTCACCAAGGGCACCCTGTACAACCTGATCGGCAAGAGCAACGTCAAGGATCTGAAGGACAACAAGTGCGAGCTGAATGTCTATGTCGACGGCGTGTGGTATAATCCTGAGCCCACCTTTGACACGCTCGGGGCTTACATTGATGGTTACTTCAATTCCGGCGACTCCAGCACCTTTGCCAGCCTCCTGAAGGACGGCTCCCAGATGGGCGAGGGCCATGGCGGCAACTTCATCGACGCTACCGGCAACGGCTCCAGGACCGAGGTCTATCAGGACAAGGACGGCAACGTGATTATCGTGGTCATCAACGAGTATCTGGTCAAGGCCGCCGGCGACTACAACGCCACCAAGGACGAGCTGAAGGTCGACCTGGTGAACGTTGACGACATCAACGAGTACACCCCCGCTGGTATCGCTCTGGACGACAACGCTCTGTCCGCTGACGACTTCCCCGCTGTTGCCAAGGGCGCCGAGGACGATTACTTCGTCGTCACCATGGCTGCCGTTAACGGCACCTACAACGGCAAGTTCGAGATCAAGTCCGCCGAGCCCGCCAAGCTGGTCAGCGGTACGGTTGACACCTTCACCCAGAACCTGTTCAAGGTCGAGTTCGGCACTGTCACCCTGGACGGCTCCGCTTACAACTACGGCCTGCTGGCCGCCTGGCACGATGGCTATGAGGCCGCCTACTCCGTGGGTGAGAAGGCCGTTGTTGTCACCGACTCCAAGGGCTTCATCCTGTACGTTGACGACGCTGTCGCCGTTGACAAGTACGTCTTCGTGTATGAGTTTGGCTCCGACAGCGCTACCCTGAGCCGGCTGTCTCAGAACAAGGCTGACGCCTTCTTCATCGACGGTACTGACGCTGTCATCACCGTGGATACCGTGAAGGATGCCAACAAGGAAAAGATCGCTGATCCTCAGCCCGGCTGGTATTCCTACAGCGTGGGCTCCGACGGCAAGTATAAGC
>JAFWDQ010000020.1 GCA_017516065.1 Oscillospiraceae bacterium
AAAAAGCTCCTGCGCCTTTTGGCGCGGGAGCTTTTTTCGTACCGGTTTGGTATTCGGACTGCCGACCTGTGCGAAGCGCGTCAAATCCGCGCCGGACGGCGGCTGCGGAGCAGCAGGCGACCGGCAGTTCGAATCTGCCCAGCAGCTCCCAAAAAGCTCCTGCGCCTTTTGGCGCGGGAGCTTTTTTCGTACCGGTTTGGTATTCGGACTGCCGACCTGTGCGAAGCACGTTAAATCCGCGCCGGACGGCGGCTGCGGAGCAGCAGGCGACCGGCAGTTCGAATCTGCCCAGCAGCTCCAAAAAGAACGACACGCAATTTTGCGTGTCGTTCTTTTTGGGATGCGAATATTTTAACGGGCGAAGTGGATTCGCCCTAATACAATTCTCCGCTTCACTTCGAATTGACGCGGGACTCCCCGCGTTTTTGCTATCTCTGAATATAATGTCAGACCTCATTCCTAACGTCGAAATTCTGCTTAGGGATGAGGTCTGATTATGCGCGAAATCACAATGGTTCAGGGGACGGAAACGCACACTTGAGTCAAGCGGTACGCCGCGGAGATTTACAAGTCGAGGGACTATGATATCGCCTTGATCCGGCGGCTCTGACAGTACAGCAGCACGGCGTCTGGCGCCGCCGACCTTGACATGCATTCCGAACCTGTTTATAGTGTCGGTATGGGAGACCGGCATGACCACCCTCCCTGACCGTTTCTTTTCTCTTACAAGCGATTTTAAAATATTGCCGGAGGTTCATTTATGTATTGGGAGTATACCTATATTCTGTTCATTATTGGAGTCGTCGTTAGTGGCATTGCGTCATGGAACGTAAACAGAACGTTTAGGAACTTCAGTAAATTCCCCAACGGGAAGGGATTGGTTGCGGAGGAAGTTGCCGCATTGATTATGCAGAAGGCCGGTATTTTTGATGTGCGGATTGAGCGTGTCAAAGGATCATTGACCGACCACTATTCAGCAAAAGATAACGTGCTGAGGCTTTCTGACAGCGTTTTCGGGTCAACCTCTGTTGCCGCAATCGGCGTTGCTGCCCATGAGAGCGGCCATGCGATACAGCATAAGGTTGGATACTTGCCGCTTAAATTGAGATCTGCCTCTGTTCCCGTCGCAAACTTTGGTACTATGGTTTCCTGGCCAATCATATTAGTTGGCCTGATTTTTGGCTGGATGGGAATTGCGCAAATCGGTGTGTTTTTGTTCTTTTTTGTTGTGCTGTTTCAAATCATTACCCTGCCCGTTGAATTTAATGCGTCTTCTCGTGCCCTTCAGGTTTTAGGAGAGAGCAAAATACTAATAGATGGTGAACTTGAAGGGGCCGCAAAGGTGCTGCGCGCAGCAGCGCTCACATATGTTGCGGCATTGTTCACCTCCATTCTGCAGTTATTGAGGCTGATCCTTATAACAAAAGGGTCCAGCAGAATGAGATGATCAAAATCAAGAATGCGGAAATCAAAACCACTTCAGAAGAAGTCTTTCCAAGGGTTTTGCTGTTTCCGCTAAAAAAGTCAGACCGCATCCCTAACGTCGAAATTTTGGTTAGGGATGCGGTCTGTTTATGCGCGAGATTCTCAGGGTTCAGGGCACGGGAAAGAGCGTTCGGGAGGGCTATGAACAGCTCATTATTTCCAAAACGGCAAGGGGCGTTTCCGATGCCGCACTCAACAACTGCCGCTATCACACGGAGAACGCTGCCCACGGGCAAGGTCCGGACTTCGGGAGGAATCAGGGGCGCCGCCCGGGACCCTGACCGTAATAATGATATTATTGATTCCCAGTGCGGTATTGTATTCCACTTCATCTGCAATGGAACAGACGATCGTCTTTCCCAGAGCGTCAAGGTCTATCTGTTCCGGCTTCCGATCTGATAACAGCGGGTTGAACAGTTTTCCGTAACTCCGTATACGGATCCGGATACAGTTATCTTCCGCCATAACAAATAGATTTGTATAGGATCTTTTTCCTTTGTCCCGTTGTCCGGGGAGAAGCGCGACGATCTCTTCAATACTCAGAGACACCGCTTGCGCGGTTTTTCTTTCATAATGATTCCGCAAGAGGTAATCATATACCTCCCGGGCGTATTTGGCGCCTTCGGCAGCGTCGCGAGGCGATACGTTGAGGCACGAATCCTCTTTGTCGAAAAAGCTCTGCGGAAGCAGCATCAGCATATCAGACAGCTTGCGGCATCTGCCGTTTCTGATTCCCGACCAGAGCAGCGTACAGATAACGGCAAGTGCGCTCCCCAGCGGGATCGCGGCCCATATCCCCCTGCAGCCAAAGGATAGGCCCAGGAGGAGCGCTGCGCCTGCCGGCAGAATGAACTCTCCGAACAGATTGAAAAAGACGGTCAGCCCGATCCTTCCCAGGCTTCTGACATAAAAAGAATAAAAAAACTTCAAAAAATCGATACAGAAACAGATCGCATAAAGACGCAGCAAAAAGACGGCCTCCGGCATGGAACCGTTCTCACCGTAAAGGGAAAGGATCGGCGCGGCAAAGATCGCCACAAGACATCCCACGACAATTCCCAGGATCAGACTGTATTTCAGCCCGGCCCGGACAGATTGCCGCATTCCCCGGACATTTTTTTCGACATACATGGTTCCCGCGATCAGCAAATGGGCCGAACCCAGGCCAAGACAGACACAGATCATGATATTTTTGAAATTGCTGAACATGGAATACGCGGCCAATTCCATATCTGTACAGAGGAGCAGGATGATGCGGATGATCGCAATAAAGTACAGCCATTTCATGATCTGACCGAAAACCGTCGCCAGACTGCGCCGGACGAAGACAACCAGCCAGCTCAGTATGTTACGTATCTTCACAAAACGGAAGCTGTTTCCGGATGTAAGGAAATGGATGGAGAATACGACTGCTGCACAGTAATTGCTGACAGATGTCATCAGGCCGATGCCGAACATGCCGAGATGCAGACAGTACACATTCAGCAGATCGCCGACTATATTGACTGCGATCATTACAAACGATGCTGTTATAATCCTTCTCCTGTCTCCGTCCAGAGGCATGATCGAGGCAAGAAAAGCGATGATAAGATGGGCAGGCACACCGATGGCAAGCCCCCGGATATAGTCGGACGTGACCGCGTGAAGCTCTCCGGATGCAGCAGACGCGCCAAAAAACGATGCCGCCTGGCCGGAGAAAAGCAGGAGAACCGCCATGAAAACTGCCGATATGATGCCGATCAGAACCAGGCTGGCAGTAAAGATACTGTTGACCCTGTGCTGATCGCCCTTAGACAGAGCAAAAGAACACTCCAGTTGTGAACCGATGGAGAATATGCTTCCAAGGGTTATCAGAAAGAATATCAACTGGTATACGATTCCGGTAGAGCTCAGGCATATTTCACCGTAAAAGCGGCCCACGATAAATGAATCGAAGAGGGTCGCGGCATTGATCAGAAGCTGGTTGATGAACATGGCGAAAAAAATATCTGCCATGGCCTTGCGGATCACAACATCTGGCTCCAGGGAAGTGTTTTTGATGAACCGGTTCTCTTTCATAAGACGAACAAAGTATTACTCTGCGGCCTTTTCAGCCCAGCTGTTGTCAACAATCGTCTGAAAATCGACGTGTTCTTTCAGTTCTCCGGCTTCCTGCATCACCGCCTGCAGGCGATCAAATGCCTCCGGCTCCATACACAAGGTGCTGTTCCATGCATCAATGTCTTTGTACCGCGCAACGACATCGGTCAGCACTTCGACGGATGTGCCGGGAAACTGCGGGCTGATCACCTGAGCGACTTCCTCCGCACTGTGTGAGGATACCCATTCCATTCCTTTGGTCAGAGCGGCCGTAAAACGGCTTACTTTACTTTCCTGATCATTCAGATAGCTCTGCCGCGCAAAGAATGCGGTATAGGGAATTTCTCCGCTTTCCTCGCCGATAGAAGCCAGCACATAACCGTTTTCAGCCGATTCTGTTTCTGTCGCTGTCGGTTCAAACATCGTTACATAATCGCCGGTTCCGCCTATGAAGGCGCCCGCCATCATATCAAACTGCACGGAAGTATCCACGGTTACGTCCACACCGGGCTGCAGCCCATGTCCCTTCAGGACATATTCCAGTGTCATTTCAGGCACGCCGCCTTTTCGGCCGCCGAGTATCGTCTTTCCCTCCAGGTCCTCCCAATGAAACGCTTCATCTGTACGACCGATCAAAAAGGAGCCGTCACGTTTTGTCAGTTGTCCGAAGACTTTCGGATAATCCTTCTGTCCTTCCAGATAGGTATAGATACACGCCTCCGGTCCGGCAAAGCCGATATCCGCGTCTCCGGAAATCACCGCGATCATAACCTTGTCTGCCCCGCCCCCGTTGACGAGTTCTACATCAAGCCCCTCGGCCTCAAAGTATCCGAGTTCGATCGTGGCATAAAGCGGCGCGTAAAACACAGAATGCGTGACTTCACAGAGCTTGACCGTGGAATCGTCTTGCTGCGTTTTTGCACCGCAGCCGGTCATTATAGCCAGCAGGAAACAGAAAGAAAGGACCACAGCTGATAATTTGGGAAAAAACTTCATTTTCTTCTCCTTCTCCGGGCAGGTCCCCGGATAACACAAAGGCATACGAAGCCGGTCAGGCGATGCCGAACCTCTTTCTGGTAGCTTTTTCAAGCAGTACGATACAGATATGCATGATTATGGCACAGACAGCCAGCACCACCACGGAAGACATGACAAGATCCATTTTAAATACCTGCGATCCATAGACGATCAGATAGCCCAGACCGGCCTTGGAAACCAGGAATTCCCCGGTGATAACGCCGACCCAGGATAAGCCGATATTGATTTTCAGAACATTGACTATGGTTGAAAGATTCGAGGGCATAATAAGCTTCCGGAAGATCTGCAGCCTGTTTGCGCCGAGCATCTTCATCAGCTTTACCTTTTCAACGTCCGTATGAATAAAGCCGTTCAATACATTCAATATGGTGACGATCAGGGAGATCGCGAGGGTCATGACGATAATGGCGCCGATACCTGTGCCCATACATACGATAAAGATGGGGCCGAGTGCTGTTTTGGGAAGAGCATTGAGGACCACCAGGTATGGATCCAGCACATTCGAAACAGTCGGAATCCACCAAAGGATGATCGCAATGATGATGCCAAGTATTGTCCCGCTCAAAAACCCGATGACCGTTTCCAGTACCGACGTTCCGATATGCCGCCAGAGCTCACCCGATACGGAAAGATCGTTCAGCGTTGCGAGAATGCGGCTGGGACTGCTGAATATGAAGGGATTGAGGATATCATGGGCGGTCAGCACTTCCCACAGGGTGATGAGCAGGATCAGAAGCGCAATACGTAATACATGGATCCTGACCCTTGCCGTTTTCAAGCTGTGCAGATACTCGCTTCGCAGATCTTTTTTTCCTGTTTTTCTGTACTTATCCATGGATATCAAGTTCTTTCCATATGTCTTTGATCATTGATCCATACGCCTCGTGGTCCAGCCGCTCCATTGGGGCAGTATCTTTCAGCACAGAGAGATCATGAATCCTTTTGACAGTTCCCGGACTGTGGGAAAGAACGATCACCCGGTCCGAGAGCATAAGGCTTTCCGAGATATCATGAGTAACCAGGAGAACGGTCTTGTTTTCCTTTCTGATAATGGTATGTATATCAACAGAAACGGCAACTCTGGTCTGATAATCCAGTGCAGAAAATGCCTCATCCAGCAGCAGAAACCTGGGGCCTGTTACCAGTGTCCTGATCAGAGAACATCGTTGGCGCATTCCGCCGGAAAGCTGATCCGGCATCATACTGCCCACATCCCGGAGTCCGTACTTCTCCATCATTTCTTCCGCTTTTCGATAATACTCCGGCCCTTTTTTTTGAATCTCCAACCCCAGAGTAATGTTCGACCGAATATTACGCCACGAAAACAGATGGTCCTTCTGAGGCATATATCCGATTTCGGCTGTCGGCGCGGTAACCGGCTTCCCGTCAAGGCGCACTTCCCCATGTGTCGGGCGTTCCAGTCCTGCAATGATCGTCAGAAGTGTTGATTTACCGCAGCCGGAAGGCCCGACAAGGCTTACAAACTCGCCTTCTTCAATCTGAAAGCTCACGTCCTTCAGAGCTTCTTTCTCGCATTGAGGAGTCTGATAAACATGTCCAACGTGATTCACTTCCAGCAACATATTCGACATAAAGCTCCTTTTCAAATGATCCTGCCCGGCAATCCGTTATTCCATAAGCACCGCAACAAGAATGCGATTTATGTGTTTAAGGTTATTATACCTTCGGTGTTGTAAGGTTTCAACTACCAAAGCCCAAATGATACATATCTCTGTCGTATCCGCCGGCCAAAACGCCAAAATCGGATTTCAAAGGCCGCTTTTTTGCAACAAACTACAACAAGCTGCAACAGCAGAAAACATCCCCGAAAGGACAGGTAAGGATGGCGTCGGCAGTTCGAATCTGCCCGACAGTTCCAAAAAGAACGACACGCGTTTTGCGTGTCGTTCTTTTTGGTATGTTCCTTTACCTGCACTGTGGATTGAATCTGAAGAGCAGGTCTCTTTATATCGGCTTGCGTGGCCTAAAATGGTCTTTTCAAGCCCCCGCCGATCAATTCATATCTACCAGCACCGCTTCTTCAGGGAGAAAATAGTCCTCCGAGCTGCTGCTTACTCCCGCGGCCATATATGCCTGTTGAAAGGATATTTCCTCGATATTGCTCAAGTATGTGAAAACTGAATCTTTGGCTGCATTGGGCATCCTGCCGCCGATTTCAAGACGGTATTGATACGTATGACCATCGCACATCCATGTCCCGTCGGTCATTTCATAGTACGTCCGCATATTTCCCTCGACAGTGTCTTTTACAGCAGGTTTCTCTGCACAGCCCGCAATCGGTATCAACAGCAGCACGCATAACAACAGGAGCAATATTTTTTTCATCATGGATCACCTCAACAAATCCCGATTTCTATGTTTAAAGCTATTGTATCCTCAGCGCTGTAAGGTTTCAAGCACCAAATACGTTGTCAATCGTCCTGGAGGATTTCCTGATGGGAACAGCGGCCTCCCCCGGTTACAGGCAGAGGGGCAGATGAAAAGAGTATGCGGGACCACCGGATACACAGTCTAATTAAGAAGGGCCCGCCGCGGAATGAAACATTCCGCGGCAGGCCCGTGCTTTCTGAACTTCTTACTTCATCAGAGCGGTCAGAACGCCCAGGAGCTCACTGCCGTCAAAGGAGCCCTGGTTCTGGGAGCCGCCGCCGGCAGCGCCCAGCAGCGCGCCCAGCATACCGGCGGCTCCGCCGCCGACAGGCTGCTGGTTCTGGGCCGGCATCTGGCCGCCGAACATACGCATCAGCTCCATGGGATCAGGCGCGGCGTTCCTCTGGGCGGCGGAGCCCGTGGCGGCGGAGAGGCCGCTCATCATCGCCGGGGCCATGGTCCCCAGAGCCTGGAAGACCTGATCCTGGTTCATGCCGGTCTGCGCGGCAAGCTGACCCATCACGTCGCCGGAGCTGTCGCCCAGGATGTGGCCGATGATCTTGCCGCCGTCCACCACGTCGGCGGCGGCCATCTGCTGGGCCATGGTGTTGGTATTTGTGTGCTGATTCAGCGCGCCGAGCAGAGACTGGGCGCCTGCCGGGGAGGAGGCGTTCTTCGTCATGGCCTTCATCAGCAGCGGCAGCGCCAGCTGGATCAGCTGGGACATCTGGTCGGAGGAGGCGCCGGTCTTCTGGGTCAGGGAGTTGACGGAGGAGTCCGTCGTCATGGAGTTCATGAGCAGGTTGAGCAGATTCATAATCATTCCTCCTGTATAAATCTTTTTTGCGGGGGGATTGACCTCATTATAGCACGAATAGACGCGGATTGGCACCCCATAACAATAAAAAGGGGAAAAACAGCGCAAAATCAGCCCGTTGTTGAATGTGCACGGTCAACAAAGGCCGCATTTGATACACGATTTTTCGTCAGCGCTTGCCCTTTCGTTCGTCACTGCCGGTCTTGTTCTCCGGCTTCTGCCGCTGGGGAGGAGGCGGCGCGGGCTGATTCTTGTTTGAGGCCTTGTCCGCCCACTGGGACAGACGGCTGGGGGGCTCCGGCGGAGCCGCGTGGGTCTTTGGCGTCCTTCCCTGAGATGGAGCCGCCGACGGCGCGGGCTTCTGCTGCGCACCGGACCGACTGCCTGCAGGGGCCTGTCCCGCCGCGGGCTTCTGCGCGGACTGGGGTCGATTGGCCGCCTGAGACGGCTGCTGCGCCGTCGTGTTGCGGGCCTGCTGCTGAGGCGGCCGGGTGTTGCCATAGGGAGACTGAGGCGGCCGGGTGTTGCCATAGGGAGACTGAGGCGGCCGGGTGTTGCCGTAGGGAGACTGAGGCGGCCGGGTGCCGCCGTAGGGAGACTGAGGCGGCCGGGTGCTGCCGTAGGGAGGCTGAGGCGGCCGGGTGCTGCCGTAGGGAGACTGAGGCGGCCGGGTGCCGCCGTAGGGCTGCTGGGGATAGCCGATGCCGCCGCCCATGAGGCCGCCCATGCCGGGCATACCCATGGAACTGCCCATACCGGGCATACCCGCAGAGTTGCCCATACCGGCCATACTGCCCATCATGCCGACCAGACCGGCCATGCCGAGGCCTGCGGCGCCCATGCCGGCGCCGAGACCGGAGGAGCCGTAGCCGGGCATACCGAAGCCCTGGGGCTGGGATTCCATGGCGGCTGCCCGCTTGAGTCCGGGCAGGGTGGGATACTTGCCGTTGTCCAGGCCGGTGAGATAGGCGCTCACGGAGATGCGGCACATTTCGGCGGCCTCTTTGATCTCATCCTCCGTCATTTTGCTGCCCAGGGTGGCCTGACCCTGTTCGCTGATGTCGCCCAGCAGCAGACTGGCCAGCATACCCAGCAGGTCGCCGCTGGTGTCGGTAGCGGTGGAGGGCTGCACCACCTTCTGGTAGCGCTCGAAGATGATATCCTGGGCCTGCAGGATGGGGTTGGGGATATCATTGGCACTGGTGACGCGGATCTTGCCGTCTCCCGCCTGAATCTGCATACCGCAGTACTCGCAGATAAAGGGGTCGGAGTTGGGCGCGCCGCAATGGGGGCACTCCGTAGCGCCGGCGGGCAGGGAGGCCACCACCTCGTAGCGTGCACGGAACTCATCCAGGTGATCCACATTGTACAGTGCGTCGATCAGTTTTTCCTTGTAAGGCTTGCAGACGGAGCACTGTTCCGGCGCAAAGGCACAACTGCTCGGACAGTTGGAACAGGGGCGGTCGACGGACGGCTCGTCAGCGCCGGCCATACCGCTCAAGAGGGTTTCCAGAAAAGACATCGTGGCACCTCCATAATACAAAATGTGTTCCCGTTTGCTTCATTATAGCATCTCTTTCCGGCGCGTACAAGCACGGACTTGCGCGACAGAGCAGAGATTTTCGGGAAATCCGGACCGCGGAGCGGGCGGATATCTGCTTCGGCCCCCGTGTGCCGTAACGGAGAAATACGGTATGGTACACAAAGCGGCAGGAGATTTTCTCCTGCCGCTTTTTTGTATGATATCAGCCGCCGCTGGGGGCGGGAGTTGCCTGTATCCCGGCTGCCGTCTGGAGGTTGCCGGACAGATGCCGGTTAAAGAGGGACACCCCGCGTCCCACGCAGAGCATGCCCAGGATCGTGCCGGGCCCGATGCCGACGAGATGCCGGACGGAGAGCAGGCAGATCACGCAGGAGATCAGGATACAGGTGACGTCGAAGAGGTTCTTGGTCAGACCCAGGTTGATGCGGAGGGTGTCGGAGATGGCCTGGACGGCGCCGTCGGCGGGATTTGGGATCAGCCGCATGCTCAGAGACATGGCGCAGCCGATGGCGGTGAGCGCCAGAGCCGCCAGCAGAAAGATGATGCGGCCGGGGATGGCGCCCCAGAAGGTGCCGGCGCAGTCCGTCACCAGATTCGGCAGCCAGAAGGCGAAGAGATTCATCAGCCGCGTGACGGCCAGGCTCACCGGGATCTGGAGGATATCCATGATAAAAACGGATTTTTTCTGCTTTGCCCGGCGGTGGAGCAGCAGTTGGATCACCACAAAGACCACATACATGACCAGGGTCACGTCGCCGATGGTCAGATGGTGGATTTCCGACAGACAGTAAGCGATGGAGATGATGGGGGACACGCCGAGCCCGGCCTTGGTGCTCATGATGATCCCCAGATTCAAAATGATCGTGCCGGCAATAAAGATCAGCCAGCGATTGACGAGCTTCCGTTTCAAAGTGTCGCTTCCCCGCTTTCCGGCGTTCCCGCGTCAGGCGCCGCTATTGAAAATGCAATCAACTTAACAATTATATGACAAAAGAGCGAAAGACGCAAGCGTTGATTTGCCGGTTCTCGTCAAAAAACGCGGGGCGGCGGCAGGTCACGCTTCCGGCGGGAAGCGCATCAGATGCCGCTTGGGGTCCTCCGACGCCGCCCGGGTCAGGGGAAGGTCCAGCACCGTCAGCAGCAGCTCCGCGGTGGCGACCACGTCGCAGGATACCAGGTGTCCGCCCCAGACCCGGCCGTCGCGGTCGCCGGCGGCAATGTGAATGTGGGGCGTGAGGACGCCCTCCACCGGCAGGACGTTGCCGGTGATGCTTGTGATCTCCATGGCCCCGGTGAGAGTGGGGAAGGAGAACTCGTCCTTCTCCAGATCGTAGACCCGCAGCGTCATCCGGGTTGTGAAGCCGTATCCGTTGATCCAGGCGGCGGAGACCTTCTCCCGCAGGCACAGGTCCCGGACGGAGGCGATCAGCTCCTCGCCCTCATCCAGCCGGGCGATGATCCGGCTGCCGCTTCTTCTGTATTCCATAAAACAGCCTCCTTGCTGCACTGTCTGATCTGGACTCCGTCACGGCAAAATGGCGGACGCCGCCGGGAAATACGGCCGGGAGCGGGCCTCGCTCCGGAAACGGCATCCAGAGGAATGGGCCGGAGGCGCTTTCCCGTGACGAACAGCGTGGAGAGGGCTTTTTCTCAATCGATATAGTCCAGCAGGCCGTACTCCACCAGCTTGTCATAGTTTTTCCAGTACAGGTAATACCCGTCGATATTATGCTGGACGTCATCGATCCGCACGCGATAGCCGTCATGACGGACCATGAACGTGTAGAGGATACGATCCGGATTGGCCATATACATGGCATATTCCGGGTAGAAGAATCCGTTGAGCTGCCGATTGACCCGGGTATAGATCGTTTGCAGGAACATCGGCAGGTCAAAGTTGTCCGCGGAGATCCCGTTTTCCACCATCCGGTCGTAGAGCTCGAAGGTGACCATAAGCAGCTCCAGATAGGTGTGGTAGGTGGTGTCGCGCTGCGCGATGGCCTCAAGGTTATCCTGCGCGTTTTTCAGGCCGAAGGCATAGTAATCCGTCCGGTCCGGAACGTACATGGTGAGTTCGTTCATGGCGTACGCCACCCAGTGGTCCTTGTATTGGGCGTAGTCGGCCGCGATAAAGTGGTCTGCGGCGGCACAGGCGGCGTTCAGCCAGCGCTGATCTCCGGTCAGACCGTACAGGCGGCAGAGAGCGAAAGTGGCCTCGCCGTCATAGTAGACGGTGCGCATCTCCTCTTTCAGGGAGAAGTCGCCGTTCAGGACGTGGACATAGGTGCCCGTATTGGGATCCATCATCGTGAGGATCCCGTTCCCCAGGGCGCGGCAGACGTCTGCATATCTGTCATTTTGGAACACGTCCATGTACTCCGTCATGGCGATCACCGCCACGCCGCAGCCGCCGAGCTTGATCTCGTCCGCTTTTTCCTCATAGAGATACGCGGTGTTCTCGTCGGCGTAGATCACGTAATTGAGCAAATAGTCCAGAGTCGATTCGATGGTTCTCTGCAGCTCCGGATCCGGAGACATCCTGTAGCGGATGATCAGGGACCAGATCGTGCTGGCGTGTCTGACGATATTGTAATTATCAATGTCATTGTCAAACCGGGGGTAGATCCCGTAGACGAACGATCCGTCCTCATTCACCTGCTCCAGCAGGAAGGACGTGGCGTTTTCCAGCAGCCATTCGGCGTATTCCGCGTCGACAAGGTCCACCTCTCTGTGACCGTAGTCCAGCCCCTCGTCGATCAGCCTGTAAACGGTCCCGTCTTCATCGCAGAACCACCCTTTGCAGGTAAACAGGTAGTACTCATCCGGAAGCGAGTCCAGCTGCGGTCTGTCCGACTTCTTCAGATAGGTGTTCAGGTACTTGAGATCCACGCCGCCCTGGTCATATTCATAGATTTTCGCGCCGTTCATCTCCGCTTCCAGGAGAGCGGGGTCAAAGTTCTCGTCGAAGGCAAGGCCGTAACGGAAAAATTCATGCCGGGAGGCGTATATGCGACTTTTCAGTTCCCATGTGGGAACGGGAGTCGTCTCGCAGACGACGTCCGCCTTTACCCAGCGCGGTTGGAGATGGGATTTCTTCAGCGCGGCTTCCGCGGCATGGTTTGCGCTCTTCCAGGCGTTTTCCGGGGTCGAGCCCGTGCCCGAATACACGTTTGCCCGGGAACTCCCGTCGCAGACGGAGAGGAAGACCGCGTAGCCTGCCGAGCCGGCGGGGGAGTCGCCCAGGGTCTCGACAACGTCTGCCGCAAGCGCCTGCTCTTTGAGCAGCGCCGCCTTTTCCTGGTACTCCCGCACATTGCCCGGGGTGCGGAGGACCAATGCCCAGAGCAGGACCACGACCACAACGACGACGATCCCGACGACAGGGAGCCACCGCTTCCGGCTGCTCTGCTTACTGCTCTGCTTTTTCTTGTCCTGTTTTTTCATAGACCGAGCTCCTCTCCTGACGGTGTTGTTTCCATGCGATCCCGAACCGCACCATACAGCGGCCCGTATGGACTGCACCCGGCTTACGGAACAAAGCGCATTCATACCGTGTCCCCGCATGCCGCCGGAACACGGCATCTGCGCGCCGTCTGATCAAGTTTTGGAATTCCTGTACAGAATAGCAGATTTTTCAGAAAAAAGCAACCTGCGGCCCGGCGAAAGCGGCGTCCGCTGCGCTGACAGCCGCCGCGGCGGGAGAGCTTCGCTGATGCTGTCCCATCATCCCTTTCGGCCATTTTCCATGCCCGTTGAGGGAAATGTCCGCGCGCGGACATCCGGAGGGGCTGGATTTGCGTCAGCCCGTGTGGTAAGATGAAAAACAAAGAGCGAGGCGCGAATACCGTATGGAAGGGAATGTCATGAAAAAGAAACTGTTTTCCGAAATACCGAAGATCGAGAGCGGCGGGCTCATACTGAGGGGACTGACCCCGGCTGACGCGCCCGGCCTGCAGGAGCTGGTGGACAGCCCCCGGGTGTATCGGTATTTGCCGACGTTCCTGTTTGAGCGAAAATACCCGGACGTCAGGTGTGTCATTGAAAAACTGTATGATGAGTGCTGGAAGGACTCTATCATCCTCGGCGTGTATCTGGATAACGGCTTCTGCGGCCTGGCGGAAATGTACGGGTACCGCGATCCGATCCATAAGATCAGCGTGGGCGGCAGATTGCTGGAGCGCTGCTGGGGCAAAGGGATCGCAGACGAGGCGCTGAAAATGATGATCCGCTATCTGTATGATGAGACGGACATTGAGATCATCACGGCCAGCTCGATGGTCGAGAATGAGGCCTCTGCCGGATTGCTCCGGAAAAACGGCTTTCAGATGGTCGTGCACGCTGCGGAGGAGGATTGGGGCTATGAAGAGCCCACGATTGTTGACAAATGGATCCGATAGCCGGGACCGGAGCGCGGAAAAAGAGAAAAAATACATAATTGTACCGCCGTCGGAGTAAAAAATCGTTGAAATCCGACGGCGGTTTTGCTACAATAACGCTATGCGCAATAACCTGGGATGCAAATTTTATCATGTTATGCTCCGGCAGACGCCCTGCCCGCCGGAGGAGGAGGGTTATTCATGAATAAAAAAGAATCTCCTGTGGTACCTGTGATCGCCTCGCTGGTGGTCATGCTCTGCGTGGGCATCATCTATCTGTGGAGTGTATTCCGCAGTCCGATCCAGGCCACCTTCGGCATGCAGACCGGCGCTGTGACCATGGTCTCCTCGGTGATGCTGTTTGGCTTCGTGTTCGGCACGCTGATCGGCGGCTTCGTCAACGACAAGAAGGGCCCCCGATTTGCCGCTCTCTGCGGCGTGATCCTGTTCGCCCTGGGCGTGGGCCTGACGGGTCTGCTCAATGAGAACAACAGCAGACTGATCTATCTGACCTACTGCATCATGGGCGGCCTGGGCTCCGGCTTTGCCTATTCCGCCTGCCTGTCCTGCATCCAGAAGTGGCTGCCCCACCGCCGGGGCTTTGCCTCCGGCATCGCCTGTGCCGCCTTCGGCCTGTCCACGGTGATCTTCGCGCCGGTGTCCAACTCCCTGATGAACGCCCACAAGGTCGGCACCGCCGTCGTGGGCTCCACGGAGACGATCCTGGTGGACTTCCGGGCCGTTTTCTTCACCATGGCCATCATCTTCGCCGTCATCGGCCTGATTGCCTGCGCGCTGATCCGGCTGCCCAAGACCCAGCCCGCTGCCGCGGCTCCGCAGGCTGCCGCAGCGCCGGCGGCTTCCGTCCCCAGTCTGCGGCTGGGCCAGGCCCTGCGGACCGGCTTTTTCTGGTGCCTGTTCTTCGATATGTTCCTCATCAACGGCACCTGGAATCTCTGCACTCCCATCATCAAGACCCTGGGCGTGGAGCGGGGCCTGACCCCCGCCATGGCCATCTTCGCGGTGTCCTTCACCGGCATCGCCAACGCGCTGGGGCGTCTGGCCGTGGGCGCCCTGTCCGATAAGATGGGCCGGACCAACGCCATCATCCTTATGGCCGTGCTGACCATCCTGGGCGCCGTGGGCATGACCTTTATCGGCGGCCCCGCCTATATCGTCGTGGTGGCCATCATCGCCTTCGCCTACGGCGGTCCCGCGCCCCTGCACGCCGCCATGACCACGGACTTCTTCGGCCCCAAGCACTTCGGCCTGAACTACGGCTGCATCATGCTGGCTCTGGGCCTGTCGTCCCTGTTCTTCAACTGGATCTCCACCTCGTTCCTGCACAGCAACCCCACCCCCACCTTCGTTATGGGCGCCATCACTGCCGTTGTCCCCATCATCCTGATGCTGCTCATCAAACGCATGGAGAAAAAGCGTGACGCCGCCGCCGCTCAGTCCCAGGCGTGAGCCGGACCGGCAAAAGCGGTTACTATATGAAAAGAGACCCGGATTCCTTGGGATCCGGGTCTTTCGTCTGCTGACGCCGTGTGGGGGTCATCAGGAGAGATTCAGCTTGCGGTTCAGCAGCCACCGGGTGATGAAGAACAGGATCAGGCAGATGATCAGGGAGATCACCACCATGGCCAGTCCCGCGATGAGGCCGGCGGACAGGGAGTGCGCCGTGGCCCATGTCAGCAGAGACTCCAGCCCGCCGTCCCGGACGAAGCCGGTCCCGAAGATCACCGCCGAGCGGGCGCCCGTGAGGCCCACGATATTGAATACCACGGAGAGGATCAGGAACGTCACCACGGCGGCCAGGAACTTGTGTTCGTTGAACAACTGGCCGATGGCCATGCACAGGTAGAAGAACAGGATCTCCCCGGCGATGAGCAGGATCACCGTCACGATGGAGCAGACCAGCAGGATCGCGGCCCCGGCAGCCACGTCGGGGCCCGCGAGGTGCAGGTGGATGCCGCCGCCCTCGGCGATCTCCCGGGGCAGGAGGGTCACGAAGCACAGGACGATGCTCACCACGGCCCAGACCACGGCGGGGATCAGCTTGCCCAGGATGTTCTGCCCCGCCGTCACCGGCAGGGTGAACATGAGATAGCCCTCGTCCTTCAGCAGATGGGTGTAGAACCGCCGGATGGTCACGACTAAGGTCATCACCGCCAGGATGACGATGGCCAGGGTGTACAGGCCGGTGAACAGCCGCCGGAAGAACTCCAGGCCCTGGAAGTGCGCCGCGATGGGCAGCAGGACCAGGCCCAGCAGGATCATGGCCGCGAAGATGGGCAGATAGTACCGGGCCGTGGCGCGGAATTCGTATTTAATCAGCTTTCCTAACATTTGAATACCTCCCGAAACAGCTCGTCCAGGGACTGTCCCCGGCTCTCCCGCAGAGCGTCGGCGTCCCCCTGGAGAGCGATCTGCCCGTCCCGGAGGAACAGAGCGTAGTCCAGGATCGACTCCACGTCCGCGATCAGGTGGGTGGAGATGAGCACCGTGGACTCGGGCTGGTAGTTGCCCAGGATGGTCCGGATGATATACTCCCGGGCCGCCGGATCCACGCCGCCGATGGGCTCGTCGAGGAGATACAGCCGGGCGTTCCGGCTCATGGTCAGTACCAGATGGACCTTCTCCCGGTTGCCCTTGGACAGGGTCCGCAGCCGGTCCGCTTCGTCGATGCCCAGATCGTTGATCAGGGTACGGGCCCGCTCCGGATCGAAGTTCGCGTAGAACTCTCCGAACATTTTGATGAGATCCCGTACCCGCATCCTGTCGTCCAGACAGGCCACGTCCGGCAGATAGGCCGTCTCCGCCTTGGTGGCGGGGCAGGGGGCGCTGCCGCAGACAAGGATCTCGCCGGCGGTGGGCCGGATCAGGCCGCAGGCCAGCTTTATCAGCGTGGTCTTACCGCTGCCGTTGGGCCCCAGAAGGCCGGCGATATGCCCCGGCCCCAGGCCGAAGGTGACGCCCTCCAGCGCCCGTTTGCCGCCGAAGCGGCGGCTCAGATCCCGAGCCTCAAACACGTAATTCTGTTCCATCTCATTCGCCTCCTTGCCGCTTTGCAAGGGCCAGAGCCTCCTCCGGCTCGTAGCCCAGTGCACGCATCTGTCTGAAAAACGCGGCGATGTGCGTCGCCGCCAGCTGCTGCCGCTGATCGCTCAGCAGGGCCTCGTCGTCGGTGACGAACCGGCCGCTGGTGCGCTCCGTGTGCAGCAGCCCCGCCTGCTCCAGCTCCGCCATGGCCCGCTGCATGGTGTTGGGGTTCACCTGCGCCTCCTGGGCCAGATCCCGGACGGAGGGGAGCCGGCTCCCCGGCTCGTAGACCCCGGTGAGGATCCGTTGCGTCAGCTGCCGCACCAGCTGGACGTAGATCGGCTGCCTGCTGTCAAAGTCCCATCCCATGGCGCTGCCTCCTTTCTGCGTTCTGATTGTATTAAGACAGTAACACAGTTATAACATACTGTCAAGGGGGAAATGAAAAAATTTTTTCTTATTTTTTTCTGAACAGACGCCGGAGGAAGCCGATGCCCAGACCGATGAGCGTCCGCAGGAAGGAGGCTACCCGGAAGAGAAAGCGGAACAGGTGAGGCTTTGCCACGCGCCGGGACAGCCGGCCGAAGAGCCGCTTGGAGACGGGGATCCCGCCCAGGACGTAGATGATCAGTTCGATGACCACGACGACCACGACGACGACCAGAAGAATACCCAGAGCCAGCAGCACGGCAAACACCTCCTTTTTTGCCTATTATACCAGATACCTGTCCCGGGGAAAAGGGAAATTTGCCGCAGGGGAGGCGCGCGGGGGCCTTTTTGGAGGAAATCGGTTGCATGAAATGACGTTTTTTGCTATAATAATTAAATCGTGATTTTCATGTGTTTCAGGCCCGGAAAACGGGCGCTGAGGGCTGTTTTTCATAGTATTTCAGTAAAAGGATTTGTCGCTATGAAGTATCCAACCTGGACCCTCCGTACGCCCTGTCCCCAGGCCCGGGGGGCCCTGGAGCGGGACGGGATGCCGTCGCTGACGGCCGCGGTGCTCAGCGCCCGGGGCATACGGTCGACGGCGGAGGCGGAGGCCTTTCTGGCCACCGGCACGGAGGGGCTCTGCGACCCCTTCACCGTGACCGATATAGACCGGGCCGCGGACCGGATCCGACAGGCGCTGGACCGGCGCGAGATCATGGCGGTCTATGGCGATTATGATGTGGACGGCATTACCGCCACCTGTCTGCTGACGGGCTTTCTCCGGGAGCAGGGGGGACGGTGCCTCTGGTACATACCCGACCGGATCGAGGAGGGCTACGGTCTCAACTGCGACGCGATCCGAAGGCTCCGGAGCCGGGGCGTGACGCTGATCATCACCGTGGACTGCGGCGTTACCGCCAACGACGTGGTGGACTGTGCCGCCGCGATGGGTCTGGACGTGGTGGTGACGGACCACCACGCCTGCAAGGAGCCGCTGCCCACGGCGGAGGCTGTGGTGGATCCCCACCGGCCCGATGAGACGGCGGCCTTTACGGAGCTTGCCGGCGTGGGCGTGGCCCTGAAGCTGGCCCTGGCCCTGACGGCGCCGGAGGCGCGGCCGGAGGTGTTCCGCAGCTGGTGCGATCTGGCCGCTCTGGGCACCGTGGCGGACGTGGTGCCCCTGGTGGGGGAAAATCGGATCATCACCGCCCGGGGACTGGAGGAGCTCAACCGCGCCCGGCGCACCGGGATCCGGGCTCTCCTGCGGGAGGCGCATCTGGTGAATCGGCCGCTGACCTCCATCTCCATCAGCTACACCCTGGCGCCCCGGCTCAATGCCGCCGGGCGTATGGGCCGGGCGGATGTGGCGGCGGAGCTGCTGCTGACGGAGGATGAGGAACGGGCCCGGGCGCTGGCGGCGGAGCTGACGGAGCTGAACCGGGACCGGCAGCTGACGGAGCAGGACATCTACCGGGAGGCCCTGGCCCGCATCGAGGCCCAGGGGGGACCCGGCAGCGCCGTGGTCCTGTCCGACGACAACTGGCATCAGGGCGTGGTGGGCATCGTGGCCTCCCGCCTGGCGGAGCGGTTTTTCTGTCCCGTATTCATGATCTGCACCGACGGCGACCGGGGCAAGGGCTCCTGCCGCAGCGGCGGCAGAAGCAATATCTACGATATGCTCAACGAGTGTACGGACTGTCTGGAGAGCTTCGGCGGCCACGATATGGCGGCGGGCTTCACCATCCGCCGGGATCGGATCGACGAGTTCCGGACCGCCGTACAGGCCTGCGCCCGCGCGGCGGCACAGGAGACGGACGCCGGCGTCCTGGAGCTGGACGCGGAGGTGGAGGGAGAGAGCCTCACACTGCCCGCGGTGGAGGCGCTGGAGGTGCTGGAGCCCCATGGGGCGGCAAATCCCCAGCCCATGTTCCTGCTGCGGCAGGTCCATGTCCTCAGCTGCTGCAACGTAGGCGGCGAGCGGCATCTCCGGCTGCGGATGGAGGCCGGCGGCTGTCCCGTTGACGGCATCTTTTTCTCCACCACAGATGCGGAGCAGGACGTCAGACCCGGAGACCTGCTGGATCTGGCCTTCTGTCCCAAGATCAATGAGTACAACGGCAGCCGGACGGTCCAGCTGGTACTGTCGGATCTGCGGCCCGCGGAGACGGCCGATCCGGCGGAGCGGGCCCTGTACGACGCGTGGCGGCGGGGCACCTGGTCAGACGAGGAGGGGGCGTCCCTGCTCCCGTCCCGGGAGGAATTTGAGGCAGTGTGGCGTTTTCTGGCCCGGGAAAAGGAGCCGGAAATGGAGACCCATGCCGAAACCCTGGCCCGCCGGGTGGCCGCCGCCTACGGTCTGGAGCCGTCTCCGGCCCGGACCTGCGTGTGTCTGACGGTGTTCCGGGAGCTGGGTCTGCTGGAGGAACTGGAGAACCTGCCGGAGGGCGGCCTGCGGCTGCGCCGAAGGGCCGATCCCCCCAGGACGAGGCTGGACAGTTCGGCGCTTTTTCGCCGTTTGACCGCCTGCGCCGGCGGGGCATACTATACAAGAGAAGACACAGGCCTTTGAGCCTGTTGATCGACGAAAGCGAAGCGCAATCACCTCAAATCGAAGCCCGGTGAAGCGGGCTCGATTTGATATCTCGAAAGGAGGTCCGCTGCATGGATAAGCAGGTACAGGAGTGCTGGACTGCGCTGGAGGAGCGCGTTCAGGGTTATATTGCCGCGGCGGACCGGGAGAGGCTCCATGAGGCGCTGCTCTTTGCCGAGGAGGCCCACCGCGGCCAGAAACGCCGGGACGGCTCGCCCTTCGTGACCCATCCCATCGCGGTGGCGGAGATCCTGGCGGAAATGTGCATGGACGCCGAGACCCTCATCGCCGCCCTGCTCCACGACTGCATCGAGGACACCGGGGTGACCCATGAGGAGATCGTCAAGCGCTTCGGCATCACCGTGGCGGAGCTGGTGGAGGGGGTCACGAAGCTGACCCGCGTCCAGTACACCAGCAAGGAAGAGGAGCAGATGGAAAATCTGCGCAAGATGTTCCTGGCCATGGCCAAGGATATCCGGGTCATCATCATCAAAATCGCCGACCGGCTCCACAATATGCGCACCATGAACCACCAGCGGGAGGAAAAGCAGCGCATGAAGTCCCTGGAGACCATGGAGATCTATGCTCCCATCGCCCACCGGCTGGGGATGCAGAAGATCAAGTGGGAGCTGGAGGACCGGTCTCTGGAATATCTGGACCCCTACGGCTACAAGGAGCTGTCCGACTCGCTGGAGCGGAACAAGGCCGTCCACGGCGAGATTCTGGACCGGGTGCGGACGGCGCTGGAAAACGGTATGCGGGAGGCCGGCATCCACGGCGAGGTCTTCAGCCGCCTGAAGCATATCTACAGTATCTACCGCAAGGTCTTTGAGCAGCATAAGACCTTCGGCGAGGTCTACGACATCTACGCCTTCCGGGTCATCGTGGACAGCGTGCAGGACTGCTACAACGCTCTGGGCGTCATCCACGACCTGTATAAGCCCGTGCTGGGCCGGCTGAAGGACTACATTGCCGTGCCCAAGCCCAACGGGTACCAGTCCCTCCACACCACTGTGGTGGGGCGGGAGGGCATCCCCTTCGAGGTGCAGATCCGCACCCAGGAGATGCACCAGATGGCGGAATACGGCGTGGCCGCTCACTGGAAATACAAGCAGGGCATGGCGGATGTGAAGCTGGGTACGGAAAAGAACTTCGAGTGGGTCCGGCGTCTGCTGGAAAATCAGCAGGATACGGATCCGGAGGAGTTCGTGCGGACGCTGAAGGTGGATATGTTCGCCGACGAGGTGTTCGTGTTCACGCCCAAAGGCGACGTGATCAACCTGCCGGCCCACTCCACCCCCATCGACTTTGCCTACAGCATCCACTCGGAGGTGGGCAACACCATGACCGCCGCCCGGGTCAACGGCCACATCGTGCCCTTCAGCTCGGAGCTGAAAAACGGCGACGTGGTGGAGGTCCTCTCGTCCAAGGCCGCCCACGGCCCCAGCCGTGACTGGATGAAGATCGCCCGCAGCAACGAGGCCCGGACCAAGATCCGGCAGTGGTTCAAGCGGGAGCGCCGGGAGGAGAATATCATCCACGGCCGGGCCAGCTTCGAGGCGGAGCTGCGCCGCAACGGCATCTCCCTGTCGGAGATCACCGCCGAGGACGTGCTGCCGGCCATTCTGAAAAAAGTCTCCTTCAACACGCTGGACGACATGTACGCCGCCATCGGCTACGGAGGCCTTACGTCCCAGAAGGCCGTCAACCGCATCAAGGATGAGCTGATGCGGATCAATAAGCTGCGGCCCCAGACCGGCAAGAAGAAGCCGGCAGACCCCCCGAAGGCCGCCGGCGGCTCCACCACAGGTATCGTCGTGGAGGGGCTGGACAACTGCCTGGTGAAATTCGCCCGCTGCTGTACCCCGGTTCCCGGGGACGCGATCATCGGCTTCATCACCAAGGGCTACGGCGTCTCCGTTCACCGGACCGACTGTCCCA
The DNA here is from genome assembly GCA_017516065.1 of Oscillospiraceae bacterium. GTDB lineage: Bacteria > Bacillota > Clostridia > Oscillospirales > Oscillospiraceae > RGIG5644. The sequence goes on from JAFWDQ010000020.1 coordinate 21,738, forward strand.
ACGCCACCGCCGCGTGGAAGAAGGACCATGACAAAGGCCGCTGGGTGGGCGTGTCCTGGCGGATGGACGCCCCGATGACGCTGTCCACAGGCCTGGAGCTGTACGTATCGGACCGGGACAGCCTGGTCATGGATATCACCACGGTGCTCAGCACGCTGAAAACGCGGCTCACCGCCCTCGCTACCCATAAGCTGCCGGAGGGCCGCTACTCCATCACCCTGTCCGTGGAGGTGGACAGCCTGCAGAAGCTCAATCAGGTCCTCGCCCGGCTCCAGCAGGTCCCCGGCGTCCTCCGGGTCAACCGGGTGGGTGCCCGGACGGCATAGAGCGAGATCCCAGGAAAGAGAGGAAGAAGAATGGAACGTATCAAGCCCCGGACTCTGTCCGGCTTTCAGGAACTGCTGCCCGGCCGTCAGATCCAGTTCGACCGGATGCTGGACAGTCTCCGCCGCACCTATTCCCTGTACGGCTTTACGCCGCTGGACACGCCGGTGATCGAGTCGGCGGAGATCCTGCTGGCCAAGGGCGGCGGCGAGACGGAAAAGCAGATCTACCGCTTCACCAAGGGCGACAGTGATCTGGCCCTGCGCTTTGATCTGACGGTGCCTCTAGCAAAATACGTGGCCCTGCACTACGGGGAGCTGACCTTCCCCTTCCGCCGGTTTCAGACCGGCAAGGTCTACCGGGGCGAGCGGGCCCAGCGGGGCCGCTTCCGGGAGTTCTACCAGTGCGACATCGACGTTATCGGCGACGGCAAGCTGGACATCTCCAACGAGGCGGAGGTCCCCGCCATCATCTACGACGCCTTCACCGCCCTGGGTCTGGAGCGGTTCAAGATCCGAGTGAACAACCGGAAGATCCTCACCGGCTTTTACGATATGCTGGGCCTGGGGGACCGGTCCGGGGACATCATGCGCACCGTGGACAAGCTGGATAAGATCGGACCGGATAAGGTCCGTGCCCTGCTGACGGAGGACGGCGTCCCCGAGGATGCGGCGGAGGAGATCCTCAGGTTCATCGCCATCACCGGGGAGAACGATCAGGTCCTGACGGCGCTCCGGGAATATCGGGGCCGCAGCGAGACCTTCGACCTGGGTCTGGAGGAGCTGGAGACGGTGGTGAAGCACCTGGCCGCCTTCGGCGTGCCGGAGGACCACTTCGCCGTGGATCTGACCATCGCCCGGGGCCTGGACTACTATACCGGCACCGTCTACGAGACCGTCATGCTGGACCACCCGGAGATTGGGTCCATCTGCTCCGGCGGCCGGTACGACAATCTGGCGGAGTACTATACGGACAGGAAGCTCCCCGGCGTGGGCATCTCCATCGGCCTGACCCGGCTGTTCTACGTGCTGGGGGAGCAGGGGTATCTCAATGACGACCTGCTCACGGCCCCTGCCGACGTGCTGATCCTGCCCATGACGGAGGACCAGAGTCCCGCCATCGCCTTCGCCACCCGGCTCCGGGCCGCCGGAGTCCGGACCCAGGTGTACGGCGAACAGAAGAAATTCAAGGCCAAGATGAGCTATGCCGATAAGCTGGGCGTGCCCTTCGTCGTCTTCCTGGGCGAGGACGAGGCCGCTCAGAACGCCGTGAAGGTCAAGGACATGGCCTCCGGCGAGCAGCAGACCCTTCCCGCCGCCGACGCCGCGGCACAGATCGCCGCGGCGCTGGAGGACAAGCGGGGCGGCCGGCCCATCCGGGAGCCGAAACAAGACTAATTTTTGGGAGCTGATGGATATGGAAACCTCCTTCCGCCGCACCTGCTACTGCGGCGAACCCCGTGAGAGCGACGCCGGCAGGACGCTGTCGGTCTGCGGCTGGGTCCAGCGCCGCCGGGATCTGGGCGGTCTGATCTTTGTGGATCTGCGGGACCGCACCGGCATTCTGCAGCTGGCCTTCGACGAGGGCACGGAGAAGAGCGTGTTCGACACCGCTTTTTCCCTGCGCAGCGAATATGTGGTGGCAGCCACCGGCGTGCTCCGGGTGCGCACCTCCCGGAATCCGGACCTGCCCACCGGCGACGTGGAGCTGTTCGTCACGGACCTGCAGCTGCTGGCAAAGTCCGAGACGCCGCCCTTCGAGATCCTGGAGAATACCGACGTCAACGACGCTCTGCGTCTGAAATACCGCTATCTGGACCTGCGGCGGCCCAATCTGCAGCGGCTGCTGGCCTTCCGGCACCGGGTGGCCAAGGTGGCCCGGGACTACTTTGACGAGCAGGGCTTCCTTGAGATCGAGACGCCCATGCTCACCAAGTCCACGCCGGAGGGCGCCCGGGACTATCTGGTCCCCTCCCGGGTCCATCCCGGCAAGTTCTACGCCCTGCCCCAGAGCCCCCAGCAGTACAAGCAGCTGCTGATGATCGCCGGTGTGGACCGGTACTTCCAGATCGCCCGGTGCTTCCGGGATGAGGACCTCCGGGCCGACCGGCAGCCGGAGTTCACCCAGATCGACCTGGAGATGTCCTTCGCCGACGAGACGCTGATCCAGACCATCCAGGAGGGCTTCCTCAAGCGGGTGTTCAAGGAGTGCCTGGACGTGGATGTCGAAACGCCTTTCCAGCGGATGCCCTGGCGGGAGGCCATGGACCGCTTCGGCTCCGACAAACCGGACCTGCGCTTCGGCTTCGAGCTGAAGGACATCTCCGACATCGTGAAGGACTGCGGCTTCGGCGTATTCCGGGATCCCATCGCCGCCGGCGGCTCCGTGCGGCTGATCAACGTGGACGGCCATGCCAAAGACTTTCCCCGCAAGAAGATCGACAAGCTGGTGGAGTATGTCAAGACCTACAAGGCCAAGGGCCTTGCCTGGGCCCGCCTTGTGGACGGCGCCGTCACGTCCTCCTTCCAGAAGTTCCTTACCGAGGAGGAGAACGCCGCCATTCTGGAGCGGGCGGGAGCCAAAGACGGCGACCTGATCCTTATCGTGGGCGACGCCAGGGACGAGGTGGTCTTCGCGGCTCTGGGCGCCCTGCGGTGCGAGTGTGCCCGTCAGCTGGGCATCCTGGATCCCAAAGAATTCCGGTTTTTGTGGGTCACGGAGTTCCCCATGTTTGAGTGGTCCGAGGAGGAGGGTCGGTATCAGGCCATGCACCATCCCTTCACCGCTCCCATGATCGAGGACGAGGACAAGATCCTCACCGACAAGAAGAACTGCCGGGCCCGGGCCTATGACATCGTGCTCAACGGCACGGAGCTGGGCGGCGGCTCCATCCGGATCAACACCCCGGAGATGCAGGAGAAGGCGTTCCAGGCTCTGGGCATCTCCGAGGAGGACATTCAGGAGCGCTTCGGCCATCTGGTCCAGGCCTTCCGGTACGGCGCGCCGCCCCACGGCGGTCTGGCCTACGGCCTTGACCGTCTGGTGATGCTCATGACGGGGGCCCCTTCCATCCGGGACGTCATCGCCTTCCCCAAGGTGCAGAACGCCTCCGATCTGATGATGGGCTGCCCCGACGTGGTGGACGACAAGCAGCTGGACGACCTGTCCATCGCCGTCACCGCCATGGAGGCAGAGGAAGAGGAATAAATGTATTAAAGAGGGGAGCTGCAATGGCAGCTCCCTTTTTTTGTTCCCGCGCCTCGGAGGGTACGAATTTGCGGTTGACCTCGTTGCCTACCGCAGCAGCGCGGAAGCGCGGTTGAGTTGCAACAGACAGTTCAGGGCTCTGCCGGCCGGGGTGGTTCTGTTCCCCGTCGGAGACCAGGGGGTTACTCAAGGGGGACTGGTCCCCCTTGAAATCGCCCCGGCGCAAGCCGGTTATGTCACGCCCGCAGGCGTGACGGCGATTGGGGGTCCCCCTTTGGCGCATCTTTTCTCCATACTTTTCTGTGCGAGCAGAAAAGTATGGCCGCCGGAGGCACGTCCTCCAAATACTTTTGTTATTGTCGCCTGCGGGCGGGAATGTCTCCGACGGCCTACTTTCTGTATCGTGACAGAAAGTAGGCAAAGAACACGCATAGAAACCCATGGTTTCTATGTATTTCCTTTCTCGGTCTGACGAAAGTACCGGCAAAGACAGCTCGGCGCAGCAAATCTGCATTGTCTTTGCTCCTTGCTTCGCTGCCGCTACGTCGGCGCAAATTCCATATCATTTGCTTGCGCGTAAACGCGCAAGCAAACTCATTCCATTGCGCCTCCTCTCCAAACCGGACCCGCTGAAGCTGGGCTCCGGTTTGGTATGATAATCCGCTCCTCTGTTCCTGCGCCTCGGCGGGTGCGAATCGGCGGCCAGACCACAATACCCTCCGCAGCAGCGCGGAAGCGCGGTTGAGTTGAAACAGACAGTTCAGGGCCTTGCCGGCCGGGGTTGTTGTGAGGGATGTTCCTGTTCCCCGCCGGGAGGCCTGGGGGTTACTCAAGGGGGACTGGTCCCCCTTGAAATCGCCCCGGCGCAAGCCGGTTATGTCACGCCCGCAGGCGTGACGGCGATTGGGGGTCCCCTTTGGCGCATCTTTTCTCCATACTTTTCTGTGCGAGCAGAAAAGTATGGCCGCCGGAGGCACGTTCCCCTTTACGAAAAGGCTTTCCCCGCCTGCGGTACCGCTCCGCAGCCCAACAGAACAGCCTCCCACAAAAAAGGATCGCCCGCCGTGTTGCCACGGCGGGCGGTCTGGAAATTCAGTTGTTTATAAACTCAGAGAGGGGGCGCTGTAGGTCCGGCCCGCCAGCTCCTGGTTGAGCAGATACAGGCTTTTGGGATCCTCCCCAAAGAGCTTGTACTTGTTCACCATGCTGTCGGCGTTCTGCTCCTCCTCGCCCTGCTCCTTCACGAACCAGTCCAGGAACTGCATCGTCCGGAAATCCTTGACGGAGTAAGCGGCGTCGTAGATGTTGTGGATCAGGCTCGTCACATATCTCTCGTGCTCCGCCGCCGCCGTCAGGGGATCCAGCGGCGTAGAAAACACCTTGTCGGGCTTGTCGATGGCCTCCAGCGTGACCCTGACGCCGTTGTTCTGGAGATACTTCATGAACAGCAGGGCGTGGTCCCGTTCCTCCTGTGCCTGGATCGTGTACCAGTTGCCGAAGCCGTCCAGATCCAGGTCGATGTAGTAATTGGCCATATCCAGATAGAGATAGGCACTGTACAGCTCTTTATTGATCTGATCCATCAGCAGGTCTTTTACCTTCTGCTCCATGCAGATACCTCCTTTAATAATTCGGCCCTCCGGCAGAGGGCATATGATTTGTGAGTCTGTATGATCTCCTGTAAAATCAAGCTTATTATATACTCCTTCCGATTGGTTTTCAAGCGGCTTTTTCAGGGCGGTGGCACGCCGTTGAAAGGGCTTCCGACCGGGGGACGGGACAGAAAACCCGGCAGCCGGGTACAGCCGGCTGCCGGGTCGTTTGCTTTTTGCGCGGGACGCGAAGGGCCTGTTCCGTTCAAACGGACGGGATCACTCGCTGGGCGGGGGAGGCGCGGTGGACAGCGAGACGGTCCCCTCGTAGTAACCGCTGAACTCCGCGATGACGGCGCCTGTGGAATCGTACTCCACGGCGGACAGATTGCAGCCCAGAGACTGCGCGCTGAGACCATTGTTATAGCCCTTATCGGCAAAGTCGACGTCGGAGTAGATGCAGGCGGAGCCCTCAGGCGCCGAGAGGATGCCCTCCGCGGGATAGTAGCCGCCGGTGATGGAGAAGGTGTAGCTGCCGTCATCGGCGGAGATGTAGACGTAGCCGCTGGAGGGGCCGAGGGTCAGCTCAGCCTTGGCGGGTACCGATACGGTCACGCCGTCCACCGTGCGGGTGAGCGTTCCCTCATAGTCCGAGGGTATGATCTCCTCCTCGCCGGAGGGGTGATAGCTTCCGGTGCTGATGCTGGGCCGGACGACGACCTTCACGTTGTTCTGGCTGCCGCTGGTATCCGTCACCATGACCAGGATCTTGCCTGCGGTCAGGGGGATGACATAGCTGGTCTTGTCAGTATAGACCTTCAGCTTGCTGTAATCGTTGCTCTGGAAGGTCATGACCGTCAGGCTCGCATTCGCGGACTCGTCGATGGCGATGGTCAGGCCCGAAACGGTGCTGGGGAGCCTGTTGGGTACGACCTTGAGGAAGGACGTGCCGTAAGGATATACCAGAATGGTCTTGTCACTCTCGGCGTTGGCGGAATTGCTGTCGATATTCAGCTCATTCAGGTATTTCCGCTCCGGATGGTTCCGGTTCTGGTTGTGGAAATTGTCCACGCTGGAGTCATAGATGGTCCAGGGATCGGCGTCCAGGGCCTCCAGCTTGTTGGTGGTCACCAGGGTGCGGTAGAAGTCCACAGCCAGCTCGGGCAGAGTCTTGCCCGTGACGCCGGGCAGCAGGGTCTCAAAGCCGGGATTCATGCCCTTTGCCGCCTCATAGGCCGCATAGGTCTGCCGGATCGTACCGGAGCCGATCTGCTCCTCCAGATACTGGAAGAAGGGGCGCCGCCCATAGCCGCCGGCAGAGATGCTGTCGCCGGGGACCAGACCGCTGTAGACATCCATATGCTCCTGCCGGTACAGACCGGCGCCCTCGATGTTCAGACCGTTGGCCTTGGCCAGGACCTGCTCATAGTACATGGCGGAGCCCTCATGGAACCAGTCGTTGCCGCTGGTGTACTTGAACACGGTGGAGTTGATGTACTGGTTCTGGAAATAGTGGAACATCTCGTGGGCCATGGTGCGGAAGAAATCCTCATCCGAGTGGATCGTATTGCCCTTGGAGAGCTGGACCTCCACGGATCTCCGCTCGGCGGCGGGGCTCCGATAACCGTACATGACGATGCTGCTGTTGGCGTTGAGGTAGACGTAGCCGTCGTTGATACTCACGTCGCCGGCGTAGTAGGCGCCGTCGTTGCCCTTGATGGGCAGGATGGTAACGCTCAGGCGATTCGCACTCAGATTCCGGACGTCCTTGTAGCCGTAGGTGCTGGTGTAGGCGGTATAGATGGCCTCCAGATCGTTGAGGATCCGCTGGCTGTCCTTGGAGGTCAGACCGCCCTTGGCATTCTCGTCAAAGACGCGGCCCTGCACCCGGAGCACGAAATGGGCGGACTCGAACTTCTTCATGCCGATGGCGGCGATGAACAGGTTCAGGCCCGTTGTGGTTTTCTTCGTCTGCTGCATGGGCTGGCCGCCGGCCAGAAGGATGTCGTCTATATAGTTCTGATACGCCGCAGCGTCGATGGTAGCAGTGGCGGTGCTGCCGGAGACCGTGGTGGGGACGAGGTTCCAGAGTATGTCGGACTCGCCGTCTGCGGTCTTATAGGGGATGCCGACGCCTATGCAGGCCTCCATGCCCTCCGGCACAGAAGAGGTCAGGTCCGTGGTGATGGTGACGGAGTGGTTGTCGGCGTCAGACAGATCCACCTCATAGCAGGCGGACAGCGCGTCCTCCGGGGCGGCGGCGGTGTTCACCGTGAAGGTACCGCTGCCGCCGGAGCCGAAGTCCAGCGTCAGACCGCCCACTTTCTTTGCCGGGCCGTTGGCCGGTATGGACGCGCCGAACTCACCGCTGGGCGTGGCGGGCGTGGCAGGCGTGGCAGGCGTGGTCGTGGTGGACTGGGGCGTGGTATCCAGATTCTGAGCCATGCGGGAGGAGATGATGACCGCCTGCTCCCGGGTGGCGTTGGCGGCGACAGTGGCGCCGGCGATGGTGGCGGTGCCCTTGGGGACGAACATATTTTCGCCCATGCCGTTGAGGATGCCGTTGGCCGCCATGAAGTACACGCTGGTGCGGGCGTAATCGGAGATGTTCCAGTCATCCGCAAAGAGCGGCGGCTGGGTGAAATTCAGGGTGTAATTGCCGTCGGTAGGCAGCGTCCACCCGGGAATGACGATCTTCTTGTAGCAGCGGGTGAGCATGGTGGCCGCCTGTTCCCGGGTGAGCAGATCGTCGGGGGAGAACTTGTCCGGCGCGGTGCCGTTGACGATGCCGACGGCGTAGGCCTTGAGCACATCGGGGTCGCTGGTGTCCTTGAAGGGGTTCTCGCCGGCGACGGCGGGGGTGCCGGACATGTAGTTGTAGACCTGGACACAGACAGCGGCAAATTCCTTCCGGGTGATGGAGCGGGTCAGGTCCGCGGTCTTCAGCACGTCGGGGATCAGGCCCATGGAGTCGGCCTGGGACAGCTCGGGGGCGGCCCAGGTGGAACAGGTGTAGCCGGTGGAAGAGGTGGTGGTGCTGCCGGAGGAAGAACTGCCGCCGGAGCCGGAGCTGCCGGAGGGTGCCGCCGTGCCACGAACCTCTGCGAAGCCCATGTTGTCAGAAGCGCTGTTATAGCTCCAGGTTTTGGTGTCCGAGTCCACGATATAATACCGCTGGCCCGCCTTCAGCACGACGTTGGGGAACACGTCCCAGTAGACGTTGTTGGCCCCGGAGCCGGACCGGCCCGTGGCCTGCCAGGTGCCGATCAGGTTGTCGTCCCAGTCATAGATGCTGATGGTGCCCGGAGTTGCGCCTCTGCCGGAGTTCCAGTGGTAGGTGGCGATGGCCTGCACCAGCAGGTCATTGCTGCCGACGGTGAAGTCCGGAAAGTATTCCGGACCGCTTTGTGTTGCGCTGGAGTTGAAGGTGCTGTAGAGCAGAGGATAATCCTCTACGGATGCGGCCGAGGCTGCCAGGGGCAGCAGGGAGAGGCACAGCACGACTGTCAGCAGCAGCGCCAGGATGCGTTTTCTCACGTCGCATGTCTCCTTTTCTTATCATTTTCAGGGTGGCGGTCGCCGGTTTGGTTTCTGCCCATAGCATAACAAAAATATCCTCTGTATGCAAGAATGAATTATACATCCAAAAGCAGGGGCCCGGCCGAAACCGCCTGCCGCCTCCCGGGAAAAGCCGGACCTTATCCACGACACGACGGGAGCGCAGAAAAAGAGGGAAAGGAGTTCTCCCTTCCCTCTCAGAAATTGCTTTTTTGGTTTTTTCCTCAGCCGAAGTATCTCTTGAGCAGGGCCGCCAGAGCCTTGCCGTGACGAGCCTCGTCGCGGGCCATCTCATGGACGGTGTCGTGGATGGCGTCCAGATTCAGGGCCTTGGCGCGCTTGGCCAGATCGGTCTTGCCGGCGGTGGCGCCGAATTCGGCCTCCACACGGGCCTCCAGATTGGCCTTGGTGCTCTCGCTGAGACATTCGCCCAGAAGCTCGGCAAACTTCGCCGCATGCTCTGCTTCCTCAAAAGCGGCCTTCTCCCAATACGCACCGATCTCGGGGTAGCCCTCACGGTATGCGGCCCGGGACATGGCCAGGTACATGCCGACCTCGCGGCACTCGCCCTCGTAGTTGGCGCGCAGATCCGCCATGATGTCCTCCGGCACGCCCTGGGCTACGCCGACCACATGCTCGGCAGCCCAGGTCTTGTCGTCGCTCTGCTCCTTGAACTTGGAAGCAGGGGCCTTACAGACCGGACAGGCCTCGGGAGGGGCGTCTCCCTCGTGTACGTATCCGCAGACGGTGCAAACAAACTTTTTCATAGTGGCATTCCTCCTGTTGTTTCAGTATCGGGAGGCTGACAGTCCGCACACACGCCGGTAAAGGAGATACGACAGCCCGTGATCTGACTGCCGGACGCCTTCTCGGCACATCTCGTCAGCGAGGGGGGACAGATGACCGGGAGATCCCAGATCCTGTCGCATCCCGTGCAGATAAAATGTGCGTGATCGTCTGTCCGCGCGTCCCACCGTTCTTTTCCGTTCACGGTACCGACCGAGGTCAGCTGGCCGGTCTCCTTGAAGTAGGCAAGATTCCGGTAGACGGTGGCCAGGCTCAGCTCCGGCCATTCAGGCTTAAGATGTGCGTAGACCCACTCTGCCGTTGGGTGTGTGGTGGTGCTGCGCAGAAGCGCAAGGATCGCGTTCCGCTTGGCACTGGTTCTTTCCATCGTAATGCTCCCTACATAATAATGGTTATCATTATTATAACATATTTTTATCAGCTTGTAAAGAGAAAAAGCAAAAGATTTTTCTTTTTTACGCCGCAGGCCTGAAAAGCGGCGGAGAACGGCCGCCTCCGCGCGGTCCTGCCGGGCGTTCAGCTGTCGATATAGTGCCGGACCCGGAACCGGGCGCCCAGAGAGGCTGCCAGGGTCTCGCAGGCCGCCAGCTCCTCCGGCTCCATGCCCCGGTCCACTGCCGTCATGGTCACCTCGATGCCCGCGGCGGCGGCGCTGCGGGTAAAGTCCAGCATGGCCTGCCAGGCTTTGGCCCCGTCCCGGGGACAGGTGCGCGCTAGATACGTCTCCTCCGTGGCGCCGTTGAGGGAAATGGACAGCCGGTCGATGCGGCCCGCCAGCTCCGGCACCACGTCACGGCCTGAGATCAGGCACCCGTGGCCGTTGGTGTTGATCCGCACCGGAGGCAGGCCGGGGACCGTCTTTTTCAGCTCGTCGGTGAGCCAGAGGATATCCTCCATGCGGAAGGTGGGCTCGCCGAAGCCGCAGAAGACCAGTTCCTCATAGGATGGCAGGTCCCGGCGCAGCAGGTCCTCCAGGGCCTCCTGCCGGGAGGGCTCGTGGTCCAGCCACAGGTCGTCAGCGTAGATGCTGCCCCTGTTCCCGTTCTGCCGCAGGCAGAAGATGCAGGCGCAGTCGCACCGGTTGGTCAGGTTGACATACAGACCGCCGCCGTACTCGTATGTGATGGTCTCCACGATACTTTCTCCTTTCGATGGCCGGGATCAAAATAAGCATACCATGAAAACCGGCGGGACGCAAGAGGCGTCTTTGTCGGGAGCGTTCTCTCTTTTTTGCTCCGCCGCCGTGGTACAAAGAAATTGCCGGCCTGTCCGGCGATCTGAAGGAGGTGGCGTAAGATGACGCTTCTGCTGCGCGCGCTCAACGGCGTGGTCTGGTCCCCGCCGCTGCTGGCGCTTCTGCTGGCGGCGGGGCTCTGGTTTTCCCTCCGGTCCCGCTTTCTGCAGGTCCGGCTCCTGGGTCCCATGCTCCGACTGCTGACGAAGGGCCGGGCCGGGGACGGGATCTCTCCCTTTCAGGCTTTCTGCACCGCTCTGGCGGGACGGGTGGGCACCGGCAATATCGTGGGGACCTCCGCGGCGGTGCTGTACGGCGGCCCCGGGGCCCTGTTCTGGATGTGGGTGCTGGCCTTTCTGGGTGCCGCCAGTGCCTTCGTGGAGTCCACCCTGGCCCAGCTCTACCGGGAGCCCTGGGAGGGCCAGTACTGCGGCGGACCCGCGTTCTACATCGAAAAGGGCCTCCGTCGCCGGGGCTGCGCCGCCGTCTTTGCCGTCGTGGCCCTGACGGCCTCCGGTCTGCTGCTGCCCGGAGTCCAGTCCAACGCCATCGCCCAGTCGCTGCAGGCGGCGTTCCGGCTGCCGGTATGGCTCTCCGGCGGCGTCTGCACCCTGCTGCTGGGGGTGCTGATCTTCGGCGGCATCCGGCGCATCGCCAGAGCCGCAGAATTCATCGTGCCGGCCATGGCGGCGCTGTATCTTCTCTGCGCCGGGGCGGTAACGATAGCGCATCTCCGTGAGGTGGGGCCCGCCTTCGCGCTGATCCTCTCCAGCGCCTTCGGCCGTGACGCCCTCTACGGCGGCATCTTCGGCAGCGCGATTCTGTGGGGCGTCCGCCGGGGCATCTACGCCAACGAGGCGGGGCAGGGGACCCAGGCCCACGCTGCCGCGGCGGCGGCGGCGGACCATCCGGCGGAGCAGGGGTTGGTCCAGGCTCTGGGCGTCTATGTGGACACCTTCCTCATCTGCACCGCCACGGGCCTGATGCTCCTGCTCACCGACTGCTATAACGTGCTGGACGGCGCCGGGCAGGTCCTCCACCGGGGGGCGCCGATGATTGCCGACTGTCTGGAGCCGGGTCCCCGGTTCGTCCAGGCGGCCCTTGCCTCTGTGCTGGGCCCCGCGGGACCGGCCCTCATCGCCCTGTGCCTGGCCTTTTTCGCCTTCACCAGCCTGATGAGCTGCTACTATCAGGCCGAGTGCAACCTCCTCTGGCTCCTGCGGTCGGAGCGCCGCCGGGCGGTGGGGACGCCGGCGCTGCGCTGCGCCCTGCTGATCGTCACCTTCACCGCCGCCCTGATGACGGCGGACAGCGTCTGGAGCCTGGGGGACCTGGGGGCCGGGACCATGGCCTGGCTCAACGGCGCGGCGATCCTGCTGCTGCAGAAGCCGGCCTTCGACAGCCTTCGGGACTATGAGCGGCGGCGAAAACAGGCGCCCTGCCCGCCGGAGCCCAGGCCGGTCCTGCGGCGGTGAGTTTCATTGACGGCCGCCCCCGCGTGTGCTATACTGCAAGGAAAAGGAGGGATATCCCATGCGGTATACATATCAGACAAAGGGCACCTGTTCCCGTGCCATCGCCTTTGATATCGATGAGAACGAAGTTGTCACCAACGTGGAATTCACCGGCGGCTGCAACGGCAATCTGAAGGGTATCGCCAGCCTGGTGGACGGCATGACCGGCAGCGAGATCCTGGCCAAGTGTCAGGGCATCACCTGCGGCAGCAAGCCCACCTCCTGCCCGGACCAGCTGGCACAGGCCATTCTGGCCGCCCGGGCAAAGATGCAGGCATGACGGCGGACACCTGGGAGGCCCTGGAGCGGGAGTGCGGCGCGTGCCGCCGGTGTTCCCTGTGCCAGACGCGCCATAACGTGGTCTTCGGTGTCGGCAGCCCTCGGGCCGAGGTACTGTTCATCGGCGAGGGCCCCGGCGAGCAGGAGGATCTCCAGGGGGAGCCCTTCGTGGGCCGGGCCGGCAAGCTGCTGGACACCATGCTGGAAATCATCCATCTGGATCGGTCCCGGGTCTACATCGCCAATATGGTCAAGTGCCGTCCCCCCGGCAACCGGGACCCGCTGAATGTGGAGCAGGACGCCTGCGCCCAGTGGCTGGAGCGGCAGATCGCCCTGCTGGCCCCGAAGCTCATCGTCTGCGTGGGGCGCATCTCCGCCATGCGCTTCATCCGGCCGGACTTCAAGATCACGAAGGAGCACGGCCAGTGGTTTGAGAAGGACGGCCGCCGGGTCATGGCCATCTACCACCCCGCCGCTCTGCTCCGGGACCCCGGCAAGCGGCCGGAGACCTTTGAGGATCTCAAGCGGCTGGAGGCGGCCATCCGGGAGACGTGCGACCATACTCTATAGAGAAAGAAGAAGGGCATTTATGGAGCGAATCAGCAAGGAAAACTACTATCTGGACATCGCCCAGACCGTTCTGGAGCGGTCCACCTGCCTGCGCCGTCACTACGGCGCCATCATCGTGCAGAAGGACGAGATCATCTCCACCGGCTACAACGGCGCCCCCCGGGGCCGGAAGAACTGCGTGGACATGGGCACCTGCACCCGGGAGACCATGGGCATCCCCAGCGGACAGCGCTATGAGCTGTGCCGTTCCGTCCACGCCGAGGCCAACGCCATCATCTCCGCGCCCCGGAACCAGATGGTGGGGGCCACCCTGTATCTGGCCGGACGGGACGCCAAGACCGGCGCCCTGCTCACCGACGCCACCTCCTGTTCCATGTGCCGCCGCATGATCATCAACGCCGGGCTGGAGCGGGTGGTGACCCGCATCTCGCCCACGGAATTCATCGTGGTCCCCGTCTCGGACTGGGTCCGGGAGGACGACACCCTGCCGGTCTGACCGGCTTTGCGGAGGTCCTGTACTATGGCTGAAACCCCCATCGCCGCCTCCCTGCGGCGTCACGGACTGCTGTCCCTGCCCCGGGCGTCCACGGAGGCGCTGCTGGAGTCTCAGATGCGGATCGGGCTCTTCGGCGGCGCCGGCTCTGTGCCCATGCTGCCCACCGCTCTGTGCCCCTTCGGGCCGCTGCCCGCCGATACGCCCGCGGCGGTGCTTCTGGCGGACCACGAGACCTTTTCCGTGGCCCTTGTGACCTGGACGGACCGGGGGCCCGAAATCACGGAGCGGGACAGCTTCCCCATGCCGGGGCTGGATTATCCCTCCCCCTGGGAGGACCTGATCTATCTGGCCGCCGAGCTGGCGGAGCCGCTGATCCGACAGGCCGCGGGGGCCTGTTTCTGCTATGCCCTGCCCGCCGTCCCGGCGGGCCGTGATCTGTCCGCCCTGACGCCGCCGCTGCGGATCAGCGGCGCGGAGGGCCGTCTGCTCTGCGCCTCTCTGACCGCCGAGCTGGCCGGCCGGGGCGTGGAGGAACGGCCTCTCGTCGCTCTGGACGATGCCTGCGCGGCGCTGCTGGCGGCCACGGTGCTGGCTCCGGACGCCGACCGCTGTCTGGGTCTGTCCTGGGGCCGGGATGTCCGGCTCAGTCTGGCGGCGCCCCGGGCCGCCATCCCCAAGCTGACGGGGCCCGGCAGCGACCAGGGCTTCGTACTGCTGAACACCGGCGTCGCCGGCTTCACCGGCCTGCCCGTGGGCGACGCGGACCTGATCGTGGACCGGGACGCCGGGGACGCCGGGAAGAATCTCCTGCGCAAGGCGGCGGCCCTGCCGAATCTGGGCGAGACGGCCCGGTTTACCCTGCTCAAGGGCGTGGAGGACGGCCTGTTCACCTTTGCCGGCGGCCGCGCCCTGCTGGGGCTGACCCATCTGTCCTTCGAGGCGGTGGACGAGCTGCTCCGGGACCGGGAGAACGGTCTGCTGACCACCCTCTGCCCGGCGCCGGAGGACCGGGAGGCCGCCCGGGGACTCTGCACCGCCGTCTGCCGCCGGGCGGTGGATCTGACGGCCTCCGCTCTGTCCGCGGCTCTGCGCCTCACCGGCGGCGGCCGTGCCCCCTGCGCTGTGGTCACAGGCGGCGCGGAGCATACCGTCCTGCTGCCGATGCTGCGTCAGGCACTGCCGGACGTCGCGCTGGAGACGCCGGAGGACGCCGTCCTCATCGGCGCCGCGGCGGGACTGCTGCGGAATCTGTAAAACGAATGACAGCCCCGGGCCCCTTGTTCCGAGGGCCCGGGGTTTCGCGCGCTGTCAAAAAGGGGAGGCCCGGCCGGTCCCCGAGCCCATCGTCGGCGGAAAGGTTTTCACCTTTGCCGCCGGTTTTTGTCCGTTTATCCCTTGACAGACCTGCCCGGTAGAGATACAATAAATTGTTATTATACATAATGGGTCGCTGTATGTACCGGCAAGAGCGCGCCGGAAAACAGCCGCCTGTTGTGTCACGCCCGGGAACATGGGCCCTCCCTGTTTTCGCCGCTTTTTTCCCTCCGCGGCGTCCCCCGGGCAGTATCAATCAGGAGGTGCAGATATGCTGGGGTATATTCTGACCGGCGTCATCGCCTTTGTGGTGGCGTTCGTCATTGCTTTTTTCGCCGGCATCCAGTATCGTAAAAAAGTTGCAGAAAAAGAGATCACCAGCGCTGAGGACGAGGCCAAGCGGATCATCAACGAGGCTCTGCGGGACGCCGAGGCCAAAAAGCGCGAAGCTCTGGTGGAAGCCAAGGAGGAGATCATCAAGGCCAAGGCCGAGCATGAACGGGAGGTCAAGGAACAGCGGGCCGACCTGCAGAAGCAGGAACGCCGTCTGGAGCAGAAGGAAGAAAATCTGGACAAAAAGATGGACACCATCGAGCGCAAGGAGGAGAGCCTGAACGCGCGTCTGGCCAACGTGGAGGCCGCAAAGACGGAGGTGGCCGCTCTGAAAAAGGAGCAGGTGGAGGTCCTGGAGAAGATCTCCGGCTACACCACCGAGGAGGCCAAGGAGTACCTCATCGCCCAGCTGGAGAGCGAGGTCACCCACGAGGAGGCCATCAAGGTCAAGGAGATTCAGGCCCGGTTCAAGGAGGAGGCCGATACCTACGCCAGAGAGGTCGTCGCCACCGCCATCCAGCGGTGCGCCGCGGACCACGTGGCGGAGGTCACCGTCTCCGTCGTTCCCCTGCCCAACGATGAGATGAAGGGCCGCGTCATCGGCCGCGAGGGCCGCAATATCCGCACGCTGGAAACGCTCACCGGCGTGGATCTGATCATCGATGACACGCCGGAGGCCATCACCGTCTCCAGCTTCGACCCCGTCCGCCGGGAGATCGCCCGGCTGTCCCTGGAAAAGCTCATCGCCGACGGCCGCATCCATCCCTCCCGCATTGAGGAGATGGTGGAAAAGGCCCGCCGTGAGGTGGACGCCGTCATCAAGGCGGAGGGTGAGCGCGCCGTGTTCGAGACCGGTATCCACGATATCAATCCCGAGCTGGTGAAGATCCTGGGCCGCCAGAAGTACCGTACCAGTTACGGCCAGAACGTGCTGAACCACTCCATCGAGGTGGCTCACATCGCCGGTCTGCTGGCCGCTGAGATCGACGCCGACGTCGATCAGGCCAAGCGGGCGGGCCTGCTCCATGACCTGGGCAAGGCCATCGACCATGAGGTGGAGGGCTCCCACGTCACCATCGGCGTGGATCTGGCCCGGAAATACAAGGAGGACGAGGCGATCGTCCACGCCATCCACGCCCATCACGGCGACGTGGAGCCGCAGACCGTCGTGGCCTGTCTGGTCCAGGCGGCCGACGCGATCTCCGCCGCCCGCCCCGGCGCCCGGCGCGAGAATCTGGAGAACTACATCAAGCGGCTGGAGAAGCTGGAAGAGCTCACCAGCAGCTTCCCCTGTGTGGAGTCCTCCTTTGCCATCCAGGCCGGACGGGAGGTCCGCATCCTGGTCAAGCCCGAAAAGCTCTCCGAGGATGAGATGACGCTGTTTGCCCGCAACGTGGCCAAGAAGATCGAGGACGAGATGGAGTATCCCGGCCAGATCAAGGTCCACGTGATCCGGGAGACCAAGGCCGTGGAGTACGCAAAATAAGAATTTCGCAGCAATACGGGCATGCCGGGGAGCAGATCCGTCTCCGGTATGCCCGTTTCTGTCATACAGAACGGGAGAAAACCTATGAAAGCACAACAGCTGACCCTGTGCGGCATGGTCGCCGCGGCCTACGTGATACTGACGCTGATCACGTCCGCCTTCGGCCTGGCCTACGGCCCGATCCAGTTCCGCATCTCTGAGGCCCTGTGCATGCTGCCCTTCTACTTCCCCATGACCACCTGGGGCCTGTTTATCGGCTGTCTGGTATCCAACCTGCTCAGCCCCTACGGCGCCATCGACATGATCGTGGGCAGCATCGCCACCCTGCTGGCCTGCCTCTGGACCACCCGCCTGCGGCGGAAGGTCGTGGCGCCCCTGCCCATGGCCATCGTCAACGGCGTCCTGGTCGGCGCCATGATCGCCCTGTCCGAGTCCTCGGATCCGGCGGTCTTCCTGCCGGCCTTCCTGTGGAACGCCTGCACCGTGGCCGCCGGGGAGCTGGTGGTGGGCTATGTGCTGGGCCTGCCTCTGCTGCACTTCCTGCCCCGCAGCGCCTTCTTCCGTCCCCGGATCATGCAGAACCGACCGTAACCGTCCCGACCGTCCCGTTTTCGGTCATAAGAGAGGAGCGACGCATATGCGCGTAAAGAAAGCCGTCATCCCCGCGGCGGGCCTGGGTACCCGTATGCTGCCCGCCACCAAGACCGTCCCCAAGGAGATGCTGCCTCTGGTGGACAAGCCGGTGATCCAGTACATCATTGAGGAGGCCGTGGAGGCCGGTATCGAGGACATCCTCATCGTCACCAACCGGGCCAAGTCCGCCATGGACGACTACTTTGACTACCATCCGGAGCTGGAGCGGAAGCTGGCCGCCTCCGGCCGGGACGCGGATCTGGAGGCTGTCCGCCGGGCGGCGGATCTGGCCAATATCTTCTACGTCCGGCAGAAGGAGACCCTGGGTCTGGGCCACGCCATCTGGCGGGCCAGACGCTTCGTGGGCGACGAGCCCTTCGCCGTGCTGCTGGGGGACGACATCATGAAGGCCGACCGGCCGGTGATCGGCCAGCTCATCGCCGCGGCGGAGAAATACGACGCCCCCTGCGTAGGGACCCAGCCGGTGGCGCCGGAGGCCATCTCCCGGTACTCCTCCCTGAAGCTGGAGCCCCTGGAGGACCGCATCTTCCGGGTCACGGACATGAACGAGAAGCCCACCCCGGAGACAAAGCTGTCCGACTACGCCATCCTGGGCCGGTACGTGCTCACGCCGGATATCTTCCCGGTGCTGGAGCAGACGAAGCCCGGCTACGGCGGCGAGATCCAGCTCACCGACGCCATGCGGGAGCTGTGTCACACCCGGTTCTTCACCGCCGCCCACTTTGAGGGCCGCCGCTACGACACCGGAAACCTGTGCGGCTTTCTGGAGGCCACCATCGACTTTGCTCTGGAGCACCCCGCCAGCGGAGACTGGCTCCGGGAGTTTTTGAAAACGAAGCTGTAAGACGATAAAAAAGCCGCGCTGCGGAGACCCGCAGCGCGGCTTTTTTGTTTTTTGACGGCGCAGCCGTTACGAGGCGGCGCTCTGATCCGTTTCCGCCGGCAGGGCCCAGGCCCCCTCAAAGCCCCGGATGACGAGAGCCTGTTTGCGCACGTCGTAGATGGACTTGAGCGTGCTCTCGGAGACCCAGTAGAAGTAGGGCTTATACTTGTTGCCTATATTGTACGGGTCCGCCACATAGTAGCCGTAGTCGGCGTTGTAGCCGCACAGCAGCACGATATGGTTGTTGCTCAGCAGCCGCTGGGTCTGTCCCTCGATATTGTAGTAGCGGTAAAAGGGCTTCTGCCAGTACAGCGTGACGTAGACCGCCACGGGATTGCCGGCCAGCAGCTCGGAGCGGATCTCGAACAGGGAACTGCCGGAGATGTCCGTCACGTTGCCGTAGGCGGAAGCGAACTCGGCCAGGATCGGCGGATAGATGGTGGTGCGGGTCCGCTTGGTGAGGTCCGGCACATAGGGGGAGCCCACGAATCCCTTGGCGGGATTGGAGGTGGTCCTGGGCATGGCGTCCAGGAACTGCCGCAGGGTCACGTTTGCAGCGAAGCCCTTGCTCTTCAGGCCCATATATACGCTGACCGCCTCACAGCCCACCGGGGCGTAGACGGGATAGATCTGGCTGACGTAGGGGACGTCGACGGCGTTTGCCGCCGGCAGGGTGACCACGGCAGGGATGATCTCATAGTTGGTGAGCCGCAGCAGCACCGCGGCCGCCTCGGCCCGGGTCAGATAGCCGGCGGGATGGTACCCGCCGTCGCTGCTGCCCAGCACGATGCCGTGGAGGGCCAGGACGTTGATGTCCTCCCGGGCGGCGGAGCCGGAGATATCCGGGAAAAAGTCCGCGCCGCCGTAGCTCTCACCGGGATAGAAAGCGCCCCGGATGAAGCCGGCGAAGTCGGCTCTCGTAATGGCCGCGGTGGGATAGAACATATCCGCCGCCGGCAGTGCGCCTGCGGCATAGAGCACGGCCACGTCGTTGTAGGACCAGCGCCACTCGCCTTCGTCCGCGTAGGGGACCGACGCCGCGGGCTCCGGCGGGTCCGGCATCATCCGCGCGATCAGGGCGGCAGCCTCCTGCCGGGAGACGGCGTGGTCGGGCCGGAACCGCCCGTCCTCATAGCCCCGGATCACCCCGTGGGCCATCAGGGTGCTGACGATATCGGCGCTCCAGTGGTACTGCACGTCGATGGGCGTCGGCACCGGCTGCGCCGGGGCCTCCGGCTCCTCTGAGGGGTCGGCTTCCGCGTCCGTATCCTCCGGGGCCGGGCCTTCGGTGTCCGGGCCTTCGGCATCTTCCGCTTCGGGCTCCGCGTCCTGCGCTTCGCCGCTGTCATCCTCCGGGGCTCCGGCGTCCGTGTCCGCGTCGTCCATGTCCCCGGTTTCCGGAGTTTCGGCGTCCGTGGTTTCCGCGTCCGCGTCCTCTGCGTCTGAACGTTCGGTATCTGTCTCCCCGCCGTCCGCGATCCCGGCGTCGGCATCCTCCTCGTCCCCGGCCGCCGTGTCTGCGGGCTCCGCGTCCTCGTTCTGCGCGGCCGCCGGCGGCGACTGCATATCCTCATCTCCTGCCGCCAGCGCCTGAGTCAGATGCAGCGGCATCGTCAGGACCAGCAGGACGGCCAGCAGGCGTAAACCCTTGTGTCTCATGCGAAATCTCCTCCTGCCCGCGGGACTCGCGGACCTTTTTATTGTACTCTTCCACGGCCCGGGAAGCAAGGAATTTCGACCGGAAACTTCAGAATTTATTCAAAAAATGATGCGTGACAGGCCGACGTTTTCGGAGTATAATAAAAAACCAAGACGGATCCGAGGAGGACCGAAGTTATGCAAGCCTTTTTTGCTCATTATCAGGTGCCCGCCTACGCCTACCGGGCAGCGCCGGAGATGGTGTCGCCGGAGGAGCTGCGGCTCATCGAGGCGTTCCTGGCCGGACAGGTCTTCACCGTCTCCGAGGCCGCCGCCGCGCTGGCCGTGACGGAGGAGGAGGCTCTGGCCCTGCTTTGCACCGCCTACCGGCGTACGGTGGTGGACCGGGCCGGGGACGGCTGGGTCATTACGGATTTCTACACCCGCTTCTTCGCCTTCTGCCGGGAGTATCCCGACACCTGGCGGGGGATGGACCGGTCTGTCCGGGCCACCCTCAGCGAGTGGGCGTTGGAGGAATATATCGTCAAGCGGCGGCTCCACACCGCTGAGCCCAACCGCCGGGACGCGGTGCTGTCTCTGGAGGAGGCCCTGGCCCTGCTCCGGGAGCAGGAAAGCGTCGGCGTCGCCGGCTGTCTCTGCCGCCCGGTGTTCGATACCTGCAGTCACAGCCGGGAGAGCTGTTTTTCCTTCGGCGACGGCCCCAACACCGATCTGGACCGGGGCGTCGCCCGGCGGCTGACGCCGGAGGAGGCGGAAACGCTGGTCCGGGACCTGTACGCCGAGGGCCTGATCCTGACCCGGCGGGGGGATGAGGGCCTGTGCGCCTGCTGCGGAGACTGCTGTCTCGACTACCGGGCCGCGGACCGGATGGGGATGCTGGGCGAGTGGCCGGAGGCCCCCCGGGTCGCCGTGTCCGGACCCGGCGGCGGCTGTCCCCTGGATGCGGCGGACCCGGACACCGGCGCAGTGGACCCGGACCGGTGCGTGGGCTGCGGCCTGTGCGGCCGGCCCCTGAAGGATCGCTGACGGAGGAAGATCATGCACAACGAATTGTTTTCCATCGGCGGCGTCACCGTCTACGCCTACGGCCTGATGATCGCCCTGGGCATCATCGTAGGCGTTATCGTGGCGGAAAGACGGGCCAGACCCCGGGGGCTGTCCTCGGACAAGGTGTACTCCATCGTGATCATCCTGGTGATCTTCGGTGTCATCGGCTCGAAGCTGCTGTACTGCCTGTTCCACCTTCCGGAGGTCCGGGCGTATCCCCGTCTGCTCGTCAGCACGGACGGCTTTGTGATCTACGGCGGCATCATCCTGGCCCTGCTGGCTCTGTTCGTCTACTGTCGGGCCTCCCGGGTGAATTTCGGAGATTATTTCGACCTGCTCACGCCCTCTCTGGCCCTGGGCCAGATCTTCGGCCGGGTGGGCTGTCTGATGGCGGGCTGCTGCTACGGCCATGAGACGGCCTCGGCCTTCCATCTGATCTTCCCGGAGGACAGTCTGGCACCGTCGGGCGTTCCCCTGTGGCCCACGCAGCCGGTGTCCGCCGTGGGGAATGTGGTCATCGCCGTCATTCTGTTCCGCTTTGCCCGGAAGCCCCGGCCCCGGGGCGCCGTGGGCCTGCTGTACTTCCTGCTCTACGGCGTCGGGCGCTTCGTCATCGAGTTTTTCCGGGCGGACACCCAGAACTCCGTGGGGGACCTGCGCATGGCCCAGGTGATCTCCGCCTGCCTGGCGGTGATCTCGGCGCTGCTGCTGTGGCTGGTGTATCACAGGGCCGGGAAGGGATCCCGGCCCGGGACGGAAACGGGGGGTGCCGCATGAGACTGTTCGTGGCGCTGCTGTTCCCGGAGACGGTGAAGGACGCCCTGCGGGACGCGGCACTGGAATTAAAGGACCACGCCTCTTACGGCGTGTTCTCCCGCCGGGAGAATTTTCACCTGACCCTGTCCTTCCTCGGCGAGGTCCGGGACCCCCGGCCCGTAAAGCGGGCCATGGCGGCGGCGGCGGCGGGGGCCGTGCCCTTCGACCTGGAGCTGGACCGGCCGGGCCGGTTCCGCCGGCAGGGCGGCGATATCTGGTGGGTGGGGCTCAAAACCGCGCCGGAGCTGACGGAACTGCACCGTCGGCTCAGCGACGCCCTGCAGACCGAGGGCTTTCCCGGCGAGGACCGGGCCTTCCGGCCCCATGTGACCCTGGGGCGTCAGGTGACGCTGACGGACCCGGCGTTCCGGCTGCAGGTGCCCGGGCTCACGATCCCGGCCCGGGAGATCTGCCTCATGCGCTCCCAGCGGCTTCAGGGCGTGCTGACCTACACCTGCCTCCACCGGGAACCGTTACAGGGATAAAAAAAGGACGCACGACAGTGCGTCCTTTTTCTTTTTGGGAAGGGGCAGCCGGAGCCGAACAGAACGCCCGCCCCGGCGCCCGTGGATTCAGGAACAGAACCGGTGCTTCCCGATGACGGTGATCAGGGGCCGGCTCCAGATCCAGCCGCTGGTAGCGGTGGCGGGATTAAAGTAGTAGATGGCGCCGCCGGAGGGATCGGAGCCGTTGAGGGCGTCCCGGGCGGCGCGCCAGGCGGAGTCCGCCACCGGCTGCCAGGCCTGGCCGTCGGACAGGCAGGTGAAGGCCCCGGGCTGGTAGATCACGCCGTAGACGGTGTTGGGGAAGGAGGGATGCTCCACCCGGTTGAGGATCACCGCTCCCACGGCCACCTGCCCGGCGTAGGGCTCCCCCCGGGCCTCGGCGGAGATGATCCGGGCCAGCAGGGCCAGCTCGTTGTCGGATGCGGCGGCGGCGTTGGAGGCGGCGCTCCGGATCCCCATGGCCGCCAGAGTCCGGGGCCCGGCCACGCCGTCCGCCGTCAGGCCGTTGTTCGTCTGGAACCGCCGGACCGCGGCCTCCGTCCGGCTGCCGTAGACGCCGTCCGCTGGTCCGGGATCGTAGCCCCAGCCGCGCAGCACCGTCTGGATCTGCCGCACCGTCTCGCCCCGGGACCCCACGCCGTAGGACGCCGCCAGCACCGGCAGCAGCATAAGATGGAGGCAGAGCGCTGCCGCCGCCAGCAGCAGGAGCAGCCGTTTTCGGTCCATTGTGAGTCCTCCCGTGTCGTTTTCCGGCAGTATGCCCCGGGGAAAGCCGGATCATACGGGCCCGGCGGCGGTATTTTCTGCCAAAACATGAAAATCGTCTTGTATTTTTTGCCGGAATGTGATAACATACCCGTGAAAGAAAGGAGCTGCTGCCCAATGACGAAACGTGCTACCGACATCGTTGCCTATCTTACCCTGATCGGGCTGATCATCGCCTTTGTGATCGGCGACCACGTCAATTCCAAATTCCATCTCAACCAGGCCCTGGTCCTGTTTTTGGCCTTTGTGGTGACCGGTATCATCAGCGCGCTGCCGCTCCTTCACTGGATCGGCCGCATCCTGTCCATCATCGTGTTCGTGCTGTGGCTCATCGGCCTGATCCGGGCCATCGGCGGGAACGAGGAGCCCATCCCCATCCTGGGCAAGCTCCAGCTGCTGAAGTAAAAAAACGCACCTCGCCCCGCCGGACCGGCGGGGCGTTTTTTCGCCCGTAGACAAAGCCTCGCAGCGTTCCGCGCCCGCAGGCGCGGAATAGGATTGAAATCTGTTTTTTCCGGGGGCATGTATCACGGAAAAAACACATCTCGGCCTGCAAACGTGCGCTTTGCGTGCGCTGCAGCGGGCCGCAGCTTTTTCAAATCAAAGCCCAGCGAAGCGGGTTTGATTTGAAAAGGCCCGCCCTTGACAAGGGGCGGGGAATGGATTATAATTTGCCAGTAAAGCGTTGATGGGGAGCGCCGCCCGGGCGCCCGTCCCGCCAGAGAGACGCCGCCGCGGCTGGAAGCGGCGTCGGGGACGACAGGGCAGGCGTACCGCCCCGGAGCGCCCCCAATCCGGGCCGTCCGCGCCGCGTTAAGGCGTCTATGAGCGGCGGACGTTCTGCGTCCGCAAACAGGGTGGGACCGTGGTCTGCCGATCGGCAGCTCACCCCTGTATGATTCTGATACAGGGGCGGGCTGTATTTTTTCGCCCCGGACAAGGAGGAAAACCATGGCTGCAAACGAACTGTACACCTTTGAGAACAAAGAATACCGGGATTCCTACCGCCACACGACCAGCCATATCATGGCCCAGGCCATCAAGCGGCTGTATCCCAACACGAAATTCGCCATCGGTCCCGCCATTGAGGACGGCTTCTACTACGATCTGGACTCCGACGTCACCTTTACGCCGGAGCATCTGGCGGACATCGAGGCGGAGATGCGGAAGATCTGCAAGGAAAAGCTGAAGCTGGAGCGGTTCGAGCTGTCCCGGGAAGAGGCGCTGGAGTTCATGAAGGACGAGCCGTACAAGGTGGAGCTGATCAACGATCTGCCGGAGGACGCCGTCATCAGCTTCTACCGCCAGGGCGAGTTCACCGACCTGTGCGCCGGTCCCCACGTGGACTCCACCGGCCGGATCAAGGGCAACGGCATCAAGCTGATGAACGTCACCGGCGCCTACTGGCGGGGCGATTCCTCCCGGAAGATGCTCCAGCGGATCTACGGCACCTGCTTCCCCTCCAAGACGGAGCTGGATGCCTATCTGACCCGCCTGGAGGAGGCGAAGAAGCGGGACCACCGGAAGCTGGGCCGTGAGCTGGGCCTGTATATGCTCCAGGATGAGGGCCCGGGCTTCCCCTTCTTCCTGCCCAAGGGCATGGTGCTGAAGAATACGCTCATCGACTACTGGCGTGAGGTCCACAAGCGCTACGGCTATGTGGAGATCAGCACCCCCATGATCCTCAACCGGCAGCTGTGGGAGCGCAGCGGCCACTGGTTCCACTACAAGGAGAACATGTACACCACCGTCATCGATGAGGAGGACTTTGCCATCAAGCCCATGAACTGTCCCGGCGGTATGCTGGTCTACAAGTCCGAGCCCCACTCCTATCGGGATCTCCCCATGCGGGTGGGGGAGCTGGGCCTTGTCCACCGTCATGAGCTCTCCGGCGCCCTCCACGGTCTGTTCCGGGTCCGCTGCTTCACCCAGGACGATGCCCACATTTTCATGACCCGGGAGCAGATGAAGGATGAGATCAAGGGCGTGGTGCGGCTGTTCGACGAGGTCTACTCTCTCTTCGGCCTGCCCTATCAGATCGAGCTGTCCACCATGCCGGAGGACCATATCGGTACCATCGAGGAATGGGAGGAGAACCAGAACATCCTCAAGGACGCCATCCGGGAGATGGGAAAGGACTATGTCATCAACGAGGGCGACGGCGCGTTCTACGGCCCCAAGCTGGACTTCCATCTGGAGGACAGTCTGGGCCGGACCTGGCAGTGCGGCACCGTCCAGCTGGACAGTCAGCTGCCGGAACGCTTTGAGCTGGAGTACACCGGCGCCGACGGCGAGAAGCACCGTCCCGTCATGATCCACCGGGTGGTCTTCGGGTCCATCGAGCGGTTCATCGGCGTCATCACGGAGCACTTCGCCGGCGCATTCCCCACATGGCTGGCTCCGGTGCAGGTGAAGGTGCTGCCCATTACGGACCGCTGTCAGGACTATGCCGAGCAGGTGGCGCAGCAGCTGGATGCCCGGGGCATCCGGGTGGAGACGGACCTGCGCAGCGAGAAGATCGGCTACAAGATCCGCGAGGCCCAGCTCCAGAAGGTCCCCTACATGCTGGTGGTGGGCGACAAGGAAGTGGAAGCCGGCACCGTGGCGGTCCGCAGCCGCAGCGACGGCGACCTGGGCGCCATGGCTTTGGCGGACTTCGCTGAGCGCGTTGCGGAGGAGATCGAGAGCAAGGCCCGGTAAATACAAAAGACAGACAGTGCGCCGCAGAAGTGCGGCGCACTGTTTTTTGCGGAGAGTGTATTTCGAAGGGCATTCTGGCCTGTTTGACTGCGAAAGAAAACCAAAGGTCTTTGAGTAACCCCCTGGCCTCCCGGCGGGGGAGTTCTCCTATTTGACTGCGGAAAGAGGCGAAAAGTTTTTGGGAACGCCCCTTCCGGGGGACCTACTTTCTGTCTCGTGACAGAAAGTAGGCAAAGAACACGCCAAAGGGGGACCCCCAATCATGGGGTCCCCCTTGTGGAATCCCCTCCCTTATGACAGGGTAATCCCAGCCACAGAACAACTCCGGCCGGCAGAGTCCTGAATTGACTGACGCAACCCAACGCGCTCCGCGCTTCTGCGAAGGGTGACGGTGGCACTGTCGATTTGCACCCGCCGAGGCGCAAGAGGAGAGGAGGGGGGTATGATACCAGACCGAAGCCCAGCACCAGCGTCCCAACAAAAAAACAAACCGCCCCGATGCGCTGTGCATCGGAGCGGTTGGAAGCGTCAGCTTACAGCTGCTTGCTGGCATTGATCTTGATGCCGGGGCTCATGGTGGAGGCCACCACGCAGCTCTTGATATACTGACCCTTGGCGGCGGCGGGCTTGGCCTTGATGATGGCGGTCATGAGAGCGGTGTAATTCTCCACCAGCTTCTCGGGACCGAAGCTGACCTTGCCGATGGGGCAGTGGATGATGTTGGTCTTGTCCAGACGATACTCGACCTTACCGGCCTTGATCTCCTTGACGGCCTGGCCGACGTTGGGGGAGACGGTGCCGGACTTGGGAGAGGGCATCAGGCCCTTGGGGCCCAGGACCTTACCGAGACGGCCCACGACGCTCATCATGTCGGGGGTGGCGACGACCACATCATAGTCGAACCAGTTTTCCTTCTGGATCTTTTCCACCAGATCCTGCTCGCCGACGAAGTCGGCGCCGGCGGCGCGGGCCTCTTCGGCCTTGTCGCCCTTGGCGAAGACCAGCACCCGGCGGGTCTTGCCGGTGCCGTGGGGCAGGACGATGGCGCCGCGGACCTGCTGATCGGCGTGACGGGAGTCGACGCCCAGCTTCACGTGGAGCTCAACGGTCTCATCGAACTTGGCGGAGGCGATCTTCGTGACCAGCTCCATGGCCTCGCCGCAGTCGTACAGCTGAGAGCGGTCGATCTGCTTGGCGCTCTCCTTATATTTCTTACCTCTAAACATAGCGGACCCTCCTTATTCGCCCACGACCACGCCCATGCTGCGGGCGGTGCCGGCGATCATGCTCATAGCGGCTTCCAGGCTGGCGGCGTTGAGATCCCGCATCTTGGTCTCGGCGATCTTCTGGATGTCAGCCTTGCTGATGGTGGCGACCTTCGTCTTGTTGGGCTCACCGGAAGCCTTCTCGATATTGCACGCCTTCTTGATGAGGACGGCGGCAGGGGGCGTCTTGGTGATGAAGGAGAACGAGCGGTCGGCGTAGACGGTGATGACCACGGGGATGATCAGACCGGCGTCATTCTTGGTGCGCTCGTTGAATTCTTTCGTAAACGCGGAGATATTGATACCGTGCTGGCCCAAGGCGGGACCAACGGGGGGCGCCGGCGTAGCCTTGCCGGCGGGGATCTGAAGTTTGACAAATCCGATAACTTTCTGTGCCATAAGGGGCACCTCCTCATTCTCTTGTTATGCGTGTCAGGCGATGGACTCCACCTGATCGAGCCGCAGCTCGACGGGGGTTTCGCGGCCAAACATGGAGACGACGACGCGGACCTTGTCCTTGTCCTGCGCGATCTCCTCCACGGTGCCGATAAAGCCCTCCAGAGCGCCGTCGTTGATGCGGACGGAGTCGCCGACCTGGTAGCCGACGATGACCTCCACCTTTTCCACGCCCAGGGCCTGGATCTCCTCCTCGGTGAGGGGGATGGGCTTGTTGGCGGCGCCGACGAAGCCGGTAACGCCCCGGATGTTGCGGATCACATGCCAGGTCTCGTCGGTGAGGACCATCTTCACCAGCACATAGCCGGGGAAGACCTTGCGTTCCACAGTCTTCGGGCCGTTGTCGGTGATCTCGGTGACGGTCTCCATGGGGACCTGGATGTCCACGATCATATCGTGCAGGCCGCGGCTCTCCACATGCTTTTCGATGGTGGCCGACACGGTATTCTCATAGCCGGAATAGGTGTGGACAACGTACCACTTTGCACTTTCCGACATTTTAAATTCCTCTTACAAGAAGGATCAGGGACTGGATGCCGGTTCCGACCAGCCAGTCAAAAATCCAGATGCAGACACCGATGAGCAGGCAGCAGACCAGCACGGTGCCGGTGTTCTTGACCGTTTCCTTCGGCGTCGGCCAGACGACCTTCTTCAGCTCGCCCTTGAGCTCGCGCAGATACTTTCTGACGCGCTTGAGGAAGCCGGGCTTATCCTTCTTCTTTTCCTTCTTGGCGGGGGTCTTTTCAGCCTTTTTGATTTCTTTATCAGCCATGCTGCATTTCCTTTCCTGCCAACTGAGTGACCGATGCTGCGTGACCGGGCGGATGGCGCCGGGAGCATCGGATTCCTTGGGGCCTTACTTTGTTTCGCTGTGGACTGTGTGCTTTCTGCAGAACGGGCAGTACTTGCTGCGCTCGAGACGGTCCGGAGTGTTCTTCTTGTTCTTGACCGTGTTGTAGTTCCTCTGCTTGCACTCGTTGCATCTCAGGGTGATCTTCACGCGCATGGGGGCACCTCCTTGTCACAAGATTGGCGTCTGCCGCGGACCGAAAAAAAGAGTCCGCGCATCCTGAGGGGATGCTGCCGGACTCCGCAACCATGCGCCGCACGACCGCGAAGCCAAAGCGGGCTGCGCGGTAGCGGTCGGTATCGTTTGGGAATGCGGCAGATCTGCCTCCCTGCCAGGCAAAAAGCGCCCGAGGGCATACTGCCCCCTTGACAGGTACTAAATAGATTACCACACTCCCGCTGTTCCGTCAAGTGTTTTTTATCATGATGGCTGTGATGTCCCGTAAAACCAGCTGACGCGCCTTCCGGCGCGTCAGACTGAACACAGGGCGTCGGCCCTGATGGGGAGTTACGATTCCGCCGGGGCTTGTCCCGTCTTCGGGAAGGGACTTCGAATAAACTGGATCACGGCAAAGATCAGATAGATCAGCACGCCGATCCGGATGGGGGTGTACAGCGCGTCGCCGGTGATATTGCCGATGACGGTAGCCCAGGAGCTGCTCAGGAAGGTGAAGATGCACTGGCAGGCCATGAGCAGGGAGGACACCAGGGAGATGCTCTCCGGGTCGGAGATCAGACCCAGCACGATCATGATGCTGGAGCAGAGATTGGCCATACCGATGCCGGCGATGAGCATGGAGATGCACAGCAGGGGAATGACCCGGGCCGCGGTGCAGCCGAACATTCCCACGGCGGCGATGACCAGGGCCGTGGGCAGGCTCCGCCGCTTCGTGAGCTTATACAGGAGCGGGAAGAGCAGAC
This sequence comes from Oscillospiraceae bacterium, assembly GCA_017516065.1. Lineage (GTDB taxonomy): Bacteria > Bacillota > Clostridia > Oscillospirales > Oscillospiraceae > RGIG5644. The sequence goes on from JAFWDQ010000020.1 coordinate 50,973, forward strand.
CGCCCACCATGTTGCCCAGAGTGAAGCAGGCCGCCACGATGCCGGCGATGACGGTGCTGGGGGTGATGGCGGAACTGAGGAAGGAGCAGCCGATGAGCAGCGGCGCGATCACAACGCTGCAGATGCCCCACATCAGGCAGATGATGATAGCCAGGGGCCTGGGATGTGCTTTTTTCTTCTCCCGGCCCGCCAGCGCCTCGTCCTTGCCCTTGGGCATGCAGATGACGATGAGGATCAGGGGGATGAGCAGCAGCAGATGGGTCAGGAACACGCGATTCCACTGTTCTTTTGCCAGCACGCCGCCCACATACTGCAGGATACTGGTGGTGGCGAAGGCGATACAGGTGCCGATACCGATGACCTTGGACCGGGACTTCTCCTCCACCAGAGCGGTGGCGGTGGTGGTCTGGAGACTCATCATAATGCCCATGCCGATGCCGAAAACGCCGCGGAAGGTCAGCAGCAGAGCAAAAGTATGGGCGAGCATGGGCAGCACGCCGCCCACGACCATCAATACGCCGCCGATGAGGGCCACGGACCGGTAGCTCATCCGCTTTCCGGCGATGAAGCCCACCGCCATACAGGAAAAAACGGCAACAAGAGAGGCCGCCGTGCTGCAGTACAGCGCGTTGGCCGAAGAGATGTGAAACGCCGCCGCCATATCGGACAGGGCGCTGTCCATCCCGCCCAGAGTCTGCGCCATGGCGAAGATGGAAAAGACGGCGGTCCAGATTTTTGCTCGACTGCTCATGTGATTGCCTCCTATGCAGCACCCCCGTCAGAAGCGATAGAGGGGTGCTTGGTCCAGTTTCGATATTCCTTCGGGGTCATGCCGGTCTCAGAGTGGAATACACGGGAGAAATACTGCTGGCTCTGAAACCCGGATTCCAGGGCCACGTTCAGGATGGACAGATCGGTTTCCCGCAGAAGACGGCGGGCAAGATCCATCCTCAGCCGCTCCACGTAGGCAGAGAAGGTCAGCCCGGTCTCCTTCCGGAACCGGGTGGACAGATACGAGGCGTTGTGCCCGGTGAGCTTGGCGGCCTCCGCCAGGGAGGGCTTGAAGCGGTAACTGGCCCAGATATACTGCAGGGTCTTGGCCACGGGATTCGACACGGACTGACCGGAGCAGCGGTTCACCATGTCCACCAGCCAGTGCAGCTGCCGCATCAGTTCGTCCCCCAGAGAAAAGGGGTCTGGAGAGACAAGACAGACATGCTGGAAGTCGTTGACCATGGCGGCGACCTCCTCCGGGACGGCCCCGGCGAAGACGGCGGTGCGGGCCATCAGCCCCATGATCTCCGCGATCCGGAGACGGGTGATATCCGGATGATGCACAACGTCCGGCGATTCTCTGGTGGCCGAGTAGATGTAGTCGATCAGTTCCTTCAGAGGCTTCCGTCCCTGCTCGAAGCTGCCGGCCCGAACGGCCATGTCAAGCTCCGCCTCCATGCGCAGACGGTCCATGATGTGACACTCCCGCATGGGGGGCAGGTCCATGATGGATTTTTTCGCCTTCATCTCTGATCACCTCCCCGAGCTCAATAACAGATACAGATAGCTTTTCTTGTCTATTACTATCGGGGATAGCCGTGGGAAGTTCTTGTATAATAATTACTTGTTTTTGAACATTTTTTGTTTTCTTTAGTAACAGAAAACTAACAGATCTCCATGCTGAAACACGGCCTTTTTGAGAAAACGGGAAACGCGAACACGTTCAGAGGCTAAATGTCCTTCACACAGAGACATTCCGGGGAGGCGCCCCTGCGGACGAGTCTGCCGCAGAAAAAGGGAGGGCGAAAAAAATTATAAATCAATACTCATTCCGGTCTGCAGGGGATGGACCTCCAGTGCGTCGCAGGCGGACATGGCCCGGAGGGCGGGCAGTCCGGTGCAGTGACCGGTCCAGATCTGTTCCACGCCCAGATCCGCCAGACCGTTGATTACCTCGCTGCAGTAGCCGGGAGGGCAGTTTGTGGAGTTGATGCCGGCGGGGCCCATCAGATGGAAGCCGCCGATGATATTGCGCACCGTCCGGGAGGGGATCAGCCGGCGGACGTCCTCCACGATGTTAACGATGCCGGAGTGGCTGCAGGGGGAGATCAGGGTCAGGGCGCCGTCGTCCCCCTCGACGACCACGGTCTGCTCGTGCTTGAAGGGATCGGGGACCAGGCCCTCCGGCCGGAGGACCTTCAGGGTCTTGTCCAGACTGCCGTAGGGCCCGCCCTGGGTGTGGTCGCCAATGAGATAGACGTCGTTGCCGAGGGAGGCATGGCCGTCGCCGAGGACACAGAAACGGTCGCTGTAACGGTTGATCAGCTCCACGTCGAAGCCGATATCCTCCTCGGTGCCGTCGGACTTCACGCAGCGGAAATCGTCGAAGGCGGCGGTGCGGATCAGCACCGGGGCGGTGCTGTCCACCTCCTGCAGGAAGCGCTCCAGACCGCCGACGTGGTCGTTGTGTCCGTGTGAGATGATCACGGCCTTGGCCGTCTCCACGGGGACGCCCAGGGTCCGGGCGTTGTCGAAGAAGTGCCCGGAGGCGCCGGTGTCGATGAGGTAGCCCCTGTCCCGGTGCTCCAGCCACAGGGACAGACCGTGCTCATGGTACAGCCCCTCGGCAGGTGTGTTTTCGATCAGTACGGTGATGCGCATAAGAATTCCTCCTGTGTATTGCGTTTACTTTCCCACGCAGAAGCGGGAGAAGATGGTATCCAGTACGTCGGAGCGCAGGCTGCGTCCCGTCAGCTCACCCAGCGCCTCCAGGGCCAGCTCCGCGTCGGACAGGGCGGCGTCGGGGGTGACCCCGGCCCGAATGCCGGCGGCGGCGGCGGACAGGGCCTCCGCGGCCCGGCGGGCGGCGTCCTCCTGCCGGGCATTGAGCAGCAGTTCCGCCCCCTCCGGTTCCGTGCCGTCGGAGAACAGCGCTTCGATGCGGGAGATCAGCACGTCCAGGCCCTGTCCGGTGAGGGAGCTCACCGCCACGGCCTCACGGCCCTCCGGCAGGGCAAAGCCCGGCAGGTCCGCTTTGGTATAGACGAGGACGGCTTTGGGGGCCTGTTCGGCCAGCGTCAGGATCTCGTCATCCTCCTCTGTCAGCGGCGCGGCGCCGTCGATGACGGCCAGCAGCAGATCCGCCTGCGCCGCGGCCTCCCGGCTCCGGGCCACGCCGGCCTGCTCCAGGGGATCGTCACTGTCCCGAAGCCCGGCTGTGTCCGTGAGCCGCAGCAGCAGGTCTCCGGCGGCAGCGGTGTCCTCCACCACGTCCCGGGTGGTGCCGGGGATGGGGGAGGTCAGGACCCGGTCCCGGCCCAGCAGGGCGTTCATAAGCGATGACTTTCCCGCGTTGGGCCGCCCGACGACCACGGTACGGATGCCCTGCCGCAGCAGACGGCTCCGGTCAAAGCTCCGCCGCAGGACCTCCAGACGCCGGACGGCGCCGTCCAGGACGGGGAGGGCCTCCGCGGGCTCAAAGGGCTCCGGATCCTCATCGGGGTAGTCCACCACGGCGTGGAAGTGGGCCAGCAGTTCCGTCAGCTCATCGGAGAGCTGCTGCAGGCTCCGGCCTGCGGGCCCCGTCAGTTGAGAGGCGGCCCGGCGGGCGCCGGCGGCGGTGGGGGCCTCCAGCAGGTCAGCCACGGCCTCCGCCTGCATCAGATCCATCCGGCCGTTGAGGAAGGCCCGGCGGGTGAACTCCCCGGGCTGCGCCTGCCGGACGCCCTGCCGGAACAGGGCCAGCAGGCCCTCCGTCAGCACGGCGGGGGAGCCGTGGCAGTGGAGCTCCGCCGTCTCCTCTCCGGTGTAGGTCCGGGGGGCGGGGGACCACATGGCCATCACCCGGTCCAGAACCCGTCCCTCCCGGTCCAGCAGCTGCCCCGTCACCAGCTGCCGGGGCGGCGCGTCGGTGAGAGAGCCCCCGCGGTCCGGACGGAACACCGCTGCGGCGGCAGCCGAAGCGCCGGGCCCGCTGACCCGGAGGATGCCGATGGCAGAGGGCAGCAGCGGCGTGGCGGCGGCGGCAATGGTATCGGTCATGGTCGTTCTCCTTCTGTATGATAGGTGAGGTCAGGCGGCCGTCAGATGCTCAATGAGGATCCGCAGGCCGATCAAAATCAGTACGATGCCCCCTACGATGGAGGCCCGCCGGTGGAACAGGGTCCCCAGCCGCTTCCCGGCCAGCCCCCCGGCCATGGACAGCAGGAAGGCCACCACGCCGATGACCACGGCGGAGACGAGGATGGGCAGGGTGGTGAAGGCCATACTGACGCCCACCACAAGGGCGTCGATGCTGGTGGCCACCGCCAGCAGGGTCAGCCGTCCCGGGGACAGGCTCGTCGGGGCCTCCTCAGGGCTGTTCCGGAGCCCGGTACGGATCATGTTGCCGCCGATGACGGCCAGCAGCAGGAAGGCGACGTAGTGATCCACCGCCTCGATATAGGCGGCCACGCCGGTACCCAGAAGCCACCCGATGAGTGGCATGAGGAACTGAAAGCCGCCGAAGAACAGACTCATCTTCACGGCCTGCCGGGGCCGGAAGCCGGGTACGGTGATGCCGGTGCACACGGACACCGCGCAGGCGTCCAGGGCAAGACTGACGGCGATGACGAGAATGGAGATGATATTGGAGATCATAACAGAGCTGCCTCTCTTTCTGATTATTGAAAGCGGAGCTCCGGCAAAAAGGGAGGTCCCAGGATGATCGCAGCGGTGAGGGCGATACAGAGGACGAGATACACCAGCATGCCGGGTCGGGTCACCGCCAGCAGGAGCTTTCGTCCGAAGGACAGGGGCAGAGGACCGGGCTCAAAGGAAAGATATGCCGCCCGGAAGGCAAACTGAACAAAACCGAAGATGATGACGGCGACCAGGACGAGGCCGAAGGCCATAAGGACCGTCGGATCCGTCTGCCGGGAGACCCGGGGCAGCGCCACCAGTCCCAGCAGATTGATCAGGATATGGAAGATAACGGCGCAGCGGAGCAGCCCCGTCCGCCGGACCAGCCAGGCGAAGAAGGCCCCCAGCACGGCGGCGTAAAAGATCTGGTAGAGATTGAGGTGGAACAGGCCGAACATCACTCCGGACAGGAAGATGCACATACCGTCGCCGTAGTCGCCCAGAGCCCGGAGCAGGACGCCCCGAAACAGCAGCTCCTCCCCGATGGGCGCCAGTACCACGCCGATGAGGATCAGGACGGGCATACTGTCCGGGACCGCCAGGGCGGAGATGGGATTGATCAGATCCGGCGCCAGCCAGAACAGGGCGGCGGCGGTGGCCAGAGCCACGGTGAACAGCATGGCCAGAGCCACCAGGAACAGCCGGACGGCCAGCAGCGGCGGCAGAGGACGCTTTTTGGGCGGCAGGGTCACGGTCCGGTCCGGCAGCAGCAGCCGTGCGGCGGGCAGTGCCAGCAGGTACAGACAGATCACCTGAATGATCAGAGCGGCAGAGGCGGTGTCGGCATAGCCCGGCATCCAGAGGGCCGCCAGCAGCGACAGCAGATACCCCACGCCCTGATACAGGACGAGCACGAGACAAAAGACCCAGCCGATCCGACCGAAGGGGCGCCCCGGAGAGGGCAGACGTTCCTCGGAAAGCATGGGCCGGGCCTCCTTTCAAAAACTTTTTTCACAAAATGTGATCTTTGCGTGTAAAAAGCCGGGGAAATTTGCTATAATAAATATCAACTACAGATTATAGCATGGAACGGGCAAAAAGAAAACAAGCAGGCAAAATATATAATACAGAAAGGAGAACGAGAAATGGCGATTATCAAAGGTGAACTGGCCAACTTCGAGGCGGAAGTTCTGCAGGCTGCCGGCCCTGTGATCGTGGACTTCTGGGCTCCCTGGTGCGGTCCCTGCCGTATGCTGGGCCCCACGCTGGAGCTGTTTGAGGAGGAGCAGGCGGATAAGATCAAGGTCGTCAAGGTCAACATCGACCTGGAGGACGTTCTCGCTGCCCGCTATGAGGTCATGACCATCCCCACGCTGATCCTGTTCCAGGACGGCAAGGAGGTCAGACGGTCCGTGGGCGTGATCCCCATGGAGCAGCTGGAGGAGTTCGCCGGCGTGTGAGCCGACTGCCCCCGGCCCTGAACAGAAACATACTATTTATAAAGGTATGGGAAGCGCTTCCCATACCTTTATATTTATAGTATGGCCGAACTGGGCTCAAAACGACTCCCCCCGGACAGGAAAAAGCGCCCCCGACGCGTTGCGCGTCGGGGGCGCCTGCTGTCATTTTGCTTTATCCTTCGGAGGACTTTGCGTCCAGACCCAGGGCCACCCGGGGGATCCCCGTCTCGCAGGGGACGTCCAGCTGGCATTTGCCGCAGCCGTAGCGGGGGGCGAAGCGCACCCGGGTCTCGTCCACGTACTTCGCGCAGGTGAGCAGGTCCTTGCCCCGGGCCGCGCCCTGTTCCGGATGGAGGGCGCCCACCGGGCAGTTGTTGTTGCACCGCCCGCAGAGGATGCAGTATTCAAAGGGGTCGGAGTAGGGCCGGGGCGTCACCTCGACGGGGGCGTCGGTGATGATGCTGCCGAAGCGCCCGCATACGCCTTTCTCCGTGATCAGATGCTTGGACAGACTGAAGGTCCCCAGCCCCGCGGCATAGGCGGCGTGGCGCTCCGACCAGTTGCTGACGAAGCCGGGACAGCCCTCCGACATCTTCTCGAACTGCCGGGTCATGCCGAAGGCCTCGTCCTCCGCGGGGATCAGGGTCCTGTATCCCTCCGCCCGGAGCCAGGCGGCGATCTGGCGGCAGGCCTTCATCAGAAAGGCCTGGCCCTCCACCCGGGCGTGGAGCCAGAGATCAGAGGTCTGCTCCGACTTGCCCCGGTTGCTGTCCCGGATCTCCTTCGTGAAGGGGAAGAAGACGGCGATGACCCGCTTTGCGCCGGGCAGCCACTCCTGCGGACGGCGGAAGAAGGGACCGTAGATGGTGGGGTCGGCCTGAAACTGCGCGAAGAGAGGATCTTCCGCGTCGGCGCAGCACACCAGGGGCGCGTCGAAAAAGGGAACCCCCGCGTATTCCGGCCGGATGGCGTAGTCGGGCCGGATGACGTGGTCCTCATCGGTATCGACGAACTGCTCCAGTTTCTGCCGCAGCTCCTGCAACGTCATGGCGACGCCTCCTTTTGTAATAGCCTTGCAAAGCTCCGCCGCGAAGCGGATCCGGGTCGGTTTATTTTGCCCAGTTGCCGCTGGCGCAGGCGGACAGGTAAGCGTTGATGAACCCATCGATATCGCCGTCCATCACCGCCTGGATGTTGCCGTTTTCGTAGCCGGTGCGGGTGTCCTTGGCCAGAGTGTAGGGCATGAAGACGTAGGAGCGGATTTGACTGCCCCATTCGATCTTCATCTGCACGCCCTTCAGGTCGGAGATCTTCTCCGCGTGCTGCTGCATCTTCAGCTCCACCAGCTTGGACCGGAGCATGCTCATGCAGGTGTCCCGGTTCTGATACTGGCTGCGCTCCACCTGACAGGAGACCACGATCCCCGTGGGGATGTGGATCAGCCGGACGGCGGAACTGGTCTTGTTGACCTTCTGGCCGCCGGCGCCGGAGGAGCGGAAGACCTCCATCTTGATATCCTCGGGCCGGATCTCCACCTCGTTGTCATCGGTGATCTCCGGCATGACCTCCACAGCGGCGAAGGAGGTGTGGCGGCGGCCGGAGGCGTCGAAGGGGGAGATGCGCACCAGCCGGTGGACGCCGTGCTCGCCCTTGAGGTAGCCGTAGGCGTTCTCGCCCTCGATGCGGATGGAGGCGGTCTTCAGACCGGCCTCGTCGCCGTCCTCCCAGTCCAGCAGCTCGTACTTGTAGCCGTGACGCTCCGCCCAGTGGGTATACATCCGGTAGAGCATCTGGGTCCAGTCCTGGGCCTCGGTGCCCCCGGCGCCGGCATGGAAGGTCATGATGACGTTGTTGTTGTCATATTCTCCGGACAGCAGGGTGGCCAGCCGGGTGGTCTCGATCTGCTCGGTGAGCTGCCGGTACTCCTCCTCGATCTCCGGGAGCAGGGACGCGTCGTCCTCCTCGGCGCCCATCTCGCACAGGGTCAGCAGGTCCTCCCATTTGGCGCAGAGCTTTTCGTATTTCTCGCACTTGGCCTTCAGCCGCTTTGTCTGCTGCAGCACCTTCTGGGAGCGCTCCAGATCGTTCCAGAAGCCGTCGGCGGCGCTCTCCTCCTCCAGCTTTGCGATCTCCTCCCGGGCGGTATCCAGATCCAGGGCCTGCCCCAGCTGATCCAGCACCGGACGCAGGTCCTGGGTCCGGAGCCGGTATTCGTCAAACTCTATCATAGCCATAGTATATTCTCCCTGTATCGCCGCCTGCGGCGGGCAGGCGGCAATTTCCTCTTTTGTCCAGTATACTCAAAAATGCCGCCCCTGTAAAGGGTTTCATCGCCTGCTGGCGTCGGAAATCGTCTCTCCGGCAAAAATCAGATCGTCAATGTCCATGCTTTGCTCCTTTCCTTTTTTCACGGCGCTAACTTCTCCAGTTTATTCCGCCGGCCGGCGAGAATGCATGACCATACCGAAAAAAACCACGCCGCCGGGGCAGGACCGCCGGATACCTTTTAAATATAATGTTTCTGTTTTGTATCTTGCAAAACCGGAGAGGTTTGGTGTATAATCCACACTGTTACAGTATAACCCTTTTTGTATCTACCCCCGGAGGAGGCCGTTTTGGCATGAGACAGCAGATCACCAGCGCCCGGCATCCGCTTCTGCGGCAGCTGCGGACCCTGCAGGGAAAACGCGGCGACCGCCGGCAGGCGGGTCTTTTCCTCTGCGACGGCTGGAAGCTGCTGGACGAGGCGCTGCTCCACGGCGGAGACATCACCGCGGTGGTGACGGTGCCGGGCCGTGACCTGCCGGAGCTGCCGGAGAACGTGCCGGTGTACGAGATCCCCGAGAGGCTGATGGCCACGGCGGCCCCCAGCGACACGCCCCAGGGTGTGCTGTTTACCTGCCGCATCCCGGACCGCCCCCTGCCGGACCGGCTGGAGGGCGGCCGCTATCTGGTTTTGGAGGCCCTCCAGGACCCCGGCAACGTGGGCACTATCCTCCGCACCGGGGACGCACTGGGCCTGACGGCGGCGTTTCTGCTGCCGGGCTGCGCGGACCCTTACGGTCCGAAGACGGTCCGGGCCTCCATGGGCGCGGTGTTCCGGCTGCCCTTCTATGAGACGACGCTGGAGCCCCTCTGCGGGCTCCTGGACCGCAGCGGGCTCCCCCTGTGGGGGGCGACGCCGGGCCCCGGCGCGGTGGACGTCCGCAGCGCCGACCTGCACTGTGCCGCCGTGGCGGTGGGCAGCGAGGGCCGGGGCCTGTCGGAGGCGCTTCTTGCCCGCTGTGCGGGCCGGGTGATCTTGCCCATGGAGCCCAGGTGCGAGTCCCTCAACGCCGCCGTGGCGGCGGCCCTGCTGCTGTGGGAGATGAACCGCTGAGGAGGAGATGAGGGCATGGCCATGTCCGCCCTGCAATACTGGATCTGGCTGTCCACCCGGACGGGCGTGTCCGCTGCGGAGCGGCAGCGGCTGATGGTGGCCTTCGGCGCCCCGGAGCGGGTCTATTATGCCGATGAGGACGATCTGCGGCCTCTGAACCTGTCGGAACGGGCCCGGGCGGCCCTGTCGGACCGGTCTCTGGGGGAGGCGGAGGAGATCCTGGCCGCCTGCGACCGGCTGGACTGTCGGGTGGTCACGCTTCAGGACGCGGAATATCCCGACCGTCTGAGGCAGATCTTCGATCCGCCTTTGCTGCTCTACGTGAAGGGCCGCGCCATCCGCTTCGACGACGAGGCGGTCATCACGGTGGTGGGCAGCCGTGCGCCCTCGCCCTACGGCCTCCGGTGCGCCCGGACCGTGGGCTATCAGCTGGCGTCCCGGGGCGCGGTGGTGCTTTCGGGGCTGGCCCGTGGCATCGACGCGGCGGCCATGACGGCGGCCCTCCAGGCCGGCGGCACGGCGGTAGGCGTTCTGGGCGGCGGTCTGGACGTGATCTATCCTGCGGAAAACCGGCCTCTGTACGAGGATGTGGCGGCCCGGGGCTGTCTGCTGACGGAGTATCCGCCGGGGACCCGGCCTCTGGGTGAGCACTTTCCCCGGCGAAACCGGATCATGAGCGGCCTGAGCCTGGGCGTTCTGGTGGTGGAGGCGGCGGAGCACAGCGGTTCGCTGATCACCGCCCGCCACGCGCTGGAGCAGGGCCGGGACGTCTTTGCCCTGCCGGCGAACGTCGACGCGCCCCGGTCTCAGGGCGGCAACCGTCTGATCCGGGACGGGGAGGCGGAGCTGGTCACCGGCGCAGAGGACATTCTGCAGCGGTACGTGCCGCAGTTTCACGGCAGGCTGAAATACCCGTCTCCCGGCGCACCGGGACCGGAGGATCTGCCGGAGCCGAAACTGCGGGAGGAGGAGCCCCGGGAGGCCCGGCGGATCCCGGAACCGGGACCGGAGCCGGAGCAGAACGACATTGAGATTGTCCCGGCGGAAAAGCAGAAGACCCTGTTTTCCGACGACGAGATGGCGATCCTCCGCTGTCTGGAGCGGGAGCCCCTGCAGTCGGACGACATCATCGCCGGGACGGGACTGCCGGCAAGACGGGCTCTGTCGGCCCTCACGGTGCTGGAGCTGCGGGGCATGCTCCGCCAGCGGGAGGGCAGCTGGTTCGAGGCCCTTGTGAGACTGGAATAGTGCGGGAGCCGAAGGGCTTCCTGCCTGAAGTACAGGCCGCAGATACGGGAGCGGCCATTGGGAGAGTTAAAAAGTGGCAAAAAATCTGGTCATCGTAGAGTCGCCTGCCAAGGCGAAGACAATTAAAAAGTATCTGGGCAAGGACTTCGAGGTCCGTGCCTCCATGGGCCACGTCCGGGACCTGCCCAAGAGCAAGCTGGGCATCGATCTGGAGCACGACTTCCAGCCGAACTACAGGCTCATCCCCGGTAAGGAGGAGCTTGTGTCGGAGCTGCGGGAGCTGGCCGCCGGAAGCGAAGCGGTCTATCTTGCCACCGACCCGGATCGCGAGGGCGAGGCTATCTCCTGGCATCTGCAGGAGCTGCTGGACCTGCCCGACGAGACGGCCCGCCGGGTCACCTTCAACGAGATCACCCGGGGCGTGGTGCAGGACAGCATCCAGCATCCCCGGAGCATCGACCACAATCTGGTGGATGCCCAGCAGGCCCGGCGTATCCTGGACCGCATCGTGGGCTATCAGGTCTCGCCGCTGCTGTGGCGGAAGATCCGCCGGGGCCTGTCGGCGGGCCGTGTTCAGTCCGTGGCCACCCGCCTGGTGGTGGAGCGGGAGGAGGAGATCGAGGCCTTCGTCCCCGTGGAATACTGGCAGATCGACGCGGATCTGAGCCGTGTCGCCCCGGCTGCAGGCGAATTTACCGCCCGGTTCGTGGGCACGGAGAAGAAAAAGCAGGAGCTCCACAGCGCCGAGGACGTACAGAAGGTCGTGGACGTGGTGGAGAAGGCTCCGTTCAGCATCAAGACCATCAAGCGGGCGGACAAGAAGCGCAGTCCCTCGCCGCCCTTCACCACCTCCACACTTCAGCAGGAGGCGTCCCGGCGGCTGAACATGCCGCCCCGGCGGACCATGGCCGTGGCCCAGCAGCTGTATGAGGGCGTCGACATCACCGGCGAGGGCACCGTGGGTCTGATCACCTATATGCGTACCGACTCGCTGCGGATCTCAGACGAGGCCATCCACGCTGCCCGGAGCCTGATCCGGGACCGCTACGGCGCGGCCTACTGCCCGGCGACGGCCCGGAGGTTCAAGGCCAGGGCCGGGGCCCAGGACGCCCACGAGGCCATCCGGCCCAGCGACGTGCGTCTGACGCCGGAACAGATCAAGAAGGATCTCACCACGGAGCAGTTCAAGCTCTACCGGCTCATCTGGGGCCGCTTTGTGGCCTGCCAGATGGCCGCCGCCGTCTACGACAGCATGACGGTGGACGCGGTCAGCGGAGGCTATCTGTTCCGGGCCTCCCACTCGGAGCTGAAATTTGCCGGCTTCACCGCCGTCTACGAGGAGAGCGTGGAGGAGAAGGAGAGCACCGTGGACCAGAAGCTGCCGGACCTGAAGGAGGGGGAGCCCCTGCTCCTGAAGGAGCTGAAGAAGGAACAGCTGTTCACCCAGCCTCCGGCCCGCTATACCGAGGCTACCCTCATCCGGGCCATGGAGGAGCGGGGCATCGGCCGTCCCTCCACCTACGCCCCCACCATCTCCACCATCCTGGATCGTGAGTACGTGGTCAAGGAACGCGCCAATCTGCGTCCCACGCCTCTGGGCCGGGTGGTGACGGACCTGATGCGGGATAAGTTCACCCGCATCGTGGATCCCGCCTTCACTGCCAAAATGGAGGAGAAGCTGGACAACGTGGAGGCCGGGAAGGAGTCCTGGACGGAAGTCCTGCACACCTTCTACGACGATTTTTCCTCCACTCTGGAGAAGGCGGAGAAGGAGCTCACCGGGGAGCGGATCAAGGTCCCCGACGAGGTGTCCGACGAGATCTGCGACCTCTGCGGCAAGCGGATGGTCTACAAGAGCGGCCGGTTCGGCCGGTTCCTGGCCTGCCCCGGCTGGCCGGAGTGCACCTTCACCAAGCCCATCGTGGTGGAGATGCCCGGCCGGTGCCCAAACTGCGGCAGCAGGATCCTGAAGCGGACCTCCAAGCGGGGCTACGCCTACTACGCCTGCGAAAAGGGCAAGGACTGCGGCTTCATGACCTGGGACGTGCCGGTGAAGGACGACTGTCCCGCCTGCGGAAAGACCATGTTCAAGCGCTCCGGCCGGGGTTATAAGCGGCCCTACTGCATCAACCCCGACTGCGAGAGATTCGTCCCCGAGGAAAAACGGGGGTATAAAAAGACAGCCGCCGACGCGGAGGCAAAGCCTGCCGCCGGCGCGGAAACCGGGGAGAAGCCGAAGAAGCCCGCGGCTAAAAAGACCGCGGCGAAGAAGCCGGCGGCCAAAAAGACAACGGCAAAGAAGACCGCCGCCAAAGAGGAGCCGGACACATGACCGTCCCGGTCATCGGCGCGGGTCTGGCCGGCTGTGAGGCCGCCTGGCAGCTGGCGGAGCGGGGGATCGATGTGGTCCTCCGTGAGATGAAGCCGGAGCGCCGGAGCCCGGCCCACCGGTCCGACGACTTTGCCGAACTGGTATGCTCCAACTCCCTGCGGGGCGACCGGCTGGAGAACGCCGTGGGACTGCTCAAGGAGGAGCTGCGGCGGCTGGGTTCCCTGATCCTCTCCTGCGCCGACGCCACCCGTGTGGAGGCCGGCGGCGCCCTGGCGGTGGACCGTGAGCGGTTCTCCGCTCTGGTCACGGAGCGGATCCGCCGCCATCCCCGGATCACCGTGATTCCCGGGGAGGTGACGAGCCTGCCGGAGACCGGCGATGTGGTCATCGCCACGGGGCCCCTTACCTCCGACGCCCTGGCGGAGCACATCCGGCAGCGGCTGGGGTCGGAGTATCTGTCCTTTTACGACGCCGCGGCACCCCTTGTGGCGGCGGAGAGCATCGATATGGACCGGGCGTTTTTTGCCTCCCGGTACGACCGGGGGACCCCGGACTACATCAACTGTCCTATGGAGCGGGAGGAGTACGACGCCTTCCAGGCGGCGCTGGAGACGGCGGAAGAGGCCCCTGTCCACGGCTTTGAGGACGCCAGAGTCTTTGAGGGCTGCATGCCCGTGGAGGTCATGGCCCGCCGGGGCCCGGACACGCTGCGGTACGGCCCGCTGAAGCCCGTGGGCCTGACCGATCCCCGGACAGGGCGGACGCCCTGGGCGGTGGTCCAGCTGCGCCGGGACAACCGGGAGGGCAGCATCTACAATCTGGTGGGCTTTCAGACCCATCTGACCTTCCCGGAGCAGAAGCGGGTCTTCTCCATGATCCCTGCGCTCCGGAACGCGGAGTTCCTCCGCTACGGTGTGATGCACCGCAATACCTATCTGGACTCCCCCCGGCTGCTGGACCGCTATTATCGGCTCCGCAGCGACTCCCGTCTGGTCTTTGCCGGACAGATGACCGGCGTGGAGGGGTATGTGGAGTCCACGGCTTCCGGCTGGCTGGCGGGGGCGGAGCTGGCCCGGCGCCTGCGGGGACAGCCGCCGCTGGACCTGCCCCGGGAGACGGCTGTAGGGGCGCTGGCCTTCTATATCAGCGACCCGTCGGTGACGGTGTTCCAGCCGATGAACGTGAACTTCGGACTCATCCCGCCTCTGGGCGTGCGGGTCCGTGGAAAGCAGAATAAAAATCACGCGCTGGCCCAGCGCGCCCTTGCCTGTCTTGACGAGGTGCGGCAGCGGGCCGACATACTGCCCAATGAGGGGGATATAGAGATATGAAGATCATCGTAGACGCCATGGGCGGCGACAACGCGCCCGAGCAGATCGTAAAGGGCGCCATTCAGGCCAATCAGGATTTCGGCTGTGACATCATCCTGGTGGGCCGGGGAGAGGCGATCCTGAAGGCCATGGACCGCCAGGGCTATCGGGACCTGCCCAGCGGCGTGGAGATCATCCACGCCGACCAGGTCATCCACGCGGAGGACAATCCCGCCAACGCGTTCCGGGAGAAGAAGGACTCGTCTCTCACCGTGGCGCTGAACCTGCTGCGGGACAACGTGGGGGACGCGGTGGTCTCCGCCGGCAGCACGGGAGCGCTGCTCTCCGCCGCCACCCTGATCACCAAGCGCATCAAGGGGATCCGCCGGGCGGCCCTGGCCCCCCTGATCCCCACGGAGGACGGCGCCGGCGCCGTGCTCATCGACTGCGGCGCCAACGTGGAGTGCACGGCGGAGTATCTGCTGCAGTTCGCCTTCATGGGCAGCTATTACGCCGAGCGGGTCCTCCACCGTCCGGAGCCCCGGGTGGCGCTGCTCAACAACGGCTCGGAGGCGGGCAAGGGTCCCGCCGTCTACCAGGAGGCCCATAAGCTGCTGCAGGCTGCGTCGGATGCCGGCCGCATCAATTTCGTCGGCAATGTGGAGGGCCCTGCCATCATCCGGGGCCAGGCCGACGTTGTGGTCTGCGACGGTTTTGCCGGGAACATCCTGCTCAAGGGCATGGAGGGCATGGGCATCTTCATCACCCACGCGGCCAAGGGTCTGTTCTACAAAAACTTCTTCACGAAGCTGGCGGCGATGCTGCTGAAAAAGCACATTGCGCCTCTGGCAAAGAAGCTGGATTCCCGGGAGACCGGCGGCACGGCGCTGCTGGGCATCTCCCGGCCGGTGATCAAGGCCCACGGCTCCAGTGACGCCTACGCTCTGCGCAACGCCATCCGGCAGGCCATCTCCTGCGCCGAGGCGGCTCTGGCAGAGGACATCGCCGAGAATATCGACTTTATGCGCCTGGACGCGGAGGCATAACAGGGAGAAGAACGGCATTTTCCCCGCTCCGGCAGGAAAAAATGGAAATTGATATTGACAGAACGGACCGTTTTGTATATGCTTGCTAGAGAGATATCTGCGGAGTCCATGGGGGGCTTTGCGAGGCAAGCACACTGGCGAAATGCCGTAAAAGGAGAGACTGTTATGATCTATGAAAAGGTTTGTGAACTGATCGCGGAGCAGTTTTCCATCTCGGTGGACACTCTGACGCCGGACACCCTGTTTGAGGAGAACCTGGGCGCGGACTCCCTGGACATCGTGGAACTGAGCATGGCACTGGAAGAGGAATTTGAGATCGGCGAGATGGGCGATGAGGACCTGTCCTCCATCAAGAACATCCAAGACCTGGTCAATCTGATCCAGAGCCGTCTGGACGGCTGAGCCCACGGAAAGCGCGCTGCTCCGCAGCCCGCTTTCCTTTTTTTCGGAAAGGAGTGATCGGATATCGACCAGTTGGAAGGCCGCATCGGATATATCTTCCGGGACCGGAGCCTGCTGCTCCACGCGCTGACCCACAGCTCCTATGCCAACGAGCACCGGAGCGCGGGGTGCACCAGCAACGAGCGGCTGGAGTTTTTGGGCGACTCCGTCCTGGGCATGACGGTGGCGGACTATCTCTACCGTACGTTCCCGGACATGCCGGAGGGGGATCTGACCCGCCTGCGGGCGGCGCTGGTCTGTGAACAGACCCTGGCCGCCGTGGCACGGGACCTGGATCTGGGCTCCGTACTGCGGCTGGGACACGGCGAGGCCGCCGGCGGCGGCAGGACCCGCCCCTCCATCCTGGCGGATACCGTGGAGGCGGTGTTGGCGGCCATCTATCTGGACGGCGGCCGGAAGGAATCGGACCGCTTTGTCCAGGCCCAGATCCTCACCCGGATGGACCAGGCCAGACACCGCAGCACGGACCACAAGACGGCCCTGCAGGAGCTGATCCAGCGTCAGCCCGGTCATACCCTGGCCTACCGTACCGTGGGGGAGACCGGCCCCGACCACGCAAAGCGCTTCACGGTGGAGGTCCTGCTGGATGACGAGGCCGTCAGCACAGGGGAGGGCCACAGCAAAAAGGAGGCCGAACAGGCCGCTGCAGAGGCCGCCATCATAAAACTGAGCCGCTGAGAACGCACCGTACGGTGCGTTCTTTTTTTTACACGGTTCTTATTTGTTTTTTCAGTGTAAAAATCATGCCCCGGCATGGATTTTTCCTGCCCCGTCGGGGAAATCGTGCAATACACATTAAAACAGTATGCATTTACCGGGGCACAGGCGTTTTCGGCACAAACGCCGCAGCGGCGATTTTTTAAGGAATCGCCCTTTTTTTTTGCGCTTCCCGCCTCATCGGCCGCAGCCTGCAGAGGATCCGGCGTTGACGGAGGCGAATAAAAATTCAGATTTTTGATTAATAAACCCTGCCCCTCTCAGGGTTTTAACGCGCTATCGCTTTAGCGTGTTGCTTTAAAGCGTTGAAAAATAAGTAAAAAGCCCGGTTTCAAAGAAAAGTTTCCGCTTGACAACGGAGCGGTTTTTTGCATACTATATAAATGGTAACTTATATCAATAATATAATGGTGTTCCTGTGCGGACAAGGGAAATACGAGTTCCGGCAGCGGACGCAAATATGATTATTGATATCTGAAATGCGATACCCCGCGATCCCAAAACGTACCTTCAACCTATCTGAAACTAAACGGTGGTGTAGAACATGAAGAGAAGATTGATCAGCTTATTCCTGGCACTTGTCCTGATCGGGACTCTGATTCCCGCAGGCGGCGTCGCCTTTGCGGAGGAGGCTCCGCCGGAGTCGGTCAGCGAATCTGCGAGTACCGACTCTGCTGGCACTGCTGATTCGGGATCCGCTTCTTCGGATTCCGACGCATCAGCGGATACTGCGTCCGGTGACTCTGCGGACTCTGATTCCGCGGGTGCTGAGACCGCAGGCCCGTCCGATGCGGATGAACCGCAGGCAGGGGAGGCTGCTTCGGAGTCCTCCTATCCCGCCCAGAACTTCAAGGACGAGATCAACGACGTGACCGTCCAGGTCGACGCCCCTGAGGGCGCGCTGCCGGAGGACACCGAGATGGTGCTCTCTGAAGTCGTTGACGAGGTCGCACAGAACGCGGCCGTCGCCGCTACCGGCGACGAGAACGCCGAGCCTGTGGCGGCCGTGGCCATTTCCTTCTTCTCCGACGGCGAGGAGGTCGAGCCCCAGGAGACCGTTGAGGTCACCATGGAGTCCGAGCTGTTCGAGGAGGAGGACCTTTCGCTGGTCGAGGTGCCGGACAAGGTGGAGGAAGCCGATGTCGTCGTCGATGCGGATGTGAACAGCGCGGCCCCTGTGGACGTGGAAGAAGCCAAGGTCGACATTGACACGGATGCTGGTACGGTGCAGTTCGAGTCCGCGGAGCCTGCGGTTTACGTTATTGTGGGCCAGGGTGAAGCGGCTGCCGAGGAGCCCGCTCCCGTTGAGGAGGAGCCTGTGGCCGAGGAGCCCGCTCCCGTTGAGGAGGAGCCTGCTGCCGAGGAGCCCGCTCCCGTTGAGGAGGAGCTTGTGGCCGAGGAGCCCGCTCCCGTGGAGGAGGAGCTCGCGGCCGAGGAGCCCGCTCCCGTGGAAGTAAAGCTGACCGCCACGGCGGAGGACGGCATGACCGTGTTCGTGACCGCGACGTCGGACGTGATCCCCGAGGGCTCGTCTGTGACCGTCAGCGTGGTTGAGAATACAGAGCTCATCGCTGCCCTCATCGGGGAGCAGCTGGCTGACGAGAGCAAGACCATTACAAATCTGGCCGCCTATGATGTGACCATCCTCGACGCCGAGGGCAATGAGATCCAGCCCGAGGGCAGCGTCAGCGTCCTTTTCCGGAATGCGGGCGTTACCGGCGACGATGTGAAGGTCTTCCATGTGGAGGGCGACGTTGACGAGCCGGAAGCCGCCAAAGAGGTGGATACCGATCTGACGATCGGGAACATCCAGGCCTTCACCACCGACGGTTTCTCCATCTATGTTGTTGTGACGGGCGCCGATCCCGATGCCCGTCTGACGGTGAACTTCTGGAACCTCAGCGTCAGCGATGAAGACCCCATCGCCGTGATGAGCATCACGCAGAATCAGCTGGCCACAGAGCTTGAGACCAACATCTACGATCCCGGCGTGGGCGAGTTGTCTCCCGGCGAGGTCTTCAAGGGCTGGACGACGATAGAGAACTACACGCCTGCCGACGCCGAGGATCCCATGAACATCGACGACGTGCGTACGCTGATCACCACGATGCTGGAGGCGGGCACAGTGGAGGACGGCGATGAGATCGACCTTTACGCCCTGGTCTTCGAGTCCTATCACGTCTCCTATCTCGACGAGCTGCGCACCACCATCCGCACGGATGAGGTGCTTTACAAAGCCGGCGACGCGGAGGTCCCCTACACGGTCCAGTACACCTACACACCGTACTATGTGGCCGGCAGCAACGAGGATGACGAGGACGAGACCGCGAACTTCGCCGGATGGCTGCAGCTGGTTCCCGAGAAGTCTCCGGCGCCGGTCTATCAGAACGGCACAGAGATAGATCTGTCCTCCGACGTTGTTTTGGTGGCGGAAGTGGAATACGGCCACTGGCTGATCTTCAACCAGAACGGCGCGGGCGCCACATACACCGCTCCGCTTTTCATAGAAACGAATGCAACGCCGAATGAGACCGGCATGCCGACGCCTCCCACCCGCACCGGGTATTCTTTCGACGGCTGGTACACCAACAGCGCATGCACCGTTCCCTTTGACGGCGACGAAAAGATCGAGGATTCCACCTTCGTTTTCGCCAAGTGGGTGGAGGATCAGGAGACCAGCTTCACCGTTCTGGTTTGGGAAGAGAGCCTGAACGGCGGCTACGACTTTGTGAAATCCATCAAGATCGAAAATGCTGAGACCGGTGCCAACATGTCCGAAGTTATCTCGGGCCAGGTGGGCGATTACACGGTCCAGGTGAGCGGTGAGGACATCTTCATCGGGCTTGACAGCGCCGACGACCCGGAACATACGGCCAACCCCGCTTTCCTGTATAAGGAGTACGAGGCGAACAACGGCGGCGTAGTGACGGCCGACGGCACCTCCGTCCTGAACATTTACTTTGAGCGCAAGACCTATACGCTGAAGTTCTACTATGCGAGATATACCAACAGATGGCAGATCGCGCGGAACGGCGACTACAGCTGGGTAAATACGAGCAATAACTTCACACCGGCTTATATCAAGACCGGTGCCGGTGCGTTGACCACAGGTACCGACACCGTCGGCGACGGCCAGGGCGGAACGTTTTACTATGCCCAGATCCAGGCAAAATACGGCGCAGACATCAGCAGTCTGTGGCCCGCCTACGGAGACTTTGCCGATCGCACGACGCCCAACTCCAACGCCGGCACGAACGAATACCTGAACAGCTGGATCCTGATGCCCGGCGCCAAGGCGATCACGGGCTCCGGAGGCGGCAGAACGGTCAAGGGCCGCCTTTCCGTGATGGATGAGCAGGTCCTCGGAGACCTGACAAAGTCGGAAGGCTATGTGATCGCCCAGTATAACAACCAGCCGAACGAGTACACCTACTACATTTATTTCGAGGCACAGTCCGGCGATGCACATGACAGACAGTACGGCGGCAAGTGGTATACGCTGCATGAGACGATCCCTGTCCGCTCCGGCTCAGACTACGGCAGCCAGCATGCACCGTCCTATAAAGGTTATGACCCTGCGGGATCGGAGAATAATGGAGTCAATAGCAGAACGGGTCGGGAAATCTACTACTACTATGATCCGCTGTCGTACTCTATCCTGTTCATGGACGGCCTTTACGAGAAAGGCAACAAGGATTTCATACAAAACAAGAGCGAAAACACGCTTGGAAGCGTGGAAGCTCCCTTCCGCTCCGACATAAGCGGCTACGAGGACTACATCGTCCCGGCGTGGCAGAACGAGAGGCCCGACTATGTGTTCCTGGGCTGGTTTGCGGACAGCGAATGTACGACGCCCTATCCCTTTACCACGACGGAGGGCGATGAAACGATCTCCGCCACGATGCCGGAGGGCGGCGTCACCGTATACGCCAAGTGGGTCTTGAAGGAATACATGGTCACCCTCCATCCGAATGAAAACGGTGACAGTACGTTCGTGTATATCAACGGGAACAAGGCCGGTCACTACACCCGCAATCCGGATGACCCGGAGACGGCAGGAAGCGACACCTTTTGGATCGATAACGGAGAGGAGATCGGCAACGTCGGCGGCAGCCGCGACCTGTACGATCTGATGGGCTGGTTTACCAACTCCAAGCTCACGAAGGTCTGGGATTTTGACGCCTTTGAGATGAACGATACCATCGTCTCCAAGTACGGTGAGCTCTATGAGACCGACGGGACCGACAGCAGATATGATCCCGCTTATCCCTCTACCGTCGGCGAGATCAACCTGTACGCCTCCTGGCGCAAGATCCTTGACGGCGCAGACGGCATCGAAGTTGTCTACACCGCCACCGGAAAAGACGATGACGGCAACGTCGTGGAAGGCACCAATGCGCCGACGGATGGCAACAAGTACTCCGACCAGGCGCAGGCCATCGCTTACCAGGCGGCTGTCGCGCCTGATGGGAGCGGCCTGTCCTTCCAGTACTGGGTAGTGCAGACCTGGGATGAGAGCAGCCAGACGTATACGGACTCCGAATCCAGCCAGACCGTCCTGCCCGGTGACCGCTATAAGGTCGACTACGAAGACGCGAGGATGGTCGTGACGGAGTGGAGAAACGCTGACGGCGACACTTCGGCTACTTACGATCCTGAAAACTTCAATATCATCAACAAAGCTACGTATACCATCCAGCTCCGGGCGCATTATGCCGCTCCGGGGAACGCTACCCCGACGCACATCCATTGGTACGACAACTATACGAACGGCCCGACCGGTATTCTCCATGAGGACAATGACCTGGCCATTAACCAGACCGTAGAAATCCAGGATGCACCCACCCGCGAGAAATATACCTTCCTGGGTTGGGCCAGGGAAGAGGAAATGATCGACGATCAGACGGTGAAGTATACCTATCCCGATCTGACCGCTGATGATCTGTTCCTCACGTATGACAGCGCCACAGGCAACTACACGTACAAGACGAACAGCGGCACGGTCAAGACTGCGGAAAGCGTCTTCGCCGACGAAAAGCTTCCCTACTACGGCATGTATGCAGTGTGGGCGCCGGCTTACTGGGTCGAGATCAAAGGCTCTACGGTGGACAAACCGTATACCGGCAGCCAGCAGGAGACCGACGACACCGCCTACACCATTACATACCACTGCGGTGATACAGTTGTGGATGCGGCGGCGCTTGAAACGGCCGGCATCACCGTCAATGTCACCGGCTCCGGCGATAACGGCGGCACCACGGCCCCCAAGGCGGTGGGTACCAACGTGGGCACGTATACCACGGCAGTAACGGTGACCCTCGTCCTGAACGACGGCTCCACGGCCGTTCTCGATGAGACGAAGTATACCGCCAGCGCGGACGTGGTGCTGCATATCAAGAAGATCCCCATGACCCTCACCGTCACGGACTACAACGCCGCGTATGACGGCGCTGCGCATACCGTTTCGGTCTCCGCCTCCGCCGGCGGCACGGCGATCACGCCTACCTATTATTATAGTACCGTCGATCCCGAGAGCGAGGGCTTCGATGAAGAGAACGGCTGGAGCACCACGGCTCCGACCTGGACGGACGTGACCGCGGCCCAGACCGTGTACGTGATGGCGACGATGCCGAACTACGAGGATGCATATGCCAGCGGCACGGTGACCATCACCAAGGCCCCCCTGACGATCACGACGGGCGGCGGAAGCAAGACCTACGACGGCGATCCTCTGACCAACGCCACGGCGACGATCAGCGGTCTTGTGAACGGTGAGACCGCCACGGTCACCGCCACGGGCAGCCGGACGGACGTGGGCAGCAGCCAGAACACCTACAGCCTCACCTGGGGCACCGCCAAGGAGAGCAACTACGAGATCACCACGGAAACCCTCGGCGATCTGACGGTCAACCCCGCAGTCGTGACGGTAACGGCAAACGATGCGAGCAAGACGTACGGCGAGAATGACCCGACGTTCACAGCGTCGGTGACCGGCCTGGTCGGCAGCGACACGGTCGTCTACACAATGACCCGTGACAGCGGCGAAGATGCCGGCACGTATGACATCACGCCCAGCGGCGCGGTTACCCAGGGCAACTACACGGTGAATTATGCCAAGGGCGTATTCACGATCAATCCGAAGGCTGTGACCCTGACGGCGAACAGCGATACAACGAAGTTTTATAACGGCAGCGAGCAGACCGTTACCGGCTACACGAGCAGCGTGGAGGGTCTGACGTTCGCGGATACTGTCGTTGCCAGCGGCAGCGGCACGAACGTGGGCAATTATGACGTGACGTTCAGCGGCGTAACGGTGAATGAGACGACGGACACCACGGGCAACTATGTGGTGACCGCGGTTGTCCCGGGCACGCTGAAGATCAATCCCGTGGCCGTGACGATCACGGCAGCCGACGCCAGCAAATTCTATGACGAGTCTGATCCGGACTTCGAAGATGCGACGATGGACGGCGCCGTCGGCACGGAGCTGGATGGTATCGACCTGAGCGTCGTTCGCAGCAACACCGACGAGGCCGTGGGCGTCTATGACGACGTTCTGAGCATTCAGGCTACAAAGGAAACTCTGGAAACCACCTATCCGAACTACACGTTCACGATCACCCCGGCAGACTTCACGATCTACGGTGTTGTGTCCTATGTGTACACCGATCCCGTTCCCGATGACGCCCCTGAGGCGCCCGCAGCGGTCGGTTATGTCAAGGACGAGACCGTCACCGTTGCCGACGACGACGCATTCACGGCTACCGGCTATACGTTCAGCGGCTGGACCACAGCCGACGCTGACGTGGCGGAGGACGGCACCTTCACGATGCCTCTGAGCAACGTAACGTTCACCGGCAGCTTTACGATCAACACATACACGGTGACGTACATTGTTGACGGCACGCAGTACGGCGAGGTTGAGAGCTATGAGTACGGCGCGGCGGTGACGGCGAGAGCGGAGCCGACGAAGGAAGGCTATACGTTCAGCGGCTGGAGTGAGATTCCGGCAACGATGCCCGCCGAGAACGTGACGGTCACCGGCAGCTTTACGATCAACACATACACGGTGACGTACATTGTTGACGGCACGCAGTACGGCGAGGTTGAGAGCTACGAGTACGGCGCGGCGGTGACGGCGCGGACTGAGCCGACGAAGGAAGGCTATACGTTCAGCGGCTGGAGTGAGATTCCGGCGACGATGCCCGCCGAGAACGTGACGGTCACCGGCAGCTTTACGGCAAATACCTATACAGTAAAGTTTGACGCCAACGAAGGCGACGGCGAGATGGACGATCAGACCTTTACCTACAACGAGGCACAGGACCTGACAGCCAACGCCTTTACAAGAAAAGGCTGGGTCTTCGACCATTGGAACACCGAGGCCGACGGGACCGGCACGGACTACGCCGACAAAGAAAACGTCATCAACCTGACTGCGGTTCCCGGCGGCGAGATCACGCTGTACGCCCAGTGGGAAGTCGATGTGATCGGTCCGGATACAGACGGCGACGGCGAGCCTGATCCCGACGGCATTCCCGACAAGTATCAGGTGCTGGTGAAGTATGAAGCCGACGCCAACGGCAGCATCACCGGCGAGACCTTCGAGGTATTCACCGCGGAGAAGGATGCCGATGGCAAGTACGCCGGGACGGTGGACGTGACGAGCACGGGCACCACGGCAGAGGCCAACGAGGGCTATGTCCTTGAAAACTGGACGAACGACCAGAACAGCGATACCAGCGACGACGGCGTGTTCGCGTTCGGCATGGTTGCCGGCGGCGAGACGATCACGATCACCGCGAACTTCGCGGAGGATGTGATCGGTCCGGATACAGACGGCGACGGCGAGCCTGATCCCGACGGCATCCCCGACAAGTATCAGGTGGTGGTACGGTACACGGTTGTCCACGGCACCTGGAATGACGGGACCGCGACGAAAATCAGCGTTCTCAACAAGCTGGATGCCGACGGCAACTACGCTGAGGACGGCACTGCGGTCCTGGGTGACGGGATCCCCGACACCGGCAGCGTGAAACCTGACAATAACTACAAGACCACCGGCAAATGGGATACGGAGCCGACGGCTGAGACAGTGGTCGGTGAGGACACGACGTACACCTACACGCTGGAAAAGAAAAGCAGCGGCGGAGGCGGCGGCGGAAGCAATCCCAAGCCGGACAACCCGCCGGCGCCGGACCTGAACACCGAGGACCACTACGCCTATGTGCTCGGTTATCCTGACGGCACCGTGCGCCCCAACGGCAGCATTACCCGCGCGGAATCCGCGACGGTCATCTATCGTCTGCTGACGGATTCCCGCAGAGACGAGATCCTTACCGCATCCAACAGCTTCAGCGACGTGACCGTCGATCTGTGGTACAACAAGGCAGTCTCCTCCATGGAGAAAGGCAACTACGTCCTCGGTTATCCCGACGGGACCTTCGGCGGCGACCGGAGCATCACCCGTGCCGAGTTCTCGGCCATCCTGGTCCGCTTCTTCGGCACCAACGACGCGTCTGCCTCCTTCACCGACGTGGACAGCAGCCACTGGGCCTACCGGTATATAGCTACGGCGGCCTCCTACGGCTGGCTGGAGGGTTATCCCGACGGCACCTTCCGTCCGGACCAGCCCATCACCAGGGCCGAGGTCATGACCCTGATCAACCGTATTCTGAACCGCGGCGTGAATGAGGAGAGCCAGCTGGGCGACTTCACTAACTTCCCGGACAACGTCCAGGGCGCGTGGTACTACTACGAGATCATCGAGGCGGTCAACGACCATGAGTACACCGGCACGCGTCCCAATGAGAATTGGTCCAGAAACGCGTGCGACCGCGTCTACGACGTCGCGAGATACGAGCAGCCGTAACCCCGACCTCCGGAAGGAGAAAAACTGAAAAAACGAAGCCCCGCCGACCGGCGGGGCTTCGTTTTGCCGCAGGATCCCGGGGAAGGGAGAGCAGCTGCGGAGACCGCAGCTGGGAGACGGAGCCGGCGGGAACGCACCGGAGGGTGCGTTCTTTTTTTTGCCTGATTTTTGGCCGACAGATCCGACTTTCTACGCCCGGCATTTCAGCCCCGCCGGTGCAGCTGCGCCGGAAAGACGAAAACAGTATGCATTTGTTGAAACCACGGTTTTTTTAAATCGAGACGTCCCTCAGGACGGATTTTCCGGAGTATCACGCCGTTTTTTTCGGCTGTATACCGGGCGGCTGCACACAGCGGGGCGCGCGGCGGTGCGGGGGTATGGATAAACGACGGATAAAAACGCGTAATTACGAATATAATTCACAACAGGAAGAGGAGAGATTTCGTATGTCGCTGCTTTAGCGTGCTGCTTTCTGTGCTGAAAAATCAGAAAAAATCTAAATCTTGCGGGACGTTTTAGCTTGACAACAGCGCGATTTTTTTGCATAATACAAAATGGTAAATTATATAAATTGTTAAAATAACAACACAGTACGAACAATGCCGGAAAATGGCGGCAATCAACCGGAACACGGGACAAAAAATGGTGGTGTATCCTAATGAAAAAACGTATTCTGAGTTTTCTGCTGGCACTGGTCCTGATCGGGACCCTGATCCCCGCAGGCGGCTTTGCCCTTGCGGAGGAGGCTTCGCCGGCGACAGTCAGCGACGCCGCTGGCTCCGATGCGTCGGGCGCTGACGCATCGGGCAATGACTCGTCGGGCTCCGACACCGTGAGCTCCGATTCATCGGGCGGCGCTGCGGACTCCGATGCCCCGGGCGCCGAGAGTGCGGACACGGCACCCGCTGCCGGGGCGGACACCGGTGCGCCTGACGATCAGACGCCTGCGAAGTCTGCCTCCGATGCCGATGAGACCGACGCGGAGTCTGCCCCGGAGCAGCCCGCGTCGACGGCCGCCGCAGAGGGCGGGGAGGACGCCGACGCGCCCGCCGCCCCGGAACAGCCCGCGGACGACGACGCCGAAAGTGCCGAGCCCGCGGATGCCGACGCGGAGAGCGCCGACGAGCAGCCGGTCGACGAGCCGGCGGCCGAGGTCGTGCCTGCCGTGCCCGAGCAGACCGCGCCTCCGGACCTCGAGGCCCGGAGCGAGGCGTCCGCCCAGAAGGATGCGGACAGGAAGGACGGCAAAAGCGTCGAAAACCTGAAGAACGGCGATGCCGACGATGCTGCGTCCGCCGAAGAGGCGGAGGATGCGGAGGACATTCCGGAGCCTGCCGACGCGGAGGAGGAAATCGCCGTTCCGGAACCCGTTCCAGTTGCCGAGGCCTGGCCGGCCCAGCACTTCGTCATGGAGACGGAGACCCTCACCGTATACGTGGAGGCGGAGAAGGACACCTTCCCCGCCGGCACCGCCATGGAGTGCACCCCCATCCGTGAGCAGGCGGTCCTGGACAACGTCCGCGCCGCCGTGGAGGAGGCCGTGGAGACCGACGCCTTCTCCTTCACCGCCGTGGACATCACCTTCTACGATGCCGACGGCAACGAGATCGAGCCTCTGCAGCCCATCCAGGTGACCATGCGCTCTCATGAGATTGCCCGGATCGAGGAGCCCGTGCTGGTCCACGTGGAGGACGTGACCGAGGAAGTCCGGGGCGAACCTTCCACCAAGGACACCCCGGAGAGCGAGAAGGAATACAGAGCGGAGATCATGGAGCAGGAGAAGGACACCGCGCCCAACGAGATCGTCTTCCAGTCCGACGCCTTCTCCATCTATGTCATCGTGGAAACCGGCGACGACGCCCGTCTCACCCTCAATTTCTACGTCGGTACGGAGCTGCTTACCAGCGTAGCCATCAAGAAGAACGACATTCCCCTGGAATCCGACCCCATCACGCGTCTCATCATCGACCCCAGCGTGGGCCGGATGAACGACGGCACCCTGTTCCGGGGCTGGACCACGGACAATCCCTACACCACCGCCTCCACCCGCCTGACCATCGATCAGGTCCGCGCCGCCGCCCAGGCGGCTCTGAACGCCGGGGTCGCCGACGGAACGACGGTGAACTACTACGCCGCCCGCTTCCAGTCCCACACCGTCACCTACCTGGATGAGCGTGGGACCGTCCTCGGCACCGGGGAGGCCCTGTACGTCCCGGGCGCCACCCAGGCCGATTACACCGTGAGCATGTCCTATACCCCGCCGACGCAGGCGCAGAACTTCAAGGGCTGGATCGTCGCCGACGGCGGCGGCAATATCACCAGCGCCCCCCCGGCGGACGGCGTCTATCCCAACGGCACGGTTATCACGCTCAAGGGCGACGTGACCCTCTCCGTCAGCGCCCCCGAGGGCCACTGGCTCGTCTTTGACGAGAACGGCAAGGGCGCCACCTACAACGCCCCCCAGTTCCTGGAGGCCGGCCAGACGCCCACCAGACCGAACGATTCCGACATGCGCCGCTCCGGCTACACCTTCGGCGGCTGGTATGCCACCAAGGCCATCGCGGACGACCTGAACAGCTCCGAGGAGCAGTACGACTTCACCGCGACCCTGGACGACCTCCAGGAGGCCTCCGTCACCGTCTACGCCCGGTGGATCCCCAACACCACCGCCGGCTATACCGTCATCGTCTGGAAGCAGAGCGTGGCGGGCGTTGACGATCAGGGGAACAAGGCCTATGACTTCGTCGAGGCGGTCCCCGTCGCCAACGCCGCCGTGGGCACCGTGCCCAACGCCGTGAATGCCAACACCGGCCGCGTGACCGGCGGCACCTATAACGGTGAGACCGGCTTCCACTATGCCGGCACCGACCAGGCCTCCAAGACCGTCACCACTGAGGGCAACACCGTGGTCAACGTGTACTGGGACCGCAACGAGATCACGTTCAACTTCTATACGTATACGTATGGGTATACGTATTCCCCCACCACTTCGACCACCGGTACTCTGTACGGTTTGGTTGACGGCGAGTATGTGCGGCTTACTATCACCACTGGTGCACCGTACGTTTACGGAACCGACCAAACGCCTTACACCGGGGAGTATTACTATCGAAGTACAGCTGGTACTTCTACCCCGCAATATGGTGTCGTAGATGGTGCTGTGGTTCAGCTTTCGAGAACCGGCGGCAATTGGTACTATAATGGCAGCCGTTATAATGGCACCAGATATTATCGCCAGAACACACCGTATGGCGCTAACTATACTAATTATGGTTTTGTCAATGGTGCAATGGTACAGTTATCGCCGAGCATTACGATCACTACACAGGATGGAACACCTTATACCGGCACCCGCTATACCCGCAGCAGCACCCAGAGCAATAGCTGGAAAATTGCTCAGACCATGACAGGCCTGTACGGCTCCACCCTGGAGGCAAACGGCTATACCTGGCCCAAGGAGTACGACTGGTATGATACATATTCCGGCGGCACCGCTTCAGGAGGGCGTACCACCTTCCTGGATGCGTTCATCATCCCCAACGGAGCTAATTCTGAGGACTTCTATGGGAGAACGGCAGTAACCGGCAATTCGAAAGTAGAGTTTTATAAGCAGTCAGCGGACGGGACAGGTTATGAACTGGCAAATGATGTTTCCACCAACAGTAACAATGTCTCCTTCAGCATATCTGATAAGTACGCTGGATTTAAGGCGGATCATTATACGCTTAACGGAAACACGGTTCAGCTTGGAGAGAAGGACAGCAACGGATACTATGCGACAGGAGTGGGTTATGGGGGCACCACGCTTCGCATCTACTATAATCGTCTGAACTATTCCATCACCTTCCTCAACGGCTCCTACTACGACGGCAACGACAACCTGCAGACCACCGCGCCCTCCACCGATCTCGGAGGCGCGGAGGGGATCAGCTACGGCGCGGATATCTCCTCCTACGGCCCCGGCGGCGCCAACTACTTCGTTCCCGACAAGATCGACGAGGGCTATACCTTTGCCGGCTGGTACGTGGACAGCGCCTGCACCCAGCCCTACACCTTCGGCGCCATGCCGGAGGGCGGCGTCACCCTCTTTGCCAAGTGGATCCAGACCCAGTACCGTGTGTTCCTGCACCCCAACGCCGGCACGGATCCCACGCTGAACTGGGGCTCCACAAGTCAGGGTATGAACTTCCGTGTCAGCAGCGGCGACAAGGTCAGCACCCCCACCGGCACGAGAAGCGGCTATAACTTCGTGGGCTGGTACACGGACCCGGATTTCACCGAGCCCTTCAACGGCGATACCTTCGTCGCCAACGACGACAATATCATCGCACACTATGACAAGAACACCGACTTGACCGATAAGATGGACAAGTGGGGAAGTGTTTCGGCCGACCCAAGTACAGGACATGATGGACCGTGGAACTCCGATCTCACCGGCTACAACGGCGGCGACCGCTTCTGGATCACCGCGAAGCTGGACCTGTACGCCAAGTGGAGCGTCAAGCTGGACGGCGCGGAAGGCATCTTCGTCCAGTACGATCCCAATAACGGGGGCGCCGTCGTTCCCGCCGCCGGCCTGTACGCCGACCAGGGCAGGGTCTTTGCCGCTCCGGCCCCCGCCGTTCCCGCGGGCAGCCCGGAAGGCACGGCCTTCCTGTACTGGGTCGTCCAGAGATGGGACGGAAGCGCGTTCGTGGACACGGATATCCGCGTGCCCGCCGGCGCCGCCTTCGCCGTCAGCGCGGCATACGCCAGGGCGGACGTGCAGACCCCCGGTCTGCAGCCTTCGGACCCCGCCTACAGATGCGACTACACCGTGCAGCTGAAGGCGGTGTACGGCGTCCCGTCTGAGGTGGAGCCGGAGAAGACCACCACCATCACCTACAAGGCCAACTATGAGGGCGGTGCGGCGGATATTACCGATACCCTCAAGGTGAACGAGACCATGACAGCCCGTCCCGCCAGCACCTTCAACCGTCCGGGCTGGACCTTCACCGGCTGGAACACCAAGGCCGACGGCACCGGCCTTGCCATTGAAGCGGGTGCGCAGATCTCCGCGGACCTGCTGACCCGGACGGACAACGGCACCGACAATATCCTGTACGCTCAGTGGGAAGTGGCGGTCACCGCCACCGTCACCGTCACCGCCGCCGACCCTGTGACCTACGACGGACAGTCCCACACGAACAGCAGCTACACGGTTTCCTATCACGTGGGCACGGATGAATTTGCCACGGCGGCGGCGCTTCACGCGGCCTATCCCGCCATCACCGCCGCGGAGACGGTCACAGCGGCCACAGGCACCGACGCGGGCACCTACAACGGCTCCGTGACGGTCACCCTGAGCTCCGGCGATGAACACTATATCGTCGATCCCGACTCCGAGTCCCAGACGGAGACCATCACCCTGACCATCAGCCAGGCGCCGCTGACGGTGACCACCGGCGGCGGCACCAAGGAGTACGACGGCCAGCCGCTGACCAACGGCACGGCGACCGTCACCGGCCTCGTCAGCGGCGAGACCGCCACCGCCACCGCCACCGGCAGCCAGACGGAGGTCGGCAGCAGCGACAATACATACAGCATCGCATGGGGCACCGCCAAGCAGGGCAACTATGCGGTCACGACGGAAAATCTCGGCACCCTGACGGTGACGGAGAATACCCAGCCGCTGAGCGTGGCATCTGAGGACGGGACCTGGACGTATGACGGCCAGGCCCATGCGAAGCATGCGTATACGGTCACCTTCGGCAGCGAGACCTACACGGTCACCATCCCGGAGGGCGCGACGAGCGGCACCGCCACCCTGAGCACCGGCGACGTGGTGACGATCTGGCCCGACGCGGACGCCACTGTGACAGACGTGGCGGATACCGATGAGGAGAACAACACCTTCGACTGGGATATTGATAACGATAGCTACTATAACCCCACCAGTGTCACCACTGAATTCGGCACCCTGACCATCGAGCCCGCGCCGCTGACGATCACCACCGGCGGCGGCAGCAAGACCTTTGACGGCACCCCCCTGACCAACGCCACGGCGACCATCGAAGGTCTCCAGAACGGCGAGACCGCCACCGTCACCGCCACCGGCAGTCAGACTGACGTGGGCAGCAGCCCGAACGGCTATACGATCACCTGGGGCACCACCACCAAGGAGGACAACTATACGATCCCGGAGGAGAACGTGACCCTCGGTACCCTGACGGTGACCAAGGCGCCCGTGACTGTTACCCTGACCGGCAACACTGAGACCGTCACCTATAATGGCGGGGAACAGACCTTCGGCACCTATACTGTCAACATTGACGATCCGAGCCACACCTCCACGCACGACATCTATGAGCTGGCCGAAGAGATGCCCAAAGCCAGAGGAACTGACGCGGGCACTTACCCGATGGGCCTTGACGCGAGCTGCATCCGGGCCAGCGCCAGCGCGACCAACTACGATATCTCATTCGTCGTGGTCGACGGCAGCCTGACGATCGAGAAGGCCGACCTGACGATCACGGCGAAGCCTCAGACCTACACCTACAACGGCTCCGAGCAGGGCCCGGCGGGCACATACACGACGGGCTTCGACAGCTACGTGAGTGTTGAGGGCCTTGTGGGCGGCGACAGCCTGAGCAGCATCACGCTGGCGGGCAAGCAGACAAATGCGGGCACCTACGTCGGCGAGATCGTGCCGAGCGCTGCCGCCGTGACGTTCAACCACCAGACGCAGAAGACGATAGATGACAACTACAACGTCACTTACAGCAACGCTGACCTTGTAATCAATAAGCAGGCCGCAGCAATCGTCGTGAATAACGCCAGCAAGACGTACGGCGAAGCGGACCCGACGTTCAGCGGCACGGTAACGGGCCTTGCGAACGCGGGCGACCTGGGCGAGATCACGTTCAGCCGCACAAACGCCGAAGTGAACAACGTGGGCACGTATGAAGGCGTGCTGACGGCGAGCTATACGCCGAATGACAATTACACCGTGACCGTGACGCCGGGCAACTTTGCTATCACGCCGAAGGCCGTGACGGTGACAGCGGATGACCTGAGCAAGACCTACGGCGAGAATGATCCCACCCTGACGGCAACGGTGAACGGCCTGGTAGGCAGTGATACGATCGAATACAGCGTAAGCAGAGTTGCGGGCGAAAGCGTCGGCATGTATACCATCACGCCCTCCGGCGCCGAGACCCAGGGCAACTACAGTGTGAGCTATGAGACCGGCACGTTCACGATCAATCCGGCGACGCTGGCCGCCACCGCGCCTGCGGACGTGGTGTTCAGCGGCAGCGAGCAGAAGCAAGAACCTGCGAGCGTGACCGACGCCGCCTCCGGCGTGGCGCTGGTCAAAGGTACCGACTACACGCTGTCCTGGTCCGATGACTGCACGAACGCCGGTGAAGTGACGATCACCGTCACCGGTATTGGGAACTACGAAGGTTCCACGGCGCCCCTGACCTACAAGATCACGAAGGCCCCCGTGACCCTGCACGTCAAAGGCTCCACCAGCACCGTTACCTACAACGGCGCTGAACAGTCCGTAACCGGCAAGTCGTTCTCCTTCACGAACCCCACCGAGGCGACGTTCACGCACGGCCAGGTGTACGAGTGGGTCGGCAACGCTGAGGCCAAGGGAACTGACGCGGGCACCTACCCGATGGGTATCACTGCTGCCGATGTCCAGCTGACGGACTTTGCCAACCGCAACCTCGACCTCACCCTCGACATAGTCGACGGCAGCCTGACGATCGAGAAGGCCGACCTGACGATCACGGCAAAGCCTCAGACCTACACCTACAACGGCTCGGAGCAGGGCCCGGCGGGCACATACACCGAGGGCTTCGACAGCTACGTGAGTGTTGAGGGCCTTGTGGGCGGCGATGCTCTGAGCAGCATCACGCTGGCGGGTGCCAGGACAAATGCGGGCACCTACGCCGGCGAGATCGTCCCCAGCGCTGCCGCCGTGACGTTCAACCACACGACGCAGAAGACGATAGATGACAACTACAACGTCACTTACAGCAACGCTAATCTGAAGATCGACCCGCTGGCGATCACGATCGCGGTGAACGGCAGCAGCACGTCTTTGGTTTACAGCGGCTCCGAGCAGACATATGCGGGCACCGTGACGGCCAGCTCTGAATCCGGGCTCTTTGAGGCCGGGAAGTTC
Source organism: Oscillospiraceae bacterium (assembly GCA_017516065.1). Classification (GTDB taxonomy): domain Bacteria; phylum Bacillota; class Clostridia; order Oscillospirales; family Oscillospiraceae; genus RGIG5644. Next base: position 84,589 of record JAFWDQ010000020.1, read on the forward strand.
AGCTACAGCGGCACAACAACGGTGTCGGGCACCAATGTGGGCGACTACACAGCGGCGATCGACACGGGTAAGTGCAGCTATACTGACGCAGAGGGCAACTTTGACATCACCTGGAGCGCCGGGGACCCCGTAAAGCTTACGATCGAGCCTGCGGCGATGACAGTCGAAGCTGTTGACTATGAAGACAAGTACGACGGCGCGGCGCATAACGGCGGCGGGACGCCGAGCGTGACGGCGGGCACGACGCTCCAGTACAGCCTGGACGACGGTGCTACATGGCATGAAACGGTTCCGAGCATCACGGATTTCGGCACTTTGAAATACAAGGTCAAGGCGACGAATCCGAACTATAACGATGCAACGGACGAGGGGACGCTGACGGTAACGAAGCGCGGCGTCACACTGACGAGTGCGGGGGGCGAGAAGGTATACGACGGCACGCCTCTGACGAAGAACGCACAGAGCGACGTGACGGTCGGCGGCGACGGGTTCATCACCGGCGAAGGCGCGGCGTATGAGATCACGGGCAGTCAGACGAACGTGGGCAGCAGTGAAAATACGTTCACGTACACGCTGAAGGAGGGCACGAAGGCCGCGAACTATGAGATCGCGGAGCCTGTATTCGGCACACTGAAAGTGACGCCGGCAACAATGACGCTGGCGGTGAATGACTACACCGGCACGTACGACGGCCAGCCTCACACGGTGACGGCGACGCCGAGCGTGACGGAGGGCACGACGGTCTCTTACAGCGAGGACGGCACAACGTGGAGCACGACTGCCCCGACGTATACGGACGTGCCTGAAACCCCGGCGACGGTGTATGTGAAGGCGGAGAACCCGAACTACGTGACGGTGACGGGCAGCGGCACGGTAACGATCAGCAAGGCGAAGATCACGCTGACCGGAGAGAAGACCGTCACCTACAACGGGAGCGAGCAGAAGCTGGAGCTGAGCGCAGCGGACGCGGAAGGCGTTGTGAGCGGCGAGACGCTGGGCTTCGATCAGAAT